>JAJBTU010000024.1:30821-111823 GCA_020860715.1 Clostridiales bacterium | reverse complement strand
CCACGATCAGTGATGAGGGTGTGCTGCTGGTGGAGGATCAGATGATCACCAGTGAGACGGCGGAGATTTCGGTGACGAAGAAACTCCAGCTTGACAACGGCGACTCGCTGATTGCGAAGGATCAGACCTTCTATGTTGGCCTGTATGTGGATGCGGCGTGCACGAACCTGTTTGACATGGAGGCGATTGCATTTAAGGGCGTATCGTCTTCGACCGTGAACTTTACAGGACTGGAGGTTGGAAGGACCTATTACATTGCAGAGTGCGACGAGGACGGAGTGGCTCTGACATCGGGCTACGCATTGCTGGCGGACGGCACAAAGTATATGCCGAATTTCAGCGACGGGTCGATGACGGCGTCGGTGACGGCGGAAGACGAAAGCCAGAAGACGGTGACGTTTACGAACGTATTCTATTCGGTACCGGATGGATTCTATAAGGAGGCCGTCCTGACCATCACGAAGAAGCTGCTTGGCGCGGATGGCGCGGCCCTGACGAGCAGTGACGCGGTATTCTATGCGGGAATTTACGCGGATGCGTCGTACACGACGCTGGCGACGAACGTTGACCAGAATATTGTGACTCTGGCACTGGCCGGCGGCTCGGAAGTGAGCGCGGAAGTGAGTGTGTCCCTTGAGGACGGCGAAACGGTGACCCTGTATGTGACCGAGGTTCAGCTGGATGAGAACGGCAATCCGGTTCCGGTAGCGAATGTGGAAGGCTTCCAGTATACGTGGAGCCAGGATACGACGGAAGTGACGTTAAGCGGGGAGAACCTCACCGCAAGCGTGACGATCACGAACCAGGAGATCAGTGAGACTTCGGAGGAAGAGGAAAGCTCGGAAGAGGAAGAGACCGAAACCGAGACGGAATCGGAAGCAGTGAAGACGGGCGATGAATCGCCGCTGGCATTCTACTTCAGCCTGATGCTGATGGCGGCAGCCGTGATGCTGGCCGAGGGCATCTACAGGAAGAAACGGATCAACCGATAAAGAAACAAATCAGTAAGCGGATGTGGAAACACATCCGCTGCCAGGCGCGAAAGCAGCCTGCAGTTATAATGGAAGACGAGAAACGGGATGGCGTATGTGAATGCGTCATCCCGTTTCTGTTATGTGCACGTTATTTTGTTCGAGACAACATGAATATGGAAATTTAAAACGGAACGTTTACTTGTACACCGCGAGTAGACGGCGGCGGTGTTTTTTGCGGTATACTGTCATCATCAGGAGGGAGAAAAAGAGCTCCCCAAAATAAAAATGAAGATCAGGAGGATTTGACTTATGAAGAAGAACAAAGCGATGGCAGCGATGATGGCAGTGTGCATGACGGCTATGGTATGGAATACAGTGGATTTTGCGGGAGCAGCGATCACGGCTTCGGCGGCGACAAAGGAAAGCAGCGAATGGCTTCCGGATATCTGCTCCGCGTTCGATACGGAGGGGGAATATTATGACACGGTGACCGGTACGGATGAGGTAGAATATGATTTGTATATTTATGAATTTGTGGGTTCCATTGAAGATATGTCGAAGGGGATCGTGATATATGGGGAAGCGCTAAAAGACCTCGATTATGAAGTGATTGCTCTGGAGCGGCCGACCGGCATGGTAAAATGTCAGGCATTCGAAAAGGGCGATTATCATGTGGAACTTCAGGTTTATTTAGGCGGCACGGAGAGTACTGAGGAGATCGCGGCAGGCGCGGATACGACCTGGACTTTAATTCTGGCGGTTCCGACGGGAATGGAATTTACGCTGGGTAGCGGACCTTCCGGGGTTGCAAATGGAGAGATGATATGTATCGGCTGTCATGGAAGCGGTATCTGTGACGGCTGCAGCGGGATTGGCACAGTTACCTTTTACGGAATTACAAGCACGTGTCCGAATTGCGGCGGTACCGGCATCTGTAGTATATGCGATGGAGAGGGCAGCTATTGATTCCGGAAACTCGAAATCCCCCACTGCCGGTCAGGGCGTGGGGGATTTTCATGGGCAAATCATTTTAATAGTAAATCTGCGCATTATTCGTTATTTTTGTTTTTTTATGCTGCTCACCTGCCGCCTCAATGAATCCGCGGAACAGCGGATGCGGGCGGTTCGGCCGGGATTTGAGCTCCGGATGCGCCTGGGTCGCGAGGAAGAACGGGTGATCTTTCAGCTCGATCATCTCGACGATGCGGCGGTCCGGTGAAAGTCCGGAGAGGGTCATGCCGTTTTGCTCGAGGATCTGACGGAAGTCGTTGTTCACCTCGTAGCGGTGGCGGTGGCGCTCATGGATCTCTTCGGCGCCATAGAGCTCGTAGGCTTTAGTCGTTTTGTCCAGTACGCAGGGATAGGAGCCGAGGCGGAGTGTGCCGCCGATGTCTTCCACGCCGTTCTGATCCGGCATCAGTGCGATGACCGGATACTTGGTCTGCGGATCGAGCTCAATGCTGTGCGCGCCGTCAAGACCGATGACGTTGCGTGCATATTCGACGATCGCCAGCTGCAGGCCGAGGCACAGCCCAAGGTACGGGATCCTGTTGATGCGGGCATAGCGGATGGCTTCGATCTTACCCTCGATGCCGCGGTCTCCGAATCCGCCCGGTACGAGGATACCGTCCACACCGGCAAGCAGTTCGCCTGCGTTTTCACGGGTGACGTCCTCGGAGTTGATCCAGCGGATATTGACCGTGGCGTGTGTGGCGATGCCGCCGTGCTTGAGCGCTTCGACTACGCTGATGTACGCGTCGTGAAGCTGAATGTATTTGCCGACCAGCGCGATCTCCACCTCATGTGTGGGTGTGCGCAGGGCGTTTACCATCTCTTTCCAGTCAGTGAGGTCCGGCTCGGAGCAGTTCAGATGCAGACATTCACAGGCCACCTGCGCCAGCTGTTCCTCTTCCATCGCGAGCGGCGCTTCATACAGGTATTCCACATCCAGATTCTGGAGGACATGCGAACTCGGTACGTTGCAGAAGAGGGCGATCTTATCCTTGATCTGCTTGCTCATGGGATGTTCGGAACGGCAGACGATGATGTCCGGCCAGATGCCCATGCCCTGCAGCTGCTTGACGCTGGCCTGGGTCGGCTTGGTCTTCATCTCGCCTGAAGCACGTAAATACGGAACCAGTGTCACATGAATCAGGATGGCATTCTCATGTCCTACCTCATGCTGAAACTGGCGGATCGCTTCCAGGAACGGCTGGCTCTCGATATCTCCGACTGTGCCGCCGACCTCGATAATGGCGATCTGCGTCTCATCGGTCGTGTAGTCACGGAAAAAGCGGCTTTTGATCTCATTTGTAATATGCGGGATGACCTGAACCGTGCCGCCGCCGTAATCTCCGCGGCGTTCTTTCTGAAGAACCGTCCAGTAGATCTTGCCGGTGGTGACGTTGGAATTTTTGTTCAGGTTTTCATCGATAAAACGCTCATAATGTCCCAGATCGAGATCCGTCTCTGCTCCGTCGTCTGTGACAAATACTTCGCCGTGCTGGATCGGGTTCATCGTGCCGGGGTCGATATTGATGTAGGGATCTAACTTCTGCATGGTGACTTTGTAGCCTCTGGCCTTCAAAAGCCGACCGAGTGACGCTGCGGTAATGCCCTTTCCGAGCCCGGAAACAACGCCGCCGGTGACGAAAACATATTTTACTGCCATGATCTCCTCCTGGGTATAAAACTTTGAGAAACAATTCAAAATAACATACCACATTATACAACCAGTACAAGTGAAAAGCTATTCTTTTTTCAAAAATCAAAAAAGAAATTTATCATGGAAAAAGCAACAAAATTTTTGTCTTGATAACATCAATTATATCGCTTATAATTACAAATTATGAAAGAAAGCCACAGGGCCGTTGTGTAAAATACATGACCGATGTGGCTTATTATTAGATACGAAGGAAAATAAAATGGGAGAAAAAGGTACGGAAGAGACAATCGGAGAGGGGAATATGGGCGAAGCCGGGGCAGAAGCAGCCGAACCGAAGGCGGCTGAACCGAAAGCGGCTGAACCGAAAGCGGCCGAACCGAAGGCGGCCGAACCGGAAGCGAAGGAACTGGAAGCGGTCGAACCGAAAGCGGCCGAACCGAAGGCGGCCGAACTGGAAGCGGCCGAACCGAAGGCGGCCGAACCGAAGGCGGCCGAACCGGAAGCGGCCGAAGTGAAAGCGGCCGAACCAGAAGCAACCGAACCGGAAGCGGCTGAACCGAAAGCGGCCGAACCGGAAGCGGTCGAACCGAAGGCAGAGGAACCAAAAGCGGAGAAGCGTCCGGATTATCTGGCGGAGATGGAGCGTGTGGAGAGCGAGGAGCAGCTCGACGGCCAGGAATTTTTAAGGGAACAAAAGCAGAGGCATGAGCGCTGGAAGCAGGAGGAAGCACGCAGAAGAAAGAAGCATATATGGATCTCGATCGGAAGCGTCTGCGGCGGCTGTGTCCTGCTGGGTGCCGTCTGCGGACTTATTGTGTATTTTCGTTCTCCTGTTGTGAAGAATATGCTGGTGGAAGCAGGGGGGTAGTTTCGGCGGAGGATTTTCTGACGGAGAACGCAGCCGGTATGGACGTGGACTTTGTGACGGACATAGCGGACATTTCTTTTCATCATATTGGTACATATGAGGTTGTTCTTGAGGCGAAGGGCAGGCAGTGGAAGTCAACGCTGGAGATTCAGGATACGGAGACGCCGACAGCCGCAGCGGTGAGTACGTCCCTGAATGTAGGCGGCACGCTGGAAGCAGAGGAACTGGTTGGTGATATCAGCGACGCGACGGATGTGACCTGCGCGTACAAAGAGGAGCCGGATTATTCGAGTGAAGGTACGGTTCATCCGGTGGTGGTTGTGACTGACGAGGGCGGCAACACGACAGAGATCATCGGTGAGGTGGAGGTTCTGGAGGACGAGGAAGCGCCGGTCATTGACGGTGTGGTGGCTCTGGAAGCCTATATTGACGTACCTGTTTCTTATAAATCTAATATTCTTGTGACGGACGACTGCGATCCGGATGCGGAACTCACCGTGGATACGGATAATGTGAATCCGGATGAGCCGGGGACGTACGATATCACTTACACGGCAACGGACTGGGCGGGACATACGACATCCGCGTCTACGACGATCACCTTTTCTGAAAAACCGGACGACTATATCGAGGAATCTGTGGTGCTGGAGGAAGCGCAGGAGGTGCTCGATGAGATCGTGACGGACGATATGACGCTGAAGCAGAAAGCGAAAGCGATCTATAACTGGGTAAGGGCAAATCTTTCTTATGCGGAATCTTCTTATAAGGAAAGCTGGACAAACGGTGCGCATATCGGTTTCACGACCGGCATGGGCGACTGCTACATTTATTTTGCCACAACGAAGGCGCTGCTGACGCAGGCCGGGATTCCGAATATTGATGTGGAAAAATCGAATACGACCCGTTCGCATCACTACTGGAGCCTGGTCAACGTGGGCGACGGCTGGTATCATCTGGACACGACGCCGAGACAGAGCGGCGCGACTTTTTTCCTTCTTACGGACGCGGAAATGATTGCCTATTTTGAAAAATACGGCACCTACAATGCGTTTGATACGAGCCTGTATCCGTCCACGCCGACGACGTCGTCGACGATTGAGTAAGGAGTTTTATATGCAGCGAAATATACTGGAATATCTGGAACAGACAGCACAGCGTTTTCCGAAAAAGACTGCGTTTGCCAATGAAACCATGGAGATCAGCTTTGAAGAGGTGCAGGCAGTCTCGCAGAGTATTGGCTCTTATCTGGCGGGAAACGGCTATGCGAAGGAGCCGGTGGTCGTCTGGATGCATCGGCATCCGCATATGATCGCGGCGTTCTGGGGCGTCGTCTATGGCGGCTGCTATTACGTGCCGATGGATGAAGAAATGCCGCTGTTTCGTGTAAAGCTGATCTTTGAAAACCTGAAGCCGCGTGCAGTGATCTGTGATGAAAACACCTGTGAACAGGCGCGTGCTCTGGAAGGTTTTGGCGGGGAGATCCTGCTGTACGATGCGGTCTGCCGGACGCCCGTGGAGAGGAGTCTTCTGGAAGAGATCCGCCGCGGCGCGATCGACACGGATCCGGTCTATATTGTGTTTACGTCCGGTTCGACGGGCGTGCCGAAAGGGGTCGTCGGCTGTCATCGCGCGGTGATCGATTATGCGGACCAGCTGACAGAGGTCCTTCATGTGACGGAAAATACGGTCTTTGGCAACCAGACGCCGCTGTATTTTGACGCCTGTCTAAAGGAACTGTTCGGCAGCTTAAAATGCGGCGCGACCACGTATCTGGTGCCGAAGGAGCTGTTTCTGTTCCCCATCCGGCTGGTGGAATTTCTGAATACGTATCAGATCAATACGGTCTGCTGGGTTGTCTCGGCGCTGACCATGATCTCCTCGACGGGGACATTTGATAAGATTGTTCCGGAATATCTGCATACGGTTGCCTTTGGCAGCGAGGTGTTTCCCATCCGGCAGTTCAACCTCTGGAGACGCACGCTTCCGGATGCCCGGTTTCTGAATCTGTACGGGCCGACCGAGGCGACCGGCATGAGCTGCTATTATGAGGCGGATCATGAATTTGCGGAGGATGAGGTCATTCCGATCGGGAAGCCGTTTCCGAATACGGGGATCCTGCTTCTGAATGAGCAGAATCAGAAGCCTGATCCCGGCGAACCGGGTGAGATCTGTATCCGCGGGACGCCGCTGACGCTCGGATATTATGATAATGCAGAAAAGACGGCGGAAGTCTTTGTGCAGAATCCGCAGAATCCGCATTACCGTGATTTGATCTACCGTACCGGGGACATCGGAAAATACAATGCGGACGGCGATCTGATCTTCCTCTCGCGGAAGGACAACCAGATCAAGCACATGGGGCATCGCATTGAACTCGGTGAGATTGAGGCGCAGGTAAACCGCATAGAAGGCATACGGAGCGCCTGCTGCGTTTACGATCAGGAAAAGGGAAAAATCATTCTTTTCTATGTCGGAAGCTGTGAGGGGAAAGACCTTGTAGTGCGGCTGCGCGGCACACTTCCGCGGTATATGGTTCCGAATCAGGTGCATGCGCTGGATGCACTGCCGCTGACGGCAAACGGAAAGACGGACCGGCAGCGTTTAAAACAGATGGCGGCGGAGCTGGCTGCGCAGCGCCGGGGACGCAGACAGGAACAGCGGACGGCAGAAACAAAACTGTGAAAAGGAGGAAATGACATATGGAAGCATTGCTTGAGATTCTGGAGGATCTGCATCCGGAGGTGGATTTTGAGACCTGCACGACACTGGTGGATGAGAAGATCATCGACTCGTTTGACATTGTGACGATCATTGCGGAGATCAACGAGGAATATGACGTGGTGATCCCGGCGGAGGAGATCGTCCCGGAAAACTTCAATTCCGCAAAGGCGCTGTATGACCTGATCCTGCGGCTGGAAGATGAAGATTAATGAGAGGACAGCTTCGCGATGCTCTTTACATCCTATAGTTTTATCGGCTTTATCACTGCCGTCTTTATCATTTATTATCTGTTTCCGAAAAAATACCAGTGGTGTTTTCTGCTGGCTGCCAGCTATGTGTTTTATTTTCTGGCAAGCCCGTCCTACCTGCTTTTTATCGGAACGACGACGGTCACAGTCTGGCTGCTGGGCCGGAAGATGGAAACGCTGCGCGTCCGGCAGGAAACCTTTTTAAAGGAAAAAAAGGGACAGATCAGCCGTGAGGAAAAGAAAGCCTTTAAGTCGCAGATAAAAAAGCAGAAGTGGAAGTGGCTGCTTCTGGGTCTGCTTGTCAACCTCGGCATTCTGGCTGTGCTGAAATATACGAATTTTGCGATTGCCAATTTCAACGGCTTTCTCTCCATGATCGGAAGCACGAAGCAGCTTTCGTTTGTAAATCTGGTGCTGCCGATGGGGATTTCTTTTTATACGTTTCAGGCGCTGGGCTACCTGATCGACGTATACCGGGGAACCTGTCATGCGGAGAAAAATCTGTTTCGTCTGGCGCTGTTCGTGTCGTTTTTTCCGCAGCTGGTGCAGGGACCGATCAGCCGTTATTCGGATCTGGCCGCTTCGCTTTATACGCCGCACCGGTTTGATGCGAGGACGGTATCGTACGGACTTTACCGGATCCTCTGGGGATATTTCAAAAAGCTGGTGATCGCGGACCGGATCCTGGCCGCGGTGAATACGATCATTCAGAATCCGGAAGTCTATCAGGGGGCTTTTGTTCTGGTGGGGATGCTGTTTTACGCTTTTGAGCTGTATGCGGATTTTACCGGCGGCATCGATATCACGATCGGCATTGCGCAGACGATGGGGATTACCGTAAAAGAGAATTTTATCCGGCCGTATTTTTCAAAAAATATCAAGGAATACTGGAACCGCTGGCATATTTCGATGGGCACCTGGTTCACGGACTATATCTTTTACCCGATCTCCGTGTGCAAGCCGATGCTGAAGCTGTCTACATTCTCCCGGAAACACTTTGGGGATGCGATTGGCAAACGGGTGCCGGTTTATCTGTCGGCGTTCGCGGTCTGGCTTGCCACCGGCGTCTGGCACGGCGCAAGCTGGAACTTCATCGCCTGGGGATTGACGAACTATGTTGTGATCATGGTTTCACAGGAACTGCAGCCTCTGTACAGCCGCTTTCACGCGCGCTTCCATCTGAATGAAAAGCGCGGGTACGGTGTATTTGAAATCATCCGCACGATCCTGCTGATGAGCTGCATCCGCCTGTTTGACTGTTATCGGGATGTGCCGCTGACGTTCCGGATGTTTGCGAACATGTTCACACAGTTCAGGCTCAGCGATCTGACTGCGGAGGCTTTTCTGGGGCTGGGTCTTAGTGCGGCGGATTACGCGCTGCTCTTTGTGAGCCTGCTTATCGTGCTTTCCGTGAGCATTGCGCAGGAGAGGATCGAAGCGGCGGCAAAATCCGCCGCGTCCGGGAATACTGCCGTAAATGCGGCGGAGACCGAAAAAAACAGCGCTGTGCAGGAAAAAATGCCCGCGGCTGAAAAAGGTGTTGTGCGGGGCGTCCGCGACCGGATCTTCGCAGGCGCTGTGGAAACGCCCCCTCGCTGCGCTTCGGCGGATATCCAGCCCGAAGGGCGAGGATGCCACCCGGCGAGGGCAGCTCGCGCCTGCGATGCTGAAAACGCTTCGCGTTTCGCAGGCGCTGCAGCCTGGAAATATATCCTGTTTGCTGCTCTGGTGATTGTGGTGGTGGTATTCGGCGCGTACGGCATCGGGTACGACCAGACGCAGTTCATATATAATCAGTTTTGAACACCAGTTCCGAACAGCAGCAAAATGATAGCAAAGACCGAGCGGATTTATCCGCAAAGGTCTGTGGCCTGCAGTCCGGAACGATTGGAGATTTCTGTATGAATAAGAACACAAAAAAATTTCCCCGCTGGCTGCTTCCCGCGTTCCTGACGGCGGCGGCTGTGCTGGCCATCCTTTTTTTCCTGCAGCTTTTATTTTTGCCAAAATATATGTCGGACATTCCGGAAGGCGCGATGGTTGCGGAATATTACGGGGAGACGACGGATCATGAGGTGATCTTTGTCGGGGACTGTGAGGTTTATGAGAATTTTTCACCGATCACGCTCTATGAGAATTACGGGATCACAAGCTATATCCGCGGATCCGCGCAGCAGCTGGCATGGCAGTCGTATTACCTTCTGGAGGACACGCTGCGGTATGAGACGCCGGAAGTGGTCGTATTTAACGTGCTGGCGCTCAAATACGATGAACCGCAGAGTGAGGCGTATAACCGGATGACGCTCGACGGGATGAAGTGGTCGCCGGCGAAGATCGGCGCGATTCGCGCTTCCATGACGGAGGATGAGAGTTTTCTTGATTATCTGTTTCCGATCCTGCGGTATCATTCCCGCTGGTCGGACGTAAGCGGCGAAGATATAAAATACCTCTTTTCCCGGGATAAAGTGTCGCACAACGGTTATTATATGCGGGTGGACGTCCGGCCTGTGGACAGCTTTCCGGAGCCGGATGTGCTGGCGGACTATACGCTGGGCAGCAACGCGATGAGTTATCTGGACCGGATGCGCGTCCTTTGTGAAGAAAATGACATCGAACTGGTGCTGGTCAAATCTCCGAGCCTGTATCCGTACTGGTATGATGAGTGGGATGAGCAGATCGTGGAATACGCGGAGGAACATGGGCTGTACTATTTTAATTACATAGACCTGGCGGATGAAGTCGGCATCGATTACTCTGCGGACACTTATGACGCCGGGCTGCACCTGAATCTTTCGGGAGCGGAAAAGCTGTCGGATTATTTCGGGGCCTGGCTGTCGGAAACGTTCGATTTGACGGATTACCGAGAGGATGAGGAGTACAGCGCGGTGTATGCGGAAAAGATCGCGTTTTATGAGGAAATGGAAGCCGCGCAGTATCAGGAACTGGAGGAATATGGGGAGATCGTAAGTTATTAAAGCTATGATTGTGACTGTGGAAGCACGGAAGAGATCATAAGGAATAAGATACCAGATAAGGGAAACACAAAATAAGGAGGGAATGCAAATGCACTTAAGAAAGATGATGAACAGAACGGTGCGCAGCTGTGCGGTGCTGGGAATGACTGCCGTGATGGCATGGACGCTTACAGCCTGCGGCTCGGGGAATGGTTCGTCCTCGTCTGACGCATCGGCCGGTTCAGTGAATGAGGATTCTGCTTCGTCGGGAAGCACGGCTGCATCCGGCACCTCTTCCGCGGCTGCGGACGGGTTTACTTTTACCTGTGATGGCACTGTGGTTGAGATGGGAGCGGAGGCAGCCCCGATCGTGGAAGCGCTGGGCGGCGATTATGATTATTTTGAGTCGGAGAGCTGCGCGTTTGACGGGCTTGACAAGGTCTATACGTATGCTCATTTTAAGCTGAACACCTATCCGGTTGACGATGTGGATTATGTTTTGTCCATTGTTTTCCGTGACGATACGATCGAGACGGATGAGGGCATCACGATCGGCAGTTCGAAGGAGGAGGTGCTGGAAGCCTACGGCGATCCGGACGAGGAAAAGACGGCTTCCCTGATTTATGAAAAGGGAGACACTTCGATTACATTCGGCATTTCCGGAGATTCCGTCTCGACGGTGACGATCGCGGCAGAGACGGAGTGACAGTCCGATAAACGGATTTCGCGGAGAATGATGTCGCTGAAGCGGCCGTGTCTGACGCGGGGATGCGCGCGATGTAACAGCAACAGGAGACAGTATGGATAAGGAGGCGGATAATTATGTATGATCTGGGCATTTTAGGTGGTATGGGAAGTGAAGCGACGGAGACCCTGTTCCACAGGATTTTAAGCTGCACGGAGACACAGAAGGACCAGGATTTTCCGGAGATCGTCATTTTAAATAAGTCCGGTATCCCGGATCGAAGCGCGTACCTGCTTGGGAAAAGTGAAGAAAACCCGCTTCCTGCTCTGCAGGAGGGGATCCGGGAGCTGAATCTGCTTCCGGTCGGCAGGATCGCTCTGCCGTGTAATACCGCGCATGCATTTTATGAGGATATTCAGGCGGTATCTGATTTTCCGGTGATCAATATGCTGGAATCTTCGCTGGAATATATTTACAGGATCCGGCCGGGAGCGCGGGTCTGTATTCTGGGCACGCTGGGAACCGTGCAGACGAGAGTGTATGAACGGTACAATCATTTTCCGCTGGAGATCTGCTATCCGGATGAAGCGTGCTGTGAGGAGGTTCACGCGCTTATTTACGACATCAAAACGGGGATTCATGACAGCAGCGATGATTTCGCTGCGCGGCTTGCGGGCGTGATGGAGCGGACGGCAGCGGCTGAAAAGGCGCCGCAGCCAGTCTTTTTACTGGCCTGCACGGAGCTTTCTGTGCTTGGGGTGGATTGTTTCCCGGATTTTTCTGTTTTGGACGCGCTGGATATCGCGGCACAGGTGGCGGTTGCGGCGGGCAGCAAAAAACTGAAAGCATTCGGGCCTTATGACGCGCAGGTGATTACGGAGATCGCGGCGCGGTACAGATAAAACGGCCGTGACGGTACCCGTGTTTTTTCAGAAACGCGGGCTGTCCGGGCGGCACACCGGATATTTTTTCACAAAACGTTTAGAATTCCGGTATTGATTTCTATTCGGGAGCAAACTATAATGAGGGGAACTGGAAATTGCATTTTGTAACAACAATTCAGAACAGCATCGAAATGAAAAGACAGACGGTGCAGGTTTACCTGCTAAAGGCTGTATTTTCATTTCGGGATGGGCGGAACGCCCATCAGCCTCAGACATATGACGCGTAAGCGGCATATGTCTGCGAAGCAGACGGTCTGTGGCCTGCTGTTTTGAACAATAGAACAGCATCGAAATGAAAAGACAGACGGTGCAGGTTTTTGAACAGCAGTCGGTTTCCAGGTTACAGAGAGAGCAGGAGGCAACCGAATGGACAATAATCAAAATGATAATCGCCGAAATGACCGGGATCAGGGGCCGAATAACCGTCCCGGCAGGAATAATAATACATTTATTATCTTTCTGGCGGTAACACTGGTCACACTGCTTATCATGGCGCTGGTGAACAGCAGCTTTGGAAGCGGCTCGTCCTCCGTGGAAATTACGTATGATGAGTTTCTCGAACTGCTTGAAGAAGGGCGGGTAGATTCTGTCACAGTTTATTCGGATGAGATAGAGATTACGCTGAAAAGCGATACGTCTTCCGAATATCTCAGCTCTGTGTCGGGATCGGTGACTTATTATACAGGAAATCCGGATGACCCGAATCTGGTAGCCCGTCTGGATCAGGCGGGAGTGACGTTTACACAGAATATACCGGATACGACTTCCAGTTATATCTGGAGTCTGATTCTGAGTTTTGCTCCGCTGATCATTATATGGGTGATTTTTGCCTTTGCGATGCGCAGAATGACCAACGGCAGCGGCGGCGTCATGGGTGTCGGCAAAAGCAAGGCGAAGGTCTATATTCAGAAAGAGACTGGCGTGACATTCAAGGATGTGGCCGGGCAGGATGAGGCAAAAGAGTCTTTGCAGGAGGTAGTGGATTTTCTGGAAAATCCGCAGAAATATACAGAGATTGGCGCGAAGCTGCCGAAGGGCGCTCTTTTGGTCGGCCCTCCGGGTACCGGCAAGACGCTGCTGGCGAGGGCGATTGCCGGCGAGGCGAAGTGCCCGTTCTTCTCCCTTTCGGGATCTGATTTTGTCGAGATGTTTGTTGGCGTCGGCGCGTCCCGCGTGCGGGATCTGTTCGAGGAAGCAAAGAAGAACGCGCCGTGCATTATATTTATCGATGAGATTGACGCGGTGGCGAAGAGCCGTGATACCCGTTATGGCGGCGGGAATGATGAGCGTGAGCAGACACTGAACCAGCTGCTTGCCGAGATGGATGGTTTTGAGCCGTCCAAGGGCCTGATTGTACTGGCGGCGACGAACCGTCCGGAGGTGCTGGATCAGGCGCTGCTGCGGCCGGGACGTTTTGACCGCCGTGTCATAGTGGACAAGCCGGACCTGAAGGGCCGTGTTGAGACGCTGAAGGTACACTCGAAAGATGTCAGCATGGATGAGACCGTCGATCTGGATGCCATCGCGCTGGCGACGTCCGGAGCGGTGGGCTCCGATCTGGCGAATATGATCAATGAAGCCGCGATCCTCGCGGTGAAAAAGGGCCGCAAGGCGGTTTCACAGCAGGATCTGTTTGAGGCGGTGGAAGTCGTACTGGTCGGCCAGGAGAAAAAGAACCGCGTTCTCAGCAAGGAAGAACGCCGCATTGTCTCTTATCATGAGGTAGGTCATGCGCTGGTGAGCGCATTGCAGAAGGATTCCGAGCCGGTCCAGAAGATCACGATTGTGCCGCGTACGATGGGCGCTCTCGGTTATGTCATGAATGTGCCGGAGGAGGAGAAATACCTTAATACCGAAAAGGAGATCCGTGCGAGGCTGGTAGAGTACGTGGCGGGACGTGCGGCGGAGGAGATCGTCTTCGATACGGTCACGACCGGCGCGGCGAATGATATCGAGCAGGCGACGCGGGTCGCGCGCGCGATGGTGACCCAGTACGGTATGTCGAAGAAGTTCGGCCTGATCGGCCTGGAAGTGACGGCGTCCCAGTATCTGGACAACCGTCCGGTGATGAACTGCTCCGACGCGACCGCGGCTGA
Organism: Clostridiales bacterium; assembly: GCA_020860715.1. Taxonomy (GTDB): domain Bacteria; phylum Bacillota; class Clostridia; order Lachnospirales; family Lachnospiraceae; genus Choladousia. The sequence continues at coordinate 97,668 of JAJBTU010000024.1, read as the reverse complement.
GGTCGATAAGGAAGTCATGCAGATCTTAAAAGACTCCTACGACGAGGCGAAACGTCTGCTCACTGAGCACCGCAGGACGATGGATAAGATCGCGGAATTCCTGATCGAGAAAGAGACTATTACGGGCAAGGAGTTTATGGAGATTTTCCGTCAGTGCGAGGGGGAGAAGAAGGAGAAGAAGATCACCTCCCGAATCACCGAACGAACGGAGGAAGCGCAGCCGCAGGCGAAGGCGGAAGAGATCGCAGAAACGCAGCCGCAGGCGGAAACACAGGAAACAGTGGAAGCGCAGCCGCAGGCGAAGGCGGAAGAGACCGCAGACGGGCAGCCGCAGGCGGAAACGCAGGAAACCGCGGAAGCGCAGCCGGGCGATGGCGTGCAGAATTCATAACAGAAATAAGCATAGAAGATGAACGGAGAAATCCTCGTAAAGGAGCGGGCATTTTGCATTCCGCGTACCGGCACGGGGATTTTCTGTGCCCGTCGGGTGGTTTGGGGTTGTTTCGATAACTACTTGACGGATGGTTCTGATGGGGATAGAATAGGTAAGGCAAAATTTGGACGGACATTTGTGCGCTGCACAAAGACACCAAGAACAAACTGGAGGAGACATTATGAAACCGTATAAGAGTATGAACCGTGAGCAGCTTCTGGCAGAGCGTGCAGTTGTGGAGACAAGATACAATGAGATGAAAGCGAAGGATCTGAAGCTGGATATGTCGAGAGGAAAGCCTTCGAAAGCGCAGCTGGATCTTTCCAATGGCATGATGGATGTTTTGAGCAGTTCAGCGGATCTGACCTGTTCTTCCGGTGTGGACTGCAGAAATTACGGTGTGATGGATGGAATACCGGAGGCGAGAAAGCTGCTGGCGGACATGTCTGAAGTGCCGGAAAAGAATATTCTGATCTACGGGAATTCCAGTCTGAATGTGATGTTTGATACAGTAGCCCGGGCGATGTCCATGGGCGTCTGCGGGCATACGCCGTGGGGACAGCTGGAAAAAGTGAAGTTCCTCTGTCCGGTACCCGGGTATGATCGGCATTTTGGTATTACGGAGTTTTTTGGAATTGAGATGATCAATGTTCCGCTGCTGCCGACCGGACCGGATATGGATCTGGTGGAGCGGCTGGCAGCGAACGATCCGCTGATCAAGGGGATCTGGTGTGTGCCGAAGTATTCGAATCCGACCGGCATATCGTATTCGGATGAGACCGTGCTCCGCTTCGCGAACCTGAAACCGGCGGCAAAAGATTTCCGTATTTTCTGGGACAATGCCTATTCCATTCATCATCTTTATGATGACGATCGGGATGTGATTCTGGAACTTCTGACAGAAGCAACGAAAGCCGGCAATGAAGACCTTGTTTATAAATTCATTTCGACCTCAAAGGTATCTTTTCCGGGTTCCGGAATTGCGGCGTTCGCCGCATCAGAGGCGAACCTTGCGGATGCGCGGCGCGCGCTGTTTTATCAGACGATCGGTCATGACAAGCTGAATCAGCTGCGTCATGTGCGCTTTTTTAAAGATATGGATGGCGTTCATGAACATATGAGAAAACATGCGGCGATCCTGCGGCCAAAGTTTGAGGCGGTAGAACAGGGCCTTGAGCGTGAACTCGGCGGTCTGGAGATCGGCACCTGGACGAAGCCGAAGGGAGGTTATTTTATCTCGTTTGATTCGCTGGATGGCTGCGCAAAAAAGATCGTGGCGAAGGCGAAGGAGGCGGGAGTGACAATGACCGGCGCCGGGGCAACGTTTCCGTACGGAAAAGATCCAAAGGACTGCAATATCCGCATTGCGCCTTCCTTCCCGACGGAAGAAGAGCTGGCGCTGGCAACAGAGATTTTCGTGCTCAGTGTGAAGCTGGTCAGCCTGGATAAAATGCTGGCGGAGAAAGCGTGATCTCTCCCGGATCAGCACTCTCCTGCAGGGGAAGACGCAGAATCCCACAGAACGCTCCGGATTATTGACCGTTACCATTTTTTTCTTGCTATGACCGCAAGAATAGGTTATAATCACAAATGAGTTGTGCCCTGGTATGCCGGGGACGTGAGAAAGCCGGCTGAACCCGGATGAATGGCCTGCGAACGGAAAGCCAGGAGGGACCCCGGAAGCTGCGGGGGTTCGGGGACAGTCAGAACAGGAGGAACGGAACAGGGATGAAACGCTGTATTGTATGTGGCAATATAGGGAGCGATGACAGTACAATCTGCAGTGAGTGTGGGAATCTGTATGTAGAAATGGACGATGGCCCGGAAAGCGGCACACAGGAAGATTCTGTTGAAAAGATGGAAGAGCAGCTCAAAGAGATGTGGGCAAAGGTGCGGGAGGAGGAAGTGTCCTCTTCGCGGAAACAGGCTGCGGAACCTGAACTGACAGTGATCTCAGAAGATACTGCGGCGCAGGAAGAAGAGACGGAAGCAGAATCACATAAACCGGTGGAAGTGGAAACCCTGATGAAAGCGGCAGCGGAGAAGACTGCAGAAGAAAAGACCGCAGAAGGGGATGACCATGCCGGGGAACCGGCTCAGACAGCGGCAGCCGGGGCATCTGCTCCTTCTGAGAATCCTGCAAAGCCGGATTTGAGGGAAGACAAATCACCGGAGCCGGAACCGCAGAAAGCGGATGAGGCAAAGGGACAGATATCCGGGGAGGAAAACCCGCAGGAGGCGGAACAGAGTACACAGCAGAGTGCACAGCGGGCAGCACGTTCCCGTACGCGCAGGACAAAGAGCGGCCCGCAGATATATGGACAGGATTCCATGGCGCAGTACAGCGGCGCGCAGGGGGTCATCCGCAGAGATGTGCAGGGCGGACATGTGACAGACAAAGAGCAGATCGGAGGAGAGTCCGGCAGGTCGGCGTCCCGGCCGCCAAGGCGTCCGGCATCGGTTCCTGCAGAAAGCGATATCACCGTGCAGGATACCTCTGCAGAGGTACCGTCAGACATTCCGGCAGCGGCACAGGATGTCCCGGCGAATGCGCAGAGCATGCAGGGGAATGGATCAAGACCGGCACCGCAGGTGCAGCGGATGAATGTGCCGCCGTATCAGCAGTCCCCGCAGGGATATTCGGGTTCCGGACACCAGGGAAGCAAACATTCCGGTACGGCACACCGTATCATGCTGGCCGCGCAGGATGCGCTTTCCTCTCCGCTTTTGCTTGTGATTGCCCTTCTGCAGACCGTATATTTTGTGAGCGCAGCTGCGGCGGTTTTCATGCGGCAGCTGAACTACGAGCAGTTCGCGAAACTTCTGACGCTGCTGCCGTTTCCGTCACAGATCAGCGGGTATGTTACGATGTTCCAGGCAGCGATGGCGCAGCTTGACAGCGGCGCGCCTGTTCTGAATCTTGTGATTCGCGTACCGGATCTTTTGCTGTGTGTTTCGCTGTGGACTCTTTGGATTACCGCACGCAATGCGGATGAAAAAATGCCGGGGACCGGTTTTCTGTTTATGAAGATAACGGCTATTCTGAACATGGTGGCTTCCTGTCTGGTTCTTTTGCTGGTTCTGGTAGTGTGCGTGATTTTTGTGATTGCGGCCTGGAATGCCGGGACCACGAGCCTGATCACGATTGCGGTCGTGACGCTGGCAGTGGCAATCATTCTGACGCTGGCGGTTATCATGTATTTCTTCTGCTGGCTGGCGACGATAAAGACGATTCAGAAAAACGCGGTGAACGGGGAACGGTACGGAAACGCATCGGTTTATGTTGCGGCGGTGAAGATGGTGATTGCCCTGACCGCCATTGTCAGCATCCTTTCCGGTATTGTGAATCTTGAAATTACCGGAATCCTCACCGGAATCGGCCAGCTTGGCTGGATGATCCTCTTTGGCGTCTGGATTCTGAAATACAGAAGTACGCTCAGAGAGTACAACAAATAAAGAAGGTAACTTAATAATTGTTTTCCGTTTTCAGCGGGAAACGGCACCGCGTCCATCTTCGCATGGCGCGGGTATAAACAAATGGAGGAGAACGATTATGAAAAGAAAACTGATGGCATCCGGAATGGCCGCGGCTCTTGCTCTTTCCATGGCAATGGGAACGATTGGCATGGCGGAGGAAGAAAGGACAACCTTTATCGTCGGATTTGATGCGGAGTATCCGCCGTATGGTTACATGGATGACGACGGAGAGTATACCGGATTTGACCTGGAACTGGCACAGGCTGTCTGCGACCTGGAAGGCTGGGAACTTGTCAAGACCCCGATCGACTGGGATTCCAAGGACCTGGAACTTGAGTCCGGCTCTATCGACTGTATCTGGAGCGGTTTTACAATCAACGGCCGTGAGGATGATTATCTGTGGTCCTATCCGTATGTGGACAACAGCCAGGTGATTGTAGTATCGGAAGAGTCCGGTATCACGGGCCTTGCGGATCTTGAGGGCAAGATCGTAGGCGTACAGGCTGCATCCGCTGCACTGGAGCTGCTGAGCGAAGGCGGAGATCAGGAAGATCTTGCGGCGACCTTTGGTACTCTGCAGGAGTTCGCGGATTACAACACGGCATTTGTAGAACTGCAGGCCGGCAGCATTGATGCGGTTGCGATGGACATTGGAGTGGCACAGTATCAGATCAAAGAAAAAGAAGGCTATATCATTCTGGATGAAGAACTGAATTCTGAGCAGTACGGCATTGGCTTCCGGATGGACGACGAAGAACTTCGCGACACCGTAAACGAGGCGCTGCTGGCGCTGGTCGAGGACGGTACCGTGGCTGAGCTGGCGGAAAAGTATGACCTTGGCGATATGGTATGCTTAGGCGACGGCATTCTGGATGAGGCTGAGACTGAGGCGGAGACCGAGGCTGTTACGGAAGCGGCGGCGGAGTAATATCTCTGCGGCGGGTTCTCTGTAATCCGAACACAGAACACCAGAAGATGAGGGCATCTTGCGAAGACGGGATGCCCTTTCCCGTTCAACAGGAAAGCACAGAAAGGAACTGCGCCGCGGTACGCGCAGGTACATCATTATGAAATTTTCAGTCATGTTAGAACAACTGAGCAGCGGTATGCTGAAATCCATGGGGATTTTTGCGCTCACCCTGATCTTTTCTTTGCCGCTCGGCCTGCTGATCGCGTTTGGAAGAATGTCTAAAAACACCATTCTCCGCACGATCACAAAAGTCTATATCTCCGTAATGCGCGGGACGCCGCTGATGCTGCAGCTTCTGGTGGTTTATTTCGGGCCTTACTATCTGTTTGGCATGAAGATCGGCGGAGGATACCGCTTTACGGCGATCATCATCGGATTTGCGCTGAACTATGCGGCGTATTTTGCCGAGATATACCGCTCCGGCATTGAATCCATGCCGGCAGGCCAATATGAGGCGGCGCAGGTGCTGGGGTATGGCAGGGTGCAGTGCTTCTTCCGGATTATTTTTCCGCAGGTGGTAAAACGGATTCTGCCGTCCGTGACGAATGAGGTGATTACACTTGTCAAGGATACTTCGCTGAGTTTTTCGCTGGCCTATGCGGAGATGTTTACCATTGCCAAACAGATCGCGGCGTCGCAGACGACGTTCATGCCGTTTGTTGTGGCGGCCGTTTTCTATTATGTATTCAACCTGGTTGTGGCGGTTGTGATGGAACGGATCGAAAAGTGCCTGAATTATTATCAGTAAAGGAGCGGACATGAAGCTGCTGGAAATGAACCATATCAAAAAACAGTTTGACGGTCTGGAGGTTATCCATGATATTTCTCTTTCTGTGAATGAGGGGGAGATTTTATCCATCATAGGACCTTCCGGATCAGGCAAATCCACCCTCCTGCGCTGTGCGACCATGCTGGAGCAGATTGACGGGGGCGAGATTCTCTATATGGGAGAAAAGGCGGCCTGGGTGGAAGCGGACGGCAGACAGAATTTCCCGAAAGGCGCCAGACTGAAACAGATCCATTCCTATTTTGGGCTGGTATTTCAGAATTTCAACCTTTTTCCGCATTTTTCCGTGATGAAGAATATTACGGACGCACCGATCACCATCCAGAAGCGTCCGAAGGACGAGGTGTATAAACAGGCGGAAGACCTTTTGCAGAAGATGGGGCTCTCGGATAAGGCAGATGCCTATCCCTGTCAGCTCTCCGGAGGGCAGTGCCAGCGCGTTGCGATTGCCCGCGCCCTTGCGCTGAACCCGAAGATTCTCTTTTTCGATGAGCCGACCTCCGCTCTTGATCCGGAGCTGACCGGTGAAGTGCTGAAAGTCATCCGGTCGCTGGCCGATCTGAAAATGACGATGGTGATCGTCACGCATGAAATGTCTTTTGCCCGCGAAATTTCCGATCGTGTGATCTTCATGGATAAAGGGGTTGTGGCCCTCGAGGGAAAGCCGGACGAAGTGTTTGATGCCGACCATACCCGCATCCGTGAATTTCTTGGAAAGTTTGGGCGCTAGCGGAAAAACCGCGGACGGGGGCTTGCAAAGCATTTTATTTTGGTGTAGTATAACTGGGCAGCGCGAACAGCCGCTGCCTTTTGTCATAGGAAAAACCGTGTAAGCAGGCGTATCGCAGCTGTCCGGAGCCTTCGTATCCCGTGCGGGTCAGTCCGGAACGGTTATGGCAGTTCAATGAAGAAATCAGTTAAGAAAGAAGTTAAGAAAGAAGTTAAGAAAGAAGGATGGATATGATTAAAGTAGACATTATTTCCGGGTTTCTCGGCGCGGGCAAGACGACGCTGATCAAGAAGCTGATTGCGGAGGTGTTTGCGGGCAAGAAGATCGTGCTGATCGAGAATGAGTTCGGCGAGATCGGCATTGACGGAGGATTTTTGAAGGATGCAGGAATCAATATCACAGAGATGAATTCCGGCTGCATCTGCTGTTCGCTGGTAGGGGATTTCGGCAAGGCTCTGAAAGAGGTTGCGGAGAAGTTTTCCCCGGACCGCATCATCATCGAGCCGTCAGGTGTCGGCAAGCTGTCAGATGTTCGCAAGGCGGTGGAGGATTGCGCGGAGGAAGCGGGCCTTCAGCTGAACGCGCTGACAACGGTAGCGGATGCCACTAAGATCAAAATGTATATGAAGAACTTCGGCGAGTTTTACAACAACCAGATCGAGAGCGCGGCGACGGTGATACTGAGCCGTACGCAGAAGCTGACAGAGGAAAAACAGCTTGCGGCGGCCGCGATGATCCGTGAGAAGAATCCGAATGCCACGATCATCACAACTCCGTGGGACGAGCTGACCGGAGCACAGATCCTCGGCGCGATGGAAGAGACGGATGTGCTCGCGCAGATGCTGCTTGAGGAGACGAAAGAGCATGAGCACCATCATCACGACGATGAGGATGAGTGCTGCTGCCATGACCATGACCACGACCATGAAGAACATCATCATCATGACCACGATCATGAAGAAGAACATCATCATGATCACGACCATGAAGAGCATCATCATGACCATGATCACGAGGGGCATGAGCATCATCATCACGGCGATGAGGACGAATGCTGCTGCCATGACCACGATCACCATGACGGTCATCATCATCACCATCATCACGCGGATGATGTCTTTACTTCCTGGGGGAAGGAGACGCCGCGCAAGTATACAAAAGAAGAGGTGGAGGAGATCCTCAGGGCGCTCAGCGATGAGGAGACTTACGGAACTGTGCTTCGGGCGAAGGGAATGCTTCCGGCGGCGGACGGCACCTGGATTCATTTCGACTTTGTACCGGAGGAGTATGAGATCCGCACAGGCGCCGCAGATTACACCGGCCGTTTCTGTGTGATCGGGGCGAAGCTGAACGAGGCGAAGCTGGAGGAACTGTTCCGCCTTGCGTGATGGATCAGAGAATCCGATCCTGTGCCGGGCAACAGGAAGCAGCTGTTGTGAATGACGGGGACAGCTGTGGGAACGGATATGAGTTAAGAAGAAAAGAGTGACAGGATATGCGGCAGATACCGATTTATATGATAACAGGATTTTTGGAAGCAGGAAAGACCTCGTTTTTGCAGGAGGTGCTGGACGGCGGCGACTTTGCGGACGGCCAGAGAGGGCTTTTGATCCTCTGTGAGGAAGGCGAGACCGAGTACGATGAAAAGGCGCTCGCCGGAATGAATATTTCCGTGATCACAGTGGAGGAGCAGGAGGATTTCAATGTGAGTTTCCTGCGTGACTGCGTGAAGCATTACCGCCCGAAGCGGATCTTCATCGAGATGAACGGGATGTGGGACTGCAAATGGCTGTACGGAAACCAGCTTCCGGTTGATATGGCGATCGCGCAGGTCATTACGATCGTGGACGGAAGCACATTTCCCGTTTATCTGAACAACATGCGGAGCATTTTGAGCAATCTGTTCCAGTTTACCGAGATGGCGATTTTCAACCGCTGTACCACGGACATGGATCTGCTGTCATTCCGCCGCACGGTGCGGGGACTGAACCCGCGCGCGATGGTCTATTTTGAGGATGCGGACGGCAATCCCATCGATCCCGGCAGAGATGTGCCGCCGTTTGATTTTAACGCGGACGTGATACAGGTGAGCGATATGGATTATGGGCTCTGGTATCTTGACGCATATGAGTCGAAGGATCGTTACAACGGCAAAAAGGTCCGTTTCCGCGCAAAGATTATGAAGTCCCGGCGGCTGCCGTCGAATATGTTTATTCCGGGGCGCAACGTCATGACCTGCTGCGCCGAGGATATCCGCTTTGTCGGGTATCTGTGCAAGGCGGATTTTGCCGACCTTTTAAAGCCGCGGCAGTGGGTCTGGCTGACGGCTGAGATTCGCTATGAATATCAGAAAGAATACCGTGAGGAAGGGCCGGTGCTGTACGCGACGAGTTATGAACTGACCGGCGAGCCGGAAGAGGATACAGTGTATTTCAACTGATATGAAAAATACTGCGGCAATGTACAGGCGGCTGCAGAAATTTGATCACCAGAAGCAATGCGGAAGCGTGACGATGCCGGCAATCTGTGACAGGAAAATGCAGAAATGAGGAATTCATGAAACGACAGGGCAGTCTTGACGAAATATCGGATGGACGGCTTTACAGCCGTCATGACATGGTGCGGGCCGGCTGCGGCGGCTGCCGCGGGTGTTCCGCCTGCTGCCATGGAATGGGTGTATCCGCGATCCTGGATCCGCTGGATGTGTGCCGTCTTTCACAGGGGACCGGGCTGTCTGCGGAACTGCTGCTGGCTGATAAGCTGGAGCTGAATGTAGTGGACGGCATCATTCTTCCGAATCTGCGTATGGGCGGAGAAGAAGAGGCGTGCGGTTTTCTGGATGCCGAAGGGCGCTGCAGTGTTCATCCGTATCGGCCGGGCGTTTGCCGTCTGTTTCCGCTGGGAAGATATTATAGGGAGACATCTCAGGAGACGCTTCAGCAGCCGGGCGGCGCGGCTTCGTTTTCTTATTTTTTGCAGGTGCATGAGTGCCCTGCGCCGAATAAGACAAAAGTGCGCGTGGAGAAATGGCTGGAACAGCCGGATATTGCCCGATATGAGGAATATATTCTGCAGTGGCACAATTTTCTGGAACGCGCGCAGGCGTTTGCAGGCGGCAATACCAGTGACGAAGAGCTCAAAACGATCAATCTTTACATATTAAAGCAATTCTTTCTGCAGCCGTACGACTTGGGGCGCGATTTTTATGCGCAGTTTGAAGAACGGCTGGAAACGTTCACACTTTTTTCAAACTTTTCCCTATAAATAAACACACAATGCCTGTATTCTCATGAGAAATTGATCCTTTCCTATGCAGCTGCGGGAGTCAGGACAGCTGCACCGGCTGTGCGGGAGCGCACAGAAAGAAGATTCACGGATTGATCAGAGTGGGAGGCAGCGTATGGGCAATTACCGGATGAGATTTACAGGGAATAAAAAATACGATCAGAGAACGCCGTATCCGAAGCGGATGGGCGACAGACATTGGAGGTCAGGGAAAAAAGCGGCGTTGAGCGGCTTTTTATCGCTGGCTGTTTTATTTACACAGACGGCCGGATGCATGACGGCTTTTGCGGAATCGAACACTCTGGAGTATGAGGGAACGACGCAGATTGCCTCGACGGATTATTACGCCGGGTTTGATACAACGGCGGCGGAACTGATTGTTGAGGAGGTCTATGTTTCCTCCGGGTCTTATGTGCAGGAAGGCGCCAGTATTCTGAAAATTACGGACGACAGCTACCAGAGCGCGATTTCTTATTATAATGCCGCGATCATCAATGCGGAGAACAATCTGACGAACGCACAGCTTTCGTATGAACAGGGAATGCAGTCGGCGGAGTACACGCTGGAGCTGGCGCAGGCGGAGGCGGAGCAGGCGGAATTTGTCCGCAGCCAGTCGGAAGCGGAGCTGGAGGATACCATCGAGGAGCATGAGGAAATGCTCACGGAACTGGAGGAGCGGATTGAGGATCTGGAAAACGGGGAATATGATGACGATGACTCCTCTTCAGGCAGCAGTTCATCGGGTTCTTCCGCGTCCTCATCAAGTGTGTCGGAAGAATCGGAGTCGGAGAGCGAGACGCAGGCGTCTTCCTCGGTGCAGACGGAAGCAGAGACGGAGTCTGAGACCGAGGACGCGGCAGCAAGCCTGCAGCTGGAACTTCTGGCACTGCAGGCGGAATCGGAACTTCTCGCGGAATCCGAGTCAGAACTCGAATCAGAGTTAAAAGAAAAAAATGAGGAGTACAACGAAATACTGGAGAAGATGTACGCGCTGGAAGAATATGACACATCGGTATTGGCCGGAGCGGGACATCTAGTGTTGGATACGGAGGAAGAAGAGACGACCGCAACCGCAAGCCTGGAGGGGCTGTCATTTCCGATGACCGGTTCCTCCGAGGATCTGCCGCAGGAAACTCTGGCGGACAGCGAGGCTCAGGTTTCGGCAGTATCGGAGGACACGGAAACATCCCAGGCATCGGAAGAGGGAGCGACGGAAAGCACGGCGGCGGAGGCGGCAGAAGCGACAACGGAAGCCGCAGAGACGGAAGCCGCGACAGAGAGCACGGCGGATTCCGCAGAGACGGATACAGAAGCGGATGTTATAATTACGATTGAAGGTGTAGAAGATGTAACCGGTTCAGAGGACACTGCCACGGCGACTCCGGAGGAGACCGATACGGAAACGGATTCTGAGGCAGCAGAGGAATCGGAGACAGAGGCGGACACCCTTGAGTCGCTGCTTGCCGAGTTGTACGCATTGGAATCGGTCAGGCAGCAGCTTTACCTGAAATATTATGATGTGATTCATTCGGAGGAGGATGTCGCGGAGCAGATCGCCGCAGTTGAGCAGCAGCTGTCCGCACTGAGCAGCGGGACGGCGTCAGGTACGTCTTCGGCTGCTTCTTTGGGCGCTGTATCAGGCACGGACAGCAGTACATCCGCTGCCTTGTCATCCGCTGCGGATTCTGCAGGCACCGCAGATTCCGGCGGTTCTGCGGACACAGCCGATACCACGGATACAACGGATACCACGGACACGGCCGGTACCACGGGCACGACCGATACAACTGATACGGCCGGTACCACGGGCACGACCGGCACAACTGATACGGCCGGTACCACGGGCACGACCGGCACAACGGGCACGACCGATACAACCGATACGGCCGGCACCACGGGCACGGCAGGCACAACGGATTCCTCTGCCGGGAGATCTTCTTCGGGTACGTCTGACTGGTCCTCTGCTCTCGCGTCGGCAATGGCGCAGGCTTCGGGCAGTTCAGGGGCTTCTTCTCTGGCATCATCCGGCAGTACAGATTCTTCTTTGACGTCTTCTTCGGATGTGGCTTCTGCTCTGGCATCGGCAAGTACAGGGACGGATACTTCTTCGGCAGCGGCCTCGACCGGGACGGATGTTTCATCTGCGCTGGCGTCCGCGGCAGGAGGTTCCTCCGGAAGCGGCAGCAGCGACAGCCTGTTTGGAAACACGTATGATTTGTCGTCGGCGGAGGCGGCGCTGGAACTGACGGCGACGGATTCCGATGAGGCGGAAGAGGTGCTGGAGCAGCTTTATGAGGTACAGGAGGATGTTCAGCTTCAGTATGAGGAGCTGATGCGGATAAAGACGACGACAGAACTGGATATTCAATATACCTATGACACGACGATTCTCGCTGCTGAACTGGCGGAAATCACGTATCAGCAGACGGTAGAGTCTCTGGAGGAGGAACTGCAGTCCTATGAGGACGCGGTGACTGAGCTGGAGGAGGCGCTGGAGGAACTGGAAAGCCTGGAGGACGGTACGGTGACGGCGGAGGCCGCCGGCAGTCTTTCGGCGGTCAATTATGAAGCGGATGACACGCTGGATTCCGCAACGGCACTTTACAGCATTTATGATACGGATGTAGTGACAGTCACGATTGAAGTTTCCCAGTATGAGATCGCGAAGATGGCGGTGGGAGATACCGTGAGTGTGGTGCTCTCCGGGTACGGCACTTACGACGGGACCATTACGGAAAAGAGTACGAGTGCGGAGGACGGCACATCCCGGACGACGGTAAATTATCAGGTGGTCGTCTCGATTGACAACAGCCGCGGCTGGCTGAGTGCGGGCATTGGGGCGACGGTTACAGTGACGCCGGACGATGCTGCGGATGCTGCGTCTGAGACAGAAGATGCTGCAGAGACGGGTACCACGTCTGAGGCAGAAGACACTGCGGCGACAGCAGAGAATGGAATGACAGAATAAGGGGGGCGAGCGGCCATGAGCAGCAGTAAAAAGCGTAAAAAAAAGCATCATTATTTTAGAAATCTTTTTCTTATAATCGCGGTTGTGGCAGTGGGAGTCGGCGCTTTTACGGTATATCAGAATCAGCAGACGACCCAGACGGAAGCGACGGTATCCTATAAGGAGGAGACGGTAAAATACGGATCTGTCATTACCGGGATCACGGAGAGCGGGTCGGTGACCTATGGGACAGCGGATCAGGAGTTTGAAGTGGCGGAGGTGGTTTCGTCTTCAAGTTCCAGTACATCCATCTCCGGCAGTTCATCTGGCAGCTCTGACATGGATATGAGCAGCGTGACAAGTATGGCTTCCGCGGCCACGACCGCCAGCACGTCTTCTTCTTCGTCTTCGACTTCTCTGGAGATTGAGGAAGTCTATGTGGCGGTAGGCCAGGTGGTTTCCGAGGGCGACGCGCTGATGAAGATCACGGACGAGAGTATTGAAGCCTACCGGGAAGAACTGGAGGCGGCGGTGACAAGCGCGGAACTGACAGTAAAACAGGAAGAGATTAACGTCGAGACGAAACAGGCGGAGGCGGATTACACATATGCCACTTACATAGCGGAGGGCGAGACCGCCGAAGCGACCTACAACGCGACGATCACGAGTCTGGAAAATGAGGTGACGGAGCTCGAGGAAGATCTGGAGGAGGCCGCGGAAGAACTGGAGGAACTGCAGTCCGAGTACGACGATGGTGAGGATGTGGAGGATGATCTGGAGGATGCCCAGCTGAATTATGATACGATTGAGGCGAATCTGGAGATTGCGAAGAACAATCTGACGACACAGTCCATCGAGGCAAAGCAGACGTATGAAAATGCCATGACCAATTATGAATATGCAGATCAGCTTTATGAGATTGATACGGACGGCCTGACGGACGATCTGGAGGATGCGCAGGAAACGCTGGAGGAAGCGGAAGAGGCTCTGGCGGAGTTTGAAGAGCAGATTGGTGACGGAGTGATTTATTCGGAATATTCCGGAACGGTGATGTCCATTTCCTACAGCGCGGGGGATACGCTTTCCAGTGATTCAACGGTGGTGACGTTTTCAGATGCAGATGCGGTGACGATGACCGTGGCGGTTTCCCAGAGCGATATCTCGGACATTTCCACGGGAGATACCGTGTCAATTACCCTGACTGCTTATGATGATGAAACTTTTGAAGGCGAGGTGACGTCGATTTCCACTTCTGCGACGACCGGCTCTTCGACGGTAAACTATGAAGTGACGGTGACGTTTACCGGCGATATCAGCAAGGTGTACGCCGATATGACCGGCGAGGTGACCTTTATCACAAAGGAGGAGGCGGATACGCTCTATGTCTCTAACCGTGCGGTGTATTCGGACGGAGCGACCTCCTATGTGAAGGTACGGAACGACGACGGGACAATTGAGGAAGTGACGATCACGACCGGCTATTCCAACGGCACGACAGTCGCGGTGACCTCCGGACTTGAGGAGGGACAGACGGTTCTGATAGAAAGCCAGGTGACGGAATGAGGATCTCAGAGCTTTTAAGGCTTGTCTGGCTGAATATCAATCAGAATCGGTTTAAAACTGTGATGACATCTATCGGAATTATTGTAGGAGCGGCCACAATCGTGATGGTGATCGCCATCGGCCGTGGAGGACAAATGGATGTTGCGGAGCAGTTTGCCAGCCTGAATGCAGGATCGATTGATATTACCTATGATTATGCGGGTGAGGAGACGTCAGCGGGAGGAGACAGCAGCTTTTCGTTTTCTGATTTCAGCAGCTCAATCATGAACAATATCAGTAGTTTTTTTGGCGGAGGAACAGATGGAGGAAACGGCGGCGGCCGGGGAACGATGAATTCTTCCGGCGATGCTTCCTCTGGTGATGCATCGTCCGGCGGCTTCGCAGGAGGCGGTCAGGATATGGCCATGGGCGGCGGTATGATGGGAGGAGATTTTTCCTCCGGTGATTCTGCGGATGGCGATGCGTCGGGAGAGGAATCCGGCAGGGGCGCGAGGGGAGGCTTTTCTGATTTTTCAGACAGCGACATGAGCGATATGGCCGAAGCGTTCGCAAACGGCGAGATGGATATGAGCGATCTGGAGGAGATGTTTTCCGGAGAAGCGGGCGGCGAGGACGGCGAGGACGCTTCCGATGACGGCATGGAGGCCGGGGGAGATGATTCCGGCGAGGCCGCTTTGGACGGCGGAACGGAAGGCGCCTCCGATGAGGGGGAAAGCGGTTCTGCGGAAGAAGAGACAGAGGCGGCCGGAACAGCCGCCGCGGAGGATGAGGAGGCGGAGTCAGAGACGGACCTGACAGACGATCGTCTGAATCAGGAAAATATTATTCTTACGATGGATGATGTGGAAGACATTGAGACCTTTGTGAGCGGTGTGGACGATGCGACGATTTCCTATACGACCCGATCCTCGGTCGAGGGCGGAGATTTGACGGAAGCGGAGACTTATACGGTGGCCGGGGTGTATTACAGCTATTATACGGTCAGCAATCTGTCCATGGCGGAAGGCGAGTTCCTTACGGATGATGAGAGCGACAGCTGCTCCCGGGTCTGCGTACTTGGAAGCAGTGTGGCAAAGGAACTGTTCGGCAGTGCGGCGGAAGCCTATGGAGAGACGCTTTATCTGGACGACCGCGCATATGAAATTGTCGGCGTGCTTTCTTCTTCGTCCACGGTATCAGGCAATATTACGCCGGATGAGGCGATTTTTGTTCCGTATGAGACCGGCATCAAATACATCACGGGAGAGGATATCAGTCCGGTGATCACCGTGATCTGCAATGACGTTGACCTGGTCGACACGGTAAAGGCGAATGTGGAGACGGTTCTGGAGGAAAACTACAGTACGGCGGAATTTACCTTTTCGGATGCGAGCAGCAAGCTGGAAGCGGCGGAATCTTCGAATGAAATTCTGACCCTTCTGCTTTCAGCGATGGCAGTGATCGTTTTTATCGTTGGCGGAATCGGCATCATGAATGTTCTGTTTGTCTCGGTCAAAGAGCGGACCGGCGAGATCGGCATTCTGAAATCGCTTGGCGCGTCAAGGAGCAATATATTGTTTGAGTTTTTGTTTGAATCGGCCGCGATCAGCCTGATTGGCGGAATCCTCGGAGTTGGTGTCAGTTTCCTGATAACGCCGCTCGTGGAATACAACGGAATCCGCGTGGAGGCGAATATTACCGCATGGGCGTCGGCACTGGCATTTTCCGTTCTGACCGGTACGATTTTCGGATTTTATCCGGCATGGAAGGCTTCCAAGCTGGTACCTGTGGAGGCGTTGAACGCGGATTAAGCGGGGAAAAGAGGAAAACTATGAAAAGAAAATCGATGTATCTTTTGCTGACAGCGGCATTAACCCTTTCACTGACAGGCTGCGAAAGCGTGAGCGAGGTAGCCGGATCCGCACAGGAGGCGGTCGGCAGCGCGGTGGGAACTGTGAGTGAAAAGCTGGGGTTTACGAGTGAGGAGACCGAGACGGAGCTGGCCGAGGGACAGCGGAAGGCGACGATCCAGGTCGTTTCAATCACGGGCAATGAACTGACCTATATTGAGGAGACTGAGGAGGAAGCAGAAGAAGAGCCGGAATCCGAATTCTCGTCTGAGCCGGATGCAGAGCCGGAGAGCGGTTCTGCTGTGTCAGAAGAGGCTGTGACGGAAGCGGAAACGGAGTCGGAACCGGAATCCGGAGAAGAAACGGAGGAGGAGACCGGTACAGAAGCGGAAGCCGGTGCGGAGAGCGAGATGGAGCCTTCGTCTGAGCCGGATGCGGGGATGGAGAGTGAGACGGAACCCTCGTCTGAGCCGGATGCGCAGCCGGACGGCAATTTTGGCTCCGGAAATATGCCGGACATGGGAGACTCTGATTCTGAAAATATGCCGGACATGGGTGATCTTGATTCTGAAAATATGCCGGACATGGGAGATTTTGATTCCGGAAACATGCCGGATATGGGCGACTCTGAGACGGCATCCGACAGTGCGGAAAATGAAGAAGAATCGGAAACGGAAAATTCCACGGAATCAGCAGACAATACGGCGTCTTCTGCGGAAGCGTCTTCCGGGCGCGGCGGGATGTCGGGCGGCGGCCGGATGGGCGGCATGGATATGGGCGACTTTGATATGAGCGATGTGGCGGAAGCGTTTGCAGACAGCGACATAGACGTGGACAGCATTGCGGAAGCATTTGGCAGCGGCGATGTGGATATGAGCAGTGTGGCGGAGGCGTTTGCAGACGGCGATGTGGACATGAGCGACATTGCGGATGTTGTGAGCGGCGATACAGATCTTTCCGAACTTGTCGGGGAAACCACGCAGGAGACGACGACCGTGTATCTTCCGGTAGGGGTGACGGTCTATACTTCCACCGGAAAGGAGAAAACGTTCTCCATTCTTGAGGCGGGGGATGAGCTGGAAGTGCTGTTTGAGACGGATGCGGACGGAAATGAAGTGATCACAACGATCTGGATCGTAAGCACGGAGTAATCATAATCATCTGAATTTAGCAGGAACGCGGGGGTTTGGCGTATTTGGCATCCGCAGGGGGCAGAACAGCCGGATGACGCCGCCGGCGGAACGAAGAAGAAAGAAATCGTAAAACAGGGAGACTGCGAGGCAGAACCATGGATCATATTATAGAAATGCGGGATATTGATAAATTTTATCAGATTGGCAGTTCCCAGCTGCAGGCGTTGAAAGGGATTTCCCTGAATGTGGAGGCGGGAGAATTTCTGGCGATCCTGGGACCGTCCGGCTCCGGGAAAAGTACATTGATGAACATCATCGGCTGCATGGACCGCGCGGACGGCGGCACATACATTCTTGATGGGATTGAGGTACACAATGCGAAGGAAAAACAGCTGACGCAGATCCGGAATGAAAAGATCGGATTTATTTTTCAGAAATACCATCTGATCCCGACCTACAACGTAGTACAGAATATCGTCATGCCTCTTTTGATGCGCGGCATGACGCTGGACGAGGCGGAGGAAGAGAGCGAGGATATTATTAACATGCTGGGCCTGCAGGATCGTGTGCACCACAAACCGCGCGAACTTTCCGGCGGACAGCAGCAGCGTGTGGCGATTGCGCGCGCACTGGTCGGGGAACCGGCCATTCTGCTGGCTGATGAGCCGACCGGCGCTCTTGACCAGGCCAGCGGAAAAGAAGTGCTGAAGCTGTTCCGCCGCCTGAACGAGATGGGCAACACTATTGTGATGATCACGCATGACTTAGGCGTCGCGGAGAACGCAAAGCGCATTGTGCGGATTATTGACGGCGAACTGCATGAGTAATGCTAAATATGCCATAAGGATTGCCGCCGCCGTCGGAGGATACCTTATGGCTAAAAATATGCCTTAAAACAGGCAGCCCGGGACTTTGGCCCGGGTTTTTGCTTTGCGCAAAAAGTGGTTGACAAATACGGGTCTGCGATGTAGTCTATCAATAGACTGGTTATCCTAGTGAATAAGTGGGGAATGAAATGATGAGTAAAATTTATGACAGTATTACGGATTTGATCGGCGGTACGCCGCTTTTGAACCTGAAGCGTTTTACAAAAGAAAATGAGCTGGACGTCACATTGCTGGCGAAGCTGGAGTATTTGAATCCGGCGGGCAGCGCAAAAGACCGGATTGCGAAATCCATGATTGAAGATGCGGAGCAGAAGGGCCTGCTTCGGGAGGGAAGTACGATTATCGAACCGACGTCCGGGAACACCGGGATCGGTCTTGCTGCGATCGCGGCGTCGAAAGGCTATCGGGTGATCCTTACCATGCCGGAGACCATGAGTGTGGAGCGCCGGAACATCTTAAAAGCATACGGAGCTGAGGTGGTGCTGACGGATGGCCTGAAAGGTATGAAGGGCGCGATTGAGAAGGCGGCGCAGCTTGCACAGGAGATTGAGGGCAGCTTTATACCGGGACAGTTTGAAAATCCGGCGAACCCGGCGGAGCATCTGCGTTCGACCGGCCCGGAGATCTGGCAGGACACGGACGGCCAGGTGGATATTTTTGTGGCAGGCGTCGGTACCGGAGGTACGATCACCGGTGTCGGAGAATATCTGAAATCCCGGAAGCCGGAAGTAAAGATTGTGGCGGTGGAGCCCGCGACTTCCGCTGTGCTTTCCGGCGGAAGGCCCGGCGCGCACAAGATTCAGGGGATTGGAGCGGGATTTGTTCCCGGGACTTTGAATACGGATATTTATGACGAGATAATCCCGATTGACAACGAAGACGCGTTTGAGATGGCAAAGGCACTCGGAAAATCAGAAGGGATCCTGACCGGCATTTCCTCCGGGGCAGCGCTGCAGGCGGCGGTACTGCTGGCAAAACGTCCGGAAAATCAGGGCAGGACCATCGTAGTATTTTTGCCGGACAGCGGGGACCGCTATTACTCGACACCGCTGTATGCCGGGAAATAAGGCGCCGGCGATTGTGATGGCAGGATGACGGCAGAGAAAAGAAGGGGAAACATGAGGATTTCAACAAAAGGAAGGTATGCGCTTCGCCTGATGCTGGATCTGGCAATCAACGATTCGGGCGAACCGATTCGTTTAAAAGATGCGGCCCGCAGGCAGAACATTTCGGAAAAATATCTGGAGCAGATCATAGCCATTCTGAACAAGGCCGGCTATGTCCGCAGCATCCGCGGCCCGCAGGGCGGTTATGTGCTGGCGAACCGTCCATCCGAATATACCGCCGGCATGATTCTGCGGCTCACGGAGGGCAGTCTGTCCCCGGTGGAGTACGCCGAGGACGGCTCTGACGGCGAGGCAGACAGTGCGACTTCTATCCTCTGGGATCGCCTGAACAGTGCGATCAACAATGTTGTAGACAATGTGACCCTGGAAGATCTGCTGGAATGGCAGATGGCAAAAGCGGATTCATATGTGATTTGACAGGGGTTGTTCCGGAGCTCCTGTATAGCGGAGGGACATTCTGAGATTGTGACGGAAGGAAGAAAAATTTGCAGGTTATAGAGACATTTGGTCATTATGTGGAAAAATTAAGTGATACAGACCCGGCGAAAGCACGGGTCCTTTTAAGGACAGGCTGGCAGGCTCAGAATCTGAAGTTCCGGGCTGCGCCGGATAAGGAACTTCTTCCGGCAGATCAGTATCTGGCACGGCTGATGATGGATACGATGCTGCGGCCGCTGAAAAACCCGGACCAGAGTGTTCTGGTCAGTGTGTTTACCCCGTGTGAACTGATGCAGGAGGTGGGGCTTTCTCCATACAACGTGGAGAGTTTTTCCTGTTATCTTTCCGCGTCGAAAGCGGAGCGGGCGTTTTTGCAGACGGCAGAAGACTGCGGGATTTCGGAGACACTCTGCAGCTACCATAAGACCTTTATCGGAGCAGCTAAAAAGGGACTTTTGCCCGCGCCGCGCTGTATTGTATACACAACGCTTGCGTGCGACGCGAACCTGCTGACGTTCCGGGAACTGGCGGAACTGTACGGAGTGCCGTGCTTTGCGATCGATATTCCCGCCTGCCGGACCAGGCAGATACCCGCGGCTCCGGCTTCGGGAGAAGCGGGGGAGCAGGTTTCGCCGGAAGATGCCAACGTGGCATACGTGGCGGGGCAGCTGCGTGAGCTGGCCGCTTTTCTGGAGGAGCATACCGGGAAAAAGATCCGTGAGGACAGCCTGCGGGAGCGCCTGGCGAGGAGCAGGAGGACGCTTGCGAATTATGACCGTTTTCAGAAAGAACGCGTGGATAAATACATTCCGGCTGATCTGGTTACGCCGCTGTACAACGGCATGACCAATAACATTCTGCTGGGGACGAAAGAGGAAGAGGCCTATACGGAGAAGCTGCTGGCCAGTCTGGAAAAGGCAGGCCCGGCGCGCGGAAAGCGTATTTACTGGATGCATATCATTCCGTTCTGGTCAAATGCCGTGAAGGATGTGTTCCGGCTGAATGAAAATGCACAGATTGTCGGCTGTGAGCTGGCGCAGGTCGCGAATCTGGAAGCGCATTCCGATGACCCGTATGAGGACATGGCGATGCGGCTGCTTTTTAATTCGCTGAACGGAAGCATCAGCCGGCGGATTGACGCGGGCATCCGCCATGCGAAAGAGACAAAGGCGGACGGCGTCATCTGGTTCAACCACTGGGGCTGCAAGCACACGCTCGGCGGCTCACAGCTGGCGAAGAAGCGATTTGAGGAGGCCGGGATCCCGACCCTGATCCTGGACGGCGATGGCTGCGACCGGAGCCATGGCGGCGAGGGACAGACATCCACGCGGCTGGGCGCCTTTCTGGAAATGCTGAATGCAGGTGACGCAGAGATGTGAAACTCCGCGGATCCGGAAGAAGGCAGGCAGCGCAGAGCCGTGAATCTGCTTCGGACCCCGGAAACGCCGGGAGCAAAATCAGGGATCTGCACGCGGAATATGCCGCAGACAGAACGATTCATAGAATGAGAGAAACGAAGGCAGGAAGGGAATCGAACTTGGAAAAAACGTATTATGTCTGTAAATATACACCGCTGGAGCTTTTGACAGCTTTTGGCGGCGAATGTGAAAATCTGAATATGATGCCGGAAGGCTTTGATTACGCGGACCAGATCGCGCATCCGAATATCTGCGGCTTCGGCAAATCCGTGCTGGAAGCAGTGCTTGCCGGGCAGGTAAAGGAACTGGTGCTGGTGAACTGCTGCGATACGATCCGCAGCGTATATGATCTGTTGGAGGACAGCGGACAGCTGGATTTCCTGTATATGCTGGATATGCTGCATACAAGGTCCGCATTTCCTGAAAGAAATGCGGACGCATCCCTGTCTGATTCTGTCTGCAGCCGCGGGCGGGTCGCGGCTCAGCTGAAGGATCTGGCGCAGAAATACGGCGAATACAAAGGGCGCAAGTTTGATTACAGCGCCTTTCGCAGCGCGTTTTGCCCGAAAGAGCGCACGCAGGTGACGCATCTGGCGGTGCTTGGCGCGCGTATGGGAGACGAGCTGTATGAGATGACCCAAAAGAGTATGCCGCTTCCGGTCGTAAATGAGACCTGCGTGAATAACCGGTCTGTGACATGGACGTATCCGGAAGCAGAGAGGCAGGGTACCGGTTCTCAGAAGGTACAGACACATGACAGCGAAACGGATTTTGATTTCGACGCACTTATGGACTGGTACGCGGGCGAACTCTTAGGGCAGCTTCCCTGCATGCGGATGCTGGATACGGCCGGACGCAAACAGCTGTATCAGGATCCGTCGTTAAAAGGCATCATTTATCATACTGTAAAATTCTGTGATTTTTACAGCTTTGAATACGCGGACATCAAATCACACACGGATGTGCCGATTCTGAAAATCGAGTCGGATTATACCGTGCAGAGCAGCGGGCAGCTGCTGACGAGGCTGGAAGCGTTCGCGGAAAGTCTGGAACTGAATTCCGGGGGGTACGATATCAGGCAATTCCGGCGGATCCGGGAATGATGAAAAAGCAGGTGAGGGCGGCATCACGCCGGAACGGCAGGGAAAGGAAGCGCATATGGGAAAAGGATATTTTGCGGGAATCGACAGCGGATCGACGAGTACGGACGTGGTGATTTTAAATAAGGAAAAAGAAATCGTGGCCGGCATCATCCTGCCGACCGGGGCAGGCGCTGCAATCGGCGCAGAACGGGCACTGGAGCAGGCACTGGAACAGGCGCATCTGGACCGGGAGGATATCGACGCGGTAGTTACCACAGGGTACGGGCGCACGGCAATTCAGGTCGGGGATAAGAGCATTACGGAGATCACCTGTCACGCGAGAGGCGCGCATTTTCTGGATCCTTCGGTGCGGACAGTCGTCGACATCGGCGGGCAGGACAGCAAGGTCATCCGGCTGGATTCGGACGGCTCCGTGAAGAATTTTGTCATGAACGATAAGTGTGCGGCGGGTACCGGGCGTTTTCTGGAGATGATGGCGCGGACGATGGAAATGTCGCTGGACGAGATCGGAAAGGCCGGATTATCCTACGATGAGGACATCACGATTTCCAGCATGTGCACGGTGTTCGCAGAGTCGGAGGTCGTCTCGCTGATCGCGCAGAACAAAAAGCCGGACGATATCGTTCATGGCCTGAATAAGGCGGTCGCGGCAAAGACGGCGTCGCTCGTGAAGCGCGTCGGAGGCGAGGAAGCCTATATGATGACAGGCGGCGTGGCGCAGAACCGGGGTCTGGTAAAGACACTCGAGGAGCGTCTCGGCACGAAGCTGATCATCAGTGAAAAAGCGCAGCTCTGCGGAGCGCTGGGCGCGGCGCTGTATGCGGCGGATATGGAGTGAACAATACAGGCAGTGCCATGGCCGGATCCCCTGCATAAAAATGATAATTTCGGTGGCAATAGATGGATTTTTGTAGTAGAATGGGCGTAACAATCGGGCAGGCTTTTATGGCCGGACTTATATTCCGGCACTGAATTTTAAACAGATAAAGGAGAGCATTATGGCAAAGCGAGGCGGTTTTCAGGGCGGAATGCCCGGAAATATGAACAACCTGATGAAGCAGGCGCAGAAGATGCAGAGACAGATGGAAGAGAATCAGCAGGCGCTTGAGGAGAAAGAATTTACAGCGACGGCCGGAGGAGGCGCGGTCGAGGTGACCATTTCCGGTAAAAGAGAGGTAAAGAAAGTGACGCTCGCGGAGGAAGTCGTGGATCCTGACGACATTGAGATGCTGCAGGATCTGATCGTGGCGGCGACCAATGAGGCACTGCGCAAAGTAGAGGAAGAGGCGGCTGCCATGATGTCTAAGTATACAGGCGGCATGGGAGGACTTGGAGGATTCGGATTCTGATGGATTACTACGGAAAACGAATGTCGAAGCTGATCGAGCAGCTCTCCGCGCTGCCGGGGATCGGGAACAAATCCGCGCAGCGGCTGGCTTTTCACCTGATCCATATGCCGGAAGACCGTGTAAAGCAGCTGACAGACGCGATCACGGACGCACGGGAAAATGTTCGCTACTGCAAAGAATGCTGCACGCTGACGGACCAGGAAATCTGCCCGATCTGCAGCAATCCGGCGCGTGACAAAAAGACGATCATGGTGGTCGAGACGACCAGAGACCTGGCTGCGTATGAGAAGACCGGAAAATATGAGGGCGTGTACCATGTGCTGCACGGCGCAATCTCCCCGATGCTCGGAATCGGGCCGGGCGATATTCGCCTGAAGGAGCTGATCAAGCGCCTCGAAGGTGATGTGAATGAGGTCATCATCGCGACAAATTCCAGCCTGGAGGGAGAGACGACCGCCATGTATATCAGCAAGCTGATCAAGCCGACCGGCATCAAAGTCACCCGCATTGCGAGCGGTGTGCCTGTCGGCGGTGATCTGGAGTACACAGACGAGATGACGCTTCTTCGTGCGCTGGAGGGACGGGTGGAACTGTAGAGCAGAGACGGTGTTTTGGCGCAGCCTGACAGCAGGTGCCGGGTCCGCCGGGAATCGTGCCAAGAATACAGTCACAGATCTGTTCCGCCATCGACATGATCACGGACAGACGCACCGTCTGCAGTACAAGGTATGGCCGGCGGCTCTGAACACCGGCAATACCGATGATGGAGATGTCCCCCGCGGCCGGCAGGTCTTTTCTGACGCCCAGACCGGGACGGATACTGCCGGGGCGAACCAGCACAGAGCCAACTTTATAATGAGATCCAAGAGAAGCATCCACAGCGATTATGGCGCTGTCCGGATGCTCTTTTTTTATCTGCGCGAGTGTTTCTGCCAGATTGCAGGCATGCACGGGAGAGTCCAGAGTGCCATAGACGGCAAGAGAGTTTCCAGCGCGTTTCTGCAGAAGGGTGCCGGTGAGCGGACCCAGGCTGTCTCCGACAATGCGGTCCGTGCCGATGCAGAGAATGACCGGATTTGCGCGGAAGGCCTCGGCGGCTGACAGCAGCTGCGCAAGCTGACCGGAACTGAGCGGATGGGAGCCGTAGGCATCCGATGTCCGCCGGCTGTGCGGGCCGGTCAGGATAAACCCCGGGACTGACATGTTGATTCCTTTCCGCGATGCGTCATGAGGCGTCTGTCTGTGGCGGCGGACGTCACCGCTGAAATTACTGTTAGTATCAGTCTATCCGGCCGGAGAAAAAATATTCAGCACAGCAAATGGAAAACAAATTTTTTTCTTTTAACCATAAAATGCTAAATTCTGCATAAAGTATATAGTAAGGTAATTCTCTGCGGAGACTTTGGCGTAAGCGCCCCTGCCCCACCGGGAGCCGGCGGGCGCGGCGGGAGGAAGCCCGGGAAAAGGAGTGTGCGGATTATGGGGAATGAAAATTTACTGCCTAAAAACATACGACAGATCGGAGAGATACAGGGCAGACAAAAAATATACCTGGAAGATTATGTGGTGACTTACATACAGAAGATGGAAAAGAGAAGGAGCGGGAACTTCCTTGGGATTTTGCTGGGAGAACGCAAATACACGGAGGATACGGAGTATGTGTTCGTACGGGGGATTATGGAGATCCCTGACGAAGCGGAAGCCGTTCAAAGCGGAGGAGAAGATACCGGTATAAAACAGGAGAAAGAAAAGGAGGCTGTCAAAAAGAAGCCGAAAGATGAGCCTGAGGTTCCGGAGGGCCGGTGGGAACGGCTTCACAGAGAACGGGAAACGTATTTTCCGGGAAATCAGGCCGTGGGTTCCTGTGTGATTGGGACCTGTGAAACGGCGCGGATGGAAGAGCTGGCGCAGCAGATCCCGGAAACAAAGCAGATGCTCTATCATCTGCAGGATCAGGAGGAACGGCTGTACTGGCTGGATGGAGAGCGGTATGAGGGCATTGGAGGCTATTTTGTGTTTTACGAGCAGAACCGGCAGATGCAGGAGTATCTCTCGGAATTGTTTGGCGAGTCGAGCGTGGAGAAGGAGAGTGCTCCGGATAAGGCAATTATCAGCTTCCGCGAGAAAGTAAAGAGCAAAGCGGAAGAGAAAAGCAGGAGTTTTCTGAAGCTGGCGAGCTCTTTCTTTGTGGTGGGAGCGCTGCTTGTCGGTGTGATTGCGGTAAATCGTGTGTCAGATCTGCGCCAGGCGGCAGATGTGGCCGGAACGTCGAACGCTTCTCTGGAGGAAGCGCAGGATTCCCGGTCGGATTTCGAGGAAACATCCTCAGATGAAACTGCAGCAGGAACTGTGTCAGAAACAATATCGGAGGCGGCGGACAGTGCGAACACAGAGGAGGCTGCTTCCGCGGATATTCTGGCAGGGTCGGATGCGTTCTGGGCAGACGATGAAACTGCTGAAATGACGGCCTCTGAAACGATTGATGATACGAGCGAAACCAGTGATGCAGAGCCGGCGTCTGATACGAATGTGGGAAGTGACACAGAGCCGGCGTCTGATACGAATGCGGGAAGTGACACGGAGCCGGCGTCTGATACGAATGCGGGAAGTGACACGGAGCCGGCGTCTGATACGAATGCGGGAAGTGACACAGAATCGGCATCTGATACAGGCGGGACTTCTGATACGGAAACTGTCGTAACGGCGGCGAGCCGGCAGGTGCAGGCTTCCTATGTCATCCGCACGGGAGATACGCTGGCGGAAATCTGTGCGAAATATTACGGAAGTCTGGATCGTCTGGAGGAACTCTGCGAGGCAAATGGAATCGATGACGCGGATCTGATCCTGCCCGGACAGAAAATCGTGCTTCCGTAAAAATCAGAAACAATCTTGTTATTTCAGACCCTGCATGGTAGAATCATGGTATCGTCCATAAAAAAGTATCATGTCAGGACGCCGACAGGACAAAGGATTGTATAAATAAAAATATGGATAAAAATAAGTGGAAAGAACGATTTCAAAAAATAAAGGGGTGGCTGATGGCTTCGGGCGCCTCTGATGATGTGGATCTGGATGCTCTTTATGACAGTTATGATACCGGTGCGGAAGCATCCGGTGAACCGGGAGATCTTTCCGGCAGCGGAATGGAACAGGAACTGACGCTGGAGGAGCGGCTGGCGCAAAACCGCAGGCGGCGCCGGATTCTGCAGGGAGTGCTTGCCGCTCTGATTCTGTGTGTGGCGCTGGGATTTTATCTTTACAACCGGACCCATACGTTTGGCGACTATGTGATCTCAAAATCCATTGAAAATTCGATAACATCGGGCACACAGTATGAGGCGGTCGGCAAATATCTGTACCGCTATAATTCAGACGGAGTCTCCTGTGTGACGCGCAAAAACGAGGTAAAATGGAGCATTACCTATAGCATGCAGGCGCCGATCGTGGACGTCTGCGGCACAACGATGGTGATAGCGGAGCAGCAGGGCACACAGGTATATGTGGTAAATGAGGACGGCCTGCTCGGAAACTTTACCTGCCTGCTGCCGATCCTGAAAGTTCGTGTTTCCAATCAGGGTGTGGTGGCGGTCGTGCTGCAGGATGATGATGTGACATGGATCCGCCTTTACGATGCGGAGGGCAACAACATTGCCAACGACAAAACGACAATCTCGGATTCCGGCTATCCGCTGGATGTCGACCTGTCTCCGAACGGGGAAAAGATGGTCGTTTCTTATCTGGGGATTGATGAGGGCGTCATGACGTCAACCGTGGTCTTTTATGACTTCGGATCCGGCGGAGATACCGATTCTGACCATGAGATCAGCAGCGAAACCTTTTCCGGCAGCGCTGTGCCGCAGGTGTACTTTATGGACAACTCTACCGCGGCTGCTATTGCGGATGATGGCTTTGCCGTATTTGGAGGCAGCTCGATGGCAAAGACCGCGGCGCAGGATTTCGATGAAGAGATTGTGAGCTGTTTTTACGATGATGATACGATTGGTTTTCTGTTTTCAGATATATCAGGCGAGTACAAATACCGGATGGAGCTGTATAATTACCGCGGAAAACAGAAGACCTCTGCGGGAGTGAACGCAGATTTTGATGAAATCAGGATACAGAACGGACAGATTCTGCTGATCACTTCCACATCGGTCAGCACTTATACAAAAAGCGGCATCCTGCGGTTTTCTTCCGCGTATGAAAAGGAGATTGAGGATGTTTTTTACTTCGGGGAATTTCGCCGGTATCTGGTGATCACGAAGAACAGTTTTGACCGGATCCGGATCTGCTGAACCCGGTCGGCCATCGGAGAAGGACGATCGGGATATCGTCCGGGGCAGAGTCTGCACAGAACAAATAAAGGAGAAAGTTATGAAAATCAATATACTGGAAATTGTTATCATTGTTGTGACGGCAGCATTTATTATTTCCGGCTTTTGCCGTGGCTTTGTCAAAAAGCTGGCCACGATGCTTTCGCTGGTGCTCTCGGTTGCGCTTGTGTCGCTGCTGCTGCCCCATGTGACGGAATTTATAAAAGACAATACATCTGTTTATGATTATATCGTTGAGCAGTGTGAAAATGTGATGGTCAGTCAGATCCTCGCTTCGTCCACCGGTTCTTCCGGGACGACGGGCTCTTCCGGGACATCCGAATCGTCCGGGACTGCAAGTGTGAGTGATTATCTGGCAAACTTGACCCGGGAAGAGACCAAACAGCTTCTGGAGCAGTATGGATACGGAGAGTATGCTTCCATGATCGATTCCCTTACGGATGAGGAACTGGAGGAATACAAAGAGCAGTATCTTGGCGAGTATATCTCTCAGCTGTTCTCAGACAGCAGTTCAGATACAGACAGCGGTTCGGACGACGACGGGAGTGAGAGCGGCTCACTGTCGATCAGCAAAAGTACACAGAATGAGATCATAGACAGTCTTCCGCTGCCGGAAGTGATCAAAGATATGCTGGTCAATAACAACAATGACGACGGATATGAGGCTCTTGACGTCTCGAACTTTCAGGGGTATATCATCGCTTATATTGCAACGATGATCCTGAATGTTATTTCTTTTGTTGTGGCCGTACTTCTTGTGCATATTATACTGCGGCTGCTGATCATGGTACTGGATATGATCGCGCATTTCCCGGTGATCGGGCTCGTAAACCGTCTGGCGGGCGCGGTGCTTGGCATTGTAGAAGCGCTGTTTCTGCTGTGGCTGTTTTTCCTGATCCTGACCGTTCTGCAGACGACCAGTGTCGGAGCCCAGATCCTTTCGATGGTGGAAGAGAGCAGCCTGCTTACCTGGCTGTATGAGTCAAACCTGTTTTTGCGCATTGTGCTGTGGGCGGCGGCTGTGTTTGCGTGACGGAGAATATGCGGCATCCTGCCGAAAATGACAGTGCCGCGACGGGACGGCACCAGATAGATCTATACAGGGAAAAGGAGATGCATCTATGAAAAAACTGAATCTTGCAATTTTAGGAGCCGGAAGAATCGCAACGACGATGGCGGAAACGGTAGCCCGGATGGATGAGGTGAACCTGTACGCGATCGCGGCCCGCGACGGAGAGCGGGCAAAGGCGTTTGCCGAAAAATACGGGGCGGAAACGTCTTACGGAAGCTATGAGGAAATGCTGTGCGATGATCAGGTAGAGCTGGTCTATATCGCTACGCCGCACTCGCTGCACTGCGAGCATGCGAAGCTGTGTATCAATCATGGAAAGCCGGTGCTGTGTGAAAAGGCGTTCACTCAGAATGCGGCGGAAGCACGGGAGGTGCTGGAGCTGGCGCATGAGAAGAAGGTCTTTATCACGGAGGCGATGTGGACACGCTATACACCGCAGTCGGTAAAGATAAGAGAGCTGCTGTTTGGAGAGGATGCTTTTACGGGAAGCGCCCCCTCCCAAGGCTCGGCGGATATCCCGCCCGAAGGGCGAGGATGCCACCCGGCGAGGGCAGATTGCCCTGGCCATTTAGAAACGCTTCGCGTGGGCCAGGGCTGCTGGGAACCAGCTGTGCCGGGTCAGTCCGTTTTGAATTTTGCTGCATCGGCAGGCGCTGCTACGATGGGAAGCTGTGGGGAAGACAAAAACGTTGTGGCCGGAGAGAACCGTCCGGGCGGCGGCCGCATTGGCAAAATCGTTGGTCTGACCGCGAATCTGGGCTATTCTCTTCTGGACAAGGAGCGCATGGTGCGCCCGGATCTGGCCGGCGGTGCGCTGCTGGACCTGGGGGTTTATACCCTGAATTTCGCGACCTGGGTGCTGGGCGACGACATTCAGAGCCTTTCGACTTCGATGGTGCTTCACGAGACGGGCGTGGACAAGTCCGAGTTTGTCAATCTGGTATATCCGAACGGAACAATCGCGGGACTGTTCAATACTATGGAAGCGGTCTCAGACCGCCGCGGGATCATTTTTGGAACGGAAGGCCGTATAGAGGTGGAAAACACCAACAACTTTGAGGAAATCCGCATTTACAACAATGAGTATGAGCTGGTGGAGACGATTCCGCAGCCAAAACAGATCACGGGCTATGAATACGAAGTCCTTGCCTGCAAGCGCGCGATCGAGGCGGGAAAGCTGGAGTGTGAGGAGATGCCGCACGCGCATACGATCCGCGTGATGGAGATGCTGGATGAGATTCGCGGCAGGTGGGAAAAATAATGCGATCACAGGCAGAACTGAGAAGACAGTTAAGAGAAATTGACCACAAAGGATATAAGGCATACAAGGTGCTGGAGGGTGAATACGACTTCGGCGCCTACCGCCTCGCAATTGACCATGTGCAGGGAGATCCGTTCGCGACGCCCTCGCGGGTGCGGATCATTTATCACAACCGTGGAAATATCGCGCCGCAGTATTTTGAGAACCGTCACCGCCGGATCGCCGTGGAGGATTATCTGCTGCGGCGTCTGCACCGGAATCTTCGTGCAGAATCGTCGTCACGTCCGGCATTTCGGCAGGAAGCGGACAGCTTTAAAGGTCGCGCGGGGCGGGGCTCGGGAAGCGCCCCCTCGCCAGGCTCGGCGGCAGGTTGCCCCGCCCATGCAGATGCGCTGCGCGCGGGGCGGGGCTCGGGTAAGAGCGGCCTCGTGACGGCCTGCCGCGCAGGACAGGAAATTCTGGAACGCACTGCGATGTGCATTTCTGAGAATGAAATAGAGGCGCGGATCGAAGTCGGATTTCCGGCATTCGGGCGCACGATCGCGGCGGGCGAGCTGGAAAAAATATTGTTTGACTTTCTGCCGGAGGCGGCGGAGAAAACGTTTCATCTGAATCCGCAGATGAAACGGGAACTTGATGCAGTTGCAGAGCTGGCGGACGACCAGCAGTATATACGGGATGCACTGGACGGTCTGGGGCTGGTGGCTTTTGTGGCGGACGGCTCAGTACTGCCGCGGGAGAGCGGCGTGTCGCAGCGGCCGATGAAAAGTATGGAAACGCCCCCTCGCCAGGCTCGGCGGCAGGACGCTCCGCCCATGAAAATGCGCAGTGCGCAGGGCGGGGCTGCAGTAAAGTTTGTAAGTCCGGAGAGTCTGGCGGTGACGCTTCAGCTGCCGCACCGCGGATGCGTGCGCGGTATGGGAATCAAAAAGGGCGTAACGGTGATCGCCGGCGGCGGATTTCACGGAAAATCGACTCTTTTGAAAGCGCTGGAACGCGGCGTTTACAACCACATTGCCGGGGACGGCAGGGAACTGGTCATCACGGATCAGAGCGCGTTCAAGCTGCGCGCGGAAGAGGGACGCTGCATCCATGAGACAGATATCTCCATGTTTATTCGCAATCTTCCGACGCATGCGGACACGACCCGGTTTTCTACGGAAAACGCAAGCGGCAGCACCTCTCAGGCGGCGAACACGGTTGAGGCGCTGGCCGCGGACAGCCGCGTGTTGTTGATCGATGAGGATACCTCGGCAACCAATTTTATGGTGCGTGATGAGCGCATGGCGCAGCTTGTCTCTGACGAAAAGGAGCCGATCAGGCCGTTCATCCGCAGCATTCGCAGTCTGTACGAAGACCTTGGCGTATCGACGATTCTGGTCGTGGGCAGTTCGGGTGATTATCTGGCGGCGGCGGACACCGTGCTGCAGATGGACTGTTATGTGGCAAAGGACATCACGGCGCGCGCAAAGGAAATCTGCGGGCAGCAATATGAAGGTACGCGTCATGGAATGGCACAGGATGGCGGCGGGCAGCCGGACGAAGAAACCATGCCGGGGACAGCGAACGTGAAGGAACAGGAAAATTCGACGAAAACTCTGCCGGAAATAAGAGCGAAGAGCCGGGAAGCAGCAGCACAACGTACCGCCTGGCTGAAAAAGCCGGTTCGCGCAAAGCAGATCGAGAAGGCGCGCACGCACGGATGGGACACCTTAAGTCTGGACAAGACGGAGATCGACCTGCGTTATCTGGAACAGGTCGTTGATGAGAGCCAGACCGCTGCCCTGGTTTATCTGATGCAGTATATCCTGGGCCGCATGGCAGACGGCAAAAAGACCGCCGCCGCCCTGGCGGAGGAAGCGGCACAGAAAATCGAGAAAGACGGGATCCTCTCTGTCACTCCGAAAAATTACGGCGCGGGCGCTGCCGCAGCCGTGAGACGGCAGGAGATTCTGGCGTGTCTGGCTCGGTACCGGATGCTGTAGCAAAGAGGGAACGGAACAGTTAAAAAAGAAATTGTAACTGTGAAGGTACTGAACAATTACGAAGAATTCATTTGGATATGGTTAATTTCTGGTTTAGGCTGATTATCGGATATAGAGGTAGTATAATCAGTGCATAATAAGAGTTAAATAATGCTACAAATGAAAATATGAGGTAAATGAATATGAAAACAATTATTAAGCCATCCGCAGCCATCAGAAAGAATTATAATGAGGTATCCCGACTTTGCAGAGAAACGCAGGAGCCTGTTTTCCTCACGAAAAATGGTGAGGGAGATCTTGTCGTTATGGATATTAACGCTTTTTACCAAAGAGAAATGCAATTACAACTGAGAGAAAAACTGATAGACATAGAAGAAAAAAGAAGAATTGGTGTAGCAGATTCAGATGCTAGAGAAGCAGGCAGAGAACTTCGGGAAAGGATTTTGGCGGGGAGTTATGTACAGAGTTGATATTTCTCCAGATGCAAAACAAATACTCAGCACTTACGTGGATCTGTGTATGGAGATTCTGGCCGCATTTGTGGTTCGTATATCAGATTATTGAAAGGGAACAGGTCGTCAAAATAGAATATATAATTGATGAAAAGCAGAATTATGGCATTTTTGTAAGATAAATGAACTGCTTATATTTGTCGAAACCGTTGGATGGTAAATGAGGTCCGACGGTTTTTTTATGCGCAGGGGCGCGTAAGGAATTTAGCAGCTAAAGCTGCACGCGTCTCCGCTACCGCTCCGGTCGTTGCTAAACGCGTGCCACTGGCACGCAGCAACCGCGCGGCGAGCAGAAGCCAACAAGTTGCCTCCTGCTCGATTACAGTGTGCAAGACCGCAATAGAAAACGAGTAAAAACTTCTTGACAGAAAGTATATTTGGTGATATGGTTCATTACACAAGTAATGAACCAACGAACAGTGGCGTGTGAAAACGCTCTGCTTATGCAAATGCGCTGCGCGCAGGGCGGGGCTATGAAAGGAAGTGGGTAAATGAATGAGATCCTTTCACAGGAAAAATCCATTTACATTCAGATTAAAGAAATGATAGAAAACGACATCCTGCGGGACATTCTTCTGGAGGAGGAGCGGGTGCCGAGTACGAATGAACTGGCGAAGGCGTATGCCATCAATCCGGCGACGGCGGCGAAAGGTGTGAACCTGCTTGTGGATGAAGGCATCCTTTACAAAAAAAGGGGAATCGGGATGTTCGTCCAGTCGGGAGCGAAAAAGAAGATCGTGGAGAAGCGGAAGAAAAACTTCTATGATGACTATGTGAAACGTCTGATGGCGGAGGCGGAAAGTCTCGGAATCACCAGAGAAGAGCTGATCGCGATGATTCGGGAAGACGGCGCCGAGGGAAATCCTTATGCGAAAGAAAATAAAGCAGCGGGATAAATATGGGGGAATATGGAGGAGAAAATGATATGAGCAAAATTGTGGCATCCGGGATCGTGAAGCGATACGGGGAGAAAGAGGTGCTTCACGGTATTGATCTGGAACTGGAGCAGGGCAAGATCTATGGTCTAATCGGGCGCAATGGTGCCGGGAAGACGACGCTTTTGTCTATTTTAAGCTCGCAGAATCCGGCGTCGGAGGGGACAGTGACGGTGGAGATTTCTCCTGACGATGCGAAGCCGGATGAGCGGCAGGGAAAGAGCAGCGGTGCCGGGAACGGATCGAATATCGTAAAAATGAGACCGCATTCGGCGGTTGTTCGTGAGTCGGTCTGGGAGAATCCGAAGGCGCTCTCGCATCTGTGTTTTTCGCGTGAGCTGAATCAGATGATCGGAAACAGCGCGAATACGATGAAAGTGAAAGAATACCTGAAGATCGCGTCGCTGTTTCTTCCGCACTGGGATCAGAAGATGGCGGACCGTCTTGTAGCGGAGTTTGGGCTGGATACGAAGAAAAAAGATCAGCAAGCTGTCCAAAGGTATGCTTTCGATGGTGACAATCGTTGTGGCGCTCGCGAGCGGGGCGGAGTTCACGTTTCTGGATGAGCCGGTCGCGGGACTGGATGTGGTCGCGAGGGAAAAGTTTTATCAGCTTCTGCTGGAGGAATTTACCGAGAGCGGCCGGACGTTTGTGATCTCGACTCATATTATCGAGGAGGCGGCGGACATTTTTGAGGAAGTGATCCTGCTGGATGAAGGGAAAATCCTTTTAAAAGAGAACCTGGAGGAACTGCTGGAGCGGGCCTGGTGTGTGAGCGGACGGGAGGATGAGGTGGACCGCGCGACCGCGGGATATACACAGCACCATGCAGAACGGCTGGGCCGCAGCAAGAGCGTGACGATTTTAGAGCCGAAGCCGAACGATGCGGGAGAAAATGAGCAGACGGATCGGCTGGGTAATGCTGATGTGACGGTTCAGAAAGTGAGCCTGCAGAAGCTGTTCGTGGCGCTGTGCGGCGAGGAGCATTGAGCGGAGGCAACTGTGAAGGTACTGAACAGTTACGAGCGGAGAACACAGGTGTGTGAGTGAGGGAGAGAGCAAATGAATGCAGAGAATTATTTGGGGGCGGAGCAACGAAACAGAAGGAAGGATACGACAAAAAAGGGAATAGTGGGAGCGTCCCGCACACTGCGCATAGTCTGCTATTTTGGCGGACTCTGCCTGCAGATGATTGGATACGCGCTGCTCGTCACGGTAATCTGGGATCTGTTCGTGCCGATTGTGAGAGGAGAAACGGGCGGTGGCTGGCCGCTGTCATGGAAGATGACCGCAGCGCTGCTGGAAGATTTTCCGCCTTACCTGCTGCTTGCGGGCGGCGTAATCGTATGGATTTGCCCGACAGTCCTTTTTAACAATATCATTACGACGATGATTCCCATGAACGCCACGAGACGGCAGACTGCTTTGAGCATGTGGCTCTGCGAGGGTGCGGTGATACTGGTTGTGTTTGGAATCGCCGGGCTTTTTTTCATGTTTGGGATGGGAACATTTTGGATGGAATGGCTGCCGCTGATCTTTGCCGCTGAGACATTTGCGGTTCTGATCGGAATCTTTTTTGGCATGGTATCCATACGAAACAGAACGCTCGGAATGATTTTCAATGCCGTGTTTGCCGGGGGCTTTGCCTTTTTCTGCGGCCTGATGGCGGGACTCGAGGGCGAAACGTCGATTTTTAATCGGGACATTCTGAAATGGGTACACTCTCCCGTGCTGCCGGTGATCGGGCTTGTACTGTACGCGGCTGCCGGAGCGGTGAGCCTGAGAGGACTGCGAAAAATAGAAGTGCGCAGATAAAAGCCCATTTTGATGCGCTGCGCGCGGGGCGGGATTACGGAGAGGATTTCAATATGATTACGATGAAAAGAGCAATCAAAAATCAGTTTCAGATCAATGAAAACAAATGCCTGGCAGTTTTGCTGCTCGAACTGGGTTTCTTTCTGGCGGGGATGCTCCTTCTCGCTATTATGATGAGGTTTGCAATTGATGAAGGAGAGGGGACGTTTCCGCTTGCGACTATCCTTGCGGCTTTTGCTGGCGCGGTATTTTTGTTTGCGAATTTCGGGGAGGATTATACGTCGCAGTTTCACACGCAAATATCCATGGGCTGTACAAGAAAGGAATTTTTTGTGTCCGTGCTTTTAAAGCATCTGGTTTTGAGTGCATTCGGAATGGTGATTTTGCTGGTGCTGGGCGCTGCGGAGGACGCACTGAATGTCCGGCTGTATCCGATGGAGGAACCGGAATTTGCCATCTTTCCGATTCTGTTACGGTACGGGATCGCGGCTGTGCTGGGTCTGCCTGCGGCGGCCGCACTTTTTGGAGCGCTGTGCAACCGGTTCGGGCAGACAGTGAGGGTTGTATTTATCATCCTCTGGATGATGTTCTGGCTTGGATTGCCACGGGTGACAGATGCCATATTGGAGTCGGAAACGGAGGGGCAGGCGGTATTTCAGGGAATCGCGAAAGGAATTATGGCGGTTCCTTCCGGCATGTGGCCGGTCGTGGGAGTGCTGGCGTTTCTTCTGGCGCTCGGAGGAGCCTGGAGATTGATGCGGACGCAGCAGGTGAATTAAAAAGAAAATTGCCAGACGGGGATAAAAATAAAGGAGAAGAGAAAAATGTTGAACGTATCACATGTGACAAAGAAATACGGCAAGGTGCTGGCCTGCGATGATCTGAACTTTCATCTGGATCCGGGGACGGTGACCGTTTTGCTCGGGCCGAACGGCGCCGGGAAAAGTACGATCATCAAGGCCATGATCGGTTTCCTGAAATACGAGGGCGAGATAACGGTAAGGGATTTTTCCAACAAAACGCCGGATGCACGCCGCCTGCTCGGCTACATACCGGAGATGCCCTCGCTGTATCCGAACCTGACAGTGTCTGAACATATGGAATTTATCGCGCGGGCGTATAAACTTGGCGGCAGCGTGGGGCGTGACGCTTATCAGTCGAGGATCGAAGAACTGTTTGAACGGTTTGAACTGACCGACAAGCGAAAAAAGTTTGGCGACGAGCTCTCGAAGGGAATGCAGCAGAAACTGAATATCTGCCTGGGCCTTCTGCCGGAACCGCAGGTGCTGCTGCTGGACGAGCCGATGATCGGACTGGATCCGCACGCGATCAAGGAATTAAAGAGTTTGATTGAGGAGATGCGGCAGGAAGGGAAGACGATCCTGGTCAGCACGCATATGATTGACAGCGTGGACATGCTCTGGGACCGGACCATTATTATGAAGGAGGGAAGGATTCAGGCGAATCTGACAAGAGATGAACTGGCAGCGGACGGAAGAAGTCTGGAGCAGCTGTTTTTTGATAGGACGGAGGACAATGCGTGATGAGACTTTATGGCTATTATGCGCTGCACTCCTTTGTGAACCAGATCCGCAAGCTGCTTAAGACCTGGGTGCTGATTTTTCTCCTTGTCTGCGCACTGCTTGGCGGGCTGATCGGGCTTGGCGCGGGCATTTTAAGTGAGGTTGCGGAAGATGAGACAGAGGAAATAGCAGAGATTACAGCGGAAATGACGGCAGAATCCGATGAATATAGCATCGGCGCGGGTTCTGCAGACTCAGATACGGGAGATATGTCTGTGGAAAATGAAGATGAGGTTTTTGTCTTTGAAGTAAACGGAAAAGACGCGACTTCTGACCTGATTGAACTGATCGTTGGCGGCATCATTCTGGCGGTATTCCTGTTTGAGATGATCTGCGCGGATAAAACCGGCAGCAGCATTTTTCTGCCCGCGGACGTGAACCTGCTGTTTGCGTCGCCGATGAAGCCGCAGTCCGTGCTGCTCTTCCGGCTGATGACACAGATTGGCGCGCTTGTGATTTCCAGTATTTATGTGATGCTTCAGCTCCCAAATCTGATGCTGAACCTCGGGCTTGGCATCCGGGGCGCGGCCGCGATCCTTCTGGTCTGGATTTTTACGCTGGTGATCGGCAAACTGATCCAGGTACTGTTTTATACGCTGGCGGCGACGCATACCGGCAGGAAGCCGTATTTGCGGAAAGGGGTCTGCGCTCTGGTGCTCGTGGTGGCGGCCGCGTTTTTCTTAAGCAGCAGACCGTATGGCTCTGAGCATTTTTCCGCGGCAGCGGCATTTTTTAATCATAAATGGACACGCTGGATTCCATTCTGGGGATGGCTGAAGGGACTCTGTATGTTTGCGATTGCCGGGGAAACGCAGGGCGCGCTGCTGTGTCTGGCTGCACTCCTGATTGGAAGTGCGGCGCTTATTTTCGCGATATGGAGTATCAAAGCGGACTTTTACGAGGACGCGATGGCGAAATCCGAAGAGACTGCCGAGCTGCTGGAAGTGCGGCAGGCGGAGAAAAGCACCGGATTTGTAAAGCGCAAAAAGGACCGGAGCGAAAAGATTCGCCGGGACGGCATGCGCTATGGAAGCGGGGCGAATGTCTTTTTCTTCCGCAGCCTGTACAACCGCTTCCGGTTCGCGCATCTGGGGATTTTTACAAAGACCGCAGACTTTTACCTGGCTGCGGCGGCAGGCGTGACGGCGCTGTGCAGGTATCTGCAGGACGGCACGGAGACGGATGGATTCCGGTTTCTGCCGGTCGTTCTCACGCTGTCCGCGCTCGCGTTCTGGCGCACACTGGGGAATCCGCTGGAGGAGGACACCTCCAAAGATTTCTTCCGGATGATACCGGAGAGCACGGAGAAAAAAGCTGCTCTGGTCAGTTCTGGGAGGAACGGTGAACTGCCTGCTTGATCTGATTCCGGCGCTGATCCTCACGGAGGCGGTTTTCCGGGTCAATCCGCTTTACATACTGGCGTGGATTCCGTTTGTTCTCTCGATTGATTTTTACGGAACGACTACGGGCGCGTTTATTAACCTGTCCGTGCCGGTATCCGCCGGGAAGCTGGTAAAACAGGTTGTTCAGGTCATGTTCATTTATTTCGGGCTGCTGCCGGATGTGGCAATCATTGCGGTGGGAGTTGTCTTTGATCATGTTGTCACAGCCGCGGTGGCTGCGGCGGTGGTCAATATCGGACTTGGCGCGGTCTTTCTGGCGCTGACGCCGCTGTTTGTAGATCCTCGGGATCAACCCGCGCGGTTGAGGAATGACCGCGATGGGACGCGCGCGGATGCTGTTTCGGAAGAAATCCGTTGCCGTGCCCGCAAAACATTTTCCACCCTCGGTTTCGGCTGCTTCGCGATACTGGTGATCGCGGCTGTCCTGCAGATTGCCGCTGCGATGCTCTTTCCGGAAGGCGTCTCAACCTCGTGGGGATTGTGGGTTTATACCTTTGCACCCCTGTATGTGGCCGCGGTGCCGGTGGGGCTGCTGATCTTCCGCCGCGTGCCTGCCTGCTCTGATGATATTAACGATGAAAACATCCTTGCAAATGAGAATGTCGCTGCAGATGAAAGCAACGACACAGAAAGCTATAAAAAACCAGGCGGGAGCAACAGGGAAAAACATACCATGAACCCAGGTCAACTTGTGCGCGCCGCGTTTATTGCCATTTTCCTGATGTACGCGGGCAACATCCTTGGCAACCTTGTCGCCGCTGCGCTCAGCGCGCTGACCAGCACATCGGCGGAAGCGGCCATCACGACTTACGCGCTGGCGGATTCGTTGGTGCTGAAAATTCTCTTTATGGTGATTCTGGCGCCGCTGATTGAGGAATATGTGTTCCGCAGGCAGCTGATCGACCGGATGAGCTGTTACGGGGAAAAGTTGGCAGTCGTCACCTCGGCTCTGATGTTCGGGCTTTTTCACGGGAACTTTACGCAGTTCTTCTATGCGTTCGCGCTGGGGCTGCTGTTTGGGTACATCTATCTGAAGACTGGAAAGCTGCGTTATTCGGCGGGACTGCACATGGGTATCAATTTTCTGGGAAGCATCGTGCCTTCTGCGCTGCTTAACATGCTGGATTTGTCTGCACTGGAAAACCTTGAAAATCTGGAAACGCTTTCGTTTGAAGCCATCGAACCGTTGCTGATGCAGCTGGCATTGTATGGCGGCTATGTAATCGTTCTTGTGGTATCCGCAATCGTGGGGCTGGTGTTGCTCTGCCGCAGCTGGCGGCGCGTGTCCTTCGCGCAGGCAGAGCTGGAGCTGCCGAAAGGTGCAAAATTCCGGACTGCCTATGGGAATGCCGGCATGATCGTGTTTGTGCTGGGGTGTGCGGCGCTGATGGCAGTGTCTGTTTTGGGATAAAAAAAGGAAGCGGCCCGGGCAGCCTGATCAGCTTCCAATAATTTAGCCATTCTTGTTACAAAAATGTGTTACAAAAATGCCTGACCAGAAAAGGATTCACTGGTTGCGAATGAAGCATGCTGTATGCTATAATGTGACCTATCAGAAAAAAAGTGCGCTTGCGTATGCTGAACCGATAAGTCATTTATTATTTCGGGAGGAGGGGACTGCATGGATAATCTTGCCAGAATCAACACCGTGAAACGTTCAGAAGTAGAAAAAACAATTCAGATTGCGCGGATGTCCGATGTAATCAGACGGCTAATCATATTTGGCAGTGCGGTCACAGATGACTGTTGCGAGGAGAGCGATGTTGACATCTGTCTGGATGTTTCGTGCAGTACACGTGATAAACGCTTATTCCGTCCGGTATGTGATTTTAATAAAGCATGCAATTATAATTGTGATGTCCTGTTTTATCACAGGCTGGGTGAAAAGCTGAAAAAGGAAATTGATACAAAGGGGGTTGAGGTCTATGTTGCTCGATAGAGCGGACAGGGATGTCTACAATGCCAGATTGTTGATCAGTCCGACAGGGAACCCTGATAACGATGAGCTTATTGATGATATTGCTGCTTATCATGTGCAGCAGGGAATCGAAAA
This sequence comes from Clostridiales bacterium, assembly GCA_020860715.1. Classification (GTDB taxonomy): domain Bacteria; phylum Bacillota; class Clostridia; order Lachnospirales; family Lachnospiraceae; genus Choladousia. The sequence continues at coordinate 57,239 of JAJBTU010000024.1, read as the reverse complement.
GGCTTTAAAATATGCATTGTTTTCTATTGGAGGTTTGGACGAAACATCCAGAACCTACCGAACACATAGTATTCCGACATTGATTGATCTTGTGCAGGAAAATTGTGGCTTCACTGTACCGGAACGATTGATCCTTGCTTCTAATGACATTACCGGTTGGGAAGCCAATAGCAGATATGGGGAAGACCCGGTTGCAATGCGAGATGAGATAATGGAAGCAATAGAAATGTACGAGGAATTGAAACAGGTCGACCGCAATCCCATTGGCTTTAGACGATGGGTTAGCGTAAACAATAAAAGGGTGTAAAACCACAAATTGTCATGCCGGCAATCTGTGTATCATTATATATAGAAGGAGGAACAGGATGAAATTACCGGAGCTTCAGACACTGGAACGCATTTACGGCGAGACGGAGCGCAGTATGGCGCGCTATCAGTCGTTGGCGGAGAATTACAAAAGATATTTTGCTCCCGATAAGGAAACTTCTGATTGTGAGATGTCATTCTTCACATCTCCGGGGCGGACGGAGATTGTCGGGAACCATACGGATCACAACGGCGGAAAGATCCTGGCGGGCAGCATCAGCCTGGACACGATCGGCGCGGCGTATCCGAACGGAACGGATGTGATCACGATCGTGAGCGAGGGCTACCGCGACAAGATCATCGTGGATCTGACCCGGCTGGAGCGGGTGCCGAAGAATAAGGGCACATTTTCTCTGGTGGCGGGCATGGCGATGGCTGCGCGGAAGATGGGATTTACGGTGTCCGGGTTCAACGCCTATGTGTCGACCGAGGTGATCTCGGCGGCGGGCGTGAGTTCGTCGGCATCGTTTGAGATGCTCGTGTGCGCGATCATCAACTACTTTTTCAATGATGGAAAGATGCGCTATATTGATTACGCGCGCATCGGCCAGTACGCGGAGAACCATTTCTGGGACAAGGCGTCGGGGCTGATGGATCAGATGGCCTGCGCGGTCGGCGGCACGATCCTGCTGGATTTTTCAAAGATTGCGACAGCGCCGCAGCCGGGCGCATCAGATGAAAATACCGGGGCAGCGGATTCGGCGCAGAACGCCATCACAGACGAGGATATCTGCAAACAGGTAGATTTTTCTTTCTCGCAGCTGGGCTACGACCTCGTGATCGTCAATACCGGCAAGGGTCACGCGGACTTGAGCGACGAATATTCCAGCGTGCCTCTGGAGATGAAAGACGCTGCAAAATCCCTCGGCGTGAAGCTGTTGTGCGAGACGGACGAGGAGGCGCTGCTTGCAAAGCTGGCAGCTGATACAAAAGACGAAGGGGCGGCTTCTGCTTCCAATGCGAAGATTCATAATGACCGCGCCGTCTTACGCGCCCTGCACTTTTTTGAAGAAAACAGGCGCGTGGACGCTGCCTATCAGGCGGCGTTGGACCGCGACGAGGCGGCGCTTTTAAAGGCGATTGACGAGTCCGGGCGCTCCTCCTGGGAGTGGCTGCAGAACTGCTACTGCATCCGCAGTCCGAAGGAGCAGAAGGTGACGCTGACTCTCGCGCTCACGAGGTTGTTCCTGAACCGCACCGGCCGGGGTGTGTGCCGTGTGCATGGCGGCGGATTTGCGGGCGTAATCGCATGCGTACTCCCGAAAGAAGAAACCGCGGATTATGTGAATTATATTGCACAGTTTGTGGGCAAAGAAAACGTGTACCCGATGAACATCCGGACATTCGGGGCCGGGCATGTCATGTCATAGATTCGCGCAGCGAATCTGTGACGAAGGCTGCCGCATCGCCCGCAGGGCGATTTTGTATGCGGCGGCTCACCTATTTTATGTAGAGAGGAGCAAATTTATGGACATCGAATTACTAAGAAAAGACATGGTAGCAGCTATGAAGGCGAAAGACAAGCCGCGCAAGGAGGCCATCTCGTCCCTGATTTCCGCGGTAAAGAAGGTGGCAATCGATGAGGGCTGCCGCGACGACATTCCAGAGGAGATGGTGAACCGCGTCATCTTAAAGGAGATGAAGACGGTGAAAGAACAGATCGACACCTGCCCGGATTCGCGCGCGGATCTGAAGGCGGAATATCAGTTCCGCTATGATGTGATCTCCGAGTATGCGCCGAAGCTGCTGACTGCGGAGGAAGTAAAGGCGATCCTGCAGGACAAATTCGCAGATGTGCTGGCGACGAAGAACAAAGGTCAGATCATGAAAGCGGTAATGGCCGAGCTGAAGGGCAAAGCGGACGGCAAGGTGATCAATCAGGTCGTAGCCGAGCTGTGCCAGTAAAAATTACAGTAAAAACGAAAGAAGGAAGAATCATTGATACAGAAAGACAACGCATGGAATACTTACACGGAAGAACAGCTTGAAGAACTGGAGGCTTTGGCAAAACGCTACAGGGCATTTCTGGACGCCGGGAAAACCGAGCGCGAGTGTGTGACGGAGACGGTGCGCATTGTGCGCGCGCAGGGCTACCGCAGCCTGGATGAGGTACGTGCGTCCGGCAGTCGCCTGCAGGCAGGAGATAAAGTGTACGCAGTCGGCATGGAGAAAACGATCGCGCTGTTCGTGATCGGAGAACAGCCGCTGGAAAAAGGAATGCGGATTCTGGGCGCGCATATCGATTCACCGCGTCTCGATGTGAAGCAGGATCCGCTGTATGAGGATACCGAGCTGGCTTATCTGGATACGCATTATTACGGCGGGATCAAAAAATACCAGTGGGTGACGGTTCCGCTCGCGATCCATGGCGTAGTGGCAAAGAAGGACGGCACGAAGGTGCAGGTGTGCATCGGGGAGAAAGAAGACGACCCGGTAGTCTTTGTATCGGATCTGCTGGTTCATTTGTCGGGAGAGCAGATGGAGAAAAAAGCCCGCGTTGTGATAGAAGGTGAAAAGCTGGATATTCTGATCGGGAGCCGTCCGCAGCCGAAAGCGGGAAGCGCCGATGAACAGGACGAAGCGGAAAAAGAAACGGTAAAACAGAACATCCTCGCAATCCTCAAAAATACATATAATATGGAAGAGGAAGACTTCCTTTCCGCCGAACTGGAGATTGTACCGGCAGAAAAAGCCAGGGACTGCGGGCTGGACCGCAGCATGATCATGGCCTACGGACAGGATGACCGTGTCTGCGCGTACACCTCGCTGGAGGCACTTCTTAGCGTGCCGGCGCAGGAATACACCTGCTGCTGCCTGCTGGTAGATAAGGAAGAGATCGGGAGTGTCGGAGCGACCGGCATGCAGTCCCGCTTCTTTGAAAATACCGTTGCGGAGCTGATGGACTGCGCCGGACAATACAGCGAACTCGCGCTGCGCCGTGCGCTTAAGAACAGCCGGATGCTTTCTTCTGATGTGAGCGCGGCCTACGATCCGCTGTATGGAAGTGTTTTTGAAAAGAAGAACAGCGCTTACTTTGGAAAAGGACTGGTGTTCAACAAATTTACTGGTTCCCGCGGGAAGAGCGGCAGCAACGACGCGAACGCGGAATACATCGCGGCAATCCGCGCCCTGCTGGATCGGCACAAGGTGGCATATCAGACCGCGGAGCTGGGCAAGGTAGATATCGGCGGCGGCGGGACGATCGCCTACATATCCGCGCTTTATGGCATGGAAGTAATAGACAGCGGTGTGGCGGTGCTGAATATGCACGCGCCGATGGAAGTCACCAGTAAGGCTGACGTCTATGAGGCAAAGAAGGGATACTGCGCGTTCCTGATGGAAGCGTAGTCGGGAGGAATAACAGGATATGGAAAAATCGAAAGTATATTTTACAGACCTGCGTGTCCATGACGGCGACACGCTTCCGGGCAAACTGCAGCGTCTGATCCGGAAAGCCGGGATTGGTAAGATTGATTTCACGGATCAGTATGTTGCGATCAAAATGCATTTTGGTGAACCGGGCAACCTCGCGTTCCTTCGCCCGAATTACGCGAAAGCGGTGGCGGACGTAGTAAAGGAACTCGGCGGCAGACCATTTCTGACCGACTGCAACACCCTTTATGTCGGCGGCCGCAAAAATGCGCTTGACCACATTGACTCCGCCTACGGCAACGGTTTTGTGCCCTATGCGACCGGCTGCCACGTGCTGATCGCGGACGGATTAAAAGGGACCGATGAAGAACTGGTTCCGGTGAAAAACGGAGAATACGTAAAAGAAGCAAAGATCGGACGTGCGGTCATGGATGCGGATGTTTTTATTTCCCTGACCCATTTTAAAGGCCACGAGGCGACCGGCTTTGGCGGCACGCTGAAAAACATCGGCATGGGCTGCGGTTCCCGCGCCGGAAAGATGGAGATGCACAGCGCCGGGAAGCCGCATGTCGATCAGGACCTCTGTGTTGGCTGCGGAAAGTGTACAAGAATCTGTGCGCACGGCGCGGCGGCAGTAAATGAAGAGATAAAAAAAGCCTCTATAGATCATGCAAAATGTGTCGGCTGCGGCCGCTGCATCGGCGTCTGTCCGAAGGACGCGGTACAGCCTGCAAGCGATGAGGCAAACGATATCCTGAACTGCAAGATTGCGGAATACTCGATGGCAGTCTGTCAGGACCGCCCCTGCTTCCACATCAGTCTGGTCATTGATGTTTCGCCATTCTGCGACTGCCATGCGGAGAACGACGCCGCGATCGTGCCGGATGTCGGCATGTTCGCATCCTTCGATCCGGTCGCGCTCGACATGGCCTGTGTTGACGCGGTCAACGCACAGCCGCCGCTTCGCAACAGTATGCTCGGAGATTCCGTGGAGCAGCACACGCACGAGGACCGTGACCATTTCGGCCGCGTATCGCCGGACACCAACTGGAAGTCTTCCATTGAGCATGCGGTAAAGATCGGACTGGGCAGCGCAGAGTACGAGATCGTGAATATAAAGTAAAATAAAAACAGCCGGAGCGCGAAATGCTCCGGCTGTACGTTAAAGTTTTTGCTGAACATCGTTAATGCACTTGGCTGTGAACTACAGATTGTACAGCGTTCATCCCAAGAAGAAACGGCATAAATCAATACGCATAATAGTAATCCGCATCCGGATACTGCGCACGAATGGTCTCGGCCTGCTCTTCGGTGCAGTTGATGATGTGCAGGTTTGGAATGTCGGAGAGCCCGTCGTAGCTTAAGCAGGTGCTTGCGTAGATTGTCAGCGTGGTCAGGGACTCCAGAGAGGACAGACCGGAAAAATCCGAGATGGTCGCATTCTTGATGTCAAGATTCCAAAGGCAGGGCAGGTTGATCGCGTCCAGAGAGACCTCATCCATATTTCCCACGATTACACCGAGGGTTTCCAGCGTAGAGATTTCAGAAAGCTGACTGATTGGAATGCCATTTGCCGAATGGATGAAGAGTGAGGTCAATGAGGTCTCACTCACGGCGGAGATTATGGCATTTGAAAGATGGTTGATCTCCAATGAGGTCAGGTGTTCCAATGAGGACAATTGGGAATAATCAGCCAGATCCAGATCGTAGATGTTCAATTCCTCAATGGCGCAGTTCTCCAGCCCGGCCAGCGAGCGGATATTGGTCGAGCTGATGTTGAGATTTTTCAGATTGTCAAGTGTAGAGATTACGGAAACGTCTGATATCCCCAGTCCGGCCAGATTCAGGGTCTCGATATCCGCGTTTTCCGAAAGAGGCGACAGATCCGTCAGCGGATTGTAGCCAAGCCCAAGCTCCGTGATCGTCAGATCAGAGTCCGCAAGGACGGAAAGATCTTTGATCTGCTGCCGGTAAAGACAGAGCGTGTGGAGGTTTGGCATATGCGTGATATCTTCCAGAGACGAGATCGTGCCTGTCCGTTCATAGAGTCCTGATTCCTGCATTTCATTATCATAAACAAATGGATAATTCCCCTGAAACCAGAATTCCTCATCATCTGAATAAATCTGAAGTCCGAAAATATGCAGAGAGACAATCTGTTCCAGATCCTTCTCTGTGATGGATTCCTCTTCACTGATCCCAAGCTGGGAACGCACCGCTTCCTCGATCAGCGGCTCAGTGAACGTGTAAATTGCGTTCGAAGAATCAGAGTTATCGCTGCCGGACTCGGATGTGACATCGGACTCGGATGAATTGCCGGAAGCGTTTTCGCTAAAAAGAGAGTAGAAAGTCCCCCGATTCATCCAGATGGCTGTAGCAAGAATAAGGATGCCCGCAAACACGACGGCCAAAATCCGCAAAGGTGCAAAATGGCCCGGGGCATCTGAAGTTTCGGTGATCCCCGCCGTACAGACCTCTCCGGCCGGGTAGAGCTGCGGAAAGCGCACAGCCAGCAGATCGGCAAGCAGCTCGTCTGCACTCTGGTAGCGCTGATCGGGGTCAAACATTGTCGCGTGACGGATGATGGCAGCAATCGGCTCATCAAGTTCAGAGAGAAGAGCATCGGTCGGCGAGTATTCCCCGGTCAGACAATAGAGGAGCATGAGTCCGAGCGAATACAGGTCGCTTCTCGTATCGCTCTGCTTGTAGCCAAACTGTTCCGGCGGCGCGGTCAGCTGTGTTCCCATTACAAGCGTATCGCTGCGCTTATCCGGCTGATAAAAACGGGAAATGCCAAGATCAATATAGTGACATCTGCCGTCTGTGTCCACGATGATGTTCTGCGGCTTGATGTCCCGGTGGATCAAAGGCGGAGTCATAGAGTGCAGAAAACGCAGAAGGTCGGTCAGTGAGATCATATAGTCGAGAGCCTGCATCAGAGGAATCCCCGGCTTTTCATAATTGGTCTCGCACAGCTCTTCCAGAGTTTTCCCTTCTATATAAGTACGAATGTAAAAAATCTCACCGTCGGGGGGGTATTTTTCCAGAAAAACAGCAGCCGGAAAAAGCTTCGGATAGCTGGAATCCTCCGAGGCATGGATGGCATTCAGGACCTTCTGTTCATTGATAAGCTGTGCCGCATATTCAGGATCTGCAGCCGTCTTTAAAAGGTAGAGGCCGCCTGTCTCTCTTTTGCGGAGCAGGTAAGTGCCGGTACCGGCCTGCACAGAATATTTCAGACAGGATTTTACTTCATAGACCGCTGCCAGATCGTCAGGAAGCGAAAACGGCACGTCACCCGACCGCTGATTCATGGCCTCTCATTCCCCCCCCCGATTCTCTTTTATACAGGGGCAGCTCGCCCTCCTGGATCAGCAGGTCATTCGCCTGCTGCATGGTGTATTTCTTCTCAATCGCGAAAATGATCGCCGCATCCCTTTTAACCTTCGGATACAATATGCCCTGCCGGGAAAGCCTCAGCAGCTGGTTCGTCTCGGTAAGCGTTGCGGAAAGACACAGACTGATACGCAGCACAATATTGCGGCCGGGTGTCTTCTGCCCGCTTAATACATGATAAAAATAGGACCGCTCGATGCCGCTCTCCATGATCACATCCGTCGGCGCCTTGTCGTGCTTCTGCATCGTGGCATACAGGAAATGGCAGAAGAGAGGTTCTTCCTCCTGATCGTGATATGTCCCGGTCACTTCAGAAAACTCATTTGACTTTTTGATGATTGAGAGAAGCTGGGATGTTGAGATGTCTTTTTTATTCTGCTTCGACAAGGCAACCCCTCCTGATGTTTAAATTATAGTAGAAGACGTAAGTCGTTTCGCTGATTTCCATAAGTATATCATAGTTCGCTAAAAACTGACAAACCTTTTGGAAACTCTTAAAAAAAGTCTTTTTTTAGGACACAATAAATCTTCTTTGGGGAGACTTCGAAAATAATCTACGAAGTCTTTTTTCAGGACACCATTGGAAAATCGAAAGGTGATAGAATCGCGGTAGATGTCAGAACTTTGTTTGTTTTCAATCATGACATGAATAAGGAGGTTTTTCTATGAAGAGCAAAAAGAGATTCATGGCGCTTTTGCTTGCGATCGTTCTGGTCTGCTCACAGGTGGGCACGATTGGAAGCCCCGTCACGGCGGAGGAGACCGAGCTGACGACGGAAGCGGAGGAGATAACCGCGGCGTCTGACAAGACGGACGGGACGGCAGCAGAAGGGGCTGTATCGGACCCCGTGGAGAGCACGACCGATACGACGGCCGCATCTGATGATAATACAGCGGATGCGGCAGACACGGCGGATGCGTCTGATGGCGCAACGGATGCGGCTGGTACAACGGATACGTCTAATGATACAACGGACGCGGCAGATACGACAGACGTGTCTGATGATACGACAGATACGGAGTCGACCGGGGACACTGCGGAGGGTACAGTCGACGACAGTACGGAAGCGACGACCGGGGCTGTTTCTGATGTGGAAGAAGAGTCGGAGGATGAGACGGATACCGAGACCATTGAAGACGCGAATGATGGCATCTCGCTGGCCGGTCTGGATCTGGACGGCAGCAGTGTGGACGGTGGAGATGATGACGAAGAGGATGACATCAGCCTGACGAGTGAGGATGAAGAATCCGACGTGGAGGTGAAGGAGGTAGAGTACTGGTTTAACTATGACTGGATTGATGGCACCAGTACAACTCTGAATGGGAAGACCATTCGTCTTTATATTTCTTCCGTTGAGCAGAGGGTGGTCTATAGTGATGGCGAAGAAGAATGGGATGAGTATGATGAGATCACGGATTTCACACTCGACTACTCTTCTACCGGCAGATACACGGATCTTTCGATTGAAGAGGCGGAAGACGGAGGGTATTATATCTCCTTTACCGGAAAAAGACAGGGCGGAGAGGATACGGTAATCATTTCTGCCATTGATGGAGAGGAATATGAACTCACGACAGAATACTTTTATGTCAAGGTGGCAGAAGAATACTATGTCCTGACCTATAATGATGAAACGATCCCGACGGAGGATTTTCATATTGGCGATACCTATACGCTGGACAATGGTGACTTTACACTGACAAGGTACTATACGGATGGAGAGGGACAGAACTACTCTGATACAGTAGAGATCGATGGCGAAAACTACTGGCTGAGGATCGAGACAGACTCTGTCGATACGAACGCGTTGGAAATCAAAGATGATGGAAGCAGTGCAGTATTGCGCAAGACTAACTGGGATACGAATTTCTGGGTACAGGTGTGGCATGACAACGAGGACTATCTGAACGACACCCGTGTGTATGTCGACTCCTATGACATCTCGACGAAACTCACGAAAACATATGGCGTGAAAGAAGATCCGACCTATTATTATGTCTTTAACGGGCATGAACAGACCATTACCGTGTCGATGGAGAACGGCTCTGAATTTCCGGAGGACACATCGATCGGGTGGAATGTGTATATTCCGGATGAAGTCTCCAGCTATGTTACTTACAAAGTCAATGATGATGGAAGTATCACATTCACAGTCAGTAATGAGATTCCGGATGATTATAGAGAAGGATACAATATCGATTTTGACTATTACCTTATGTATGGTGAAGATGAGGATTCCTGCTCCGGACTCGGAGGCGATGCGATTGAAGTATTGAAAGAATATGAGGAATACAATACCGCAGGCGACGAAGTGCTTGTTGCCGGAGAAGGCTATGACCTCTATTCGTTCTATGCTTATGTACGGGATTATAATCATCCTACCGATAAAGCTGAAGACATCGTTTACAGCAATATTTCGATTGAGCGCCAATATGAGTATAACGAGGACAGAGAAGCCGTATCTGCAGAAAGTGATGTGATCAATCTGAGCAGTGATTCGGATTCCGGATGGTATATTCAGGCATTGAACATTGGATACGCAGAGCTTGAAGCGACCTATACGGATCTGAACGGAGATGAACAGACCTGTGAGTTTACAGTGTATGTGGAGGACGAGCGCTATTATCTGAACTGGGCCTATCTGGAGGATCAGTGGAATATCCTTGTGGATGAAAAGATCACCATTGATACCTCACTGGAGCGTGTTTACATAAATGAGAATGGCGATCCAGACTCCTATACGATCGAAGATTATACGAACCAGGGCTATTATCTGCATTATGATGGTTACGATGAGGATATCTTAAGTATAAAAATAATAAACGGGCCTTATGAAGATGTTCAACGCGTCCTGTCTGTCACCGGCGTGTCAGAAGGCGGTTGTGATATTCATGTCTTTGTGACGGATGATGAAGACGGAGAAAATATTATTGCCGAGGATTACATCTGGGTCTATGTAACGTCTGAGTGGTATCAGCTTACCGCTGATCCGGAGAATGTCGGGCTGGGCGAGACGGTAGATCTGTCTGCACTGGATTATGAGCTGACACGGTATTATACGGACGAGGATGGCAGTAATCTGGAGGAAACAATCGAGATTGACAACAAGAATTATCGTGTCGTGATGGCGGATTATGAAGATAATTGCTGGATGGTCGTGGAAGGCACCGGAGACGACCTCCTCCCGCAGCTGATTCGTATCGGCATCTGGGGCGATTCCGTAGCTGTGAAAGCGCAGTACTATGACGAGGGCGACGAATGCTGGTATGATCTTTGGGACTGGTGTTGGATGTATGAGGATATTTCCTATGATTCCTCTCTGACGGCGGCCTATGACGGCGTGGAGACTTCCAACCTGATCGTCGGTGAAGCTGCATCCGTCACGCTGGAGGAATACTGGAAGAACGATTACGCGTTCCCGGATGGCTATGTTGTATACTATTCAGTATATATTGAGGGCGAGGAAGGCTGGAAGGACGCTTCTGATTATGCGATCTGTACAGTCAAGGACAATGTCCTTACCCTGACGGCTAACAGTGATGAGTATACTTATGTCGTTTGCGCCACGGCTTATTATGAGGACATTGAATTCTCCTATGCGGAGCTTTACCTCTCCGCGACGGAAGAGACTGTCACTTATTACGCGGAGTCGGATGCATGGAGGATCCTGAAGGGGGCTTCCACCACACTCCACGCGTATCAGATCGAATACAGCACGGAGTATCCGGAAGGCGAAGTGACGGAGCTGCAGATTACAAAAGTAGGAGCAATGCAGCCGTTGTGGAGCGACGATGAGGATCCAGATCTTAGTATATTTAGTTTCGATGTCAGTGACGCCACAGAAGACGGCCTGGAAGTGACAGGCATCGATGAGGGCTGGCGCTGCATGTACATCTATGCCACGGTGGATGGTGAGAATGTCCGCTGTGATAATATGGATGAAGACGAACGCTATATTTACATAGAAGTGACCAGTGGATATTATTATCTTGATCTTGAAGACAGCTATACGATCAGTCTGCAGGAGGAAGACCACACGATTCCTCTTACTCTTTCAGAGATCCTTCACCTGACTTATGTTGATGAGGATGACGGTACAGTTGATAAGACCGTAGGACTGGGAGACCTTTCTGAGAAAGCGTACATCAGTTTCAGTTACAGTGATGAGGATGGAGAAGAGGTCATTTCTTATGCGGAAGACATTATTACTGCTTCAGCGGAAGACGGTACTATTACAATCGAGGGCCTCAACGGGGGTGAGACCGAGCTTCTGATCGCGGTTTATGACTATGATGAAGAAGGCGAGAAATATGAAATCGCAGAAGAATGGATCATGGTCTATGTTCAGGGCAAGAATGACGCTGAAATCACACAGTCTGATGGTTCCGAGGCTGTGACGGAGTATACAAAAGCGGTCGGTGACGAATTCAGTCTGGATCTTGACACGAACAGCGACAGTGACATCCAGTACAAGGTTATAGAGGGTACTGATGTAGTCAAAGTTGACGAAGACGGAAATGTGACTGTGACCGGCACTGGCACAGCTGTGATCAAAGCGTGGGTAGAGGAAAGCGATACATACTATGAAGCGGAGATTACGATCTATGTAGGGAGCAAGTATACTGCGACGATAGATGCCAATGACATAACTGTGACTTATGGATTGGATAAGGTCGCATTGGAAGCCACTGTAGACAGTGATGCTTCCCTGACCTATGAAGTGACAGATGGCTCGGATGTGGTGTCCGTAGACGGGGATGGCATTGTCACAGTTTTGAGAGCGGGTACGGCAAAAGTTACAATCTCCGCGGCGGAGACGGATAAATATTATGCAGCCGAAGATGTGGTTGTCACTGTCACAGTAGACAAGGCGACAGCAAAGATCACAGGAACAGCGTCCTATGAGAAGTATACGACCGATTCGGCATTTACTCTGGACAGTTCATTAAACCACGATGAGACCAGCCTGACCTATGCAGTGTCTGTGAATTCGGATGTGGTATCAGTGGATGAAAAAGGTGAGGTGAAGATCCTGAAAGCAGGGACTGCGGAGATTACGGTATCCGCGGTGGGAACTGACAATTACAACGCTGCAGAAAACCTTGTGATCAGCGTAACGGTTGTGAAAGCGGCAGCTTCGATCACTCCGGCAACATCGACACAGGCGGTGACCTATGGCCAGTCGATTGTACTCTCGACTGCCAACCTTGGTCTTACGGTAGTTGGCGACGGGACGCCGACCTATACGGTGACTTCCGGCACGGATGTGCTTTCCATCAGCGGCACGACCGCGACGACGCTGAAAGCGGGCACGGCCGTGATCACGGTGAGCATGGCGGCGACTGACACTTATAGTGCGGCAGAGCCCGTGACCATCACGGTGACTGTGAACAAGGCGGACGGCACCGGTTCTGTGACGATCACAGGCTGGGTAGCGGGCGAGGATGCGAACACTCCGACCGTGACCTCGGCGACAAATGGTACGGACAGCGTGACATTCTACTATAAGGTAACAGGCGCGGATGACAGCACTTATACGACGACGGTTCCGACGACGGCGGGAAGCTACACGGTGAAAGCGGTATTTGCGGCGACGGATTGCTATAATGAGGTGTCGGCGACATGCGATTTCACGATTCTGGATCTGAGTGGATATGTGAAATATGATACAAATGTGACGAGCCTCGATGATATCACGCTTCCGGACGGCTGGTCATGGGCATCGGGTCAGGAGATCATTTCCGGTGCGATCAATTATGTGCAGGCAGTCAATGACTCTACGCGTGAAACGATTACGGTTCCGGTGGCTCTGATCCCGCACATAACGAGCAACGACACCTTTACGAAAAATGTAGATACCAGTGCGGTCATCAGGTGCTCCGGCGATCTGAACTATTTCAGACAGGTGGCTGTTGATGGCACGGTCGTGGCAACGACGAATTACACGGCGACATCGGGTTCCACGATCCTGACCTTTACGGAAGACTACATGAACTCACTCTCTGTGGGAGAACATACAGTGGCGCTCACCTATGATTCCGGCACGGTTTCCGCGACCCTGACGGTATTGACGCAGTCGAGTAATGAGGAGACCGAGTCCGAGACGGATACAGAGGCTGAGACCGAAACAGAAACTGAGACCGACACGGAGGAAGCAACGGAGACCACGACCACAGCTTCGGGCGAATCGGAGACGACAGGCAGTGATTCCGTATCTACGGGAGATGAGACGCCGATCGCAACGACTCTTGCGGTAATGCTTCTCGCGGCAGCACTGCTGATCGCGGGTGCGGCATACAGAAGAATGTATGGCAGAAGAAAGTAAAATATAACTGTGAAGGAACTGAAAAGTTACAGTAAAATAATGTAAGATTTCAGATGCCGCGGCAGTATTTATAACAGGCAGTTTTATGGCCGGATATCAAGGCGTACAATTGATGCGCCGGGGTATTCGGCCATTTTTTAAAACATGCAGTCTTGTAATTTGTGATTTTGCATGGTAAAATTAACGCTAAGAAATAAACGGAATGGGGATTTAGCAGCTGTGTTTTTTCAGGTCTTAAGGTTGCAGGAATCCCGGGATTTGAGAAACACCTAAATCAGCATAATGTGATTTACATTAATTTCAGCAAGGGACCGGATGACTGTGTATCGTATGAGCAATATATCAGTTATATAAAAGAAGGCCTCGCCGGAGATATTGAGGAGGCATCGTTATTAAAAGGGAGGGCCGGGACCCTTCGGATCCCGGCGAGTATGAAAAAGAAAGATTTTATAGCACTTCTGTTCGGTGCTGAATACAGGATACTTTTATCTTGTGATAGAATCGTGAACGCTGTTTGAAGAAAATGTGAAAACCGCGCCGGATGATCCAGACATCCGGCGCGATACTCTTTGAGAGCGGAGAGTGTGGGATTCGAACCCACGTGCCCAGTAAAGGACAACCGCATTTCGAGTGCGGCTCGTTATGACCACTTCGATAACTCTCCATATTTTACTGTATATAGCTGCACCGCAAATAAGAATCATTTTTGCGTGTCACATTTGCTTATTATAAAGCAAGGCAGGAAATTCGTCAATCATTTCCCCAAAAAAAATTGCCCCCGGTTATGTAAAGGGATGGTCAGCCCATCCCAATTCTATTCTGAAGCAGCCGGAGAAACGTATTTCACAAAAGAAAAGGTAAAGAATGTGGAGAACCGCCTGCCTGTTATATACTAGTATACTCCGCCCGAAAAATTTGGTGACGGTCTGCTCTTCTGGCCGGATGCTGTTATTCGAGGTACAAAACCGGGTCGACCGGTTCCCCGTCTTTCGTCATGGCAAAATAAAGATTGCTGCCCTCTGTGCTGTAGTATTTTGTTGGCTCGCTGATGTAGGCGAGCAGATCACCGGCTTCTACGACATCACCCTCTGATACGGCCGGTTCCATGAGCTGACCATAGGTCAGACGATAACCGTTTCCGATGTTCAGCACCAGTGTGGTGCCGGTCTCCTCGTCAACGGAGATGGATTCCACGATTCCCCTGGCGGCGGCAAGGACCTGGTTGCCGGTGTCGCTGCTGATGATCAGAGCCGGATTATATTTGTACTGATTCAGTGTCTGGAAATACACGCTCTTATCCATGCTGTAGTCAATCACAATCGTTCCGGCTGAAGGCCAGAGGATCGACTGGTCATCGGTGAAACTGACGCCGGCGTCGATCAGCGCCTGTTCAGAGATAATGTTTGCGGAGGCAGCCTCCTCAGAGTCTGCGGAAACCGTATCGGAGGAATCGTCCGCAGTCCCGGCGGTATCTGATTCGGAAGTCACGCCGTCCGCGGATGTATCGTCAGCCGTGCCAGAAGAATCTTCCGCGGAACTGTCTGTATTTTCACCTGCATCTGTACCGTCGGTCATACTGTCTGTATTTTCACCTGCATCTGTGCCGGAAATATCGGACGAGGGATAGGAATCATCGCCCAGTATCAGATCCGTCGAGACATCTGTGGTGTCGCTGTCCGTGCCGGAAGCGGCGGCTGCTTCATCCGTATCGCTGCTGGCAGCGTTATTGGCAGCGCCGCTGCCAGAATCCATATCGGCGTCTTCGTCATTCGTGCTTTCCCCATTCGCATCCTCATCCTCATCCAGCCAGGCAATCTGTCCAAGTTCCGTTTCCGTCTGTGCGTCGTCACCGCTGCGCGAATGATTGACCGCGGCCATGCCGCCCAGAACGATCGCGCCGACCAGACACAGACTTAATGTCCAGATGGTGCTCCGCTTTGTAATAAACTCTTTCCATGTCCTTCGATTCATATTCATCACCTCATCCATATATTATCCTGCATCGTTTTGTCCTTTTCGGATTAATGATAGGATTGCCAGAATAAAAAGGAATATGCAGGGAAAAAAGGAAATTTTAAAAATATCCGGAATTGTCAGGATACGCTTGCTTTTGGATGGACGCCCCGATATAATCTAAAAGTCAGATATGCGGTTCCTGTCCGCTGCGGAACAGCCGCCTGTTCCCGACAGAATCGGGCAGGACATCAGAAAGGTGGTAGGAAAGAATCCGAGAGACCTTTAGATGAACCCTATTGCATAACAAAACATAAATTGCGGTAGGTGATGGAAACAAAAAAAGATTTGAACACTGAATATGGAATCATTGCCTCTCAGTATATAAAAAAATCCCTAAGTAAGGTAATAAGGGATACGGTTTTCCGGACAAAAATCCTTACATCTTGGTCTGTTTTGTCCTTCAACAGGCCAATTCTACATCATTAAGGGTTCTCTGTCAAGATGAACATAGAAAATTCCCTGATTTTCCGCTTGCCGGATGGATATAATCGGAAGAAAATTAATCACCAGTGGTCAAATTCGTGGTCAGAAATTGACCACTTATTACTTTCCCGGAATCCATCTGTGCCACCCGTGATTCTTCGTAATGTTTGACCACGAATTATGACAGATCATGGAAAGCGAGGATATTCACAATGGGCAGACGGGGAGAGAACATTCATAAAAGAAGTGATGGGCGCTGGGAAGCGCGAGTGGTCATCGGGGCACCGGTATGCGGCAGGACGCAATATAAATACCTGTTTGCGCACAGCTATCAGGAGGCCAGAGCCAGGAAGAAAGCCTTTCTCATAAATTTATGTACATCACCGACAGCAGCAGTCGATGAAGCCGCTGCCGGACACTCCGATTTTTCGATTCTGAGCCAGGTAGCGCCATTGCCCGTTCCTGCGCGTCCGTTTCCCTGTTTTTCCGCGGTTGCCGGGCAATGGCTGGCTTCCCAGAAGCTGGCAATCAAAGAATCCTCTTATGCACTTTATTCCATTATAATTGACAAACATCTTCTCCCGAAACTTGGGGATCTTGATATAAGAAATGTAAACTCTGAGCAGATCGCCCTGTTCCTGTCCGGGGAAAAAAATCATGGACGGGTCAGAGACAAGGGGCCTCTCTCGGATAAGACCCTGTCCGAAATCAAGTCGATCCTGAACCGGATTCTCCGTTATGCAAAATCGCAGCATCTTATCAATGAAGTGCCAGAATCCCTGCCAATCACAGTAAAAAAGATCCCTGAGCCTGTGTTTTCAGACCAGGAACTGAATAGCATTGAAAAACAGGCGCAGAAGGAAAATACGCCATTTGGCATGGGCGTACTCCTTGCTTCTTATACAGGAATCCGCGAAGGCGAAATATGCGCTCTGCAGTGGAAAGATTTTGACTGGGAGAATGGGACGATCTCTGTCAGCAAGACAGTTTCCCGCATCAAGGATACGAACGGAACATCCGGTGCGAAGACCCATGTTGTGATCGGGACTCCGAAGACTGTGAGTTCCAACCGTACGATACCGGTCCCGGAAAGTGTTCTGGCATATTTTAAAAAATACGCCGGCCCTTCTGAAAATTACGTGATGACCGGAAATAAAAAGCACATGGAGCCGCGTGTCTGCCGAACCCGTTTTGCCCGCTTCCTCAAAAGAGCCGGTGTGAAGCACCATACATTTCATACCCTGCGTCATACCTACGCAACGGTCTGCGTGGAACAGGGCATGGACATAAAAGCACTCAGTGAAATCCTCGGTCATTCGGATGTGAGCATTACACTGGCGCGATATGTACACCCCTCGATGGAATCGAAAAAAGCGCAGGTAAACAAGCTGAAAACATTCGCAACCCGGTAAGCGCCATACAGTCTCTTTCCTCAGCCTGCCGACAGTTTCCGGGCAGGCTCTGGACACTTGTGCCTTTCAAAAGAATTGAAGTCATCTCTGTCAAAAATTCACGCAAAGAAGAGCCGGATTCGGCATCGAATCTTGATACAAAAGGAGCTCCTGCGTGAATGGATTTTTAATATCATATCCGGGAAAATGAACCCTTATCACCAGTGGTCAGATTCGCAGTCAAAATAAATCACAACAGCCCAAAACGGCAGTAAATGCAAAAAAATCAGCCGCTGTATTTCCGAAGGAAACTTTTCTAAAATACAATCGCCGTGTAGGGATGAAACCATGGATAGAAGAAGTCGGAAAGATTGAAGCGATAGATATTGATTATCCTGAAGATTTTGACATCGCAAATGCAATTTACAAAGAAATTATTAACAAAGGGGAAAAAAGAAACAATGAATGTTCAAATTAATGACTGTACCATTCGAGATGGAGGCTATCTTTTATCAAAAAATTCTTCGGAAGAATTTGTAAGCGGTGTAGTAAGCGGACTTTTGGATGCAGGAATTGATATCATAGAGATAGGTTTTCTGCAAAATACGTTTAATGGAGAATCAATAGTATACAGAAATTCAGCTTGTGCTCGAAAATATATTCCCCCAAATGTCTTGGGAACAAGATTTACTGGCTTTTGTGATTATAGCAGATTCTCTATTGAAAATCTGGACGAATGTGATGGGAACTCATTTATATATCTTCGTGTTTCTTTTGCAAAACATGAGGCCAAGAAAGCCTTAAAATTTATTTCAGAAGCAAAAAAGAAAGGATATAGGGTTTTTGTGAATCCTATGGATGCACCTTCTTATTCCGAGAATGAACGAAGTGGTCTGATTTCCGCTGTTAACGATATTAAGCCTTATGCTTTTTCTATTGTTGATACGTTTGGGACGATGTTTTTAGATGATTTACAAAGAATATACACTCAGACCGATGAGGAACTCGACAACTCTATCAGAATTGGCTTACATTCTCATAATAACTTGCAGCTGTCTAATGCTTTGGCAGAGATGATGATAGATCTTGCAATCAAATCAAATCGAGATATTGTGGTGGATGGTTCATTATATGGAATGGGTAGAGGTGCTGGGAATGCCTCTACAGAGGTGCTTGCAGATTATTTAAATAAGAAACAGGGAAAGAATTATGATATTGGGAAACTTTTTTCAACTATAGAGCGTTACATCATTCCTTGCCAGAAATCAACACCTTGGGGATATGATTTGCCTATGTTTATCTGTGGCACTTTAGGAGCTCATGTTGATAATATTTACTACTTGGAAAAAAATATAACGTGTAATGCAAAAAATATATATGAAATCCTTTCTCTTTTAGAACCTGAAAAGCGCAAGAGGTATGGTGTAAACTATTTGAAGACTGATTTTTCCGCACTTGATGAAGCATATGAACAATACAAAGCGAAAGCGAGGAAGTAAATGGAATGAATTGTTCGGAATATTTGGTGGACTTTTTAATAACGAAAGGTGTGACGGATGTCTTTGGCTATCCAGGTGGCTATATATGGTAATCGTGTAGCTAACATGATTTTAAATACAGCTGATCTGGTGATTTCAGTTGGCGCACGTTTGAGTTTACGCCAAATTGGAAACATGCCAGAGTATTTTGCGCCTAACGCCAAATTGATTCGTGCGGATATCGACCAATATGAATTGAGTAGATTCATAAAATCCGATGAAGAGAAATATTTGAAGGATGCAAAGGAATTTCTGGAAGAACTTATTCTAGAGGATATTCCGAAATATACAGAATGGCATAAAGCATGCTTCAAAGCGAAAAAAATTTTGGAAAAGATTGATATAGTAGAAGGAAATCTTTGCATGGCAAAACTTTCTACAATGCTGCCAGCTAATCCTATCATTGCTGTGGATGTGGGACAAAATCAATGCTGGTCAGCACAGTCTCTTGAATTAAAGGGACACGGGGGCCGGCTATTGATTGGCGGTGGATATGGATCAATGGGTTGTGGACTTCCATATGCAATTGGCGCGTCTATAGCTACAAATAATGGTGTGGTATATTGTGTAACTGGAGACGGTGGATTGCAGATGAATATTCAGGAACTTCAGACAGTGGTTCGAGAAAAATTGCCTATTAAGATTTTGGTCTTAAATAATCATGCATTGGGAAAAATTAGTGAGGTCCAAGCTGTTTCTTATGAAGGGCGATTCGCGCAAACAACAGCAGAAAGCGGATATACTGTACCAAACTTTGCAAATATTGCTAGAGCTTATGGAATAAAATCTGACACACTCAAAACATATAAAGATTTGGATGAATATAAGTCTTGGATGAAAGATGACTCCCCGTGTTTGATTGATATTTCTCTTTCTGATGATACAAAGTTGATCCCAAAAGTGAATTGGAATGAAAAAGAAATCAAACCTGCAATTGATGAAACTATTGAACGAAAGGTTTTATACATATTAAATAAATGAATTCCTGTTCTGATACGTGGGAATGGTGAACTTTAACTTCCAGAAGAACTATGATACCTTCCTAACGAAAAAATAAGGGCTGTTCTACAATTTTGATTTCGGAGATATAACTTTATGAAACAAGCTGAGAATGTACCATCTTTTTCAAAAGAAGAAATTCTTTCATTGCCTCCTGAGCAACGCCCTGCGACAGGTGAGGTGGTTATTATTGCTGAATCGGGAGGTTTTGGACAGATCAGAGGAATTGTAAAGGCTAAAAGACAAAAAAAGTCGAAATATTCGAATCCTCATGCTGTTAGATATTTGGTAGAGGCAAAAATCCCTGGCTGTACTGCATTACAGACGTTTGAATGTACCCGTGATGTCCTGCGTGATGAGTCTGGAAAACCATTTGCCCCGATTATCACAGAGGAAGAAGCGCGATGGAAGTCCGAGAGAAAAACATCGCAGGCGGCGCAGGCAAGACGACTTGAAGAGGCAGTGTATGCCAGTAAAAGCACAACTGGTCATGTTAGAGATTTTGAGAGTTTTTGTCGTATAGAAGGTGGCATGCATGGAAATGAAATAGAGGAATTGCTTGAGGGTGAAGTGCCTGTCAGCGAATTTTTTGATGGAGATTATCTTGGAGATATACTTGGTGTTGGTTATGATTGGATAATAGAAGGAGATGACCGCTGTAGAGAATATCCTCTTGCGGGTGATATGAAAGAGTTTTTAAAATATCACCCCGACAAGAGAGAACTGGTCTGGAAGTGGATGCAGGAGGAAAAAAGGGAGTACACGAATGGCTCGAAAACTGTAAGCAGAACTGATAAAAATATCATAAAAGAGAATATAATGACAGAGGAATACCATAGACCGAAAGCGGCGGATCAAAGCAGAAATGATTCAATTAAATTTTTGGTAATGGATGTTGATGGTACGCTTACAGATGGAAAAATCTATATGGGGCCAGGCGGCGAGATGATGAAAGCGTTTGATATTAAGGATGGATGCGGAATCAAAGATATTGCTATTCCTGCGGGCATCATTCCTGTGATTATAACTGCTCGTGAATCTGCCATTTTGATGAATCGATGCAAAGAGATTGGCATTACACATATCTATCAGGGCATAAGAGATAAGATAAATAAATTAAATGAGATTACGAAGGATTTAAGCATGGTAGCTTACATTGGAGATGATATTCTCGATTTACAGTGTATGAAACCTGTGAAAGCGGCCGGTGGTCTGGTTGGCTGCCCGATGGATGCAGTTGAGAAAGTGAAAGAAGTGTCAGATTTTGTTTCCGGCAAAAAAGGTGGCTGCGGTGCGGTACGGGAATTTATTGAATGGATTGTAAATCGAGACAATGCAGAAAGGCAGTAAGGATACGGATGCTGATAGGATCATCGTAGTTGGAATGGTTTGCTTAATTCCCATATGCCACAATTCGTGTCATGTTTTTTCTGAAATGCTGTCATAAATCTTCCGCTGGATCGTTTATATACAGCGGAAGACCTTTTATGGGAACGAAACCGGTACTTGCAGGACAAGGTGATTTGCCCTATAATGAAGCTGCACCGAAAGTAAACTATGGAAGGGATTTCCAGAAATCTAACATATGTTTACGGAGGTGTATGGATGCAGAAGAAAAAGAAGAAAAACGCGAAGACGCGGTATACTGCAAAGTATACAGCAAAAGACAGTGTATTTACAGACCTGTTTAGAGATAAGAAGTACCTGCTTCAGCTTTATCAGGCGCTTCATCCGGAGGATACAGCGGCGACGGAGGAAGCACTGACAGACATTACGATTAACAATGTGTTTGTCAACGGGCAGTACAATGATCTGGGGTTTATGGTAAACGGGAAGCTGATGATCCTGGCCGAGGCGCAGTCCAGCTGGACAGAGAATATCATCGTCCGGGCGTTACTGTATTATGCGCAGTCATTGCAGGAGCATCTGGACAGGGAAGGCACAGACCTGTACGGCAGCAAAAAGGTAGTATTGCCGGAGTCAGAACTGTATGTCATCTATACCGGCGACAGATCAGGCCATCCGGCGGAGATTTCTCTGGCGGAGGAGTTTTTCAAAGACAGATACACCGCTGTTGATGTGACTGTCAGGATGTTGTACGGGACCGTGGATCCGAAACGGACCGATGGTGAGGATATCATCGGACAATATGTACTTTTTACGAAAGTGTACAATGAGCAGGTGCGGCTGTACGGAAGGACAGCTGAGGCTGTTTCGGAGACGATCCGGATCTGTATGGACCGGGACATCCTGAAAGAGTATCTGGCAACCCGGAAGAAGGAGGTAACCACGATGATGATGGATTTATATAATCAGGATCGCATTTTGGAGATTCATATAGCGAGTGAGAAAAAGATAGCAGCAAAAGAAGCAGCAAAAGAAGCGGCAGAAAAAGCGACAGAAAAAGAGAAAGACGCCACTATTCAGAGAATGCTGAAAAAGGGGAAATTTTCTATTCAGGAGATCGCGGAATGTCTGGCGGTGTCAACTGAAAGGGTCCGCGAGGTTGAAGCCGGAATGCTGCAGGATGCGTGAATATCTGACATGTCTGATGGATGAAGGAGAATTGAGCGAATTTTGCAGAAGAACGATCCTATATCTGTGCAATGTGGTGATAAAGAATCTGGCAGGGAACTATAAGAACGTGATGAAAGGAGTTCACAATAACAAATAAGAGCCGGTTACGGCTCTTATTTGTTGTCTGACTTTGAGAACATTATAGAAGCGCTGGAAGGATGATGATTCTGGATGGGGAAACAAAAATCACTTGTAAATAATATCATATTTAACTTTGCCAAGACGCTGTCTTCGCTTGTTTTTCCGGTTATTACATTTGCGTACTGCTCTCGTGTATTGGGCGCGGACGGCATCGGGAAAGCGAATTTTGCAAAGTCGGTGATTTCCTATTTTACGATGGTCGCCATGCTGGGCATGAATTATTATGGCACAAGGGAGGCGGCGAAGGTACGCGATGACAGGGAGAAGCTGAGTCATTTTGCGCAGGAGATGCTGGTTATCAATGGCTGTTCCACGGTAATTGCCTATCTCGCTTTTATAGCGTCACTGTTTCTGGTGAAAAAGTTTCAGGATTATACGCTGCTTCTGCTGGTCAACAGCGCGTCCATTGTGCTGATGGGACTGGGGATGGAATGGCTTTATTAGGCTGTGGAGGAATACCGGTATATCGCCCTGAGGGCCATGCTGTTTCAGGTGATCGCGCTGGTGATCATGTTTATTACAGTGCGGGATGCGGACGATGTGGTAAGCTATGCATTTGTGACCATGTTGGCCTCCTCCGGCTCCTATGTGCTGAATTTTATCAACAGCAGGAGGTACATTGATTTCCGGAAACACGGGAAATGGCATTTCCGGGGACATATAAAACCAATTTTCTGGCTTTTTGCCATGGCGGTATCGATCGAACTCTATACGGTTCTGGATTCCACGATGCTGGGATTTCTGAAGGATGATACGGCGGTCGGCATCTATACGGCAGCGGTTAAAATCAATAAGATTGTGAACAGTCTGATTACGTCTCTGGGTGTTGTGCTGATCCCGCGCCTGTCTTATTATATCGGTATCGGGGAAGAAACGAAGATGAAGGAACTGATCAATAAAGCGTATCAGTTTGTGTTTATGTTTTCGGTGCCTGCCTGTCTTGGACTTTTTATGCTGAGTGATGAGATCGTGCTGCTGTTCAGCGGCAGTGGGTTTGAGTCGGCCGGGTTTACGATGAAACTCCTGACGCCGATTGTTCTGGTGATACCGTTTAGTGTGGTGACGAACCAGCAGACGTTTGTTCCCATGGGGAAGGAGAAACTGATTATCATTTCGACCTGCACAGGCGCGGTCACGAATTTTACTCTGAATTCAATCCTGATTCCGCGGTTCGCGGAAAATGGAGCAGCGATTGCTACAGTGGCAGCAGAATCGGCGGTAGCGGTGGTCTGTTATTTCAATGCAAAAAGGACGTTGAAGATCTCTGAGATTTTTTCGGGATATTACCAGTACTGGATTGCGGCAATCCCGATACTGGTGATCGGAGGGATCCTGGAGCAGGTGCAGATGAACTATGTGCTGCGGATGATTGTGGTTATGGGGACTTCTGCGGCGGCTTATTTTGGAATTTTGTATTTATTGAAGAATCCTTATTTCCTGGAAGCGATGAAAATCGTGAAAGCCAGGCTTCCGCATAAAGGCAGTGCTGATTGAGCCCATATGCCACAATTCGTGTCATGTTTTTTCTGAAATGCTGTCATAAATCTTCCGCTGGATCGTTTATATACAGCGGAAGACCTTTTATGGGAACGAAACCGGTACTTGCAGGACAAGGTGATTTGCCCTATAATGAAGCTGCACCGAAAGTAAACTATGGAAGGTAACCACGATGATGATGGATTTATATAATCAGGATCGCATTTTGGAGATTCATATAGCGAGTGAGAAAAAGATAGCATCAGAAAAAGCGACAGAAAAAGAGAAAGACGCCACTATTCAGAGAATGCTGAAAAAGGGGAAATTTTCTATTCAGGAGATCGCGGAATGTCTGGCGGTGTCAACTGAAAGGGTCCGCGAGGTTGAAGCCGGAATGCTGCAGGATGCGTGAATATCTGACATGTCTGGCAGATGAAGGAGAATTGAGAGAATTTGGCAGAGGAACGATCATATATCTGCGCAGTGTGGTGGTATAGGATCTGAACTGTATAAAGAATAAGAGCCGGGTAAGGCTCTTATTCTTTCGTTTGAGCAAAAACCATTGGGAGTAATTATGAGAACAACAACATTATTAATCATGGCTGCCGGCCTTGGAAGCCGGTATCGGTCAAATAAGGATACTTCTGCGATTAAGCAGCTGGAGCCGGTCGGGCTGCATGGTGAAATTATAATAGACTATTCGATTCATGACGCGATTGAAGCGGGATTCAATCGCATTCTTTTTGTCATCCGCCCGGATATCGAGGCGGATTTTAAGGAGATTATCGGGAATCGGGTGAAAGAGATGTGCGGGAAGCTGGGAGTGGAAGCTGCCTGCTGCTTTCAGAGCCTGGATGATTTACCGGTTATTGACGGCCGGCAGATAAAGGTCCCCGACGGCAGGACAAAACCGTGGGGCACCGGCCAGGCGGTGCTTGCGGCAAGACGACTGGTTCGCGGACCGTTTGCGGTGATCAACGCGGATGACTATTATGGGAAAACGGCGTTCCGGAAGATGCATGACTGGCTGGTTCTGGATCACGCGGATCACGCGATTGCCATGGCAGGGTTTATTTTAAAGAATACGCTTTCCGAGCATGGAGGAGTGACCAGGGGATTGTGTAAGGTCGCGGAAGGACATACCCATGTGCTTGATGTTGTTGAGACAGGCGGAATCAGGAAGACGGCGGACGGCGGGGCGTCATCGGATGGGGAGGCGCTGGATCCGGATGGCTTTGTGTCCATGAATTTCTGGGGCTTTCCCGCAAAAGAAAACGAAAAACCGTGGTATATGGAAACCCTTGAAGCAGGATTTCAGGAGTTTCTTACATTAAAGGTTCCCGGTAATCCTTTAAAAGCAGAATATCTTCTTCCGACCCATATCGGATATTTGCTTCGGTCGGGAAAGGTTACGGTAAAGCTGCTGGAGACGACGGACAGGTGGTTCGGAGTGACATATCCGGAAGATAAAGCGGCTGTAGTTGAGAGCATTCGCGGGTTGATAGAGGAAGGCGTGTATAAAGAAGAACTGTATTCGGATTTGTGATTTGATTCCTGGACTCAGAGCAGATGCGGCGGACCAAAAACCGGCGCATGGCCGAGGCCGGAAGAGGACGGAGAAAGGAGGAACGGTGGTTGTTATACGCGTTGTATTATCCGCAGAGAGCGGAATCGGGCAGTGAAAACGAGGTGGACAGACCGAAGAAGGCATCGGAATCTCAAACGGATTCTGGTGCTTTCTTTATACCGCCTGATATATCGGCTTTTCAGTATACGATTGAACGGATGCGTCACTATCAGGGGGCATGGCATTCGGTGACGGCAACGCTGTTTCCGAATTTTCAGTTCATCGACTGTGAGGAAGATGTGGCGGAGACCCTGAAAAAGGAAAACCTGCCGGTGGTGCCGATTCCGGAGGAATTATCGCAGCTTTTGAATGACCTTTGTGATCCGCAGCATCACATCCCCATGTCGAAGGGGATTATCCGGGATGGCCTGGCGCATGTGACGGAGGGGCCGCTGATCGGGCACGACAATCGGATCGTGCGCATCGACCGGCACAAACGGCTGGCGTGGCTGAAGGTTTCGGAAAATGCATCCAGAAATTTTACAAAAAACAGTACGAGCGTGTTAGTCGCCGGACTGGAAATTACAGAGAGATTATCGTAAAAACCTGCCATGAATGGCAGGTTTTTTTGCGTTACAGGACAATTCGTCTATAAACCGCCGCGGAGGTTCTGCTTGCAGGGACGCCAAAAGACAGGTATAATGTGACCCGAAGAGATTTGCGGCGCTTGCGGCAGGAAATCTCGAGGGTCAACGAGCAGCTATGCTGCGAGTAAGAAGAGATTTGCGGCGCTTGCGGCAGGAAATCTCGAGGGTCAACGAGCAGCTATG
>JAJBTU010000024.1:0-30721 GCA_020860715.1 Clostridiales bacterium | reverse complement strand
CTGCGAGTAAGAAGAGATTTGACCCTATTGCTTGCGGCAGGAAGGATATTATATGATCGGACAGTGGATCAGGGATAGATTCCAGATGAAAAAGGAAGAGGATACTGTCATGTATATTATAGCGGGGCTTGGCAATCCGGGGCGGAAGTATGAGCATACAAGGCATAATGCCGGGTATGAAGCTATTGACCGCCTTGCGGAGAAATACGGGATTCGGATTGAGACGGAAAAATTTCGGGCGCTCACCGGTACCGGTTATATTGAGGGACAGAAGGTGCTGCTTTTAAAGCCGCTTACTTTTATGAACGCGAGCGGCGAGAGTATTCGTGCCGCGTGTGACTTTTATAAGATTGATCCGCGGGAGAGCTTTCTGGTGCTTTACGATGACATCAGTCTGCCGACGGGGCAGCTGCGGGTCCGGGGAAAAGGCAGCGCGGGCGGCCACAATGGGATCAAGAATATTATCGCGCAGCTTGGCACGCAGGAGTTTGCCCGTGTTAAGATCGGCGTCGGCGAAAAGCCGAAGGAGTATGACCTCGTGGATTACGTGCTGGGACATTTTTCGGAGGAAGAATGGGCGGCGATGACGGAGGCGTTTTCGCATGCGGCGGATGCGGCGGCGATGCTGCTGACCGGGGATCTGCAGGCGGTGATGAACCGATATAATGCGCATGTTTTGCAGGCCTGATGTGTCGGAGCGCCGCCAGATGAGGATTGCGTATAAAGTATAAATGAAACAGGAGCAGTTATGGAAGCGTTTACGGCCCCCATGCGGGAATTGGGAGAATTTGAAGAGATCAGTCAGCAGACCGCGGGAAATCGCGGTCTGCTTCAGGTGACTGGATGTATTGATTCGCAGAAGTCCCATTTTGTGTACTGCCTGACGGAAGAATTCTGCCGCAGAATATCGTCGGCCGGAAGGGGCGCTTCATCCGGCGGCAGAGCGTTGTCTGCATCTGAGGCGGAATCCGCCGGGATCTCTGCGGTCCGGCCTGTCACGCTTATCATTACGTACAATGATCTCCGCGCGAAGGAGATGTATGAGAATTATCGCTTTTTTGACCGGAATGTGCAATATTTTCCGGCAAAGGATCTGATCTTTTTTCAGGCGGACATTCAGAGCAGCCTGCTGGAACAGCAAAGGCTCCAGGTGCTGAAGGCGCTTGCGGAATCGATCGGGCCGGGAACGGTACGTTCCAGGGAGGCAGATCAGAATAAGGACCGGCAGCCCCTGACCATTATTACGACGATGGCAGCCTGCATGAACCGGATGGTTCCGTTTGCGGACTGGATGGGATATGTGCTTGAGATTGGGAGCGGGGGGCTTCGCCATCCGGCGGCGAAAACGGATGCGGGCGCAGAGCAGGCGCACGATATGCCGTCGGAAATTGATACGGAAGACCTGAAAAAACAGCTGGTGCAGATGGGGTATGAGCGTACCGGGCAGGTCGAGGGGCCGGGGCAGTTTGCGGTGCGCGGCGGGATTATTGATATTTTTCCGCTGACAGAGGAGAATCCGATCCGCATTGAGCTTTGGGGAGAGGAGGTTGACTCGATCCGCAGCTTTGATGTGGAAAGCCAGCGTTCGATTGAGAATCTGGATTCGGTGCGCATTTACCCGGCGGCGGAACTGATCCCGGATGCGGCGGCGCGGAAGAAGGCGCAAAAAAGGATTGAAAAAGAGGCGGGCGCGGCAGAGAAACGATTCCGGGAGATGGGATCGGCGCAGGAAGCGGTCAACCGTATCCATACGCTGCTTCAGGATTGCCGTGATGAGCTGGAAGAGCTGCAGGAACCGCTTTCTATGGAAGGCTTTCTTGATTATTTTGTAGAGGAACGGGTCAGCTTTCTGGATTATTTTGACCCGGAGCAGACGCTGATTTTTCTGGATGAGCCGAACCGGATGACGGAGACGGGCGATGCGGCCGAACTGGAATTTTCCGAGAGCATGAAGAACCGCCTGGAGAAGGGATATGTGCTGCCGGGACAGACAAAGCTGCTGTTTTCCGCACAGGAGACGGCGGCGGCCATCTGCAGGCGGAACGCGGTGGGGCTTTGCACACTGGAGAATGCGAAAGCGCCCTGGACGGTTTCCGGCAAATACTCTCTGACGGTGCGCTCGGTCAACCCGTACAACAACAGTTTTGAGTTCCTGGTAAAAGATCTGAAAAGCTGGAAAAAGAACGGGTATCGGGTGGTTCTGCTTGCGGCTTCGCGCACGAGGGGGAATCGTCTGGCGGGCGACCTGACCGGGGAAGGGCTGACCGCTTTTTATACGGAGGATGCTGCGCGCGAGGTGCGGCCGGGGGAAATCCTGATCACCTACGGAAACGCGAAGCGCGGATACGAATATCCGCTGATTAAGTTTGTTGTGATCACGGAGAGCGATATCTTCAGCCAGGAAAAAAAGAAACGAAAAAAACAGAAACGCTATGAGGGCAGGCGGATCAGCAGCTTTTCGGAACTGTCGATCGGCGATTTTGTTGTGCATGAAAATCACGGCCTCGGCATCTACAGGGGAATTGAGAAGATCGAGGTCGACCATACCATCAAGGATTATATGAAGATCGAGTACGCCGGCGGGAGCAATCTCTATGTCCCGGCGACGCAGCTCGATGTGATCCAGAAGTACGCGGAGGGCGATTCGAAGGCGCCGAAGCTGAATAAACTGGGCACGCAGGAGTGGAACCGCACGAAGTCGAAAGTGCGCACGGCGGTTCGTGAGATTGCGCAGGATCTGGTGAAGCTGTATGCCGAGCGGCAGCGAAAAGACGGATTTACCTACAGTGAAGATACCGTATGGCAGAAAGAGTTTGAAGAGATGTTTCCGTTTGAGGAGACGGAGGATCAGCTTGCCGCAATCGAGGATGTGAAGCGGGATATGCAGAGCCCGAAGATCATGGACCGGCTGATCTACGGAGATGTGGGCTACGGCAAGACCGAGATCGCGATCCGTGCCGCTTTTAAGGCGGTGCAGGACGGCAAGCAGGTGGCGTATCTTGTGCCGACGACGATCCTGGCACAGCAGCATTACAATACGTTTACGCAGCGGATGAAGGAGTTTCCGGTGCGCGTGGATCTGCTCTGCCGTTTCCGCACACCGGCCGAGCAGAAAAAGACGCTGACGGACTTAAAGAACGGCCTTGTGGACATTGTGATCGGTACGCACCGCCTGCTCTCGAAGGATGTGCAGTACAAAGATCTCGGGCTGCTGGTGATTGATGAGGAGCAGCGCTTTGGCGTGGCGCATAAGGAAAAGATCAAGCAGCTGAAGACGGATATTGACGTGATGACGCTGACCGCAACGCCGATTCCGCGAACCCTTCATATGAGTCTGGCCGGCATTCGTGATATGAGCGTGCTGGAGGAGGCGCCGCTTGAGCGTGTCCCGATCCAGACTTATGTTATGGAATACAGTGAGGAGATGGTGCGCGAGGCAGTCAGCCGTGAACTGAACCGCGGCGGGCAGGTGTATTATGTATACAACCGCGTCAGCACCATTGCGGAGATCACAAATAAAATTGCCGCCCTGGTGCCGCAGGCCCGGGTGGCGTTTGCGCACGGACAGATGAAGGAGCATGAGCTGGAAAAAATCATGTATGATTTTATCAATGGCGACATCGACGTGCTTGTGACGACGACGATCATCGAAACGGGACTGGACATTTCGAATGTGAATACCATGATTATCCACGACGCGGATACGATGGGGCTTGCCCAGCTCTATCAGCTGCGCGGGCGTGTCGGGCGTTCCAACCGTACGGCTTATGCGTTTCTTTTGTACCGCCGGAACAAAATGCTCAGGGAAGTGGCGGAAAAACGCCTTTCTGCTATCCGTGAGTTCACCGAGCTCGGCAGCGGCATCCGCATTGCCATGCGCGATCTGGAGATCCGCGGCGCGGGCAACCTTTTAGGCAGCGAGCAGTCCGGCCACATGGAGGCGGTCGGCTATGACCTGTATTGTAAGCTGTTGAACGAGTCTGTGAAGGAACTGCAGGGAGAGATGCCGCCGCAGGATGCGTTTGAGACGACGATTGATCTGGATATTGACGCGTTCATCCCGGAACGCTATATCCAGAGTGAAGCGCAGAAGCTGGACGTTTACAAGCGCATTGCCGCCATCTGCACCGAAGAGGAGCAGGAGGATATGCTGGAAGAACTGATTGACCGCTTTGGCGAGCCGCCCCGCTCTGTACAGAATCTGCTCTCGATCGCCCGCCTGCGGGCGCTTGCGCATGATGCCTGGATCGTGGAGCTTGCACAGAAAGGGAATGAGATCCGCATTCAGATGTATGAGCGGGCGCAGATCGACGTGAGCAAAATCGATTCCCTTTTAAAGGACTATAAAGGGCGGCTGAAGTTTGTTTTCAGCCCCGCACAGGCGAGCATCGGCGGCAGCCGGAGCGCAGCCGGAGATTCATTGCGGACCGACGCCGTTCATTCCGGCCGGGACAGAGCGGAATCACAGGCGCAGACGGACAAGGCTCATGCTGCAGGTACCGGGAACACGGCAAAACGTGCGGCCGCAGCGCCGCAGTTCATTTATACACGCGCCCGCGTAGGCGGAAAAGAAGACGGAGATACACTTTCTCTTGCGAAGGAGCTCGTGGCGGCGATCGGGAAACTTGCGTGACCGTTAGCTTTTCCGACCCGCCCCTTAAAGCCAGACCGAATAAATGCTGCTTACTTTTTACCGCACACTTATTTTACCAACAATTTACCTTTCAAGATTTTGGAATTTACTTTTCCTCTCTATAATGATCCCTGTGATTAACGTTGATCTTTAAAAGGACCTGTAAAGAGTCCGAAATAAAAAGTCCGCTGAAGTATCCGTTACAAATGCGGAACTTCAAAAAGGACAAGGCTGTGGAGCTGCTGCAGTAAAATCGGCAGTTCCGCGGAAATGGAATATTGAGGATACCAAATCGAAAAGAGGTTCATGTATGAATAAGAAAAAATTTATCAGCATTCTGACAGCAGCCGCAATCGTCGGCTCTGCAATGTCAGCACAGACAGCTTTTGCATCAACAGATCATTACAATGATTCCAGCGTTACAGGCGGTGACGCATGGAGCGAGTGGGAGAGCGAGTGGGAGACGATCGCGACAGATTATACAAAGGTTTCCCTGACTCCTGGCGCAGATGAGACAGAGCTCAACTTCGCGTGGTACAGCGAGAATATCGGAAGCGATGCGACGCCGGTAGTTCATTTCGGAACGGACGCGGACGCACTGGAAGAGTTTACGGGCACCAGCGGAGATGTGAATACAGACCTGACGGGCGGTGTGGAGTATCATTACAACCATGTGACCGTGACCGGCCTTGAGGCGGAGACCACTTATTATTATACAGTAGAGAAGAACGGTGAGCAGACTGAAGTAAAGGAATATACGACCGGAAGTCTTGATACCGTGAAAATTCTTTATGTAGGCGACCCGCAGATCGGTGCTTCCAAGGGACAGACCCAGGGCGACGGCGAGTTGGCAGCGGATGAAGGCGCAGCAAACACGGCGGCTGAGAACGATGGTTTTGCGTGGAACCGTACACTGGAGATCGCGACATCGGAAAACAGCGATCTGAACTTCATGATCTCTGCAGGTGATCAGGTGAACAAGACCGGCAGCGCAAAGGAAGAGGAGTATGCGGCTTATCTGGAGTCGGACGTGCTCTCCGGACTTGCGGTGGCAACGACGATCGGCAACCATGATTCTCTCAACGAAGATTATACGTATCATTTCAACAACCCGAATGCGACAGAACTTGGCGCAACGACCGCTGGCGGCGATTATTACTATGCTTACGGCGACGGCCTGTTCATCGTGCTGAACACGAATAACTACAATGTAGCGGAGCATCAGCAGGCGATCGATGAGGCGGTTGCGGCATATCCGGATGCGACATGGCGTGTGGTTACCATGCATCAGGATATCTACGGTACCGGTCTTGACCATTCTGACACAGACGGCATGATCCTTCGTACCCAGCTGACGCCGGTATTTGATGAGTACGATATCGATGTAGTTCTTCAGGGTCATGATCATACCTACAGCCGTTCGAAACTTCTGTACGGCGACAGCGAGGAGCATGAGGGCTATGAATTCTCTCTGAACGAGGACGGCACGGATTATGACTGGGATCACGCGACAAACGTGGAGAGCGGTGAGCAGATCGAACTGAACCCGGAAGAGGGCGATGAGGAAGCGGAAGCGGCTCTGGCTGAGTTCCAGGAAGACAACCTCTGCTACACGATCGAGGATGTAGACGGAGATACCGTAACGGATCCGGAAGGTATCCTTTATCTGACAGCGAACTCCGCAAGTGGTTCCAAGTTCTATGAGCTGATCACAGCACAGCAGGATTACATTGAGGAGAGAAGCCAGAACTGGCTGCCGAGCTATTCGATCATTACCATGACCGCTGATTCCTTCTCTGTAGAGACTTATCAGATCACGGACGACGGCTCTGTAGAGACCATTGACGAGGCATTCACAATCGTGAAGACGGCAGAGTAATACAGGCGGACGGTTAATTTTCCGAAGATTTAGATGTAAGACAGAATTACGGGCAGGTGTGAGTTATGGGCGGCGGGTTTGCGCAAGCAAAGCCCGCCGTTTTGTATAGATCTGTTTCACATGAAAAATATGGTTCGGACGGTAACACGTTTTCCCATACCCGGTAAAGGAAATCATTCAGGAAGAGTATGATTCGGCAGGGAAAAAATATTGCTGACAATATTTAGAAAGAGGAATCACAATGAAAAAGAAACTTACAAAAATCATCATCCCGCTTCTGATGCTCGCGGCATTTGCCGGACTGATCCTGTGGGCCAACGATGTGGAGATCACAGAACTGGTAAACCGCAGCGGACAGACTTTCGAAAAGGGTGTAGTGACTGAGATCGTGAAGGATAATCTGCAGTCGGACGGCTCCCGTTCCGGGCAGCAGACAGTGAAGGTGGAAATGCTTACCGGTGTTCGCAAGGGGGAAACCATTGAGATGACAAGCAGCTCCGGCTATCTGTTTGGCGCGGGATGTACCGTTGGTATGCATGTGATCGTCATGCAGAGCGTTTCGGGCGACGTGACGGTTGCGAGTGTCTACACGAAAGACCGGGAATGGGTGATCTACATTTTTGCGGCGCTCTATCTGCTGCTGCTTTGTGTGATCGGTGGAAAGCAGGGCGTCAAAGGAAGCCTTGGCCTGATATTTACCTTTGTGAGTGTGATTTTTCTCTATATTCCCCTGATTTACCGGGGCTATTCCCCGTTCTGGGTGGCGGTATTTGTCTGCTTCATCACGACGCTGATCACGATGTATCTGATCGGCGGCGCGACGAGAAAAACTGTCTGCGCGATCGGCGGCACGGTCACGGGAATCTTAAGCGCCGGGATCACAGCGATCCTGTTCAGCAAAGCGTCCGGTATTACCGGCTATAATGTATCCGATATTGAAAGCCTCATCACGCTCTGGAATGTGAAAGGGATACAGGTTGGCGGTCTGCTTTTTTCCGGTCTGCTGATTTCCGCGCTTGGTGCGACCATGGATGTGGCCATGTCCGTCTCCAGCGCGATGTATGAGATTGCCCGGCAGATGGAAGCGGCAAGCGCTGCGGCTGCTGCCCTGGAAGAAGCAAGCGGACCGGATTCGGCAGATATGGCATCCGATGAATCAACAGACATCCACAGCGGAAAAAATGGAGCGGGCCAGGGTATCAGCCGAAAGGAGCTCTGGCTTGCCGGGATGCGTGTCGGCCGGGATATGATGGGGACTGACAGCAATACACTGATCCTGGCATTTGTGGGAACCAGCACCAGTACGCTGCTGCTGGATTATGCCTACAACCTTCCCTATCAGCAGCTTATCAATTCAAACAATATTGGCATCGCGATCATGCAGGGCCTTTCCGGCAGCTTTGGCATTGTGCTCTCAGTTCCGCTGACCGTGACGCTCGGCGCATTCCTGTTCACGAAGAGAAAACGTACCGTTGAACCTCCGTGTGAGTCCGACCGGGAAAGATGACTGAGGAAAAGACAATGTGAAAAAATTATTTTCATGTTGCGATATGCGCTGAAAAAGATTATAATAGTCCAATGAGCGCCGCTGTGAAGAGAAGAAAGAAGCGTCGCGGGTAAAAAAATGCAGAAAGCAAGAGCAGAGAGAAACTGCGCTGTCAAAAGGGGCGCTTTTGCATGAGAAAAACGGAGGACTATTGATAATGAATACGGGAATGAAAAGAGCGGGTATCACATTGCTGAGCGCGAGTCTGGTGATGACTTCGCTGGCAGGCTGCTCGAAGAACGAGGAATCGTCATTTGATGCGGATGCAGCCGTCCTGACGGTGAATGAGGAGACTGTCTCAGCCGGTCTGGTCAGCTTTGCGGTGCATTATTCGCAGGCACAGACGCAGGAAATGTATGAGTATTATTTCGGGGACAATCCTTTCTCCTATGCATACAGCGACGACTACACGATCGGAGACATGGTGATCACGGGCTGTGTGGAAACCCTTCAGGAGATGGTGCTGGCGAGACAGCATATGGACGAGTATGATGTGGCTCTGACTGAGGAGGAAGAGACGGCGATCTCAGAAGCTGCCGCCGCGTTTATCGAGGCGAACGATGAGGAGACGCTGGAAGCGATGTCCGCGACACAGGAGATCATCGAAGAGTATTTACAGCTGATCACGATTCAGACGAAGATGGAAGTCGCGATGAGTGCGGATGTGGATACGGAGGTATCTGATGAGGAGGCGGCGCAGCGCCGCATTGAGTACGTCTATGTCGCGATGGAGACCGAAGACGAGACGGAAGAAGAGACTGAGACGGAGGAAGCGGAGAGCGAGAGCGCCGCGGAGGACGAGACAGAAGCTGTGACTGACGCGGAAACAGAGAAAGAGACTGCAGCGGAGACGTCTGTTGATGAGGAATCTGAGACCGCACTTCTGACGGGCAATACCGCAGCCAGGACGATGTCCGCAGATGAGACGGAGTCGGAAGCGGATACCGATGCGGCGGAAGAGGACGCAGCGGAAGCCGATGAGAGCGATTCCGAGGCAGAGGATGCGTCGGAAGCAGAAGATTCTTCGGAGGAAGAGACGGAGACCGAGACGGAAGATCCGGAAGTCGTTGCCGCGATGGAGGAAGCGTACGCGAAAGCGGAGCAGATCATTGCTCTGGTTCAGGAGGAAGGTCTGGAACTGGCGGATGCAGCAGCCGAGGTCGATGAGGATTATACGACCAATGAGATTACATTCGGTGCGGACAGTACATCGGTTGTAGAGGGGCTGATCACATCTACGGAGGGTCTGGATGATGACACTCTGGTGGAATACCCGGTGGAGGCTTCGAACGGCTATTATGTTGTACACGTGATCAGCGCATTTGATGAGGAAGCGACTGAGGAAGAAAAAGAGAGCATTGTCGAGGAACGGAAAGAAGAAGCAATTGATGCTCTGTATGAGGAGTGGGAAGAGGACAGCGACATCACGGAGGATTCGGATGTTCTCGCAACCATTACGTTTGATTTTAATCTGGAACTGTATGTAGAAGAGACTGAGACGGAGACCGGAGAGGCCGAGTCTGAGAGCGAGGCGGAATCTGAGACCGGAGAGACCGAGTCTGAGACCGAAGCGGAATCTGAGACCGGGGCGGAATCTGAGAGCGGAGAGGCCGAGTCTGAGACCGAGGCAGAATCTGAGAGCGGAGAGGCTGACGTGACCGAAGCGGAATCTGAGTCGGAAGAAGAATAAAGAGAATTAACAGAGGATTTAAGTCTGCCGTATCGGTACAGGGCCGGAATGGCAGACTTATTTTTAACAGAGGAGACTGCGATGAAATACGAGACAATTGATATCAAAAACAAAGGTTCTATGGAGTATGCGGCGCTGCATCTGTTTCTGTTTGAGGATTCGCCGGAGATTCCGATGAAGACGCGTCCGATCGTGATCATCTGTCCGGGCGGCGGCTATGAGTTTACCTC
The DNA here is from genome assembly GCA_020860715.1 of Clostridiales bacterium. GTDB lineage: Bacteria > Bacillota > Clostridia > Lachnospirales > Lachnospiraceae > Choladousia. The sequence continues at coordinate 20,743 of JAJBTU010000024.1, read as the reverse complement.
AGACCGGGAAGCGGATATCATTGCGGTGCAGTACCTGTCTATGGGATATCATGCGGCGGTACTGCGTTATTCGGTGGCCCCGGCCGTATATCCGGCCGCTCTTTTGGAACTTGGCCGGGCGGTAGCGGTGATTCGCGAAAACGCAAAAGAATGGCATGTGGATCCGGACAAAATTGTTGTGTCCGGTTTCTCCGCGGGAGGACATCTGGCGGCGAATTATTCGATGTTCTGGAACCGGGAGTTTCTGTCGGAAGCCTTATCGAAAACGTCCGCTCAGCTTCAGCCGAATGGGCTGATTCTCTGCTATCCGGTCATTACGTCCGGGGAGTTTGCGCACGACGGGTCTTTCTGCAACCTGCTTGGTAAGGATTATGAAGCCCAAAAGGAAGAACTGTCGCTGGAATTCTGTGTTGGAGATCAGGTGCCGCGCACGTTTATCTGGCACACATACGAAGATGACTGTGTGCCGGTGCAGAATACGCTGCTTCTGGCGAATGCGCTGGTGCAGCATCATATTCCGACAGAACTTCACATATTTGAAAAGGGCGGACATGGCCTGTCGCTTGGGACCAGACTGACCGGTTCGGCAGACGGCGGCTGGACGCAGAGCGAAGTGGCTGTGTGGCCGCAGCTTGTGCATACCTGGATGGAGAGCTGGATCACGGGCGCCTGATTTCTCCTGCCGCGCCGGCATTCTCTCAGTGGAATCGCAGGGAATGCCCGAAAACGATACATTACATATCCGCAAGGATTTCCCTGCAGATCTGCAGGGCGGATTTCCCGTCCGTTTCTATTGTCAGATCGGCGGCTTCCAGATATTTTGGAAGCCGCTTTTTCATCAGGGCTTCAATATATTCGACATTCATATTTCCCTCAAGCAGCGGGCGGGTATGAGAATTTTTCACACGGCCATAAATGGTTTCGGGAGCGGCGCTGAGATAAATAATTCGGCCGCAGGCACGCATTGCCGCTATATTTTCCCCGCGCATTGGTACACCGCCGCCGCAGGAGACGACGGTGTTGTTTTCGTTGGCGAGATCCAGCAGCAGTTTTGTCTCCAGAGCGCGGAAATATGCTTCCCCGTCTTCCACAAAGATTCTGGAAACAGAACGCCCTTCCTGCGCCTCAATTTGTTCGTCCATCTCGATCAGGCGCATTCTGTATTCATTGTGCAGCGTACGTGCGACGGTTGATTTTCCGGCTCCCATAAATCCGATTAAAAAGATATTTTCATGCATAATTATAAACCATATTCTTTCCGTAATTGTTTCAGATAAAGCCTGCCTTTGACGGACCGGGAGGCTGTTTCTGACTGTCCTGTTTACATTAGCATAAATTGACGGACGTTGCAATATAAACAAATCAGACCACACTTTAGACACACTCTTATCCCGAAATGGACACAATCTTTCCCTACAATCTCATAAGACAGACTGTGCGGCAGTCTATAAGATATCTTAAGCAGAACGGGAGGGACTATCTTGATCGAAGTAACCCATCTTACAAAGCACTACGGCTCGAATGCCGCAGTGGATGATTTATCTTTTACCGTAGAAAAAGGACAGATTTACGGCTTTCTCGGGCCAAACGGCGCCGGAAAAACCACGACGATGAACATTCTGACCGGTTACATCGCGCCGACATCCGGCGAGGTGGTGATTGACGGCCACAATATTCTGGAAGAACCGGAAGAGGCCAGAAAATGCATCGGGTATCTGCCGGAGATTCCGCCGGTGTATCCGGATATGACGGTATTGGAATACCTGCAGTTTGCGGCAGAACTGAAAAAGATTCCCAGGGACGAGCGGGAAGCGATGATCCTTGAGGTGATGCAGACGACCGGACTTATGGAAATGCAGGGACGCCTGATCCGCAACCTTTCCAAGGGCTACCGGCAGAGGACCGGCCTGGCACAGGCGGTACTCGGATACCCGGATATTATTATTCTGGATGAGCCGATGGTGGGGCTTGACCCGAAGCAGATCATTGAGATCCGTGAGCTGATCAAAAGCCTTGGCCAGAAGCATACGGTCATTTTAAGTTCTCACATTCTTTCGGAGATCAGCGCGATCTGCGACCATATCATGATTATCGCGCATGGAAAGCTGGTGGCGAGCGATACGCCGGAGAATCTGATGAATCTGATGAGAGGTTCCGGCTCTCTGGAACTGACGATTCGTGCAAAAGAGGCGGATGTAAGGAGAATGCTGAGTTCTCTGCCCGGAGTCCAGTCCCTTGATGTGAAAAATTCTTCTGAGGACGGAGCCTGCGATGTGGTGATTCAGACGGAGGCTGAGAACGACCTGCGGGAAATGATTTTCTATATGTGCGCGCAGGAGAAGAAAGCGATCCTGCGTATGCAGCATACGCATGTATCCCTTGAGGATATCTTCCTCGAACTGACAGAGGGTCATCCGGCCGAGGAGAAACCTAAGAAAAAGCGTCGCTTCGGTTTTGGCGGCAAATCCGTGACTATGGAGAAAACAGCCGGACAGAATCAGGCTGTGTCCGATGAGAGGACCGTTGAACAAAATACGGAAGCGATTGCCGGGGAGCAGACCGGGGCTGTGAATCCGCAGGAAGGAGAGGAATGATATGATAGCGATATATAAAAAGGAAGTCAAAGGCTTCCTGAATTCGATGGTTGGCTTTGTGTTTATGGCGCTTTTCCTTCTGGTGACCGGCATTTACTTTACCGCGTACAATCTGCAGTCGGCTTATCCGAAATTTGCCTACACCCTTTCCGCCGTGCTGATCGTGCTGCTGGTCGCGGTGCCGGTTCTGACGATGCGCGTGCTTGCCGAGGAGCAGAAGCAGAAGACAGATCAGCTTTTGCTGACCGCGCCGGTGACAGTGACAGAGATCGTTGTGGGCAAATATCTGGCGCTTATGACTATTTTTCTGATTCCGATGCTGATTCTGGCGCTTTATCCCCTGATCCTTTCACAGTTCGGGACGATTTATTTTGCTGAGACTTACACGGCAATGTTTGGCTTTTTCCTGATGGGATGCAGCTTTCTGGCGATCGGACTCTTTATCTCGTCCGTGACAGAGAGCCAGATCATTGCTGCGGTGCTGACATTTCTGGTTCTGTTTGTGTGCTACGTGATGGACGGGATTGCCGGGTTCTTTCCGGAAACGGCGGACGGCTCGTTTTATGTACTGCTTGTGCTTGTTCTGATCGCGGCGCTGGTGATTTATTCCATGATTAAAAACGCTCTCATAGCTGCCATCTGCGGCATTGCAGGAGAGGCGGCGCTGATTATCGTCTATGTTGTTAATGCAAGCGCGTTTGAAGGTCTGATTCAGAATATCTTAAGCGTGTTCAGCCTGTCGGATCATTTTTCCGAGTTCTACAGCGGCATATTTGATGTTACGGGGATTGTGTATTATGTATCCGTGATCGTGGTCGCACTGTTTCTGACGGTTGAGACGATCCAGAAACGGCGCTGGAGCTAAAGGAAATGTTCGGAACAGCTATGGAGGTATAAATTTGATGAACCCAAATAATGAAGAATCGAATAAGCAGGAACTGGATATAAAAAAGAGGCGTCCGCGCCTGAAGAAAAATCTCCGTCAGCTGCGGCACGGCTCTTACAGTATTGCGCTGACCGTGATTGTGGTGGTGGCGGTACTGATCGTAAACCTGATCGCAGGTCAGATCCCGTCGCAGTATACACAGATTGATCTAAGCGGACAGCAGCTTTCCGTGCTGACGGATACGACAAAGGAACTCGTTGAGGGCCTGACCGAGGACGTTACCATTTATTATATCCTGGAGGACAGCAACCGGGACGAAACCGTATCCAGACTTCTGGACCGTTACAACGATCTTTCCTCCCATCTGACGGTGATCGAGAAAGACCCGGTGCTTTATCCCCAGTTTACCTCGCAGTATACCGATGAAACGCTCTCGGACAACAGCGTGATCATTGTGTGCGGGGACAACAGTAAGGTGATCTCTTACGATGATATGTATGAATATGAGTTCAGTTATACGTATTATTCGTATACGACCAGCGGTTTCGACGCGGAGGGGCAGATCACCAGCGCGATCGCGGCGCTGACAAGCGACAATCTTCCGAAACTGTATACGCTGACCGGACACAATGAGCTGGAACTGACGGATACGCTGACGACTTCGATTGAAAAAGAAAACATCGAGGTAGAGGAACTCAATCTGGTGACATCTGATGCAGTGCCGGATGACGCGGACTGTCTGCTGATCTGTTCGCCGACGTCGGATATTTCGGAAGCGGAGGCGCAGAAGATCATCAACTACCTGCGGCGCGGCGGCAGCGCGATCATCATTACCGATTATGTTACAACGGAACTGACGAACCTGAACACCGTTCTGGACTATTACGGGACGGAACTGGTGGACGGCATCGTTATCGAGGGCAACAGCAATTATTATGTACAGGTGCCGTATTATCTGGTGCCGGACATCAACAGCACGGATGTGTCGTCTGACCTTTCCGGCGGCAGCGCGTATGTACTGCTCACGGCGGCGCAGGGCATTGAGACTACGGAGGACGTGCGGGATACGCTGTCCGTCAGCAGTATTCTCACAACGTCTGACAGCTCCTATTCAAAGGTCGACGTACAGAATATGACGACTTATGAGGAGGAAGACGGCGATATTGACGGGCCGTTTGACATCGGTGTGCTGATCACGGAGACGGTGGAGCTGACAGATGAACTTCTGGAGGAAACATCCTCCGTGGATGAGGACACGGATCTGGTAAGCTGGCTGGATGAACTGGAAGTCGGGGAAGAAACAGAAACCGAAACCGAGGCCGCAGATGAGGAAACGGAAGATGAGAGCGAAGCCGCGGAAGATGGTACGGAAGCGGAGGAGACGACAGAAACGGAGGATGCTGCGGAAGACACGGCCGAAACAGAGGAAGAATCCGAATCTGAGACGGAAGCGGAAGAAACAACAGAGGCCGAGACGAAGATTGCGGTATTTACATCTTCTACCCTCGTAAATGACTCCGCGAACTCTATGGTATCCGGCGGCAACTACCAGCTCTTTGTGAATACCCTGAGCTGGGCCTGCGACCAGGAAAGTTCGGTATCCGTGCCGTCCAAGAGTGTGAGTGTCGAATATCTGACCCTGACGAGTGCGTCGATCAGCTTCTGGAGTATTGTGACGATCGCGATTATTCCGGGCGCTCTGCTGATCATCGGACTGGGTATCTGGCTTAGCCGAAGAAAACGATAAAGGGACATGTCAGGAAAGGATTCGGTACTATGAAAAAAAATAAAAGTTTGAAATTAATAGCGGGAGTCATCGTTATCATACTCCTGTGCGGCGTGTACTATGGCCTGACTGTGTACAATGAAAAGACGGAGCAGGCCGAGGAAGAAGCGGCGGCGGGAGATACGATACTGGAGGTGGATACTTCAGCCATCACTTCCGTGAGTTATACAATAGACGGGGAGCAGGTCTCTTTCTCACTGCAGGACGACGGTACATGGCAGAAGGATGATGACGGGACATTTCCGGTCGACGCGTCCGCGCTGCTTGCTCCGCTCGATGAGGCAGCCTCACTGAAATCCGTGCGGACGCTGACGGAAGTGGAAGATACGTCGGAATATGGCTTTGACGATCCGCAGAATACAATCACATTTACGGACGAAGACGGCACAGAAACCATGATCACCATTGGCGACAACAATGCTTCTACCGGGAATGATTATCTGATACTGAACGAGGACGAAACGACCGTTTATACGGTATCGACGGATTTAAGCAGTGCTTTTTCGGATGACCTTTACGATTATGCCGAGAGCGAGGAACTTCCGACACTGCAGGCATCCACGATTGTCGGCGTCAGTCTGGAACAGGCAGATGGGGAGAGTTATCATCTCTACCTGGAAGATGCTCTCTGGATGGTGAGCGGAACCGATATTTCGGTTGAAACGGAGGAAGACGCGGAAGCTGAGAATGAGGCGGAAACGGAGGAAGACGCGGAAGCTGAGAATGAGGCGGGAACGGAAGCAGAAACCGAAACCATTACGGCGGAGGAACTTGCGGACGGCGTCGAGGCGGATTCGGATATTGCCGATACCCTGACAAGCGCGCTCGCGGGGCTTTCCTACACGGATTATCTGGATCACAACTGCACGGATCTCTCGGAATACGGCCTGGATGAACCGGCCGCCACTCTGACCATTACCTATGAGGAAGAGGCGGAGACAGAGGACGAAGCGGAGACGGAGACAGAGGCCGCGACAGAAGCGGAGACGGAGACAGAGGACGGGGCGGAGACGGAGACAGAGACCGAAACGGAAGTGGAAATGATTGAACGGACGGTTACTTTCCTGATCGGGGATACGGACGACAACGGCGACTATTATGTACAGATGGAAGGCTCCACTGAGGTGCACACCATTTCTGAATCTGTATTATCAACCATATTTGGTTATACGGCGTCTGATATGATCGCGCCGGAGGAAGAAGAAACGGAGACTGAGACGGAAACAGAAGCGGAGACGGAAGCGGAGACCGAGACAGATATAGAAGCCGAGGAGGAAACTGAAACAGAATAAAAGTAGTCAGACATGAAGTAATATATATAGTATAACTGAAACCGGGAGCATGCGTGCTTCCGGTTTTTTGCGGAAAATCCATGTTGTATGCGGTTGGCGATTGTGCTATTATAGCTTATCGGAAGATTATATTGTGAAAATGAAAGCAGCAAAGAAATAGATAAAGGCGGTATAAATCTATGTCTGATGAAATATATACGATATCTCAGATAAAAGATAAATTAAATCCGGTTTTTCGACGGTATAATATAAAAAAGGCTGTCTTGTTTGGTTCATACGGATGTGGATGCGCAAATGTACGAAGCGATCTGGATCTGTTTGTTGACAGTGGGCTGAAAGGATTGAAATTTATTGGACTGATTGAAGATGTAAGGCGTGCGGTTGATAAAGAGGTTGATGTGCTGGATGTTTCTCATGTGGAAGAAAATTCGGAAATAGATACGGAAATAAAAAAACCGGGGTGGTGCTCTATGAGAAATGCCGGGAGACGGAATAAAAGATATAAGGAGGACCGTGCAGATGAAATTATATGTGTACAGTATGCGGGAGTTTGACGAACTTCCGTGTTTTGAAAAATATTGCAGAAAATATGGGATTGAGTACGCCTACACAACGGAGACGCCGTGTATGGAGAATCTGGATTACTGCAAGGGATATGAGGTGGTGGATATCATCACCACGGTGATTGACCGGCCGATGCTGGATCGTTTCCATCAGCTTGGAGTGCGCTGCCTGACGACACGGACGATTGGCTACGATCATATTGATACGGCGTACGCGAAGCAGCTGGGCATCGGTGTGATCCATGTGAGCTATTCGCCGAACAGCGTGGCGGATTACACGATTATGATGATGCTCATGGGCTGCCGGAAAATGCCGCATATCATGGAGCGCGCCGCCATACAGGACTACACACTGAAGGGAAAACTTGGCCGTGAGATTCAGGACTGCACAGTAGGGATCATCGGCACCGGGCGTATCGGGAAAACGGTTATCCGCCATCTTTCCGGGTTCGGCTGCAGGATGCTCGCCTATGACATATATGAAAGCGATGAGGTCAGAGAGTATGCGCAGTACACAGACCTGGACACAATTTACCGGGAGTGTGATATTATCACATTGCATGCTCCGGCTACGGACGACAATTATCATATGATCAATGCGCAGGCGATTGAAAAGATGAAGCAGGATGTGATTCTGATCAACTGCGCCAGAGGCGCACTGGTGGATACGGATGCGCTGATTGACGGCATCGAGAGCGGGAAGATTGGATTTGCCGGTCTGGACGTGGTCGAGCATGAGAGCGGGTTATATTATTTCAATCGTATGGGCGAGCCGCTGCACAACCCGAAGCTGGCGATCCTGCGCTCTTACTCGAACGTCCTCGTGAGCCCGCACACCGCTTTTTATACGGACGAAGCGGTAGCCAATATGGCGGAAAATTCCATCCTCGGCGCCATGAAGTTCATGAATGGGGAGGAGACGCCGTTCCTGGTGTAAGCGAAAATTGGCTCCTCATTGCTTCTTATCGCCCATCACCGGCTTTCCAGCGGCACATACGGCACATGGTGGCCGACGTATTTGTAGGCCGGGCGGATGATCTTACCGCCGTTGACCAGCTCTTCCATGCGGTGAGCGCTCCAGCCCGCCATACGGGAGATCGCGAAGATCGGCGTGAACATCTCCTGCGGGATGCCCAGCATGGAGTATACGAATCCGCTGTAGAAATCGACGTTGCAGCAGATCGGTTTGTGCAGATGCTTTTCATGTGTCAGGACGTCGCGCGCGATGCGCTCGACATTCTCATAGAGGGCATATTCCCGCGTCAGACCTTTCTCTTCGGAGAGAGATCTGGCGTATTCTTTTAAAATAACCGCACGCGGATCGGAGCAGGTGTAGACTGCGTGACCCATACCGTAGATCAGGCCGCGGCCGTCAAACGCCTCTTTGTTGATGATTTTTTTCAGATAATCGGCAACCTGCCCCTCATTCTCCCAGTCGGATACATGCTCACGGATGTCGGCAAACATCTGCTCAACCTTCAGATTTGCACCGCCGTGTTTCGGACCTTTGAGTGAGCCTAAGGACGCGGAAATCGCGGAATAGGTGTCGGTCTCGGTTGAGGAGACGACATGGGTGGTGAAGGTGGAGTTGTTGCCGCCGCCGTGCTCCGCATGGATGACAAGCGCAATGTCGAGCACCCGTGCCTCCAGCTCGGTAAACTGTCCGTCCTCCCGCAGCGTCCACAGGATGTTTTCCGCTGTGGACAGTTTTGGATCCGGATAGCGGATAACGAGACTTTCATCGTCGTGGTAATGCTTGTGCGCGTGGTAGGCATACACGGAGATCAGCGGCAGGGAAGCGATCAGCGAAAGGCTCTGACGCAGGACATTCGGAATCGAGATATCGTCGGGATTCTCATCGTAAGAATAGAGCGTCAGCACACTTCTCTGCAGCGCGTTCATCAGATTTCCGCTCGGCGCTTTCATAATGACATCGCGCACAAATTTATTCGGCAGTTCGCGGTACTGCGCGAGAATTTCCAGAAATGAGTCCAGCTGCACCTGGTTCGGAAGCGCGCCGAAAAGGAGCAGATAAACGATCTCTTCGTAATTGAAACGGCGGTCCGCAAAGCCGTTTTTCAGATCCATGATATTGTAGCCCTGAAAATAGAGCTGACCGTCATCGGGGTTTTTTTGCCGTTTTCCGTGCGGAAACCCACGACATCCGAAATCTCGGTCAGACCGGTCAGGACGCCCTTGCCGTCGGATTCACGGAGTCCCCTTTTTACGTCATATTCGGTATACAGATTCAGGTCAAACTGACTGGAGGTCAGGCAGTATTTGGCAAGCTGTTCCAGCCGGATGTCCCGGATCTTCTTTTCTCTTTCGCTGATAGCCATAGGAAACTCCTTTCGATGCTGTTCTGGACTTGTTTCCAAAAAAAAACAGATGGCATGACCCGTGCGTACTCACGTCGGATACCGCCATCCTCGTCGGTAAAAACAGTCTACCACATCTTACCTGAAAAAGTAAAGCAAAAGTATTCCAATCAGCGCCGCCGCAAGAAGCACGGCCAGAACAATCAGGAAAATCTGTGCGGGCGTCAGGCCGTTGCCCCGGTTCTGATCGGAACGCTCCCAGGAATCCTCCCAGTCATTTTTCAGTTCACGTTCGTTCCTGTTCATCTGTCTGTTCCTCTGCTGTTTTGTGCTTCGTATCACAGCATATCATAAAAAAGCGCGTTTGAAAAGAAAAAATCACAGAGACCGGATTTCTCTTAAATTTTCATAAAATGATTGCATGCTCTCCCCATTATAATTAAAATGAAAGTAAAAGTTCTGAGCATGCGGTCTGTGGCATGCTATTCAGAAAAGAGTGAAAAGTGAACAGGATGGAAAGGAAACGAAATTCTCATGGACGCGTATGTAAAGCTGGAGCATGTGACAAAGATTTACCGTATGGGCGAGGTCGAAATTCATGCGGTGGACGGCATCGATTTTGAAATAGAAAAAGGGGAGTTTGTCGTTATTGTCGGGCCCAGCGGCGCCGGGAAGACAACCGTTTTAAATATTCTGGGCGGGATGGATTCGGCGAGCAGCGGACGTGTGATGGTGGACGGAAATGACATTGCGAAGTACAGCCAGAGGAAGCTGACGGCTTATCGGAGAAATGATATTGGCTTTGTCTTTCAGTTTTACAATCTGGTGCAGAATCTGACCGCGCTGGAGAACGTGGAACTGGCGAACCAGATCTGCCGTCATCCGCTGAATGCGGAGACGGTGCTGAAAGAGGTCGGTCTTGGGATGCGGATGAAGAATTTTCCGGCACAGCTCTCCGGCGGCGAGCAGCAGCGCGTGTCGATCGCCAGAGCACTTGCGAAGAATCCGAAACTTCTGCTCTGCGATGAGCCGACCGGCGCGCTGGACTACCAGACCGGCAAGTCGATCTTAAAACTGCTGCAGGATATGTGCCGTGAGAGAGGGATGACGGTGATCGTGATCACCCACAACTCGGCGATTGCCCCGATGGCAGACCGCGTGATCCGGATCAAGAACGGGCAGGTGTCTGATCTGTACCTGAATGAAGAACCGATGTCGGTGGAGAACATCGAATGGTAACAGTTGCGGGATAAAGGAAACGGGCGGCGGGATTTCCGTGCCGCCAGGAGACAGTATTTTAGTGGATCGGATATGAAAAAAAGAGCGTTGAAAAAAGACTTCCGAATGGAAGTAAAAAAGAGCAGGAACCGCTTTTTGTCCATTTTTCTGATTGTGGCACTGGGCGTGTCTTTTTTTTCCGGACTTCAGTCTGCGGCGCCGGACATGCGTTCCACGGAGGACGCTTATTACGACGATTATAATTTAATGGATATCCGCGTGATCAGTACGATGGGACTGACAAAGGATGATGTCGACGCGATTGCGGATGTGGAAGGCGTAGCACTGGCCGAAGGCAGCTATATGGAGGACGTCTACGCAGGGGATGATGAGTCGCGTTCCGTACTTCACGTAGAGGCTTTTCCGGAAACGATGAACGAGGCCGCCCTGATGGAAGGCAGTCTTCCTGAAAACGCGGGTGAATGTTTTCTGGATCAGGATTTTGCGGACGCTTGCGGTTATGAGGTCGGTGACGTGCTGGAGATTATGGTGGAAGATGAGGACGACAGCGCTCTGGTTCATCGGAAGTTCACGATCACCGGCATCGGCTACAGCCCCTGCTACATCGCTCTGGACCGCGGCAGCACGACGCTTGGGACGGGCGAGGTCACAGGCTTTGTTTACGTGATGGCGGAGGAATTTGATTCGGATGTCTACAGTGTCGTATATGTGCAGGTGGAGGGCGCGAAAGAGGAGACGGCCTATACGGACGCCTATGACGATTTGGTAGAAGAAGTGCTGGAGCGGATTGAGGCCATCGAGGGTGTTCGGTGCGAAGTCCGTTACGCGGAAGTGATTGAGGAAGCGGAATCGGAGATCGAGGAAGCAAAGCAGGAGGTCAAAGACGGCAAGGCGGAGCTGGAAGACGCGAAGACGGAACTTGAGGACGCAAAATCGGAGGCGGAGTCCGAGCTGGCGGAGGCGGAATCGGAGCTTCTGGACGCGGAGGATCAGCTGGCGGACGGCAGATCGGAATTGGAAGATTCGAAAGAGACGGTAGCGGAGGCAGAGTCGGAGCTGGCGGATGGCGAAGCGCAGCTTGCCGAAAATGAAGAGACGATTGCCGAGGCGAGAAGCCAGATAAAGGAAGCATTTGCTACGCTGAAATCAGGCGAGGTGGATTATAAAAACGGGCTTGCCGAGTATGAGAGCGAGTCTGAGGAGGCGACGGCGCAGCTGGAGTCGGCGCAGGAAGAGATTGATTCCGGGCAGGAGCAGATCACATCCGGTTGGGAACAGTATAATTCCGCTCTGGCAGAGGTCGCGTCCGGCGAGACACAGATTACGGAAGCAGAATCCGAGCTTGCCGAAGGGCAGGCCGCGTATGAACAGGGCGTGAAAGACCTGACAGCGAGCCAGAGCGCTTATGAGACTTCCGAGTCGGAACTGGCAGCCGGCAGAACCGCTCTTGAGGCGGCAAAAGAGGAACTCTCGGCACAGCAGAGCACCTATGACGCAGGCCGCGCCGAACTGGATGCGGCGTGGGAGACTTACAATGCCGGTGCGGAAGAGCTGGCGTCTTCGCAGAGTGCCTATGACACGGCGGCCGCGCAGGTGGAAAGTCTGCGTGCAGGTTATAATACCGCCGCCGCGGCGGTGACGGCCGCGCAGAGTGCGTATGATACGGCAGTTGGCTCGGTAAGCGGCGCTCAGTCGGCGTATGATACGGCTGCGGCAGCGGCGGAGAGCGCGCAGAAAACGTATGATACGGCGGCGGAGAGGGCAAAAAGCGCGCAGAGTGCATACACGGCGGCTCAGTCGGCAGTAACGGAGCTGCAGTCGCAGGTAAAAGAAGCCGAGACGAATGGAACAGGCGAAGAAGAACTGACAAAACTGAAGGAACAGCTTGCTGCCGCGGAGGAAACACTTGCGCAAAAGCAGGCGGAATTGTCCGAAGCACAGTCGGCGCTCACATCGGCTCAGACAACATTGTCCGAAGCACAGTCGGCACTGACGTCGGCGAAAACGAATCTGGATACGATAAACGCGCAGGTGGCCTCGCTGCCGCAGACCATTGCGGAAGCACAGGCAACGGCCTCGGCATTGCAGAGTCAGCTGGCGACCGCGGAAAGCACGCTTGCCGAACAGAAGAGTGCGCTGGACGCCGCATCGTCGGCTCTTTCTTCGACAAAGGAGCAGCTGGATGCGCAGGAGACACAGATGGCGGCGGCGAAAGCGGCGCTGGATGCTGCTTCCGCGCAGATCGCGGAGCAGGAAGCGACCCTGACGGCCGGGGAGGAACAGCTTGCGGCAGCAAAGACGCAGCTGGAGGAAGGACAGGCGACACTGGATGCAGTCGCGGCTCAGCTTGCGTCGGGAAAAGAAGAACTGGAGACAAAAAAGCAGGAACTTGCGGCGGCGAAGGAAACGCTTGCTGCCACGAAGACGCAGCTGGAGGAGTCCGAGGCATCTCTTGCGGAGGCACAGGCGGAGGTGGACGACGGCTATGCCGCGCTGGAAGAGGCGCGCGTGCAGCTTGCGGAAGCCCGGACAGAGCTGGATGACGGCTGGGCGGAATATTATTCTTCTCTGTATGAATATAAATACGGAGTCAAACAGCTGAACGAGGGACGGCTTGAGATCGCGGATGCCAGAGAGGAACTCACAGACGCGCAGGGGCAGATCGCGGATGCGGAATCGGAAATTGCGGAAAACGAGCAGACCATTGCGGACGGCTGGGCGGATTACGAGGAAGGAAAGGCTGAGGCGGAGCAGGAGATTGCGGACGCAGAGCAGGAGATTGCGGACGCGGAACAGGAAATCGCGGACGCGGAACAGGAAATCGCGGATGCGGAGCAGGAACTTTCTGAACTTGGCCTGCCGGACTGGTATGTGTATGACCGCAGCTGCCTTCCGGAGAACACGGAGTACGGGGAGAACGCAGAACGTATGACGAACATCGCGCAGGTGTTCCCGGTGATCTTTTTCCTGGTTGCGGCGCTGATCAGTCTGACGACCATGACCCGTATGGTTGAGGAGGAGCGCACGCAGATCGGTACCTTAAAAGCGCTTGGGTATGGCAAATGGGATATTGCAAAAAAATATCTGAAATACGCATTCTGGGCGACCCTGTGCGGAAGCGTGTTTGGTATTTTATTCGGAGAGAAGGTCTTTCCGTGGGTCATCATCAAGGCCTACCAGATCCTATACGTGTACCAGCCGAATATCCTGCTTCCATACAACTGGGGCTATGGTCTGGCTGCTTCCGGCATCGCTGTGGTATGTACGGTCGGCGCCGCACTCGCGTCGTGTTATCGCGCACTTGGCGCTGTTCCGGCGCAGCTGATGCGCCCGCCTACACCGAAAGAGGGCAAACGGGTTTTCCTGGAACACATCCCATTTATATGGAAGCATCTGAATTTTAACTGGAAATCCACCGTGCGGAACCTGATGCGATACAAAGGCCGTATGCTGATGACCGTTTTTGGCATTGGCGGCTGCATGGGCCTGCTGCTGGTGGGCTATGGCCTGCGGGATTCCATTGGGGATGTCGGCGTACTGCAGTTTAGCGAACTTCAGACCTATGACGCAATGCTCGTCTATGACCCGGAGGCCAAAGAGGCCGATCTGGAGGAACTGTACAGGGAAGCAGCGTCGGAGGAAGCAATCACGTCGTCAAAGCGTTTTTATATGCAGAATGTGGATATCGCCCAGCAGGACGCGGACGGCACCGGGAAGCAGTGGTCGCTCTATGCTTATGTGCCGGAGAATCTGGATGATATCGGGGAATATCTGACCTTCCGCAGCCGGACAGAGGACGAGATATACGAACTGACCGATGAGGGTGCGATCATTACGGAAAAGATTGCGCAGGAATTTAATCTTTCTGCCGGAGATACGCTGATGGTCAGCACAGATGACGGCGGAACGGCTGAAATACCGATTGCGGCCGTGTGTGAGAATTACCTTTATAATTACATCTATCTGACACCGGCACTTTACGAGGAAGTGTTTGGCGAGGAACCGGAGTACAACAGTATTTTCTTTTGCGTTTCCGGGGAGACGACAGATGCCGCTCCGGCGGCGCTGGAAGAGATCGGCAGCACACTTCTGACTTGTGAAGCGGCACTCAGCATTACCTACACAGAGTCGCTGCAGGAGACGATTGAAACCATGCTGAGCGCGCTGGATCTGGTCATCATCGTGCTGATCGTATCGGCGGGTCTGCTGGCGTTTGTTGTACAGTATAACCTGAACAACATCAGCATCAATGAGCGCCGCCGGGAGCTGGCGACCCTGAAAGTGCTGGGCTTCTTTGACGGAGAAGTGTCTGCTTACATATTCCGTGAAAATGTCGTCACGACCATCATTGGCGCGGCTGCCGGCTGTCTGATCGGCAAGGGACTTCATGCCTATGTCATCACAACAGTCGAAGTCGATACCTGTATGTTCGGGCGGTCCATTTACCCGATGAGCTTCCTTTACAGCGCGTTATTCACGGTTGCGTTCTCGGTGATTGTGAACATCGCGATGCACTTTAAGCTGAAGAAGATTGATATGGTGGAGTCGCTGAAGAGCGTGGAATAGTTTCAGAATGTACGCCCATCTGCAGGGCACCTGCAGACACGCTTTCGCTTACAAAACGACGCAGCGGTACTAAGCGTAGTCGGCGCCTGACGGCTTGACTTTGCTAAGGACCGGCGCCGTTTTAATAGTCTGCAGGTACTCCCGCAGATGGGCTACAGGCAGATTTCATTTATGAAAGCTCAAATGAGATTTACTGTAAATGATGTCTGATGCTGCGTATTATCCGATATATGATTAGTCCAGAGTTTTTTCAATTCAACAAGGGTATCGTTTTTTGCATGAGAAATGTAGTGTATAGGCCCGGTGCGGGATGGACTCGGACTATTCAAATCAGCGCCGGTCCTTAGTGAAGCCGAGCATTAGCGAAGGCTGAACTTAGTACTGCTGCGCTGATTTATAAGCGAGAGCGTGTCCGAGGGCGCCCGCGCCGGGGCGTACTTTGAAACAAGACAGTCCTGTGATTGTAAAAGTTTGAAATTCGGCAAGATTTAACTGGACGCATACCCGAAAAATGTGTATGATAGGTTTCAGAAATGATTTAAGCAGAGAGGAGGATTTTACGGAATGCTTGAGGAACTGAAAAAACAGGTCTATGAAGCGAATATGGAACTTCCGAAGCGGAATCTTGTGACGTACACATGGGGGAATGTGAGCGGACTGGATCGGGAGAGCGGATATTTCGTGATCAAGCCGAGCGGCGTGGATTATGAGAAGCTGACGCCGGATGATATGGTCGTGATGGACCTTGACTGCAATAAGATCGAGGGCCGCTACAAACCGTCCTCAGACACGGCGACGCATGCGGAGCTGTATAAGGCATTTCCGGAACTGGGGGGTGTTGTGCATACGCATTCGCCGTGGGCGACTTCATGGGCACAGGCGGGACGTGACATTCCCTGCTATGGGACGACGCATGCGGACTATATGTACGGTCCGATTCCGTGTGCGAGAAGCCTGACTCCGGAGGAGATCAACGGGGAATATGAGAAGAACACCGGTCTGGTGATCATTGAGACCTTTCAGACGAGAGGCATCAATCCGGTCTATGTGCCGGCAGTGCTCTGCACGAACCACGGTCCGTTTACCTGGGGCAAGGACGCTGCGGAAGCGGTACATAACGCGGTGGTGCTGGAAGAGGTGGCAAAGATGGCCTGCCGCACCGAACTGATCAATCCGCGGGTGACGCCTGCACCGGACTCCATCAAGGAGAAGCACTTCATGAGAAAGCATGGCGCGAATGCCTATTACGGGCAGTAACTATATTAAAAAGAAAGGGACACTTACGATGACTATTCTTGAGCTTCAAAAAATGGCGAACGAAGTTCGCAAGGGCATTGTGACAAGTGTGCACAGTGCGAAGGCCGGACATCCGGGCGGATCGCTCTCTGCAGCGGATGTATTTACGTATCTGTATTTTCAGGAGATGAATATTGATCCGAAGAATCCGAAGGATCCGGACCGCGACCGTTTTGTTCTTTCCAAAGGACACAACGCTCCGGGCTATTATTCCGCGATGGCCCACCGCGGCTATTTTCCGGTAGAGGATCTGGTGACGCTGCGTCATACCGGATCGCATCTGCAGGGACATCCGTGTATGCAGCATATTGCCGGTATCGATATGTCTTCCGGTTCTCTGGGGCAGGGCATTTCCGCGGCAGTCGGCATGGCTCTCGCGGGCAAGATGGATCAGAAATCTTACCGTGTCTACACCCTGCTTGGTGACGGCGAGATTCAGGAAGGGCAGGTCTGGGAGGCAGCGATGTTTGCCGGACACCGCAAGCTGGACAATCTCTGCGTGATCGTGGATAACAACGGTCTGCAGATCGACGGCAGGATCGAGGACGTATGCTCTCCGTATCCGATCGATAAGAAATTTGAAGCATTCAATTTCCATGTGATCAACGTGGCGGACGGCAATGACATGCAGCAGCTCGCGGACGCGTTTGCGGAGGCGAGGACGGTCAAGGGCATGCCGACGGCTATCATTATGAAGACGGTCAAGGGCAAGGGCGTTTCCTTCATGGAAGGTCAGGCCGGATGGCATGGCAAGGCGCCGAACGATGAACAGTATGCGATCGCGATGGCAGATCTGGAGAAAGTGGGGGAAGCATTATGTCAGAAGTAAAAAAGATTGCGACAAGACAGAGCTACGGTGAGGCTCTGGCTGAGCTCGGGAAAGAGCATGAAAACCTTGTGGTTCTGGACGCTGACCTCGCAAACGCGACCAAGACCGATACCTTTAAGAAAGTATTTCCGGAGCGCCACATCGACTGCGGTATCGCGGAGTGCAACATGATGGGCATCGCGGCAGGCCTTTCCACGACCGGCAAGGTACCGTTTGTCAGCACCTTTGCGATGTTTGCTTCCGGCCGTGCCTATGAGCAGGTCAGGAACTCCATCGGCTATCCGCATCTGAACGTCAAGATCGGCGCGACGCATGCGGGTATCTCCGTTGGTGAGGACGGCGCGTCCCACCAGTGCAATGAGGATCTGGCTCTGATGCGCGAGATCCCGGGCATGGTGGTCATCAACCCGTCCGACGACATTGAAGCAAAAGCTGCCGTAAAGGCTGCTTATGAGCACGAAGGTCCGGTTTATCTGCGTTTCGGCCGTCTGGCGGTGCCGGTGATCAACGACAATCCGGATTATAAGTTCGAGATCGGCAAGGGCGTGGTGCTCAAAGAGGGCACGGACGTGACGATCATCGCGACCGGTCTTTGCGTCGGCAGCGCACTGGAAGCGGCCGAAATGCTTGAAAAAGACGGCGTATCCGCGCAGGTGGTCAACATCCACACGATTAAGCCGCTCGATGAGGAACTGGTCGTTGCGTGCGCAAAGAAGACCGGTAAGGTCGTGACCGTGGAAGAGCATTCCGTGATCGGCGGCCTCGGCAGCGCTGTCTGCGATACCCTCTGCGCGAAAGCGCCGACTCAGGTGCTGAAGATCGGCGTGCAGGATGTCTTCGGCGAGTCCGGTCCGGCAGTGGAGCTTCTGAAGAAGTACAAGCTGGACGGCGCAGGTGTGTACGAGCAGGTCAAAGCGTGGGTATAAGACTGCCGCATAAGCTGTAATAAAAATCAATGCGAATGAAAAAGAAAGTATTTGTTTTTTCCGGATTCCGGAAAAGACAGAAGTTGCAGAGAAATGCCAAAATTAGGAATCAACAGAGACAATCAGAAAAAAAGCAACCGCGGACTGGTGATAAAGCTGGTTGCTACTGGACAGTGTACATCGCGGATCGAACTGGCTCAGGAGACCGGGCTTACAAAAACGGCAATCTCGCAGATCGTGAACGAACTGATTCTGCGGAATTATCTGGTTGAGACAGCGAAGGAATTTACCAGGGAGCTGGGGCGCAAACGCGTGGGACTTCTTATTTCGCCGGAGGCGCCGCATTACGCCGGGATTCTGGTTGAGAGGGACTATTGCGAAGCGGTATTGTGCGACATGGGATTGAACGTTATCCGCATGGAAAGGACGAACCGGGCCTGGGAAAACAAAGAAGAACTGATTCAGGGTATTTTTGATCTTCTCGACCGCGTACTGGAGGGTGAGACGAACGTGTCCGGGATCGGGGCTGCCTCGATCGGCTCCGTGGATGTGAAGGACGGCGTGATTGTCCGGCCGCTTTATTTCAACGGGATCCGTAATGTGGAGATCAAAAAACTGCTGGAGGAGCGGTACGGCCTTCCGGTTGCCTTTGATCATGACAACCAGAGCGCGGTTCTGGCGGAGCAGCTGTTTGGCAACGGAAGAGGATATCAGGATATTCTGCTGGTCAGTGTGAGTCAGGGCGTCGGGTGCGGGATACTGGTGGACGGCAAACGGGTACACAGCTATTCGGGGTATGCGCCGGAGATCGGTCATGTTTCGATTGATTACCGCGGAGAAAAATGCATCTGCGGAAACGTTGGCTGTCTGGAACGGTATGTCAATTCCAGTACGATTAAGCGGCAGTTTCGTGAGGCCACCGGTCTGGATCTTGCCTACGAGGAATTTTATAAACTGACAGACCGGCCGGAGGTAGACGCGGTCATGATGGACGTGGTGGAGAAACTTGGCACGGGCATTTTGAACGCGCTGAATATGATGAATTCACAGATCGTGCTGCTCTGCCAGGACTGCTGTTACTGGCCGGATAAATACGTGACATTGCTGGAACAGAGGATCAATGAAAAGAAATTCGGGAATTATGATAAGACCGTGCCGGTGAAAAAGGCTTATTTTATGCATCACACGCAGACAATGGGAGCGGTCTGCAACATTGTGAATATGGCCTTTCATGGGGAAATACTTCCATAGGCAGCGAAACAGCAAATCGACCGCGAATCGGAGGAGCACAAAAAAGGCTCCTCCGATTTTTTTATACAATGTGCACAAAAACGGCACCGCAAAATGGTGCAGGATATAGAATTTAAATTAGTGTATTGACTTTATTAATTGCCGATATTATACTTTCGATAAATAAAAATACGAAACGGAATGAGATTTCGGAGGATGAAAAATCATGATGGATGTTTACAGCATAGGTGAGATGGTAATTGATTTTATACCGGGAAGCGAGCCGTCCAGTTATATCAGCAATGCAGGCGGCGCGCCGACGAATGTGGCGATCGCGGTGGCGAAGAATGGTCTGAAGGCCAGTATGTGCTGCAAGGTGGGGGATGACAATTTCGGACACTTCCTTATGGACACCTTAAAAGAATACCATGTCACGCCGGCCTGCCCAAAGCTGTGTGAGGAAGCGATCACGACCATGGCGTTTGTCTCTCTTGCAGAGGATGGGGAGAGGAAGTTTACGTTCGCCAGAAAGCCGGGTGCGGATATGTTCCTTGAGGAAGACGAGGTAAAGGAAGAGGATATTGAGGATTCTGTGATCATCCATGCGGGCTCCTGTTCGCTTTCCGCTGAGCCGGTCGCGTCTTCGACCGTGAAAGCCCTGCGGCTGGGACATGAGAAGGGCAAGCTGGTCAGCTTTGATGTGAATTACCGCAATCTGATGTGGAAGGATGACCTGGAGGCCTGCACCAAAGCGGTGCTGGATATCCTCCCCTATGTGGATCTTCTGAAGATTTCTGAAGAAGAGGTGGATATGCTTGGCGGGGTCGATGCGATTCCGGCCCTGATGGAGCAATATAAAATCGCTATGGTGATTGAGACGCTGGGAGGCGATGGGGCGCAGGCCTTTTTCGCGGGAGAGGTGATCCGGATTCCGGGCCATAAAGTAAAAGCGGTTGACGCGACAGGCGCCGGAGACGCGTTCTGGGGAGGCTTTTTATCAAGCCTGCGTTTTCAGAATGTCGCCCATGCCGGTGATCTGACGGCTCCCATTATCAAGACAGCGATGGAATACGGGAATGTATCCGGCTGCATCTGTGTACAGGGCAAAGGAGCGATTGTCTCCATACCGACCAGAGGGCAGATTGAGGAATACAGAGAGAAAAATGGCATCGGTAGTGTCAAGTAGCTTATGAAAAAATGAGCCGAAAAAAAGAGGCT
>JAJBTU010000023.1 GCA_020860715.1 Clostridiales bacterium | reverse complement strand
TCCGCCATTTTGGCGGGTTCTTTCATTATGTGGTACTCATGTTTGAGTGCTTACCCGTAAGGAACTCCTCCGCAACGGGGTCAACAAGAAACTCCTGTGGACAGAGTATCTGGAGGACTGTAAAAGGGCTGGCGATGATCCGCTTATGTATTCCCAGTTCTGCTATTACATCCAGCAGGATGAGCAGAAACGCCGCGCCACGATGCACATCAACCGTAAGCCTGGGAACAGGTCGAAGTTGACTGGGCGGGTGATCCGGCCCACGTCATTGATCCCGACACCGGCGAGATTATCAATGCCTGGCTCTTTGTCGGTGTCATGACATACAGCATGTATCCGTATGTCGAGGCTTTTGTTGATGAGAAGCAGCACTCATGGATTACGGCCCACGTCCACATGTACGAATACTTTGGCGGAGTAGCCAGAATCCTCGTACCGGACAACTGCCGTACCGCTGTTGACCATAACAAGGGCTGGAAAGACCAGCGGATCAACGCTGTTTACCAGGAGATGGCAGAGCACTATGGCACCGCTGTCATCCCTGCCCGCGTACGTGCCCCCAAGGATAAGCCGAATGCTGAAGGTAGCGTGGGTAATATTTCCACCTGGATCACGGCTGCACTGCGCAATGAACAGTTCTTCTCCTTTGAAGAGTTGAACCGGGCAATCCGGCAGAAACTGGAAGAATTCAGCCACCGCCCGTTCCAGAAGAAGGAGGGCAGCCGGTATGATATCTTCCATGAAGAGGAGCTTCCGCTTTTAGCTCCCCTGCCCGCTTATCCGTATGAACTGGCGGAATGGAAACAGGCTACCGTCCAGTTCAACTACCACATCTCCTGCGCCGGGATGCTTTATTCTGTCCCGTATGAATATATCAAGCGTAAGGTCGATGTGCGGGTTACGGATAAGATGGTTGAGATTTTCTATAACAACAACCGTATTGCTTCCCACCGCCGTTTATACGGCCGCAAGGGGCAGTACAGCACTGTTACCGAGCATATGCCGCCTTCCCATCAGCAGTATCTGGAATGGAATGGCGACCGTTTCCGCAAATGGGCGGAACGTATCGGTGAAAATACCTATCAGGTGGTGGATGCCATCCTCACCTCCAAACGCGTGGAACAGCAGTCTTACAGGAGCTGCATGGGACTTCTGAAGCTGGCAGACAAGTATTCTGTCAACCGTCTGGAAGCCGCCTGCAGGAAGGCGCTTTCCTTTACAGCCTCGCCCAGTTACAAGAGCATCAAGAACATCCTTGATACCGGTAGTGACAGGGCAGAGCCGGATGATAACGGAAATGAAGCCACAACTAAGACCACTTCAACACGGAACAGTCATGCGCTCACCAGAGGCGCTGATTACTACAGGAGGTAAGAAGACTATGAGTATCCAGAGCACAACTGATAAATTAATTGAAATGCGCATGACCTCAATGGCGGATGGTTTCTGCACCCAGGTCAATGATCCTAAAATGAAGGATGTCTCCTTTGAGGATCGTTTCGCGATGCTTGTCGACATTGAGTATAACAACCGCAAGAGCAACAGCTTAAAGCGGCTGATCCGGAATGCCGGGTTTGACCAGCCGGAAGCCCATATCTCGGATATCGACTATACGTCCGGACGCAAGCTCAACCGTAACCTGATTGAAAAGCTTGCGACCTGCGAATACATCGCGGACCACAGGAATGTCTTTATTACTGGTGCCACCGGCAGCGGCAAGACTTATCTGGCCTGTGCGCTCGGTATGGAGGCATGCAAACAGCGTTACAAGACAAAGTACATCCGTCTGCCTGACCTTCTCCTTGAACTGGAGATGGCCCGTAACGACGGCACCTACAAGAAAGTACAGGCCAAGTATGCAAACCCGATCCTGCTCATCATCGATGAATGGCTCCTCCTTAAGCCGAACGAATCAGAGCAGCACGATATTCTGGAACTGCTTCACAGGAGACGTAAGAAATCATCTACGATATTCTGTTCACAGTATGATTCCAGTGGCTGGTATGATCAGCTTGGCGGGGACGACAGCCCTCTTGCGGAAGCAATCATCGACCGCATCAAGTACGATGGGTACACAGTGAACATCATCCCTATCGATCCGGCGAACTATAAGTCCATGCGGGAAGTATACGGGATGGATCCGGCATTAAGCGAGTAAACTCGCACGGGCAACTTATCAATCATAACGGTATCCGCTGTCCGGACTGACGGTATCGTTCCTCCGGAACAGCGGTATCCGTTCCTCCGGAACACAGGTACATTTTCACAAGAATAATCAATTTTCTTTCTAGATTGAATATTCTGCTTACTTACAATATTTCAAAAGCGTCCCATAGAAACATTATATAACTTATTTCTTCCAAATATATGTCTGAGCAATAAGCACAAAAGTACAATAATTGCAGAAATCGTCACAGCATAAATATATATGATGTTCCCTTCCACCAAAAAGATCGACGATAATACTTTAATAAACAGCATATGCATTATATAAATATCTAAAGTTGCCCCCCAATAAATTTCAGATATTTTGACATCCTTAAATTCAATAATTTTTGAGAACAAATAATACTAACATAAATGCCAAAAATACTAATCATATAATAAACCATTCCAGCAAACATTTCCTCTATATTTGTGTATGTAAACGTAGAATATGCTTCAAAAAAAGCATCTGTATACAATAAATTAGTCAGCAAAATATATATTATCAAACTAATAGTGCAAAAAATTCCCGATTTTACAAAAGAAATTGAATATCGCCATGGACTTTCTGAAAAGCAATATCCAATTAGCAAAAAGGGGAAAAGCCATTTGAATTTGTAGGCAGCTAATATATTATCATTTACTAAATTCAAAAAGAACGACAATATCAGCCAACTACCAGCACAAAATAATAATCCCATATATTTACACTTTATGGAATAAACGAATAAAGCCAAAAACACCGACGAAAAGAAAAGTATCACTAAAAACCACAATGATCTGGCGTATAAAAATATCTCAACAAATTGTTCTATTACATTTTTTAAATTAAAATTGCCACCATTAACTAATAGCAATATATTCATAGCAAAAGATATTAAAGACCATACTAAGAAAGGAACAATCAAAGTCTTTACTTTTTTCTTTAAAAATGTACCAAAACAATATTTTTTGATGCTTGAGTTCAGGAAATATCCACTAATAAAAAAGAACAATGGCATATGAAAAAACAAAACAAACCTAAATACATGTACATTTAAGGAGATAAGCACATGACCCACAACAACAAAATAAATGGCTATTGCCCTTGCCACATCGTATTTTTCATCTCTCATAGTAAATGTCTCTTTCCTATCCAATTCATAAAATCTTCTGATTTTGTATTATCCCAAATGCTGATTATATATCCCCTTATCCTTTGGTGGCTGCATATAATCTCCATATTGCAGGGTCAGCTTTTCATGATAGCCTGCCTGAACCGGAAAACATTTACTCTCAAACGGCATATTCACCCGTTCCATAAACCATGCACTTTCATATGGCAAAGAGATGTAGTTCAAAAGATCGTTCGTAATCATACAATATTTTGTTGGATTCTTTTTATATTTATCTGCAACACAGTAGTACCATTTATGTAATGTACTCATTGGTATTAACCTGCCAATTCCCGAGAGAATAGTTGCCTGTATTTTTTCCATAAGAGAGTATTTTTCATCATGCATTGTAAATCTGTGCCCCATGGAAAGACCATACACAATTTTACGCTTAAGTGCCATCCTGTTTACATCTTTAATGGTATTACCCGCATAATCAACAAAAAATATATCTACGCATACATGGTTCTGTTTATTATCATAAAAATCATCTTCTGCTGTCGATGTATGCCAATAATATCGGGTGTCCTGTATGCGGCATATAAAATCATGAAAAGTTGGAAATAAATCTTCGGTTTCCACCAGCTGCAAATGAGGCGGAAGTTTTTCTTTCAATGCTTTTCTCATTTTGGGATAATCTTTTCGCCATATGCAGATATCCGCATCATCATCCCACGGAATAAATCCATGATGGCGAACAGCCCCCAACATCGTTCCACCTCCTAACATATATGGAACATCTTCTTCTTTGCAAATATCGTCAATAATCGAAAGCATATCAAACAAAATACCATGTAATTCATTAATATCCATAATTTTCACCTTTTCTCATTCATATACAATTTAATAAATGCTATTTCGCAATTTCCTTATGCCATCTGAAATAAGTATATCTTTCTTAAATATGGAAGAGGATCCTCCCACAAATATTCTCGCACCATTCTGGTACATGGAAGAAACATTTTCGAAGCATACGTGTCCGTCTACTTCAATTATTATATTTTTAAAATCATTTCCATTTATATTGTATTGATCAAGCCATTGTCTCACATATAAAATTTTTTTAAGCATACCTTCTTCCATTGGAAGTCCCGCAAAACCAGGCTTTATCATCATCAAAGTTATAACATCCACTTTGTCTAAATACTGCTCTGTTTCCTCAATTGTAGTTTCCGGATTCAATACCAGACCAAATTTTGCTCCATAAGTATGCACTCTGTCAGCCAACTGAACGAATTCCTCTCCACATTCATAATGAGCCTGATAAATTTCCCCAGGTTTCAAATTAAACTTATCAACATATCGTCCTGGGTTTTCTGCAAGCATATGAATGTCTCTGGGGGTAGAATACGCTCCTAAGGCTGCGCATAAATCAATTCCAAGTGTTATATTGTCCACAAAATGCCCATCCATGACATCCAAATGCAGATATTCAATTTTTTCATTTTCTAATTTGTTAATTTCTTCTGATAAATGAAGTAAATCCGCGCACATGATTGATGCTGAAATTGCAATCATTTATTTGTCCTCGTCCCACCTGACCATTACTTTACAATAAGATTCCTTGTGTTCCCGCATAATATCTAAGCCTGTCCGCAAGTCTGACTTTGGTAAACAATGTGAAATCAAGTTACTAACGCAAATTCTTTTATCCGCTAAAGCCTGAACAGCCTCTGACCAATCTGATCTTGCTCTTTTTTCATAAGATGAGTTCCATGTACCTGCTATCTGAACTTGTTTGCGAAGGATTTTCCAATAAACATCTTGTCTCAAGTGAATATCTCCCTCCGGATTCCCCATAAGCACAATACGGCCACCAGAATTCACCATATTTATCGCCATTTCAATCGAAGAATTAGAGCCAACTGCCTCAATAACAAGATCACATTCCGGGCATTTTATTTCTTCCATTTTATTTATATACATAATTTTATCATTACTGCTCAAATACTTCTTCTTTTCAGAATTTCTCCCAATCACATAAACTTTCTTGGCCCCATAAGCTGCCGCCCACTCAGCAGCTGCAAAGCCAATCATGCCTGTTCCAACAATACCCACTTTGCAATTTTGAATATCTCCGGCTCTTTTAACCGCATGAAGGGCAACTGATAGAGGTTCTAACATAGCTGCTTCTTCATAACTGATTGTATCAGGCAACTCTATCAGGTTCCACTCTGGGACCGCAACATACTCAGCAAAAGCGCCATCTCGCCTTGACCCTATATAATCATAGTTTTCACACATCTCATATTTTCCCTGCTGACATTGGCAGCATTTATTACATGGAATCAAGGGAAACACACCCACTCTCTTTCCTAACAGATCCTGATGTTCTTCATCATAGGTCTTGACTATCAAGCCTGAAAATTCATGTCCCGGAATCGTTGGAAAATGATAGGTTCCTTTTTTAAAAATTCTGGGAATATCAGAACTGCATATTCCGCTTGCCATTACCTTAACCAAAACCCAGTCCTTCTGTAATTCTGGTAAGTCAACCTCCTCATATCTCAAATCATCTACCGCATGTAAATTATATGATTTCATGATTTTCCCCCATTAATGCTTTAAAATGCTCCAAGTCAGCAGGCGTTGTCAACTTAAAATTTATATCTTCCCCTGGAATCAAGCTAATATTCAGGCCATTTCGATAAGCTATTTCACTTGTACCTCGTGTATTGTTTATCTCTTCTTCTGTCGCATTCCTGTTAATCTCCCAATATCGCATCAGCTTAAACGCTTCAGGCGCCTGTCCGGCAAAAAGAGTATTACGGTCAAGTAAATGAGTAATACTTTTGCCATCGTTGCTTTGATACACAGTATCATTTATTGGCAGAACTGGCATACACCCATCATATGTATCCAATTGTTTCAAACATTCAGTAATAAGTGTATCGCTTACCATTGGCCTTGCCGCATCATGGATAACTACCCGATCTTCTTGCTTTCCTGAAATATGTACACAAGCGCTCAGCCCATTAACAATAGAACCTTGTCGAGAACTTCCGGGTTTCGCAAATGCCGTTATTTTTTTAATATGATATTCGTCCAACCATTCAAGAATCTTTTCTTTCCATTGTTCATCAGCAACCAATATAACCTGATCAATCATAGAACATTGTTCAAACTTTTCTAATGTATATATCAGCACCGGCTTTTTATTTACCTTAATATATTGTTTTGGGAAGCCATCCTGACGCATTCTTGTTCCAATGCCTCCCGATAGAATCAATGCAAATACCATTTTAATTCCCCCATACATTTTTCAACAAAAGTATTACTAAATTCAACTCTACCTAATGGAATTATTTATTCATCCGTGATTCTCCAACAAAACACAATATGAGCGCCAGCATATACCGAAGAAAGTTTACAATCAATAATGCTACACAAAACCCCCATACTCCTCCATTTAAAGTGGCAGGTATACACAGCACTATGAACAAAACCATATAAGTAATATTTACAACAACCTGGAATCGAGTATCAGCAATCCTCAATAAAAACGTAGTTACAATATTCGTCATAAAATAAATCACCTGTGCCAAATTAGCAGCCACCAAATATGGCTTTACAGCCTCATAATTTCCCGGATATAATAGTTTAATCAGGATATGAGAACCGACCACACCAACACACGTTGCACCCGCTATGGCACCTAACGTAACTATTGAAAAGATAATAACTATCTTTCGAGATATTTTAGCTTCATATCTGGATAAATATCCAATCAACACACTATTCAAAGGCGTTGTAATCAAACTCATCGTCTTACCTGTCAGAGAAGCAATATAATAGGTTGTCACAGCAGCTCCGCCCAAAATATTTTGTAGCAGAATACGATCCCCATTAAAAATTAGATTAGCAATAAAATTTGTTGCAACTAAAGTCAATGCTGTTTTAACAATTATGCTAAAAGTTTTCTTATCTTTATCCGATTTAATGCTCTGAAAAATATGTGTTTTTGTTGCAATATATATAAGTCCCGCAATTTCTCCTGGTAGCAGCGCCAAAGGCCAACGTCTTGTTAGCATGAAAATAATCAAACCAATTCCGTAGCCAACACTAATTGCAAAATAATATTTAAAATATCCTTTATAATCCAAATTTAATCGAAATTCTACATCTGAGTAATAGCGCCATATCGTTACAAAACACAATATGCCTGTTAAAAAGATATCAACAAATGACAACTCAAGGCTGCTAAAAAACAAAATAACATAGCTTATCGCCATTGCGCATAAACTTAATAATAACAGCATTCCATTATAATCGCAGCTTTTCGCTGAGTTTGCAGTGCTGTCTTTCATACGAGCATAATTAACCCCAACACCTATCGATGTAGCAAAAACATTCACGATAGACATTGCATAGACAATTTCACCATATATTTCATCTCCAAAAATTCTGGACCATAACGGATAAATCAAAAACTGAACCACAACATTCATAAGAACCATTGCTGAAATCGTCCATATAGTATCTTTTCCCACTGTTTTTGCCGACTGAAACAGCACTTTATTATTACGCACACGCATTTGTAGGACTCCTCTTTAATTTCCCAGCTGTTGTCAAAATGATACTCCCTACACCCTCAGCCAAAAGTAACAATTCAAAAGCTAACGCACAAAATCCTTCTATAATCGTCATATTCCAGATAGATTGATTCGGAGCCTGCAAAGCAAATGGGTACTTATAATTTGTGGCAAAAAGCATAAACATCCCCGACCACAAAAGAACATATACCAATTGCCCTGGTTTATTATTTCGTATATCCAAAAACATCATCATCGGCGCCAATAAATATGGTAAGTAGTAAAAAGGAGAAAATGTTCCAAGCATAATGATGCCGAGCACCAAAACAGTTTGTATTTTCCATTCCGGTAAATGAGAAAATAAAACCACGAATACAGTTAATACAATCAATATCAGGCGGATAATGGAATAATACTCGCTGGGATCTATGGCATTTGCTAGAGACATAATCTGTCCCGGAATATTAATAATATGGTACAAATCAATTTTTCCCCCAACAAATGCATTCCCCTCTACATAAGATGTAGCATTTATAAACATGTATGCAAAAGATGCCAGCCCCTTATGCAGAAACAAAGAAGGAATTAAATTAATAGATATTCCATATGCCAGGCAGTTTAAAACATCTTTATACTGTTTTTTCCTTATCAGTAAAATGCCTAATATAGCAGGATAAAGTTTAAAGCCTGCAGCAATTGATAAAGCCACAAACGAAAGTTGTCTGACAATGTATCTTTCATTGTCATAATTATACAAGTAAAATGCCATGCAAATTGCACACAATAACGATACATTGCCCCTTTCAACCGTGTGTATAACAGGAAAGGTCATACAAAAAAGAACAAAGAAAAATATTTTTTCAAAATTACAGCCTTTCTTGTACTTCTTAATCAACTCGTAAAGCAGTATGAATTCAAAGATAGTCCAAAATACATAAAGCAAACTTCCCACCTGACTATTTCTAGCGAGGATAGAATTTTCCAATACAGCTTCCGGTATCAAAAGACTCATACAAGCAAACAACAAAGAAACCAGCGGAGGGTAAATAGAAGTTGAGGCAGTTATCTCTGTTGTATAAGGGTCAAACCCAGGTATTAATAAATCAAAAAAATCAGTAAAAACCTTCAGCTGACCATTTTGGTAACCGTCATACAATAATGCTATAATCGAACTCCCGCGGGTGTGGATGCCGAATAAAATAAAAATCCCCGCTGTTCCAGCCAAAATAATGTATATCGCCGTTTTATTTACACTAACATGAAATAATCTTCCTATTATATATGCCAAAAGGCAACATACTAACATTGCAATCAGATATATAGCGATATTTCTGATGAACTTTTGATATGCCATCAGATCTTCTTCATCCAAAACACTAACCTGTTCTTCAGTAAAAATAACAGAACCATTCGTGTCCGTTCCTAACTGATTAAATTTCCCCAGGACACTATAATTTCTGAAGTTATACAAATTGTCGTTAATTTGCGTCTGAATATCTTCATCACATAAATCTATTGTATCGTATGAATCTGTATATTGTACCAGTTCATCCCAATCCTCCAGTATTTCTCCGCTGCTATAACAGGCTATAACCGAAACGGATCCGTCTGAGCACGTTGAAAATAAACTAATATTATTGCATCCTTCTAATATATAGCATCCTAAATACATGCCATAAGATGCGTCCCTCGCTACTGACATCTTGTAAGGATTAATTTCATTTTCTATAATATCATTTTCATAAGTTATCAGACAGTTTACAATCTTAAATCCGGTAGAATCTGCGGCTCTTGAAACTAAGATACTTCCACTTTGTGATGATACTATAACATCCTCAAGTTGAAGATTTTGAATCGTTCCCGAAATAACTCCAAATAAAGAGTCATCTTCCTTATTTATCTGCAAATTTGAAATCTTATAACCTTTTCCATCATAAACACCTGCAAAATATACTGTACCAGAAGCAGGGCTTAATGCAGACCAGCTGTCAATTCCCTCCATATCTAAATCTTCAGTCTGTCCAAAATATACCCCTTTACAAGAATTACCGGATTCAATAACATCTCGCAGTAATTCCAAATCTTCAATTGTGCAAATACAGTATGGTGAAGTTTCTGTGCCTTTCCCTTCATACAAATCAGCAGGATCCAAAATACTTTGCGTATCACTATTCGCAGTAGTTGTCTTCTCATAATAATAATTCACTATTGTCTCGCGCTGATTCCATATAGAAATAGCCATTGCTACCACCAAGGCTATAGCCAACACGTATATAAAGATTTCAAACGCCAATTTTAAATTATGTTTTGGAGAATTTCTTTTCATATAAAAAATCATCTTTTCCAATTTTATCTAATTTAATTCTATATACTCTAGTTTAATTCATCTGCCTTCGTCTTCATTATCAAAGTTTATTCTTTCTTCTTCCACCACCAACGGCCTATTCATTACCCTCTGGTTGATGTTCATAACATACTCACCCAAAAAACCAATAAAGACAAGCTGAATTCCAGACAAAAAGAATAAGCCAATCACCAATGGCGCCATGCCCGCCGAAAAACTATTCCAGTTCAATAACTTCCTAACAAAATATATAATGCCAATAATAAAGCTAATAAAAGCACATATATATCCGCCAAAGCTCGCCAGCCGCAATCCTACCTTCGTATAAGAAGTAAAACTCAGCATAGCAGCATCATACAGGGTATAAAAGTTATTATGCGTCTTCCCCGCTCGCCGTTTGGGCTGCTCATATTCAATTTCTTTTTGCTTATAACCAAATTCAGCCACTACACCTCTGATAAACGGAATTGGGTCTTTCAATTCTCGGAGCAGCTGTATAAAACTCTTATCATAAAGGCCGAAGCCGGTAAAATGCTCGATCATATCAACAGACGACATATTTTTGATCAGTTTATAATACACGGTTCTCAAAAAGTAAATAAATCGGTTTTCTTTACTCGATGTTTTGACTCCGCTGACAATCTTATATCCTTTCTCCCATTCATGTACGAACACCGGAATCAGTTCCACCGGATCCTGAAAATCACAGCACATTGTGATTGTACAGTCTCCTGTTGTCTGACACATACCATAATATGGAGAATTAAATTGTCCAAAGTTCCGGACGTTCAAAATAGCTTTGATTTTCTTATTTTTGTTGCAGATCATTCGCAGCAGATCACGCGTACCATCTGTCGAACAATTATCAATAAATAAAATTTCATAATCATAGTCTGGCAGGTTCTTTTCCAACTGCTCCACGATTGCTTCACTGATCGGAACCACATTTTCTTTTTCATTATAGCAGGGCACCATCACACTTATTTTTTTCATTACAATTCCTCCGAATTGATTTTGAAATTATGATAATTATAAAAAATGCACATGTTAATGAGTCATCGTTTTCCTCTCATTTAGAGCTCACCAAGTTTCTCGAAATCTCTTCGAATTATTGTGTAATCTTCCCACGGAACATTTTTTAATATTTTTTGTCGTTCATTAAATTGATCTGCTGGTGTCCTTACAGAAAAATATGTATCAAATTTCGCCTTAATAAAATGTAATCCGTAGAACCTTCACATATAATTATACGATTCATTATCGCAGCTCCAATCCCAAATGATCTACTACATTAGCAGCTTCTATTCCGGGAATTCTTCTTACATAGCTTTTCCCCTTCGCATTATACAACGTATATAAATTCATATTTTCTTTTATATTCTCGTCTAAACGAATCAGTTTATCTATCGCTTCCTTACTGTGTGTAGACAGGAAAATCTGCGTATTGTTACTCAAAGCATTTTGTAATAATCAGCTAAAGGTAGTCTCCTTGATTTCAAAAATAATTCTTCTATTCACCTTTCGTTTTCATCAAAAAATAAAGTATCTGCTCTTTAGTATTTCCACAGTTTATACTTTCTTATCACCGATGGTCTCTACTATTCTGGCAATTCCTTTCTTAAATTCACAGGTAGGCAGCCATCCGGTATCCGCATGGATTTCCGAAATATCCGCCCCCAGAAACATCACCTGCGTTTCGGCATATGGAATTGCTCCATACGAAACCGCTATCTGCGGCGCTACTACATTTTTAATATCTTCAATATAGTCATGGAGCGGTCGCACATCACCGCTTCCCAGAACATAAGTTTTACCATCTTTTCCTTTCGCTGCCGCTGCCAAAAATGCTCTGGCTGCATCTCCGCTGTAAAGATAATCCCATTTTTGCTCTCCCAAAGTGCATTTCGGACTGACTCCATTCTGCAAGTCCCGAATCACACAGGATATCATAGATTTCTCACCATCATTTGGACCATATACACTCAAAATGCGCATCCAGATATGCCGCATTCCCAGCTGATGCGCACGTTCCCGTGTCATATGTCCGGCACAGAGTTTAGCAATACCGTATCCCATTTCCGGAAAAACCGGTGTCTCCGCTGTCAGCAGACCTTCTGTTCTTCCGTATTCTGCCTGAGAACCAGCTCCAATAAATAAGCCGCATCCGAATCTGTCCGCCAGTTCCACCGCATCTAATGCATATCGAACATTTCTGTTCTGAGTATACATATCATTTCTTGCCGCACCTACCGTGCCGTCCCATGCCAGATGGATGAATGCATCATACTGTTCTTCATCCAGATTCTGCAGCCCGGCCATTTCCTGCAAAGAACAGTCTCTGACCATAACCAACGGGCTGCACGGGATGTTATCTTTTCTTGCGGAATCTGCCCTGCATAATACCAGAACCTCTATATTCTGTCTTATACACTCATTGATAATAGCTGTTCCAATGGCTCCGGTTGCACCTGTCAGGATTATTCGTTTCATATCTGTCATCTTTCAATAAAAAGTGGTATCAGCATATTCTCTTTAAACTCGTCCTCCGGCAAAGGAGGATTCATATATTCCAGAGGTTTCGATTCCATTTGACCGTCTGACCTCTTGTAGGAAACCTGCTTTGGAAAAGCCGTGACTTCGATTGGAGTCATAACTTCACATACCACTGGTCCATCGTAGACAAATGCCTCCTGCACTTTCTCATCCAGTTCACTGTTTGATGAGATCACCAGAGACTTGATGCCGTAGGCATCCGCAATTTTTGCCACATGCGGCAGAGAAAGATTCGAACTTTCATCACACGCCACCAGATTTCCAGCAAACAAATTGGTCTGCGTCGCCTTGATAGCGCCGTAGCCCCGATTACTCAATACAAACATTTTAATCGGCAGATTCAGTCTCCGAAGTGTCTCAAGTTCCTGAATATTCATGGCAAAACCGCCATCGCCGTTCACTCCCACAGTCATTTTCTGTCCGCTTGCAAGGCATGCGCCTATCGCTGAAGGAAAACCATATCCCATAGAAGCCAGACCTTTTGTACAAAATACTCTCTGTCCTTTTTTTACACGGAATGTCTGCATGGAAATATCAATGCAGCTACCCGAACTTCCCGACACATATACATCATCCGGTTTCATATATTTAGCAATGGTTTCTACCAGACAATATGTATTTACCAGTTCTTTTTGCTCCCAGTACTGTTTTAATACAATGGGATATTTCTCCTTCATTCTTGTACAATAAGCAAACCATTCCGAACGATCCCGTTTCTGAATGAGTGCTTTATTTTTAATTAAAATTTCAATAAATTCCTTTGCATCTGCACATACAGGCATGTCCGGTCTGACATTTATTTTATACAACTCATTTTTATCAATGTCAACCATTACCTTATACGCTTCTCTGGCAAACCCATCAAAGTTATATCCCGTCTGCAGAAGATTCAATCTTGCACCAATGCTTAAAAAGAAATCTGAATTTTGTTGAATAAAGTTAGCATAGCGATGACCGAGTCCGCCCGGCCTTCCAAAATACAGCGGATTGTCTTCCTCAATAAGGTCAATGCCATTCCAGGTAGTCAGCACAGGAATATTAAGTTCAGATAACAGTTCATCCAGTTCATCCAATGCTCCTGCCAGCCTGATACCATTTCCCAGCATCAGCACTGGTCTCTCGGATGCATTCAGTTTATCTATAACCTGCAGTACCTGTTTCTCGATTGGTCTTTTCCCAAATTCGGGAAGCGGAGTAAAGCCAATCAGATTATCCTCATCCACCATTGTTGCCTGAACGTCCAGAGGAATGTCCAGCCATACCGGTCCTTTCCGTCCATGCATGGCTTCATAAAGAGCACGTTCCACATGATAACGGATCATCTGTGGATCATCTACAACCGCGGCGTACTTTGTGATCGACTTCACGACAGAGATGATATCAAGCTCCTGCATTCCCTGATGGCGCACGCCCTGCCCATTGATCATATCAGCCCGTTTCACCTGACCGGATACAACGAACATCGGTGTCGACTCCAGAAAAGCGCCTGACACACCTGTAAGTGCATTAGTCCCGCCCGGACCGGTCGTAACCATTAAAAGGCCTATGCTGTTATTTACCCGAGCATAAGCCTCTGCCGCAATGGCACACGCCTGTTCATGAAGACAGCAGACATATTGGATTTTGCTGCTTCTTCCTAAGGAATCATTTAAGTGCATCGCACCTCCGCCCGGAAGCATAAACATATGACCTACGTTTAATTCTTCCAGACGTCTAATCACATAATCCGATACCTTTATCATCGTATTCCCCCAATTTTATTCAAAAATACTTTCCGTCAAAAACAGGATTTCCATATTGCCTGCCACACTCATCTTCAAATCATGAAACATATCCTGTATTTCCTCATTCAGTTCATCCCACTTGTTATCAGGATTCAAAGTCGGGAGGGCAATATCCGCATAGCTTTCATTGTAGCTGTGCTTAAAGCCGTCAAATCCGGCAATCGCCACACGATCTACATACAGGCTTGCCATCAGGCGAAGACAATTAATCACAGCATTATCAAAATGTTCCCATCCCCGTTTGATCACGCAATTGAAGTTTACAATGATTTCATCTGCATCCGGTTCCGTCTTGACATTAGATAATAATATTTTACCGGCTTTCTGAAATTGTTCCGGGTAAATATCCTTCGCATAATCATAACGTGTAGCATTCATGATAAAAAGATAATCATAATCATAACCCGGCACGACCGCATTCACACCAATTACCAAAGGATTCTTCTCCTTAATATAGGCATCGATTGTGTGTTTTCCTGACAGACTCGATTTTCCAGGCGCAATCAGAAGGATTTCCCTGCCTTTAAACAATTCTCTTAGTTTTTCTATCTCCGATTCATCATCCACAATTCGATTCTGGTTGTCCATATACTTCTGTTCAAGCAGATCATAGTCGTATACTTTCCGGTCTTCCGCAGACAAAGATTCAATAATACTTCTCATATCTTTCGCATTTGTGCGATGATTTTTTTGCAGATAAGCAATATTGTTCACATGGCAGCAATACATTCCTGCTATGAAATAAGGTGTAGAATATCCCCAACTATAGTGTTCTTTAAAATATTCCATATATGTGTCGATGGCGTCCAGAATCTGATTCATGTCATAGTTGCCATGCTGCTTTCTGTTCAGGTAAGAAGCGACCAACTCTGTCGTCGCATTTCCTGCGCCTCTTCCCATTCCGCACAGGCTTGCATCTACTATACAATTCCGCTCGGATTCTTTTAATAATTCTACAAAATGCATCGAAAGGGAGAAAGATAACTGTTGGTTGTTGTGAGAATGAAATCCAATCTTTATATTTTTATCCAGAGTCGAATCCAGAGTCCTGACTATTCGTTCCAGATCTTCCTCATACATAGCGCCAAAGGTGTCGACAATAGACAAAGAGACCGGCATAACCGCATTGATTTCTTTCGCCAGTTCTACAAGATCCTCGTTCGAGTATCCCAAAGTATTAGCCGCCTGAAAGAATACCTTGTATCCCTTTTCTTTAATGGCCCTTCCTACAGCGATTCCTTCTTTAAACTTTCCATACGGGAATACCACCCGGATTGCATCAATCGAGTTGCCATCGCAAACCGGCAAATACTCCAAATCATAGCGATCCCAGTCTATCATGACGACATAAGTTGTCCGGTCGTTTCGTTTCAGCAGATACCGCTCCAAATCCTGCGGGACATGATAAAAGGAAGTTCCTTCTTTATGAGGGTTGTTTTTAAGCCAGCCGCACTCTATAATATCCACATTCGCGTCCTGCATTTTCTTGATAATGCCCTTTATCGCAGGAGTTCCGAAATTTGCATCCACAATATATGCACCGTCACGTAACGTGCAATCCAACAGTTGTATTTTTTTACTCATACCATCCAGATCTCCTTATCAGCTTATCGCCTCAAGTATTACCTTCGCCATATAATCAATCATTTCATCCGTCATTCCCGGATAAACTCCCACCCAGAATGTATGGTTCATGATAAATTCCGTTGTATCCAGAGAACCGGATACCCGGTATGCATCCGTGCCACGGATCTGGTCGAAGCAGGGGTGCTTGATCAGGTTCCCGGAAAACAAAAGCCGTGTCTGTACATTGTGGTCTTCAATGTAGCGGGTCACCTGATTGCGGTCCAGACCGCTCTCTTCTCTCACACTGATCAGGAAGCCAAACCACGACGGCCGGCTGTTTTTCGCAGGTTCCGGCAGGATCAGCTTGTCCTGTGCGCCTTCCAGAGCCGCGTACATCCTGTCCCAGTTGTGCCTGCGGCGTTCGATGAAGGACGGAAATTTCTTCAGCTGCTCGCAGCCGATCGCAGC
Organism: Clostridiales bacterium; assembly: GCA_020860715.1. Taxonomy (GTDB): domain Bacteria; phylum Bacillota; class Clostridia; order Lachnospirales; family Lachnospiraceae; genus Choladousia. Next base: position 118,814 of record JAJBTU010000023.1, on the reverse strand, counting down.
CTGCATATCCGTCACCTTTAAGTTATATCCAAAATGGCTGTAAACATATTTATGGTCATACCCCTGCGGCAGTTCTCCGTGCTGTCCGTCGAAACGATGTCCGCAGACATTATCTCTTCCTGACGGGCAGGCGCAGTCACGTCCCCAGTCACGGTACGAAAGGATCAGTTTATGAAGCAGAGGATTGTCCGTATAGACGCAGCCGCCCTCGCCCATCGTCATATGATGCGGCGGGTAGAAGCTGCTGGTCCCGATGTCTCCCCAGGCGCCTGTGTATCTGGTCTCTCCGTTGATCGTATACTGCGTACCAAGCGCGTCGCAGTTGTCTTCCACCAGCCAGAGATTGTGTGCGTTGCAAAATGCCTTTACCCGCTCCAGATCAAACGGATTGCCAAGCGTATGCGCAATCATGACCGCTTTCGTCTTATCCGAAAGCGCCGCTTCCAGTCTGGTAACATCAATATTGTATTGCGGAACTGTTACATCCACAAAAACCGGTACCGCGCCATAGTTCAGGATCGGTGTCACGGTAGTGGGAAACCCGCAGGCGACTGTGATCACTTCATCGCCCCGCCGGATCTGCCGCTCTCCCAGTTCCGGAGCCGTCAGACACATAAACGCAAGCAGGTTCGCGGAGGAACCGCTGTTCGTCAGATGCGCGTACTTCACACCGATCCATTTCGCGAACTCTTTTTCAAACTGATCCGCGAATCGTCCCGTCGTCAGCCAGAAGTCCAGCATCGCATCGGTCAGTGCGCACATTTCTTTCTCATCATATATTCTGGAGGCATAGGAGATACGGTCGCCCTCATGGAAATCCTTATTGTTCTCTTTAAACTGATGGTAATACTCTGTTACCATACTCTTGATCTCGTCCCGTGCCTCCGCCTCAGTTTCCCAGTGGTTCATAACCGCTTTATCCCTCTTACTTTCTCCGTTTTTCCCATCTTTCTTTTTCTCGGTTTCTTTTCCCGAATCAGTGCATTTTCACAGATTTATGATCGCACCGCTTTATCCGCAAAATTCCCGGATCTGTGCTTCCATACATGCAGGCACATCCCCTCCCGCGTAAAACACTCTGGCCCATTCAACCGTCTTCGCGACTGCTTCTTCCACATGCCAGCGCGGCTTCCAGCCAAACGTGTGCTTTATCTTCGAACAATCCAGTTTTAGAAAATTGGCCTCATGGGGACCATGGTCGGACTGACTGATCCAGGACTGTCCATCGCCCCATTTCTCACAGAAAATGGTGACAAGCTGTCCGGTCGTCACACAATCGCAGTCATCAGGTCCAACATTGTAAAAGCCCGCCTTGTCCCTGTCTTCAGCCTGTTCTTTCGCAATCGTCAGATAAACGGTCAGCGGCTCCAGCACATGCTGGTACGGCCGTGTTGAACAGGGATTCCGTACAACAATATCCTCTTTTCGGCAGGCTGCGCGGATGCAGTCCGGGATGATCCGGTCATTCGCAAAATCGCCCCCGCCGATCACGTTGCCCGCGCGCGCAGTGGAGACAGCCACCCCCATCTCCTCAAAAAACGAATGGATATAGCTGTGCGTCACCAGTTCCGAGCAGGATTTGCTGTTGGAATAAGGATCGAAGCCATCCAGCGGTTCATTTTCGCGATAGCCCCACTCCCACTCTTTATTTTCATAAACCTTATCCGTTGTGACATTCAAAAAGGACTTCACGCATGGATTCAGGCGAACGCACTCGCAGACATTCACTGTCCCCATGACATTCGTCTCATACGTATATACAGGGTCTTTATAGGAATCCCGGACAATCGGCTGCGCCGCCAGATGAAGCACAATCTCCGGCTGTCCTTCCCGAAAAACATCCTCCAGATGTTTCAGATCGCGGATGTCGCCGGTCACCGAACGGATACGGGAACCCACGCCGCTGATATCAAACAGATTCGGCTCGGTAGGCGGTTCCAGAGCATAGCCGGTCACTTCCGCGCCCGCCATCAGCAGCATTTTGCACAGCCAGGTACCCTTGAATCCAGTGTGTCCGGTCACCAGCACCTTTTTCCCTTTATACCAGTTCAGTACAGTCATCTCTCCCACACCATCCAGGGCGCCTCTCCGGCCGCAATCATTTTTTCCAGCTGCTCCCTTTCTCTCTGCGTATCCATGCATTTCCAGAATCCATTATGCTTGTAGGCAGCCAGCTGTCTGTCTTCGGCAAGCCGTTCCAGCGGTTCCCGTTCAAAGACTACTTCGTCCCCACCTTCAATATAATCAAAGACTTCCGGCTGAAGCACCATGTACCCCGCGTTAATTCGGGAGCCGTCAGCCATAGCCTTTTCGCGGAACGCTCGCACCGTCAATTCCTCCCGGTCAATGTCCAGCACGCCGAACCGCTGCCCAAAATGGACCGCAGTCAATGTGGCAATCTTCCCATGGCTTTTGTGAAAATCCAGCAGCTTCTGGATATCGATATCACAGACGCCGTCGCCGTAGGTCAGGAAAAACGGCTCATTTTTGACATATTTCTGGATCCGTTTGATGCGGCCGCCGGTCTGCGTATTCAGACCTGTATCCACGATCGTCACTTTCCAGGGCTCCGACACATTGTTGTGGACCTTGATCCGGCCGTTGGCAGTGAAATCAAATGTCACATCACTGTTGTGCAAATGGTAGTTCGCAAACCATTCTTTAATCACCTGCTGCTTATATCCGGCACAGATGATAAACTCGTGAAATCCGTAATAAGAGTATTCTTTCATGATGTGCCACAGAATCGGTTTCCCGCCAATTTCGATCATTGGCTTTGGTCTCAGGTGGCTCTCCTCACTGATTCGTGTTCCGAGTCCTCCCGCCAGCATTACGACTTTCATAAGGCCTCCTGCTTTTGCATCTCAGATTTTGTCTCTTATGATTTTATGAAAATCGGTCAGTATTTCCGCTTTCCATAGTAAACCGTTTGATATCATATCATATTTCCTGTGAAGATACAACTTAAATACTTCTTCTTTTTTCGTTTTCCCGTTATCCAGTTACTGAATTGAAACATCTGTCAGCATCAGGTGCATGTTTCTGTGATCGTTTTCGGTTTCCATCGTCAGCGCATCTGCAAAAAATGCAATCGTATTATATCCTGTCTTCAGTACAATGTCAAACACGCTCTAATTCTCCCCCCGGTTAAGTATATATTCCTGACTCAATTATTTTTATATGTAACAGGTGGGTGTAAAGAATCCCACGCTTCCTTCAGTTCCGTTTTATGTTCTCCATGCCATTGTTGCACAATATTTTCCATATCATGGGGTGGTCTTCCATGATAATCATACAACTCCCCCGTCTCCAGGTGAAAAACAGCTGTGCAGTCGGGCATTATAACATGAAAGTGCGGCGGATGAAAATCAAATTCTTTTCCCCGGACCTCGACTTTATAATTACTGTTAATTCTCCAGTGCCTGATCTCAGGAGCCTGATCCCACCATTCAGAGGATATGATGTTATCAAGCTGTTCCTCAAATGTTTCTCCCCCTTTTCTGACGATAATCGGCAAAAGCTGCTCCTGATAGGATGGATGCCAGAAAGAAACAATTCGCCCCTCATTATCCCACGCAAGTATAAAACAATTCGGCACCTGAAAGCCATCCCGAAAGTCTTTATCAAAACCATACTCTACTATACTGGTTCCTGTATTGCTGTTCTCACAAAAATATGGCTTGCTGTTATAAAGTTTCTGCAGTTTCTTTTTAAGAGAAGTCAGTGTTGGATCCCGCTCATTTTTGTTTGGATGAATGTCCCCCAATTTAATATCAGAACATACATTGCAGTCCCAAAGGGATTCTTTCTTCCATATCGCATTTCCTTCTTCTGATTCTATTTTTTTCAGAACAGGCAGAGTAAATTCTTTAAGAGAATCCAAAAACTCTCTTACATTACCAAATTGTCCCCGCAGGGAATACTCATTTATATAATAATCCATCTGTATTTTGATCCTTTATAATGGTTCTGAAGGAATCTGTCTCTCGATTTTCTACATATGGTTTAACATTTGACTTTTTAAAGACCCAGCATCCTGTCAAGGTCAATATCGAACTGATCAAACAAATCATTGATATCCAGGCTGTCGTTCATGCCATATATTTTCCCATATTCTCCAAACTTTATGGGGTTACACCGGGTAATACAGTTTTGGTCTAAAACAAAAAAATTGACTTTCACATTCTCTTCCTCCATGGTATGGTTTGCAATGCCTACCCGGATTCCGTTGAAAACGTGATCACTATGTGTCTCGACAAACAGCTGCCGACCTGCCTGACTGATAAAATACAAAAACTCACATAATCTGGACTGTGCTTTGGGATGAAGATGAATTTCCGGATTTTCAATCAAAATAACATCGTCTTCTTCCGAAGCAAGACATGTGATCAGGATTGATACCAGGTAGCTGATCCCGGCTCCCACATTCACTGGTCTGCTGTACATGGCATCAGAATTCATGGTGGCCGGATTATTGTTATATTTTACCTGTAAATAATTTGTTTTTTTTATGTCCGTTACGGTCAAAACCGTTCCTGTGATATATTTCAGCCAGTAATTTACCTGATCAGACAGGCTGTTTGTTGTATTCTCTCTGTCTTTTACCAGATTGCCCGCAATAGCATCCGATTCATGATTCAGCAGATAAGAAAACGTGTACTCTCCATCTACGCCAAGATCATCTTCATTGCCAAAATGCTTTGCGTAAATATCCTGAGGTCCCAATCTATGACAGGACAAGTAATGAAACCCGGAGTTCTGATATAAATGTGTCGGTTCATCCCCACAGCTGTCAGAAAGGGTGTCAATAACAGTTTCATCGTCTTCTGATGTCGTTACCTTACAGCGATTATCCTCATCCTCGCTGAACTCTATCCATACAGAGTCTATAAAGCCGTTGCTCCATATTTCAATTCTAATTGTATCTTCCGGCATATTATAATTATGCGCTTCGCGATATTCCCCCAGAGAAACCAATTGTCCATTCAGTCCAGTCGCATCAAGACTATTCTGCGCGTCAAGGAGCAATGCCTGCAGAAACGTTGATTTACCTGACGAATTTGTTCCAACCACAAGATTCAGTCGGCTGCATTCCACTGTTAAATTTTCGATGGATTTCAACGCCCGTATTTTCACTTTATCTATCATACCTGAAACTCCTTCGCTATGACATCCATGAGATCAAACCGTTTTACAACATTGGGCTCATTATCCCGCCCATTCCCAATACAGGCGATAAATTCGTCGCTGTTGATGGTATTGTATAGTTTTTCCCGCAGATCAATCTTTATACTGTTGTCTTTTTTGGGTATTTTCGTCATAAGATACATGGTTGTCTCGAATATATTCATGTTTACAGGATTCGACTCTGTTTTTCTGAAAGCCAGCCGTCCCAAATAAAAATATGCATTTTCCAGTGCATCCTGAGCTGCGTTTTTCAACAGTATCAGATCCTGCTCCGCACAGGTGTTTAAATATTTTAAAGTCATTTCAATGAGTTTGTCGCTGTCACCGCTGTAGCGGTGAAACGTCTTCTTTGTCCGTGTTTTCCAATCAAATAATAAATAAAAAGCAAAAAAACGGGTCATCAAATATGCACCCTTCATTCTTGTGTCTTTTTCATATACGATACGCGTTGCATTCTGAAAAGCATCTCCTCTTGTTATCTCATGGATCATATCCATGCCTTTTCCCTGATACAGCGCATTTCGAATCTCCTGTTTATTAAGTTTTGTACCCCCACGATTCACCCGATCAAAAATATCAAACAGAATTTTATCTGGAGTTGGCGGCAGAATAACATGGGAGTATACCTGGTAATCTTCCAGCTGCGACTGGTAAATGCCATATTCACCGCTGAGATCCTTAAATTTTTTCCCATTCAGGAAAGTTAATATTTTAAGATTTTTCAAAGAATAGCCGTTATCCAGGTACTCAAACAATGCAGACAGCCTCTGTTTTCCATCAACCACCACATATACAGAATCATCCTGTTGTTTGAAATAAAAAATCGGAAGTGGAAGTCCCATCAGAATACTTTCAATGATTTCACACTTCTGCTTTTCAGTCCAGACATTCCTGCGCTGAAATGGAACATCAAGAATCAATTTTTTCATCATGTGCTTTCTTCGCAATTCATAGATGGAAAAATCTTTTTTCGTGACCCTGACCTGTCTGAATATGTCTGAATCTGCCTTATCACTACCGTCATATTCCATATAATCCAATTCTTCCGCATTCTCAAGTTCAATATCTTCTGGTTCTTCTATGGCAGACTTATTTTCAGATCCTTCTCTTGCAGCAGCTTCCGGCTCTCGGCTTTTCATATTTTTGATACAGCTCCTTATACGATTCCAATTCCGTTTCTTATCTGCATTGATTATATTACACGCTTCTGACAGTGTCAAACAAAACTGTGCGCCCGTACCTGTTCACGTTTTCCCACTCGCTGAACTGTTGGATCAACTCCGTCATGGAATCCTGCATACCATCGTCTATCAGTTCAATTTGCTTCTGTTATTTCCTCAATCCGCGCTCTCCACAGTTCTTTCAGCTTCTCCTCGTTCAGCACCTGATCGAGATATGCTGCCCCGTTTGCCGCTTTTGCCTCATAATATGTGCGGTCGTTTTTCAGGCGGCGGATGTACCCGGCGGCCTGATTCAGATCCGGGTCTGCCCAGATGCAGCCCTTTCTGTAAGCGCCTTCTGTCTTTGGATTCTTTATCAGCTGATAATTCACCAGACAGGAGGATTCCTCACTCATAAATTCGGTGTTGGAGGACCAGTTGGTGGCAATAACGGGGGTGCCAAGCAGCATGGCTTCCGCGATGACCAGTCCAAACCCTTCCGAGCGGTGCAGGGAAAGATAGGTGTCGCAGCAGCGGATCAGACTGTTTACTTTTTCTTTTTCCAGCACTTCAGTGATAAAGTAAACGTTGCGGTAGCCGTCAAGTTCCTTCTGCAGGCGCCGCACATCTTCCTCTTTTGCATTGTTGATCTTAATCACGAGGCCGCAGTCCGGATCTTCCTGCGGGAAGGCCATGCGGTAGGCAGCGATGGCTCCCTGCGGATTTTTGCGCCCGGTAGTGCTGTTGGAGTCATACATGATCAGATAAAGGAATTGGTCTTTGGGCAGTCCGAATGTGTCTCTGGTACAGGAAGCGTCATAAGGCGCTGTCGGACGATAGGGCACTGTCCTCACCGGCACCTGGGTCTTTTGCCGTATGCTTCGGCTCGCAAATTCGGAAGGGGTCCAGATCTCATCAAAGAGGTCGCAGTATTTCACCCATTCTTTGGGAAAATCCTCAAGTTCCCAGAGCCAGAATGCAATGTTGTAATGTCCTTCCCAGAGTGCGGGGTTCGCGGAAAACACAGTCCCCAGTTCACACAGATTTACATGGAACAGATTGATCCCGTAAGGAAGTTCTTCGGAAATATAGTCGTCCCAGGAGTGATCGTCCTCCCGCAGATTATCATTGAAATCAATGTTGCGGACGGAGAGCGGATACCCGCTCATCTGCAGCATCCTCGCCGCGAGGCGGCAGCTCTGCCCCAGCCCCATCTCCGCCCGGATGCTGCCGATCAGGTTCACGCCGACCGGCCAGGCTTTGCTGTCATATTCTTTTTTACTGGAGGTATATTCCGCAATGCTTTTTTGGAGAAGTTTTTCCTTCAGCGCCATACGGAGCCGTGCGGAAAAGAGTCTCTTGAATCTCCCTCCGTATTTCTTTAGGGTAAGATAAAGTTTGCCATAATCACTCATGTTCTTTCCTCTGATTCCTATCGTTTTTTACTGGTGTCAGCCGGACTGCTTCCCGTGCAGATATTCTCTCACTTTCGCCGCTTCTTTCTCATACCGGAATTTCCGACTCTGCAGAAGTCCGGCAGCGGCCCGCTCTGCTCTCTCTTTTTCTGTAAAGTTCTCCATCTCAAGAATCGCCCGTTTCAGGTCTTCTTTGTCGCCGCTTTTAAAATACAGCGGCGCGTCGCCGAGCACCTCCGGCATGGAAGCTGCGTCAGAGGAGATCACAGGCACTCCCTGGGACATCGCTTCCAGAGGCGGGATCCCAAATCCTTCATAGATGGATGGAAACACAAAACAGTTCGCCATACGGTACACTTCCGGAAGATCGTCGTCATCAATAAAGCCGGTCACAGTCACGAAATCTGTATCTGCCGCAGGTGCTGAATCTTTTGCGTTCCCTGCAGCTGCCGCAATCTCTGAATCCGCCGCGGTTTCTTTCGCTTCCCGCAGAAACTCATCGATTTTCCATCCTTTTCTCCCTGCAAGCACCAGCTTCGTCTGTATCTTTCCCTGTCTGTAAAGATCCAGATACGCGTTCAAAAGCAGCGTCATATTCTTGCGGGGTTCAAGAGTGGAAAGGCAGAGGAGATACTTGTCCGGAAGATGGTATTTCTGCCGCAGACGGGCACGGTTCTGCGCCGCCAGGTCATCTGTCAGGAATTTCCCGCACACGCCATTGTAAGTAACCAGTATTTTCTCCTCCGGCACGTGCAGGATCTGCTGTATCCGCCCTTTGCTGAACTCGGAAACCGTGATGGTTCGCTCCGCTCTCCTCACAGCCCACCGGTAGGACAGGCGAAAATACCACACCATCTGCTTCTTCATGGTCCCCGGACAGTCCCAGCAGCCCAGATCATGGATGGCGGAAAGTACATGCTTTTTGTGCAGCAGGATCGGCATCGGAAATGCGAAGAACAGATAATAGTCAGCTTTTATTCGGTTCAGATAATGCGGCAGCCGCAACTGATTGAACGCAAGTTTGCCGCAGCCGGGAAGGATGTGAAAATGAATAGTTTCCTTTCCTTCAAATGGCTGGAAGGCAGGAAAAACCTTATTTTTAAAAATGAGTTCGAACGTGTCATGGCAGTCCGATTCCGACATTGCCCGGATGAAAGATCCTGACGGCTCCTGTTTTTCTGATTCCTGTATTTCCGGCTCCTGTTTTTCCGGCCTTTCTTTCACAAGTTCCAGCGCCATATTCAGCGCGTAGCGCTCGATCCCTGTGAAGTTGTCGTCCAGCGAAGTAAGGTCTATCGCAATGTTCACTGATGCTGTTCTCCTCTTAAAAGCTGCTTCCGATACCTCCGCACGATCGGCAGGATTTTCAGATCGTCGACGAGGTAGCGTTTAAACAGGCGTTTCGGCTCGCTGCAGAGGCGGTAGAACCATTCCAGACCGCATTTCTGCATCCAGCGCGGCGCACGTTTGACGTTTCCGGCCGCGAAATCCAGCCCCGCGCCGATGCCGATACCCAGCATTCCCGTGAGTTCCTCCTGATGTTCCCACAGGAAAATTTCCTGTTTCGGCGTGCCGAGCGCCGCGATCAGAATATCCGGAGCTGCCTGATGTATGTTCTGCCAGATTTCTCTGACCTGAGTCTCCTCTTTTTCAAATCCGTATGCCGGAGAACAGGTCCCGACGACCTGCAGGCCCGGACAGCTGGTCTTCAGCTTCTGTGCCGCCGTCTCGGCCACGCCGGGCGCCGCACCAAGGAAATACATCCGATATCCTTTTTCCGCGGCCAGCTGACAGACTCTCGGGAAAAGATCGGAGCCGGATATTTTCTCTTTAATGGGTGTTCCCAGCCATTTTGAAATCCAGATGAGCGGCTGGCCGTCCGTCAGTACCAGGGAAGCGCCCTCATATGCTTTCCGCAGGTTTTCATCTGTTTCCAGGCGAACAATATGGTCCACGTTCGGAGTGACGATGTATCCGCCGGCCTGCGTTTTCCCCTCAGTGCCGTCCGGACGCGCAGCGTTTCTTTCGTTTGTGCCGTCCCCGTCCAGACGCGATTCTATCCATGCCAGCGCCTCCTCAAAGGTAACATTGTCAATCTCTGTATTGAGAAAAGCCATTCTGGAATTCTGAATAGTTTTTGCCTCGTTCTGTCCGGAAGCGTCATCCAGACCCACAGCGTTTCCCGCATGAACGGCGCGGCAGGGCGACGACCGGAAGGGAGAGGGCGCTTCCGGTACAACAGGGTTTCCTGTTGCAAACAGCCTTCCCGGAATCAGAATAAACGCCTGAAACGAAAGGACACACAGATGCGCGTTGAGCATCGAATAGGCCGCTGTGATCAGCAGCGCCCAACAGAGCATCCATTCTTTTTCCCGGATCAGTTCTTTCCCTGCAAGATGAAAGCCAATGAGCAAAATCACCGCGAATATCCAGCCGTAGGTCAGCAGTTCTTTTAAAAATGAATTGTCCACATAATTATAGACTGCCGCTGAATCCATGCGCAGGCTGCCCTGCCCATACCAGCGGATTGCCCTGCCGAACAGAGAAAATCCATATCCCTGTATCGCCGCATGGCCCAGCTGCAGACGCCCGTTCAGGTTCTCATTGATGCGGCACCAGAACGTATTATCTGCATTATAAAAATAATGTACCAGAACGGAGGCTGCAAATGCGATTATAAAAACGGATTTTGCAAGAAATCTTCTCAGGCCGCAAAATACTCTCACAAATATCCCGCGAATACACGAGGTCTGACGCAGTGTATGGTCCCCCGGCCGCGCAGCAGATCCCCCTGCGGATTTGTCTGTAAATTCATGTCCCCACAGAAAAGCCCCCGCAATCCCCACCACCGCAAGCAGCAGATCCGCTCTGGAATCCGTGAGATAAAAGAGAATCAGGTTCAGGATCAGAAGCACAGCCGCGTCGGCAAGGCGTGCTTTTCCCCGGATGCAGAACCAGCTCATGGTCACAAAGAGCATGATGTGGGCCGGATAGCCGCAGTAATCGTATCCGAGGCCATGTCTTACCCGGTCTCCCTCGATCCACAGGGTATCTTCGATCAGGCCGGCGCGCGAAGTAAGTACGGCAAAGCCCATGACAGCCAGCTGTACCGTCACGGTACATTTGAGAATTTTTTTATAAGGAACACCGGCAGAAAAATACAGAAACAGCATAACCGGAAAAATCTGCCGGTTGGTCCTGCCTGCATGCTGTACAAGTACGGCGCTAAACAAAATCAGAAGGACGCCGATCACATCAGCCACGCCCCATTTTTTCCCACAACCATTCTTTTTATATTCGTTCCCGGATACGATCTTTGTAAAAAACTGCACCGCAAGCAGCAGATACGCGGCAAGCTGCATACAGCTGAACAATCTTGAAGCAGGCGGGATGTAAGCCCACATCGTCAGCTTCAGGTCCGTGGCCGTCAGCCACAGGGCGAAGGCCGCCAGAAACAGGCGTTCTTCCATGCCATCCGCGCACAGCGCATTTCTCACATTGGCAGCGCATCCTGCAAGCCGTTCTTTCATCTTATTCTGTCACTCCAAATATATTCAGTGCAGCACATCCAGAAACCTTCCGTCCAGAACGTCCATCAGGTACTGCCCGTACTGGTTCTTCTTTAAGTCCTCATAAAGCGTGAGGACTTCCTCGCGGGTGATCCAGCCATTGAGGTAGGCGATCTCCTCCAGACAGGCAATCTTCCTGTGCTGGTGATCCTCCACCGTCTTGACAAAATTGGTGGCCTCGACAAGACTCTCGTGCGTACCGGTATCCAGCCAGGTAAAGCCCTGCCCCAGAAGCTCAACGTTGAGATCCCCGGCATCGAGATAGATGCGGTTCAGATCCGTGATCTCCAGTTCTCCTCTGGCGGACGGCTGCAGATGCTTCGCATAGTCGACCACTCTGTTGTCGTAAAAATACAGGCCGGTCACACAGTAGTTGCTCTTCGGATGCTCCGGCTTCTCCTCGATGGAAACGGCATGGCCGTCCTTGTTGAACTCCACAATGCCGAAACGCTCCGGATCGTCCACATAATAGCCGAAAACCGTCGCGCCCCTGCCATTCTCCGCATTCTCGACAGCCGCCTTAAGGCGTTTTTTCAATCCGTGTCCGGCAAAAATATTATCGCCCAGCACCATGGCGACTGTGTCGTCCCCGATAAAATCCGCGCCGATGACAAATGCCTGCGCAAGTCCGTCCGGGCTGGGCTGCACCGCGTAGGACAGCCGGACACCAAACTGATGGCCATCGCCCAAGAGGGCTTCAAAACGCGGAGTATCCATCGGCGTCGAAATGATCAGGATGTCCCGGATGCCCGCGTTCATCAGCACGGACATCGGATAGTAGATCATGGGTTTATCATAGATTGGAAGCAGCTGCTTGCTCGTCACCTTGGTCAGCGGATAAAGGCGCGTACCTGAGCCGCCCGCCAGTATAATGCCTTTCATAAGTTATCCTCCTTACTCCGTCTTATACAGGAAGATCGGGGTGCGCTCTTCCATCTCGTTGTAGATCGTCTCAGCCACAGCATACGGAAGGTTCACGCAGCCGTGTGAGCCATTGGTCTTGTAAATGCTCCCGCCAAACGAAGACCGCCAGGTCGCGTCATGAAGTCCCTGCCCTTCGTGGAACGGCATCCAGTAGGTCACGTCCGTCTCCCACGCGCTTGACCCGGATCCGCCCTTAAGAGTGACATTCGTCTGCTTGTAGGGGATCATGAATACGCCGGTCGCTGTCTCACGCTCTTCGGTGGGCTTGCCGGTGACGCAATCGCTCTCGACGATCAGTTCGCCGTCTTTGTAATACCAGACATGCTGTCCGGTGAGATCCACTTCCACGTAGGTGCCGCAGATATCGTCGACGCCGTTGCGCGTCCGACCCTTCGTCGAATAGGTCGGCTCCCGGATGACTTCGGTATTTGACGTAATGTCCGCGATCAGCTGCTCTTTCTCGGCGCTCTGGTCGATCTGATAGCCATAGTCGCTGCTCTCATACTCGATCTTCTCGCCATTGCTCGTCGTAAAGGTACGGGGCAGATAAAGAGTATTGTACGTCGCCGCAAGGTTATAGACAAAATCCTCCACCTGCTGCTCGTCGATCGAGGCAAGTTCCCCGTCGATGATGAGCCAGTCCTGTATCGTCGACCAGTCCAGCACGATCTCCTCCTCGCCAAAGGTGAGGGTGATCACGGCCTTGCAGTAGGAATTGTAAATACCCATCAGAGAATTCAGATCCAGATCGTCCTGTGTGACTTCCGGCACATAGTAAAAGGACTCCGGAAATTCGATCACCGCATCCTCCTGCGGACGGTCCTCCGCCACCAGATTATCCACATAGTCTTTTACCAGAGTCTGCAGGTCTGCGTCGTCGAACTCTGTGCCGTAGCTTTCCGGCTCAATATAGTATTCGGTGCCGTTGTACTCCAGCGTCGCGTCCGAGCTGGTCACACGCGGTATGGAAAAATTCGCGCCCGTCACCGCAGAAGCAAAGACTGTCTCATCACAGTCAAAGGAGACATCCACCTCGAAATCATTTCCCTTTGTGAGACTGAAGATCAGGCTTAAATTCTGCTCACGCATGCAGGCCTGTATATCCGTGAGCAGGCTCATCTCGTCGATCGTGTAGCCCATCTCCTCCAGCGTCAGGCTCAGCGTGGTCTCCCCGCCCTCCGTAATGGTAACGGTCGGCGCACTGTAATCAGCCTCCAGCATATTCAGGACTTCCCTGCAGCTCATCTCCGAGACGTCATATCCGTTCAGTGTCGTGTCCTCAAAAAAAAGGCCGCTGTTTACCTGCCTGTAAAGATAATATCCGGCTCCGCAGAGACCGGCCAGTATCACACATACAATAATAAGAACAGCCGCCTGTATTTTTTTATGCTTTTTTTTCATTCCGATCTTTACCCTTCTGAATAATAGAATCTATACCGCAAACGCACTTTTCTTCTGACAGGTCATATTATTGCACTATCTGCCAAAAATAGTCAAGACGCGGAATCTTAATAATGATTTAAATTTCTTTTTAAAACCACACCGTGATCTCTGTTCCTTTCCCGACCTCGCTTTCCAGTTCAATCTGTGCATGGTGCAGGGCAACAATGTGCTTCACGATCGCAAGCCCCAGACCCGTGCCGCCTGTATTTCTCGACCGGCTCTTGTCCACGCAGTAAAAACGCTCAAAGACGCGCTCCTGACTTTCCTTTGGGATCCCGATGCCCGTATCCTTCACGCGCAGCACCGGCCTCGCCGGGGGGCATCCTCGCCCTTTGGGCGGGACATCCGCCGATCCCTGGCGAGGCGGCATTTCCACCATCTCCACGGTGACATCCACCCTGCCGTTCGGCTTATTGTAACGGATGGCGTTGTCACAGAGGTTGGAAATCAGTTCCTCGATCATGCCTTTATCCCCGTGAATCATACAGGGTTCCCCGGTGCATGTGATCTGAACGCCATTTTTTTCGGCATTCAGACGCATACTCTCCACGCAGCTGCGGGCGGACTCAAACAGATCAAGCATGTCCGTCTGCTCACTTCCGCCGTCTGAAGAACGATTGTCTTCCAGCCTGCCGCTGTCAAGCTGGGAAAGCCGGATAATATCATTGATCATGGTCAGCAGACGCTGTGCGCTGCGATAGATCTCATGTGCGAAATGCTTTACTTCTTTTTCTCCTGCCATCCCGGTCTCGATCAGCTCCGCATAGCCGGAGATGGACGTCAGAGGCGTTTTTAATTCATGCGAGACATTCGCTGTAAATTCCTGCCGCATGTTCGCGCTCTGCAGGATATCCTCATGCTGCTGCCGGATGGTCATCACAAACGGCACCAGTTCCTCATAGATGCCTTCTGTACTGACGCTGTCAATGTTGTCCGCCATCCGCTCAATCGGGTTCACAATGCCTGCCGTAATCTGGCGTGAAAGAATCATGCATACCAGAAGCATGATCACACCGACCAGAATAATCCCTTTGAGTGTTCCCGTAAAAATCCCCCAGATACTGGCCTCTTCTTTGCTGATACGAAGAATCGACCCGTCGTCCAGCTTTACTGCGTAATAGTAAAGCTCGGAATCCAGAGAATCCGAGTAGCGCGTCGTCCAGCCCTCGCCGTCCGCCTCCGCTTCCTGTACTTCCTCACGGTCCGCGTGGTTCTCCAGCGTGCCGCTCACATCGCTATCATACACGACCGTTCCGTCCTCGTCGATCAGCGTGACACGCAGCCCGGCCACGTCCTCCGTGTACTGTTCCGAAAGTTTCTCCGAAGAAGTTGACAGGCTGGAAATCAGCGCTGCGCAGGTGCGCATTTCTGAAAGCACCTGTTCCTTATACATATTACGAAAAATGGCAACCGCTATAAGCAGCGTTGCCACCAGAGTCACAAATACCGTAAGAGCCATCCAGGTGTTGATCTTCTTTTTCATGTCTGTCCTCTCCGTTCCAATTTCATGATACAAGAGACAAAAGGTCAGGAATGGAACGCCTGCATTCCGATTCATGGCCTTGGGAACCGTAGTATCATTCCCTTTTGTCGTTCGAATCATTTCATTATGTAATAATGGATGATGCCTGTGGATCATCCATTATCAGAATTCAGAATATACCCGACATTGCGCACCGTACGGATCATCGCTCCCGCCGGTCCGAGTTTCTGCCGCAGCGTCTTGATATGCATGTCGAGAGTTCTGGACTCCCCTTCAAAATCAGTTCCCCACACCCGGTCAAGGATCATCTCTCTCGACACCACGATACCCGCGTTCAGAAGCAGCAGTTTCAAAAGCTCATATTCTTTAAACGTCAGTTCCACCGGACTGTCATCGACATACACCGACCGCTTCTCATCATCCATAAAAATAGAATCCAGCCGGATCAGGCGTTCCTCCTCCAGATCCCGCGTGCGGCGCAGCAGAGCCTTGACACGCGAAATCAGTTCCATCACGCCAAAGGGCTTCGTAATATAATCATCTGCCCCGACATCGAGACCTTTCACCTTATCGATCTCTGACGTCTTCGCTGTCACCAGAATGATCGGCAGCTTGCGTGTCTGCGCAGAATACCGCAGCTTCTTCACGATCTCCAGCCCGCCCTCATCCGGCAGCATAATATCCAGAAGCACCAGAGACGGCATGCGCTCCTTCAGCCTCACATAAAACGCAGAGGCGCAGTCAAACCCCTGCACCTCATATCCCGCGTTTTTGAGCGCAAATATCTCAATCTCCCGGATGTTCTCATCATCCTCCACAACGTATATCAAAGCCACTTCCGTTCCTCACTTTCCCCCGGCTGTTCATTATTCAAAAAATCCAACTTACAACCCTTAGAAACTCCTTATATTCTATGTAAAAAAATATTCTTTTTCAAGTCTTTTTTATATAGATTATATTCGATATGTTGTCAGATCAATGAAGTCAGCGTCACGTAATTGGTCTCACCTGCACCATACTGCAGATAGCCTCGGACATCCACAAGCAGACGGTAGGCAGATTTTTGCGAATTTTTCGAGCATAGCATCCCTTGCTTCGCCATTGTCTGAGCGAAGCGAGACATGTCCTGATTCTCGAAGAGAATCAAGGATGCAGGCCGTGCCTCGCCGTCAGGCGATTCAGCATGGCACGGCTTCCCGTTCCAGCGAAGCAAGGGATAATAGGCGGCGGAGAAAAATGCAAAAATCAACGTGGCTGCGGTGGATGTTGAGGCTATGACACACATAGTTCGGGTATAGCCAATTACGTGACGCGTCAAATTCTACTTCGTGTAAACCCCAAATACATTATACGCCTTCTTCCCCTGCCTGTGCACGCCGGTCAGGGAGAACTCGACCCACTCGCCGATGTTCTGCGCATGGTCGCCGATGCGCTCATAATATTTCGCGATCATCAGCAGGTCAAGGATCTGGTCGTTGGAAAATTTTTCGGCCGCGGCAGGCTCGGTCAGCGCCCTGCGGACATCGTTGAACATCGTGTCCAGACGGTCATCGCTGTCAATGACCTCACGGGCGAGTTCCAGATCGCGGTTCACATAGGCTTCCACACTTTTGTTTACCATGCCGACCGTGAACTCCGCCATCTGCGTGATCGCGACGCCCTCCACCGGTACGTCGATGCTGCCGGTCTTCATGATCTCGGCAATATCTGTCGCCTGATCGCCAATACGCTCCAGATCTGTGATCATCTTCATGGCCGCGGAAATACGCCGCAGGTCAGAAGCCACTGGCTGCTGGCGCAGCAAAAGCTGAAGGCTGATGGTCTCAATCGACTGCTCTTTTCCGTCGATCTCATCCTCCAGATGATCAATTTCCTCCGCGTTTTCTTCGCGGTTCTCCGTTGAGACAAGCAGACGATACGTCTTCATGATCGCCTCCTCGCAGAGCATTCCCATCTCAAGCAGCTCTTTCTGGAGCTGATCCAGTTTTTCTACAAAACGATCTCTCATAATCAGCCAAACCTCCCCGTAATATATTCCTCTGTTTTTTTGTTCTTCGGCATCGAAAACAATGTCGTGGTGTCGTCGCACTCAATCATCTCACCGAGAAGGAAAAACGCGGTTTTGTCGGAAACTCTGGCTGCCTGCTGCATATTGTGCGTTACCATCGCGATGGTATATTTTTCTTTCAGTTCCATGACCAGATCCTCAATCCTGGAGGTCGAGATCGGGTCGAGTGCCGAGGTGGACTCATCCATCAGCAGCACCTCCGGCTCTACGGCAAGCGCCCGCGCGATGCAGAGTCTCTGCTGCTGGCCGCCGGACATTCCCAACGCGCTCTTTTTCAGGCGATCCTTCACTTCATCCCAGATGGCCGCGTCGCGGAGTGCTTTTTCCACGATCTCATCCAGTTTTGCCTTGTTGCGAATGCCGTGCGTCCTCGGGCCGTATGCTACATTGTCATAAATGCTCATCGGGAACGGATTCGCTTTCTGGAACACCATTCCGACGCGTTTTCTTAAGCGGTTGACATCCATGTTTTTTCCGTAGATGTCTTCGCCGTCCAGGGTAATTTCCCCTGTGATTTTACATCCCTCTACCAGATCGTTCATCCGGTTCAGGGACTTTAACAGTGTGGACTTTCCGCAGCCGCTCGGTCCGATAAAGGCCGTGATCTTATTGGCCGGAATCTCAAGATTGACATCCTTGAGTGCGTGGAAGTCCCCATAATACAAGTCTACATGTTTTATGTCGATCTTTCCCATTTTATTCGTTCCTCTCGATCTTTCTCTCCTGCCTGACTATTCGGAATTTTTTCCCATTCCTGTGCTTCTTCTGTAACCACATATTCTCTCACACATGATAATCCGGAATCTCTTTTCCGTATCTGTATCTCTATCAGTATCCTCTCATGTGCGGCTATTTCGAATCACTTATTTTCCCTTATCTCCTACTTTTGCCCCTTCATCAGTCTGCCCGCGAGCAGCGAAGACAATCCGTTAAGCAGCAATACGACAACGACCAGCACGACCGCAGTCGCATACGCCTCATCCATGTAAAGTCCCTCGCTGGAGAGCACATACATATGAACCGCAAGCGTACGGCCGCTTCCGAGCAGGCTGCTCGGCACCTTCGCCACCGTGCCGGCCGTGTAGAGAAGCGCCGCGGTCTCGCCGACGATGCGGCCGGTGCCCAGCACAACGCCGGAAAGGATTCCGGGTATGGCCGTCGGCAATACCACGCGGAAGATCGTGCGCAGCTTTCCGGCACCGACACCGAAGGATGCCTCACGGTACGCGTCCGGAACCGCCAGCAGCGCTTCCTCTGTCGTCCTCATGATAAGCGGAAGGATCATGATCACCAGCGTAAACGAACCGGACAGCAGGGAAAAGCCCCACCCGAGTGCGGTGGTGAAAAACAGCAGGCCGAACAGGCCGAACACGATAGACGGGATGCCGGAGAGCGTCTCCGCCGTGATCCGCACAAGGCCGACCAGCTTACTGCCTTTTTTTGCGTACTCGACCAGGAAAATGGCCGCAAAGATACCGATCGGCACCGCGATCACCAGAGACAGCGCGGTCATGATCAGGGTATTGATCAGTGCCGGCATCAGGGAGACGTTATCCGAGGTATATTTCAGAGAAAACAGGCTCGGTTTCAGGTTTGGGATTCCCTTTACCGCAATAAAACCGATCAGGAATATCAGTACGACCGCCGTGATGATCGCAGCCAGCCAGACCAGACATTTCACGATTGCGGCGAACGGATGATTTTTGAAATAAGCAAAACCTTTACTCATGCTCAGCCCTCCTCAATATGTCATACATCCGACAGGATGCATGACGCAGGCCGCATCCAAATCGGAACGATTTTCTCATGATGCGGCTCTCCTTCTCAGAAGAGACACGCTCAGATTGATGATCAGGATAAATACGAAAAGCACAACGCCGGTCGCGATCAGCGCCTGACGGTGCAGCCCGGAGGCATAGCCCATCTCTATTACAATATTTGCGGTCATGGTACGCACACCTTTCAGGAGTCCCTGCGGCATCCAGGTCTGGTTGCCTGCTACCATGATGACGGCCATCGTCTCACCGATGGAGCGGCCGATTCCCAGTACGATACCCGCGATCACGCCGGACTTTGCCGCCGGAATGACCACGCAAAACACGCTTCGCTCATGCGTCGCGCCAAGTGCGAGCGAGCCCTCATAATAAGCATCCGGCACAGCCAGAATGGCCGGCTCCATAACACCAATGACGGTCGGAAGGATCATGATTCCGAGCAGAATGCAGGCAGTCAGCATCGTACTGCCGGATTTTCCGGTGAGGGCTTTCATCGTCGGGACGATCCAGACCATACCAAAAAAACCATATACGACCGATGGGATTCCCGCCAGCAGATTGATCATGGATTTCAATGGGGAATAGATTCGCTTCGGGCAGTAAAAGGCCAGAAACGTCGCAGTCAGCATCGCGATCGGCACACCGATCAGGATCGAGCCGGCAGTGACAAAAATACTGCCCAGAATGAACGGCAGAATGCCGTATATATTGTTGGACGGCTTCCAGGTCGTCCCAAACAGGAAGTCCGGCAGGCCGATCTTCAGCATGGTCGGGATTCCGTTTGCGAAAAGGAATACGCAGATCAGCGCGACTGCGAGAATGGAAAAGCAGGCCGCGATCAGGAATATAATCCGCATCACCCGTTCTGATAATTTTTGTGTCATACAGTCTCCTTATGTCCTTACGATCTGTAACTGTTTCGTACTTTCACAGTTACTGCAATCTCTCAAATGCAGAACCGGCGGCACGCGACTGTATCAGCGAGTGCCGCCTGTCTGGCGAATGTAAGCGTCGTTTTCTTCTGCGGGGGATTACTCAGCCTCGGTCTCCTCCGGTACATATGCGGCTACATCTTCCCATGTGGTGAGCTCGCCGGTGTAGATCATCATAACCTGCTCGGTCGACAGCTCTGTTACGCCGCTCTCATTGTTTACGATAACCGCGATGCCGTCCTGTGCGATCATGGTAGCGGAGATGCCTTCTGCCTCTTCCTCTTCCTTCAGATCACGGGATGCCATACCGATGTCATAGTTGCCGTCGATTGTGGAGGTAACGCCTGTGGTGGAATCGCTCTGCATTACTTCAATCTCAAGGTCTGCGTTTACTTCTGCATAAGCCTCAGCCAGCTTCTCCATTACCGGTGTTACGGAAGAAGAACCGCCGACTACGATCTTGCCGGATACGCTGCCGCCTGCGAAAGGCTCTGCGTCAGAAAGTGCGATGTAACCGTTGTCAGCGATGACCGCCTGGCCTTCCTCGCTCAGGATGAAGTCGATGAAATCCTGCGCCTCTGCGCTGACCTCTTCCATGGTCAGAATGTTGAACGGACGAACTACCGTGTAATCACCGGACTCTACGTTCTCTACCGTCGCCTCTACTCCGTCGATCGAGACTGCTGTTACGCTGTCGTCCAGAGAACCGAGAGAGATGTAACCGATCGCGTTCTCATCGCCTGCTACCTTTGTCATCATAGCAGATGTGCTGTTCGTGATCTCAGCAGCTTCCGTCGTCATATCTACCTTGTTGCCATCCTCGTCCTTCTGCTCTACGCCTACCAGCTCGATGAACGCTCCGCGTGTACCTGAGCCGTCTTCTCTTGAGCATACGACGATGTCACCAGTTGCGTCTGCCAGTGCTGTTGTGCCAAGACCTGCTACCATCATTGCCGCGATAGCCGCTGCGATTGCTTTTCTTTTCATAATAAATGATCTCCTTTTTCTGATGGAATTCCTGTTTCCTCATTACGGAGATCATTTTAGCCCTGCTATGTAAAATGCATAATCTGTCTTATGTAAAAAATAAGTAAAGTTGTCCGCCCGTTCAGAACAGCGGGCGGACTGCAGCATGCTGTTCTGAAATCAGTCCCACAGTTTCTGCGGGTAAAGCCCTTCGCCCTTCATCCTCTGAATTGCTGCCATCAGCGCAGGTTTATCCTCTTTATAGGTCACTCCGTACCATTTATCCGGGGTCTTTTCGACTTTTACAGAGGCTTTTCCTTCCGTCAGAAGTTCGTTTACGACAAAGGGCAGGAAATACTCGCATTTCTGCGGATTTTTCGGGAGGTTTTCCGCAAGGAAGGCTCGGAACCTCGCATTCAGTTCCAGAAGAATATCCTCGGAAAATCCCCACATATTCAGAGAAACCGTAGCGTCAGGGGAGAGTTCCGTCCAGGTCTCGCCGCCGTTCTCCGTACAGGCAATCACGCCGTCCCTCCGTTCAATGCAGGTATGCTCCGTGACCGTTTTCAGATAACCGTTCTCATCTGTTTCGCAGATGCCGCGCGCCACAGAGCCGTTCTCTGTGAGCGTATTCTCCAGACGGTAGCCGACCATCATATACCGGCCGGCCGCCGTGCCGTTCAAACTCTGTGAAACAGCCGAACCGCCTTCCTGCGCACTTTCTGTATCCAAGGATTGATTTGCATCCACGCGTGTGAGAAAATCATAGGCCAGTGCAAACGCATTTCTGCCGTAAAAATCGTCCGCGTTGATGACGACCATCGGACCGTCCGCCGTGCCCATACAGCTTAAGATGGCATGTCCTGTCCCCCACGGCTTTACGCGGCCTTCCGGCACGGAAAAGCCCTCCGGAAGATTTGTGAGCTCCTGATAGACGTATACCACCTCAATGTGGCCGGCAAGGCGGTCGCCGATGGCCGCGCGAAAGTCCGCTTCGTTTTCTTTTTTGATGATAAAAATCACCTTTTCAAATCCGGCGCGCACAGCGTCGTAAACAGAAAAGTCCATGATGATATGCCCTTCCGGATCGACCGGGTCAATCTGCTTCAATCCTCCATAGCGGCTGCCCATGCCCGCCGCCATCACTGCCAGTACCGGTTTTTTCATAATCTGCTGCTCCTTTTCTCTGTAACTATATTTTTCACATCCCCATCATCTGAGGATGCTCCTTCCCGCCTTGTAGCTTCAGCCGGTCCTTCCCTTCGCAGGCACACGGCCGCACAGTATTCTCCGTCCCGGCCAATCCGATATTCCTCAAACACATATTCCTTATGATCAAAATTCTGTGTGATTGAAACCAGACTGTTCCGGCGGTAAATGTCCATGCCCGGGATTTTATCTGTATCCGAAATTCTTTCTGCTCCTGAAATTCTTTCTGTGTCCGAAATTCTTTCTGCTCCTGAAATTCTTTCTGCGCCCGGATTTTCTTCTGCCGCCGGTATGTCCGTAATCCGAAAACAGAACGAGTCCAGCGGCAGCCGCAGTCCCTGCCCCGTCGCCTTGATGAAGCTCTCTTTCAGCGTCCAGAGACGGTAAAACCGCTCTTCTCTCTCTTTTTCCTCTTTGGCCTCCCGCATCCAGGTAGCCTCTCCGGGGCAGAAAAATCGCCCGGCCAGCTTTTCATTCGGTTTTTTCCGAAATTCAATATCACAGCCGGCTTCCGTATCGGCAAACACCGCCATCGCCGTCTCATGCGAATGGGACAGGTTGAAATGCAGCCCCGGAAAATCCGGAAAATACGGCTTGCCATACGGTCCCCTGGCAATGCGGGCATGTTTCTCATCCGGCAGGTCATGTTCCGGCAGGCCATGTTCCCACAGGCCATTTCCCGGCAGGCCATTTTCCCGCAGGCCATTTTCCCGCAGGCCATTTTCCCGCAGGCCCAGTTCCAGCAGAACTCCCGCCGCCAGGGCCAGCTTTTTATCCTGCTCCATCCGGACACGGTCGATTTTTGCCCGGCGCTCCGGAGACATGTTCCGATAGTATTTCTGAAATACCCCGGGATCCTGGAAGACTTCCGTGGTCATCCAGTACAGCTTCCTCATCGTTGACCATCCTCCTGAAGTTTTCCTTTTGCGGCGCCGCCGGGCCGGATGCCCGGTATGAGGCGCTCATACTCGGCAAGCAGGTCGTCATACTCATGCAGTCTCAGCTTCGTGTGCATCCGCTCCACCTGCCAGGGCTTCACCGTCAGAGTGCGCGGCCAGGGTATAAAACGGAAGCTGGTTGTAAAATGCTGCATCACCGTATCCTCATGAAGTTTTCTCTGTTCGTTGTAGCAGCGCGGCAGCAGCTTCTTCCGGGAAGCCAGCTTGTTGATGGCCGACTGATCCGGCATGAACATCTTCTTTTGGGCGCACATTTCACGGCAGCGGGCAAACAGGCCGGTCCTGCGGATGTTTTTCATATTTAAAAGCAGCACGCCGGAATTGATGTAATCGTGCCGGAACGGACTGCTGCCGAAAAACCATTTCCCATAGTAATCCGGCACGCCTGCCACCTCCCACTGATCCATATCCTGAGAATAGAATCTTTCTATGCTTTTCCTGCACACGACATCGTTATCCAGATACAGGATACGTTCCGGCAGTTCCTCCACCAGATCCGCATACAGGCGCAGCATACAGCAGGGCGTAAAGCGGGTGCCCAGGTTTGCCTTTGGCGGCCGGCTTTGAAAAAGCTGTGTAATGTCCAGCTTCCGCACAAAATTGCCGCTGTTTTTTTCTTTTACCTTCTGATCCAGAAACGCCGCCGCCCGATCGGAGATGGGTTTCCCCGGCGCAAGTTCCATCGTCAGCAGATAAATATGAAGCTCCGCTGCATTGTTTTTCAGCAAAGAGAGAATCGAAATCAGCAGTCCGTCCTCCGTGTTGGCGTCGCCGCAATATAAAATATTCATGGTTTTCCCTTATCGCCTTTTCATAACGTACATACTCATATGTGCTGTCTTTACCGCGCCTTTTCGTAACGTACATACTCATATGTGCTGTTTTTACTGCGTCTTTTCGTAACGTACATACTCATATGTGCTGTTTTTACTGCGTCTTTCCATGCAGGCATGGATCTCCTCACACAGTTTTTTCTGCTGCTCTTTTCTGTGCAGACCCGGCTCCGGATAAAACGGTCCGTCTATATAAACGGTGATCGCCGGACGGACGCGGCGTTCTCTGTCCGCCCCACTGCGGTCCCCTTCCGCTTCCGCCCCCTCTTTCCTGCGCAGCCTGTGTATCATCCGCAGAAGCGGATTCACCTTCCGCCTCTGGTATGTCGTCGTCATGCAGAACGACGGCGCCGGTATCTCCGCCGGGAAGCGAAACGAGGTGTCCGGAAACGGGCGGATGCCCGTATACCAGGGCCACACATGCGCCTCAGGATAGAGAATCACACAGCTTTTCTCCCCGATGCGCGTCCGGATTGCCTCCAGGAACTTTTTCATCTGAGGAAGATTCTCCGGCGTCGGCAGCGCGCCCAGTATCGGCAGCAGCTTTCCAAGTATCGGGATTCCAAGATTCGCCGGTCCGGCGACCGTGTAAATATGCTTCGGCGTACAGATATATGCCGGTATAAACGCGTCGCCCATCGGCTGTGTATGATTCCCATACAGATAAAAACCGCTGTTCCGGCATTGTTTCAGCACGGAACGGTTTTTGACGCGCACATGCAGATATCCTCTGCAGTAAAACCAGGAAAACAGCCATGCCGCCGCATAGGCCGGCTTTGCGAGAAGTCTGTCGGGCAGGCCTTTTTTCACCCACTCGTAGTCTTCCGGAACCCGGCAGTCCTGATTGCCGCTTTCCACAAAATCATCGGTATAACTCTCATAAAATCTGACCCGGTCATCATCTCTCATAATTCTTTTCTTTTCGGCGATCCTCCGTCTGTCAAAAACATTCCCTCTTTTTCCTGCTTCAGCTGATCATAGGTGACCCCATATTTTTCAGCAATGTCCTGCGCGTAGGATTTCCCGCCCGGCGGTGCGACTTTCACCCGGTAAGAGCGATCGCTCCCGTCCGTCTCCACGATCAGGCTGGCCACGCAGCTGTCGCCGCCTTCTTCCTGATTCAGCTCATCCAGTTCGGCCGCCAGCTTATGCATATGCGTGTTGTAAATAGTCCGCACCCCCAGCAGCCGCAGAACGCGTGTGACGTCTCTCGCGATAAAATAGCCCTCCTCAAAAGAGGTCGTTGAGAAAGATTCATTCAGAAGCAGAAGGCTGTAAGGCGTCGCCTCCCGGTAAATGTCATGGAAGCGGCTGGATTCCTCGCCCAGTCTCCCCAGATCCATAGTCTGATTCTCATCCGCCGGATAGTGGGTGAAAATATTGTCCGCAGGGCTGAACGAAAACGACTCTGCCGGAACATACAGACCGCCCTGCGCCATCAGGAATGCCAGGCCGACCGCCTGTGTGATCGTCGTCTTGCCGCCGCGGTTCGCCCCGGTCAGAATATAGATCCTGTGTTCCGCAGAAAAGTCCAGGTCATTCGGTACAATCTCAGACGCCGGCTCCTGCTTCTCAAATTTTGACTGCGCCAGCTTCAGATTGTACAGCCCTTTTGCCTGCATTTCCCGTTTTTCAGAAGCCATGACTTCAGGTTTGCAGAACACAAACCCTTCCGCCTGCATCTTTTCCATGTATTCCGCCCAGCGGATATAATACAAAAATTCCGGAATCAGCGCGGAAATGGTATACGTGCTGACCGATACATGCTTTGAGAGGACTGATTTCAGCTTTTTCACTGTCCGGGACAAAAGCGCGCTGATCGCACGGTCCAGCGTCCGGATCACATCGCCGCCCCTGCTGTCGTCCGCCACGGTCGCCATTCCGGCAGCCAGCAGCGGATTCTGCCGCATCGCGCCGATCATGCCGAGCCTCTCCGCACTCTCCGTGATATCCGCGGACGACGCCGTCCGAAATGTCATGCTGCCGTTCCACTCCGCATCCGGATGGATCTCATTCGACATTCTTCTGTCCAGAAAATCACAGAAGTTCGAAATCACATTGGACTTTGTAAACGGCTTCTCATTGATCGACACGATGCCGGTCTCAATCGGTTCAAACCGGTCGTTCAGGTTGACGCCGAGCGTCACACTCTTTACCTTTGACGCGTCAATCTTCAGATTGTCAATGTCTTTTTTCAGTTCGGAAAAGCCGCTGTCCTCATATAGTTTCCGCACATATTCCTTCAGGTTCAGCAGTCCCTCCGAAGCAATCTCATTTTCATTTAAAACCGTGTAGATCCCCTGCACACACTGTATATATTCATCCATCTCATCCAGCCGGTGCACCAGTTCCCACACGCCGGCTGCATCACTGCCGCGTTCAAAGCTGCCGTACGTTTTTAAAAAATCCACCCGATCCAGCAGCTTCTGCATTTTCTGCCGAAGACCGGGAAAACGAAGGATATCATCAAACACGCCGCACCGGTAACGAACCACCTCGGGATCTCCCGAAATGCGGCGCATCGTCATCCGCAGCAGTTCCCGCTCCGGCTCCAGCTTTGACAGCTTCCCGCAGATCGAGTCCACGGACAGATCATGATACGTTGCTTCCGGAAGTTTTTTTTCACATGCGCGCTTCCCCGGCGGAAAAAGCAGACTCAAATCTTCCATTCCGTGCTCCTCCTCGGTATGTTGTGGTTCTGTAGCATCATAACACACTTTTACAGGGATTGCCATACCCTGGTTCGGAATCCTGCTTCTTCATAATAAATGCGGGGCAGACTTTTTCTTCCGCCCCGCCTCCATTACAGCATATCCTCAATAAAAATCCCGTAGCCCTTCGCCGGATCATTGACGAAGACGTGAGTCACTGCGCCAACGAGCCTGCCGTTCTGCAGGATCGGGGAGCCGGACATTCCCTGTACAATGCCGCCGGTCAGAGCAAGCAGTTCGGGATCGGTCACCTCAATCACCATACCTTTGTTGACATCGCTGCTGCTGGTACGCACTTCCTGAATCTCGATCTCATACTCCCGGCAGGTGCCGTCCACGCTGCAGCGGATGGTGGCCGCTCCCTTCTCCACCTCCGATTTTAGCGCAGTCCCGATAAGTTCCGCATCTTCTATCGCCAGTGAGAACCCGGTCACCCGGCCAAATATGCCGTTCTCATTGTTTTCCTCAATGACGCCGATCCGGCAGCTGTCATTGTAGTGAATGATCCCGGACAGTTCTCCCGGCGCTCCCGCCTCGCCTTTGACCACAGATACCACTTCCGCGCTGTAAAGCATGCCGGTCTCGATGTCCAGAAGGCCGGCTGTATCCACATCACTGATCCCATGTCCGAGCGCGCCAAAATAGCCTTCTTCATCCACCCAGGTCAGCGTTCCGATTCCCTGCGTGTCATTGCGCACCCAGATCCCAACTCTGTACTCCCCGTCTGCATCAAGCACCGGAGTGATCTTCAGGCTGATTTGCTCTCCCTGCCGTTCCACCTCCATGACGAGCGGCTGTCCGCCGCAGTCGGAAATGCAGGCTATCAGCTCCTCTTTCGTGTTGACTTCTTTCCCATCCACAGCCTGAATGTAGTCGCCGGACTGCACAATGTTTTCGGATGGACAGCAAAAGCTGCCGTCTTTTGCAGTGATTTCTCCGGTATCCACCACATACACGCCGTCTGTCTCCAGGTAGATCCCGATCGGTGTCCCTCCCACATAGACCATCTTTCGTCCGTCCGCAGAGGCGTCATCACCTGTTGCGGAGGCCGACACGGAGGCTCCCTCCTCCGCCTGCGTCCCTTCCACGCCGCTGTCATTTTCCGCAGACGCATCGCCGCTGTTCTCCGCGTGTGCGCCGGATCCCGCATCCGGAAATACCGCCGCCGCGCACAATGCCAGCGACAATACTCCGAAAATCAGCAGCGTACAGACAAATCTTCTGTATTTTTCCCTGACATTCATCCTTCGCACCTTCCTTACCATATCCATTATTCAGAACAGCCGGACGCAGGCCGCTGTTTTATCCTGCTGCTGTTCCAAATGAGTACAAAAGAGCAGAGGCAAAGCAAATGAACTTTAGCCTCTGCATTCAGTATGCGGAATTGAAAGGAATTCCACACTGGTATTTTGTTGTGCGAATTTCCGGTTTCTGGAAATTTTTCTGCGTCCCTCCGGATTCTGGAAATTTTCTGAGTCCCTCCGGATTCTGGAAATTTTCTGAGTCCCTCCGGATTCTGGCGTCCGTTTGGCACCGGGCATCATATTCCCTGCTTTAAATGCGCCGCCAGTTCTTTCATTTCACGCGCATTTTCAAGCACTGCGTCGGTGATCTTCGCGCCGCCCAGGATCCTCGCCAGTTCCTGGATGCTCTCTTCCCCGGTCAGCTGACCGATGTTGGTCACAGTCTTGCTGTCGGCCGGCTTTTTTTCAATAATAAAATGCTGATCCGCCATCGCCGCGATCTGCGCGAGATGCGTGATGCAGATGATCTGATGGCTGCCCGCGATCACTGCCATCTTTTCAGAGACTTTCTGCGCGGTCCGGCCGCTGATGCCGGTATCGATCTCATCGAAAATCAGGGTCTCAATGTGATCCTGATCCGCCATAACGGCCTTGATCGCCAGCATGATGCGGGAAAGCTCGCCGCCGGACGCCACACTGCCGAGCGGGCGGAGCGGCAGCCCGGGATTCATGGAAATCTGAAAGCAGACGGCGTCCATCCCATCCTCGGTCGGTTCCGGCAGCTCCTCAAACGCGATCTCGAACTGCACGTCCAGAAAATTCAGATCGATCAGCGCGCCGCGGATCTGCTCTGAGAGAACCTTTGCGTACTGTTTTCTGACACGGGAGAGTTCCGCAGCAGTTGACCGAAGAGCCTGGCTGCTCTTTTCAAGCCTGTCCTTTATCTCCTCCCGATAGCTCTCGTAATTCATCAAAAGATCGGCCCGCTCTTCCTTTTCCTGCAGAGAGTTCAGGATGTCTTCGATGGTGTTCCCGTATTTGGATTTCAGACGGTTGATCAGATCGAGACGTTCCTCCGTCTCACGCAGTGCCTGTGGGTCAAAAACAAGCGCGTCCATATAGTCAGAAAGGCTGCGGTTGAACTCACCAAGCAGAGATTCGATATCCTCCAGCGTGTTCCCCAGTTCTTCCAGAGAGCTGTCATATCCGCGAACAGCCGAAAGTGCGCGCGCAGCCCGCCCGATCTCGTCTTCCGCGCCGCCGAAGTCACCCGCACCGGTCAGATTCCCCGTCTCCGACAGCGCCTCCATGATCTTCTGTCCGTTGACCATAACCCGGTAGCTGTTCTCAAGCTCCTCATCCTCCCCCGGACGCAGAGCGGCTGACTGAATTTCCTGAATCTCATACTGCAGAAAATCCAGTTCTTTAGACCGTTCCTGATCCGAGGCAGACGCCTGCTCCCATTCCTTTTTGGCCTTCTGCCAGGTTTGGTATTGTCCCTTTATCGTATGCAGCAGCGGCCCCGTCTCTTTTCTGGCAAAAGAATCCAGAATTTCCAGATGATTTTTCGGGTAGAGCAGCGACTGATGCTCGTGCTGCCCGTGGATATCGATCAGTTCACCGGAAAGCTGACGCACAAAGGAGAGCGGGACGGTCTCGCCGTTCACCTTGCTCGTACTCCTGCCGCCTTTATATTTTCTCGTAAGAATGATCTCTCCGTCCTCAAACGGCAGATCCTGTTCTTCCAAAAGCTGCCGCACCCGCGGATTTTTCGTCGTAAAAATCAGTTCCACCAGCGCATAGTCCGCATCCTCCGGCACATAATCCTTAAAATTACCGGTGCCAAGCGCAATGTTGACCGCGCCGATGACAATCGATTTACCGGCGCCGGTCTCTCCGGTCATAATGTTAAGGCCAGGTCCGAATTCAACCTCCGCCTCCCGGATCAGCGCCATATTTTTTACATGTAAACCTGCCAGCATAATGGTAACCTCTGTATCATCCGTCATTTACTCTTATTATGACAGATTATTCCTATAAAGTCAATGATGTTTATTAAAATTAATATGTGTTATTTCGTTGTCA
This sequence comes from Clostridiales bacterium, assembly GCA_020860715.1. Lineage (GTDB taxonomy): Bacteria > Bacillota > Clostridia > Lachnospirales > Lachnospiraceae > Choladousia. Next base: position 88,851 of record JAJBTU010000023.1, on the reverse strand, counting down.
GGTTTTTCCTTCCCACAATCCGCTGGATCTTCTCCATAACGATCAGCGTATCATCCGTGCTCCGGTTTGCGCACATGATTGTGTCGTCTCCGGCTATGCATCCGGCCACCTCAGACCAGTTCATTGCGTCAATCGCCGCCGCGACCGCCATCGCCATACCGGACACCGTCTTGACGACCAGTATATTCTGCGCCATCTCCATCGATACAAAACCGTCCTTGAGAACACGGAGATAACGTCCCTCCGCCTCGGCGCTCTGTCCGGGATCAGAAGGCTGCATCAGCGCGTATTTCTGCTTTCCGTCGCGAGCCGCGGTCTTAGTGAGTTTCAGTTCACGAATGTCCCGCGAGACCGTTGCCTGGGTGACCTGAAATCCTTCTTTTTTCAGATAATCCGCCAACTCCTCCTGTGTCTCAATCTCATATTTTCCAATCAGTTCTATGATTTTTGCGTGCCTTCCGATTTTCATGATACTCCTTTGCGTCTCTTCACGCACCGTTTTCTGTCCTCTGTTTTGCCGGAAACGGTTACTTGTTCATTTTCTCCCGCAAAATTTCCAGAAAACTTGTATTTTTTATCTTGACCAGCTTCGTCTTCTGCTCCGCCTGTGAAATCACGACACGATCACCAACATTGAGTTTTACCGAAGTGTCGCCGTCAAATGTCGCCTCTGCATATTGCAGGCCGCGTTCCTCGCCGGGCGGCATCCCGTACAAAGTACAGGGTATGCACTGCGCGTCAGCACCATTCTGCATAGCGTGGCTCTCAGCATCTGTCACATACCTGTTGCCCACTTCGATCACGACCTCGGCCGTTCCCGGAAGAACGATCGGTCTGGAGTTCAGCGTGTGCGGGGCAATCGCAGTCAGAAGCAGCATGGATGCGGAAGGCGCAACAATCGGTCCCCCGGCCGAGAGGCTGTAGCCGGTCGATCCGGTCGGAGTCGAAACGATAATTCCATCTGCGGCATACGCGCTTAAGAACACGCCGTCCACATAAATATTAAAATCCACGACGCGCATACGGCCGCTTCTGGTAATGACAATATCGTTGAGCGCAATGTCCTGCATCAGTTTCCGATTCTGATGCAAAGCCGTACCGCTTAACATCATGCGTTCCTCAATGGAACACTCATCCGCAAGCAGGGAGTCCAGTGCTTCCGCAATATTCTTTCTCTCAATCTCAGCCAGATAACCGAGTGTTCCCATGTTGACGCCGAGAAGCGGTATGGAGCGTTCCACCAGATCTCTCGCCGCATGCAGCAGCGTGCCGTCTCCGCCGAGCACCAGTACGCACTGTGTATCCTGCGTAATCTGTTTTGCGTCCGTATAGCGGTACTGCGCGGGCGGCATCCTGGACGGAAGCGAATGGTAGCCGCTGTTTTTTTCATCCGGACATCCTTCCGCCGCCGAAGAATCCAAAGCGGATGCGTCTGCTCCCTGTTCTCCCCGTAAACAGCACTTCCCGCCGCGCTCCTCAATATAAGAACGGATAAAATGTGCCGTCTCCTGCCCCGGATCCTTCTGTTCATTTGAGATGACATAAAAAACGTTCATAGATACTCCTCTTGTCCGTCTTCAATCCAGCGCCGCATGCGCCTCCGCCACAACACGGGACACTTCCCGGTCCGTCACTGTGCCGCCATCTTCGCAGCTGCCGCCGGCATTTCCGCGCTTCGCAAGCCATACCAGATATTCAATATTTCCCTCCGGCCCTTTGACAGGAGAAAACGTAAGCGCGCGCGCAGGCAGGCCGATCCCGGCGGCATATGCGGTCACGCCGCGTATGACTTCCTCATGCACCTTCGGATCGCGGACAACGCCTTTTTTGCCCACCTTTTCACGTCCGGCCTCAAACTGCGGCTTAATCAGACAGATCACGTCTCCCGTTTCGGACATCAGATTCCGCACAGGTACGAGCACTTTCATCAGGGAAATAAAGGACACATCAATGGAGACAAAGGAAGGCGCATCTTCGATATCTTCCGGCACGACATAACGAATGTTGGTCCGCTCCATGCAGACCACACGCGGGTCGTTGCGCAGCCCCCAGTCGAGCTGGCCATGCCCCACATCCACCGCATACACTTTTTGAGCGCCGTTCTGAAGCATACAGTCGGTAAAACCGCCCGTAGACGACCCGACATCCATGCAGATTTTTCCTTCCGGCGTGATCTCGCGAAAGGTCTGCATGGCTTTTTCCAGCTTCAGTCCGCCGCGGCTTACGTAGCGGAGTTTTCCGCCCCTGACGGTAATCGCAGCATTTGTATCGATCATCGTTCCGGCTTTGTCCTCGCGCTGGCCTTCCACAAACACCTCTCCGGCCATGATCAGCGCCTTTGCCTTCTCGCGTGAAGGCGCGAGGGCACGCTGCACGAGGAGAATATCCAAGCGTTCTTTCATTTATCCTGAGGTCTTCCTTTCTAATCTGATCGGATGTGACATGCAGCCTGCCTTACGGCAGATATTCCGCCACAATCTTCTTAAATATGGACTCCGCGTCGATGCAGGCCTCTTTTTTCAGAACATCCACACTACCGTGCTCGATGTAGTCGTCCGGCAGCGTGATCTGCATCACGCGCAGGCCGGCCTGCGTCTCGTTATAGTATTCCAGCACTTTCTCACCAAAACCGCCGGATTTCACATTTTCTTCCATCGTCACGACCAGGCTGTGGTCTCTGGCAAGATACGCAAGCATATCCTCATCAATCGGCTTGGCAAAGCGGGCATTCACGATGGTGCAGCTGTAGCCGAGCGTTTTTAAAAGTGAACGCACCTCGATCGCTGTCTTCACCATACTCCCGATCGCCACCAGCGCCAGAGAGCATTCGTCATAAAGGATCTCGCTTTTTCCGTAAACGATTGGGTCGCGGAAGTCCTTCAGACCGTCATAGGCCTCCCCTCTCGGATAGCGCAGCGCTATCGGTCCGTCATAGCCGATCGCGTATTTCAGCATATCCGCAAGCTCCCATTTATTCTTCGGCGCCATCACACACATATTCGGGATCTCCGTGAGATAGGAGAGGTCGAAAATTCCCTGATGCGTTTCCCCGTCGCTGCCGACCAGCCCTGCGCGGTCAATCGCAAATACGACATGCAGATTCTGAATACAGACATCGTGGATGATCTGGTCATAGGCACGCTGCAAAAAGGACGAATACACCGCCACCACGGGCTTCATGCCGCCCGCCGCCAGCCCAGCCGCAAAGGTCACCGCATGCGCTTCGGCAATCCCGACGTCAAAAAAGCGGTCGCGGTACATGTTGCGGAAGCGTTTCAGCCCGGTGCCGTCCGGCATGGCGGCCGTTATCGCCACCAGACGCGGCTCTCTTGCTCCCATTTTGCACATCACAGTAGAAAAGATATCGGTATACGCTGCCTTTTTCCGGCGGTTCTTCGGAAGGCCGGTCTCCCGGTCAAACGGTTCCGCTCCGTGGAAACGCGCCGGCATCCGCTCAGCCGGTTCATATCCCTTTCCCTTTTTCGTAACCACATGCACGATCACCGCGCCCTTCACGCGTTTCGCGTCGTCCAGCACGCGCTGCATCTGCGTGAGGTTATAGCCGTCCACCGGTCCTAAGTAGGTCAGCCCCATCTCCTCAAAGTACATCCCCGGTACAATCAGCTGCTTGATGCTCTGTTTGGTCTTTCGGATACCGCGTACCAGCGGATCACCGTACACCGGGATTTTATTCAGCCTGGTCTCCAGATCCGATTTAAAGTTTTTGTAGGATTCCGCCGTGCGGATGTTGCCCAGATAGGTGGAAATTCCGCCTACATTTTCCGAAATGGACATATTGTTGTCATTCAGGATAATGATAAAATTCGTCTTCAGCTGCGCCGCGTTGTTGAGAGCCTCATAAGCCATGCCTCCGGTGAGCGCGCCGTCGCCGATCACCGATACCACCTTATAATCCTCTCCCGCGATGTCTCTCGCGCAGACATAGCCGAGTCCGGCCGAGATCGAAGTCGAACTGTGCCCGGTGTCGAACGCATCGCAGCTGCTCTCCGCCCGCTTCGGAAATCCGCTCATGCCTCCGTATTTGCGCAGGTGATCAAACCCGTCCTTGCGTCCGGTCAGGATCTTGTGCGTATAGGACTGGTGCCCGACGTCCCAGATCAGCTTGTCCTTTGGCAAGTCCAGCGAAAGATGGAGCGCCATCGTCAGTTCCACCACGCCTAAATTGGAGGCCAGATGTCCCCCCGTCTCGCTGATTTTCTGAATCAGAAATTCCCGGATCTCCTGCGCCAGAGCCGGCAAATCCTTCCGATCCAGTTTTTTGATATCGTTTACTTCCTTAATCTGTTCCAGAAAAATAAACGCCGCCTCCTTTGTTAAACCGACCACATTTACGCCACATTCATGACCCCAGCATCCACAGCAGACACGTTGATTTTTGCGCTTTTTTCCGCCGCTTATTATCCCTCGCTTCGCTGAACGGGAAGCCGTGCCATGACTAAATCGCCTAACGGCGAGGCACGGCCTGCATCCTGGATTCTCTTCGAGAATCAGGACATGTCTCGCTTCGCTCAGACAATGGCGAAGCGAGGGAAGCTATGCTCAAAAAGTCTGCAAAAATCTGCCTACCGTCTGCTTGCGGATGCATGAGGCCATGAATTGTTCAGGCGCAAATGTGTTCTAAAAATATTTCACATAGTACGATGTATCAGGTTCAATATCAGTTCATCCAGGAACTCATTCTCGTACGGCAGATCGCCCAGCAGCCGCACCGCTTCTTTTGAATACTGCTCCACGGTTTCCCGCGCCTCATCCAGGCCGTGTACGGTCACCCAGGTCGTCTTCTGATTCTTCTCATCGCTGTTGACCGGCTTGCCAAGTTCTTCTTCCCTGCCGGTGACATCCAGAATGTCATCCTGTATCTGAAACGCCATCCCGACACAGTGCGCCGCCCGCTCGATCTGCTCCACTTCTTTGTCTGACGCGCCCGCGAGCACCGCGCCGATCATCATGGAGGATTCAATCAGAGCTCCGGTCTTTAGACCGTATATAAAAGAAAGCTGTTCGTCGGTCAGCGGCCGGCCGGCATACTCCACATCCACCGACTGTCCGCCCAGCATACCGTAGGCGCCGGTCTTTCGCGTCAGGATTTCGAGTGCGCGCGCCACATTCGGGTCGCCCGGCGCTTCCGCAAACGCTTTCACCGCCGTCTCATAAGCCAGATTCAGAAGCGCGTCTCCGGCGAGAATTGCCATCGCCTCACCGTAGACCACATGCGTCGTCTTTTTCCCGCGCCGATATTCGTCGTCGTCCAGCGCAGGCAGATCATCATGAATCAGAGAATGCGTATGAATCATTTCTATCGCTGCCATAAAAGGCCGTATCGCGTTCGAAGTTCCCCCGAACATCACATAGGTCTGCTGCATCAAAAGCGGGCGCAGCTTTTTGCCGCCGACCAGCATACTGTAATTCATCGCGTCCAGAAGCGTGTTCTGAAATTCATCCACAGCACCGTCCCGTGCGGAGAGTGTTTCCGCCTCCGGCAGATAACCGCGGATCACGCTGGTGATCTCCGCTGCGCGTTTTTTCATCTGCTCATCAAAATTCTTCAAATCCACCATCTCCTGTCATCACAAGAATCTTCTTTTCTACAGTATCAATCTTCTCATTGCATCGGCGGATCAGCTCTACTCCCTGCTGATACAGGGCAAACGCCTCTTCCAGCGGAATCTCCCGATCCTCCAGCCGTTCCAAAAGGTCATCCAGTTTTTCAAAAGATGCCTCAAGGGAAAGCTGCTGTTCCTGCCCCGCTTCCGGCACTGCCGCCGCATCGGGTCCCTGTACGGAATTTTTCTTCTCGCGCTCGTCCATCCTCTCCTTCGCCTTTCTGAATATTGTCCGGTATCGTTTCCCGGTTTTTCTGTTTTGCTGTCCCGCAGTCTCTGTTTTACTGTCCCGCAATTTCTGTTTTGCAGCCCCGCAGTCAGCGCTCACCGTGCTTTAAGAGTCTCTGTCCCGGTCACTTCCGTCTCAATACAGCCATCCGACACATAGATGCGCACCGCATCTCCATCCGCCACCTGGGCAATCGAGTAAACGCGTGCGCCGGCCGCATCCGTCACACAGGAATATCCCTGCGTCAGTTTTTCCAGGGGTGAAACACTTTTCAGTTTCTGTACGTAAAGCGCCATCTGCTGTTTTCTCAGCTCCAGCAGCCCCCGCATCGCTTCCGTCAGGTTCTCCTCCAGATCGGCCAGCCTCTGCCTCTGCTCCCGCACACGCTGCTGCGGGGAAGCATAACGCATACGCAGCTGGTATTGTTCCAGTTTCATACGTTCAAAAGAAACCCGGTTTTTCATCAGCCGGTCAAGAGACTGCCTTCCGGCCTCAAGCTGATCCAGGAGTGCTCCGGTATCCGGCACCGCAAGTTCCGCGGCCGCCGACGGTGTCGGTGCGCGCAGATCCGCCGCATAATCGGCAATCGTCGTGTCCGTCTCATGCCCGACCGCTGAGATCACCGGCGTCCGGCAGTCAAAAATCGCCCGTGCGACGATTTCTTCATTAAACGCCCACAAATCCTCGATAGAGCCGCCGCCGCGCCCAGCAATGATCACGTCCAGTCCCAGCGCATCCAGCGCACGCAGGCCGGCCGCCACACTTTCAGCCGCCCCGTCTCCCTGTACCTTTGCCGGATAGAGGTAAATCTGAATCCCGGGGCTGCGGCGTTTCGAGACTGTAATGATATCCCGCACGGCCGCCCCGGTCGGGGCCGTCACCACGCCGAGTTTTCTCACAAAGGAAGGGATCGGCTGCTTGTATTCAGGCGCGAACATCCCCATCTCTTCCAGTTCCTGCTTCAGAGCCAGATATCGTTCGTACAAAAGTCCGGCGCCGTCCCTCTGAATGCGTGCCGCGTAAAGCTGATATTTTCCATCCCGCTCATAGACGCCCACGCTTCCGCTCACTACGACCTGCATTCCGTCAGACAGCCGAAAAGCCAGTCCCGTCCTGGCACTGGCAAACATCACGCAGGCAAGCGTCCCTGATTCGTCCTTCAGGGAAAAATAAATATGCCCGGACGAATGGTACTTGCAGTTGGATACTTCCCCGGACACACTGACGCGGTTCAGCACAAAGTCCTGCGTAAACATATTTTTAATGTAGCTGTTGATCTGGCCAACCGAATAAACTTTTTGCTGCATCCTTTTCCTTTGCCCCGCCCTCTGGCCGGATGGCTTCTCACCCTGCAAAAAGGGGAATCCTCGCCGGAAGGCATCCCATCCTGACCGGATGGGATAATCCTCGCCGGAAGGCATCCCATCCTGACCGGATGGGATCATCCATACAGGCGTCAGGCCAGCTTCGCCAGCACTCCGTTGACAAAGGCCGGCGCATCTTCTCCGCCATATTTTCTGGCAAGTTCCACTGCCTCATTGATCGCCACCTTCACAGGGACGGTCTCATCATACAGCATCTCATACACAGCCAGCCTCAGGACCGCCAGTTCAGCCTTTCCCATACGCTCCGTCTTCCAGCCCTGCGCCACATCATTGATTTTTGCGTCGATCTCCTGAACCCGGTCCTTCACCTGATTGAACCGGTCCGTAATCTCCTGCCGCTCTTCCTCACTGAATTTTGAAAACCCGCTCTCCTCATCCGGAAGAGCCGCCTCCTCGAAAAAACGGTCTATCTGACAGGGCAGCTCCGACATGCTGTGAAAATCCCCGCAGAATACCAGTTTAAAAACATTTTCTCTGATCTCGCTTCTTTTCATTCCTCTTAGCGTCCCTCACTCACAGCTGCGCTGTCCGGCTGTTTACTGATTTTCTTCCATCTGAACATTAACAATCTTGACATTGACCTCAGCTACGGTAAGGCCCGTCATCGTCTCGATCGCCGTCTTTACCTTTTCCTGCACCTGAACACAGATATCCGGTACATTGTAGCCGTAACGGATGTTGAGCGCCAGCGCTGCCTTCACAGTCTTATTCTCGTCAACGGTAATCCGGACGCCTTTCGAGAGACTCTTCATGCTCAGCTTATTGATCAGGTCGCGCGTCACATTTCCCGCCATGGAAGCAACTCCTTCCACCTCGGAAGCGGCAAGGCCCGCGATCATCGCCACAACCTCATCTGCGATGCTCACTTCACCAAACTTCTCGTCATTGTCTAATTTATAAGTGTGAACTTCTGCATTTTCCATAGGGTACCTCCACATTTTATATTTTCAATTCTGCAAAATCTATCTGCAAATCTCCATTGTAAATCCCAACCGGTATCACATCTGACATGGAATAGCTGCCGCCACCCTCGCCCTTAAAATCATAAACCGTAACGGAATCCTTCTCCGGATCAACAATCCAATATTCCAGAACGCCGGCTTTACGGTATTTAAACATCTTCTTAATATAATCCATGGAGCGGCTTGATGGGGAAACAATCTCAATGATCCAGTCCGGCGCTCCGTGACACCCCTTATCATCCAATTTAGAGGAATCACACACAACTGTTATATCCGGTTCGAAATAATTGTAATCGTCCTGATTCAGGAACACTGCAAAAGGTGCAGGAAAGACTTCGCATTTTCCTTCGTGAGCCGCAATATAATTGCCTACTGTACGGTCGAGATAATGCACAACCCTCTGGTGCTGTGTGGACGGCGTTGACATATCATACATAACGCCATCTATCAGTTCTGCTCTCTCTCCATCCGGTAAGGCAAAGATATCATTTACAGTACACAATTGTTCTTTCAATAAAGGCATTGCAACACCCCCATTTCCCATATACCGCCAGTATAGCATAAACAGGCTGCTGCTGCCACACCTTATTTCAATTTGGCTCGCAATCCCTAACGTCCGAACTCAGCAAGTCTCAGCCCCTCGTTGCGCTCCAGCACCATGCCGACCGACCAGCTGTTGACGAACAGCAGCAGCGGGCGGCCCTTGAGGTCGCGGATCTTCTTCATATCCGAAGTGCCGACCAGATGTTCCAGATCGATTTCCTCATTCTCAATCCAGCGGATGTATTCGTAGGGCAGCATATCCAAACGGATCTCTACATTATATTCATTCTCCAGACGATATTTCAGGACGTCGAACTGCAGAACGCCGACCACGCCGACGATAATCTCCTCCATGCCGGTGTTGAACTCCTGGAATATCTGGATCGCGCCCTCCTGCGCGATCTGGGTGATGCCCTTGACAAACTGCTTGCGCTTCATCGTGTCGATCTGGCGCACACGCGCGAAATGCTCCGGCGCGAAAGTCGGGATGCCCTCGTAGGCAAACTTTTTGCCCGGCATGCAGATCGTATCGCCGATGGAAAAAATGCCCGGGTCAAAGACGCCGATGATGTCCCCGGCATAAGCCTCCTGCACGACATGGCGCTCCTGCGCCATCATCTGCTGCGGCTGGGAAAGGCGCTGCGTGCGGTCCCCCTGCACATGATAGACCTCCATCCCCGCGTCAAACTTACCGGAGCAGATGCGCATGAACGCGATACGGTCACGATGCGCCCGGTTCATATTTGCCTGGATTTTAAAAACAAACGCGGAAAAATTCTCCGTCATCGGGTCGATGATGCCGCAGTCCGCTTTTCGCGGCAGCGGCGGAGTCGTCATTTTCAGGAAATGCTGCAAAAAGACTTCAACGCCGAAGTTTGTCAGAGCCGAACCGAAAAACACCGGCGAGAGTTCACCCGCGCTGACCTTTTCCTGATCAAACTCCGCGGAAGCCCCGTCGAGCAGTTCAATCTCCTCCAGCAGCTGTTCCTTGTTCTCCGTGCCGATGAACTCCTCCAGTTCGGGCGAATCCACGTCGATCCGGGTCTCAACGCCCATCTTAGTGCCCTTCTGCGTGTCCGTAAAGGTCAGGACCTGACGGGTCTCGCGCTCGTACACGCCCTTAAAGTTCTTTCCGGAACCGATCGGCCAGTTGATTGGGCAGGTCGCAATGCCGAGTTCCTTCTCGATCTCGTCCAGCAGCTCAAATGTGTCGTTCGCGTCGCGGTCGAGTTTATTGATAAAGGTAAAAATCGGGATATGGCGCATCACGCAGACCTTAAACAGCTTTCTTGTCTGCGCCTCCACGCCCTTGGATGCGTCAATGACCATCACCGCCGAGTCCGCCGCCATCAGCGTACGGTACGTATCCTCCGAGAAGTCCTGATGCCCCGGCGTATCCAGAATGTTGATGCAGTAGCCGCCGTAATTAAACTGCAGCACCGACGAGGTCACCGAGATTCCTCTCTCTTTTTCAATCTCCATCCAGTCAGAGACCGCATGGCGCATGGTCGCTTTTCCCTTTACCGAACCGGCCAGATTGATCGCCCCTCCATAGAGAAGAAACTTCTCCGTCAGAGTCGTCTTGCCCGCGTCCGGGTGGGAAATTATGGCGAACGTGCGCCTTTTCGTAATTTCATGTCCTGCATCGCTCTTTGGTGCAGGACGCAGGCTATGTCCCGATTCCCGCTGGGAATCGAGGACGGTACCACGCCCCCGCGCTTCAGCGCGGCTTTCCATGGCGTGGCTCTCCATTTCATCTGTAATCGTGCTCAAAATAAATCCTCCCTGGCATCACGTTGGAATCTCTGTCATAATCTCCAGCTGGAAGCCGTCCCACATATTTGCGGAAACATTCCAGTCCCGCAGGTCGGTCACGACCTTGTGATAGAGCGCCTGCCCGCCGCGGACAATGTCATAGGTGCGCGCGTCAGAGCGCGCCTCCAGATGGCGGCCAAAGCTGCAGTTCTCCACATCCTCCGGTCCGAAATCGTCCACATTGCCCTCCGGCCAGAAGATGTACAGCCGCGGAAAATATGCCGCATCAAAAGCCGTATTATCCGCCGGAGTGAAAATATTCTTTTTCTGAAGATGACCCAGAAGTTTTTTCCCGACCTCCTCATAGCAGGTCAGCACGTGCGCATAGCGGCAGACGGTCCTGGTAAAATCCGATACCCGAAACTGGCCGAGCCAGTCCTCGTCCATCATGCCGTCCTCGTCTTCCTCAGAGATAATGATGACGATCGGAAAATTACGGCTGCGGTCCTGCAGCGCCTTTTCCAGTCCGGGAAGAGCTTCTTCGCGGATGATCCTCCTGCGGTTCGAGCAGGGCAGGCTGTTAAAAATACCGATCGTATCCACAATCGTTTTATAATAACCGGGATAGCTGAAAAATATCCCTGCGCCGTCCTTCTCCGGCCGGTCGTCTTTCTTTGCCTCCGCATAACCGTTCGAAACGCAGAGCCAGACCTTTTCTTCTTCATTGATCGTAAGGCTCGCCTCCGAATACCAGATGCGTCCCGCGACCTCCGGATCCATATGCCGCACATGCATATTCATGCGGCTTCTCTCATAATCCAGATTCACCGCCACATGATAGGCCAGAATATCCGCATGATACGTCGCCGGCTGCGTCGGCATATCCTTAAACAGCTGCCCGTATTTTTTCACAATCCAGTCGTAGATCTGCTGCACACAGGCGCGGAAAATCTCATCCGCGCTGCACGAGCGCGAGGCGTTTTCCGCATGGGCGGTCCCTTCCGTCTTTTGTGTTTCCGCGAACGCGCTCTTCATACGGCTGCCGTCTACTTCCGTGCTCATCTGAAACGCCGTCTGCCTGGTAAGCGTGCGCAGTTCATAATGGCGGGACTCCGCAAGGCTCGCCTCCCTGCCGTCGTTATAGACGTCGTGCTTGCGGAAAATCGTCGTCAGCCGGCTGTCATGAAACACACCGTCATTCAGCAGCGCAATGATCGTATTGACATTGATCGGCACACGCCGGCTGCGCTTTAAGAGCTGGTCAACCAGCACGACGCGCGGCGTCTTATAAATCGCCTTAGCGAGGTTCTCAACATTTTCCAGATCCTTATTCAGCAGTTCCTCCAGCTCCGGATACAGCGAAGCGTCGCTCATTTTGACCCGGAAATGGCTTTTGATCATGTCGCTCCAGCGCCCGGCCTTGTAGAGGGTATGGCCAAGTTCCTCAAACAGCGTCACCATCGACTTGTCACAGAGCTCCAGCGTCGCCAGAATGCTGTTCAGATAACGGGAAAACCCCGGGTAACTGTTCCAGAGTTCCTCTCCCTTGTAGCGCATGTCATGCTCAATCTCATGCCAGCCCTCAAAAAACATCGTTTTAATCTGTATCTCAAACGTATCGTCGATGCACATCTCCCAGGTGTCCGCCGAAATCTCACTCTTTAAATATTCCGGCAGGCGGAACACACCATTCAGCTTGGTCGGCTTAAACTCATCATCACTGCGTTCCGATGTCGACCATTCCAGTACCTCAAACGTCTGCTCCATCACATGGCGGCAGATCTCTACGTCATCATCAAAATAAAGATTGATCCGCACACCGACCAGATCCTGCAGCTTGTGCTCTCCGCTGTAGTCCTTCTGCTCAAACTTGCGTGCCATGGAGGCCGCCGTCTTGACACGGGAAAATACACGAAAATACAGACCGCACTGTTCCATCCGGTCCGTAATGATTCGTTTTAAATCCGACTCTACCATCGGGGAAATCTTCACCCGCTCCGAGAGTTCTTCTTTTGTATAAACCGTTCTTTTCATTTCATCCATTGATAAAACACCACCATAAAACTCCACCCGGCATCCGCCGCGCACACAGCATCTGACTGTCGTCCGTGTGCTTTCCTAATCATACCGAAAAAGGACACGGAAGTCAATCTGTAAACATGTAAAATCCCGACCAAAAACCTCTTGAATTTCCATACCAGATAGAGTATGATAAATCACAACATGCATTTGAAGGAGGATACCATGAAACACCTGATGAGCCCGCTCGATTTATCCGTGGAAGAGCTGGACCGGCTTCTCGATCTCGCCAATGACATTGAAGCCCACCCTTCCCGATATGCCCATTCCTGCGAGGGCAAAAAATTAGCGACTTTATTTTATGAACCAAGTACAAGAACCCGTTTAAGTTTTGAGGCAGCAATGTTGAATTTAGGGGGCAGCGTACTTGGTTTTTCTTCGGCCGATTCCAGCTCCGCCGCCAAGGGCGAGAGTGTGTCCGACACCATCCGCGTCATCTCCTGTTATGCGGATATCTGCGCCATGCGCCACCCCAAAGAGGGTGCCCCGCTCGTAGCTTCCATGAAATCATCCATCCCGATCATCAACGCAGGAGACGGCGGCCATCAGCATCCGACGCAGACTCTGACCGACCTTTTGACCATCCGCTCCCTGAAGGGCCGGCTTGACAATTTTACCATCGGTCTCTGCGGCGACCTGAAGTTCGGCCGCACAGTCCACTCCCTGATACAGGCGCTCATCCGCTATCCGAATATCCGGTTCGTGCTGATCTCCCCGGAAGAGCTCCGGCTGCCGGATAACATCCGTGACGGCGTTCTCAAAAAGAACCATCAGGATTTCCGCGAAGAGGTTCGCCTGGAGGACGCGATCCCGCAGCTGGATCTGCTCTACATGACCCGCGTCCAGAGGGAGCGCTTCTTCAACGAAGAGGATTACATCCGCATGAAAGACTTCTATATCCTCGACAAAGAAAAAATGAAGCTCGCCAAAGAGGACATGCTGGTGCTGCACCCGCTGCCCCGCGTCAACGAGATCTCCGTTGAGATCGACGACGACCCGCGCGCCGTCTACTTCAAACAGGCACAGTACGGCGTATATGTCCGCATGGCTCTGATTCTCACATTACTGGAGGTGGAAGGATGTTAAACGTAGGAAAGCTGAACGAAGGCGTCGTGCTCGATCACATCGAGGCCGGCAAAAGCATGGATCTCTACCGTTACCTGAAGCTCGACCGCATGGACTGCTGCGTTGCGATCATCAAGAACGCGCACAGCAATAAAATGGGTAAAAAAGACATCATCAAGGTCGAATGCCCGATCGATGAACTCGACCTGAACGTACTCGGCTACATCGACCACACCATCACCGTCAACATCATCCGCGACGGCGAGATCGTCGAAAAAAGGCAGCTGGAGCTGCCGCAGCGCCTGGTCAACATCATCAAATGCCGGAACCCGCGCTGCATCTCCTCCATCGAACAGGAACTGGACCACATCTTCTACCTGGCCGACCCGGAGGAGGAAATCTACCGCTGCCTGTACTGTGAAGAAAAATACCGGACATCACGCAAAAAGCGGAGCTGACAATCAGTTAAACCCGACCAGCTTCTGCGCAGCCTTATATCCCCAGACAGATACCTTCCTGCCGGCTTTGCCCGGCAGGTTCATCCCTACGCCGAGAAGCCCAAAGCGAAGCGTGCGGTACACATCCGGATCCTTTTCTTTTAAATATTCCCAGATGGCCTCCTTCTTTGCCAGCGCTTCCTCCGTACCGGAGAGAATCAGCATGATCGAGGTCACCGTCATGATCTTGGACAGGTAATTCAGCATATAGTTTTTCAGTTCTGCCGGCTTCTCCGTAAAATCCACCGCCGCCATATCATCAATCATGATCTGATTGACCAGAATCTGCTGGTCGATCCGACTGATCATGACCTTCTCGTTGACCGACTGATCCTCGCGTCCGATAAAATAATGGTAGAGGTTCACATCCATATAATACAGCTTTTTCACATGCGGAAGCGGCTGAAACGCAAAAATATTGTCCACATAAAACGTATGCTTCGGCAGCTGTGTGCCGCAGTCCCGCAGCATCTGCGTGCGGTAAAAAATATTATGCATCAGGATATACTGCGTCATGGGCATGTGCCGCATATTGCTCCACTCAAAAATCTCATCGCACGGAAACACCTTCGTAAAACGCATCAGCCTCTTGTGCTTTGCGCCTGCCTTGTCATAAACAAAATTCGCCAGCAGCATATCCACGCCGCCCTTTTCCTCCAGCTCCTGCATGGTCTGCACGATCTTCTTCAGGCCCTTTGTATTCACCCAGTCGTCGCTGTCCACGACCTTGTAATACACGCCGGAAGCGCTGCGCAGTCCGGTGTTCACAGCCTCGCCGTGCCCTCCGTTTTCCTGATGCACCGCACGGATGATATCCGGGTAGCGCGCCGCGTATTCGTCCGCGATTTCTCCCGTCCGGTCCTTTGTCGACCCGTCGTCCACGATCAGAATCTCCACCGCATCCCCTACAGGAAGGATGGACCTGATGCATGTCTCCATATATTCTTCCGAATTGTAACACGGAATCGCCACTGTTAGAATTTTCTTCATAATAGACTCCCTTACTGTATCTATGATGTCATATCAACATTTTCATCAATGTATTGATCAGCATGTTTCGAAACCATATTCTCAACAACTTTATCATACATAAAGAAGTATCTTATCCTTTCCTTATCTTATGTCCGTAAATACCTGAAAAATTTCCTGCATATACACCGTGAACGCACTCGGGATCGAATATTCGCGCCGAATGACCTCCGGTTCCAGAAAAAGCATCCCGCCGTCCTTCTCCCCTGCTTCCGCAGGATTCTCCCGATCCTCCACCAGCACAAGATACCCGGTCATATGCCACTCCACATGGCTGAATATATGCTTCGCGTCAGGCAGAGGACGAATCCGGATCGGAGAAAAACCGCTTTGCGATACGCGCCGGAGCGCCTCATTCTGTGTCAGATGTCCTTCCCAGTTCGGAAGTTCATACAATCCGGCCAGCAGTCCGTGAGGCGGACGGCGGTGCAGAGCCGCATGACTGCTGTCGCGGATCACAAGGACCGTGCGTTCCTCGATCCGGCGCGGTTTCTTTTTGGCTTTTAGCGGATATTCCGTCTGGCGCCCGTCAGCAGCGGCCCGGCACAGATGCCTGACCGGACAGCATTCACAGGCCGGGAATCCGTTCGGAACGCAGATGAGCGCCCCCAATTCCATCAGCGACTGGTTAAATGTTCCAGGAAGATTTCGAGATAACCGCTGTGAATGCGTTTTTTCTGCCTGCTGATCGTCCTGCGCATCCGAACCACTCCGCGAATTCCGCGGCATCACCGCCTGCAGCGCTTCTTCCGCGTCCTTTTTTACGGACTGTTTTGAAATGTCCTCCCCGTTTTCCACGATACGGCTCAGGACCCGCAGCACATTGCCGTCCACCGCCGGAACTGCCTGTCCATAAGCGATCGAAGCGATCGCTCCCGCCGTGTAGCTGCCGATGCCCGGCAGTCTCATCAGTTCCTCCAAAGTCTCCGGCAGTCTGCCGCCGTACTCCTCCACGACCACACGCGCCGCTTTCTGCATATTGCGGACCCGGCTGTAATAACCAAGCCCTTCCCACAGCTTTAAAAGCCGATCTTCCGGGCAGTCCGCCAGAGCGCGGATATCCGGCAGGGCGTCCATGAAACGCGTATAATACGGCTTGACCGCCTCCACACGGGTCTGCTGCAGCATGATCTCCGACACCCAGACTGCATAGGCACGATCCGGAAGGATCTGCTCCGGCTGCCCTTCCCTGCCCGTTCCTTCCGTACAGGGGTGCTCCCGCCAGGGAAGCACCCGGGCATTCCCATCAAACCACCTCATCAGAGGCTGCTGTATCTGTTTTAAAAGTTCCGTATTTCTCTTAAATGATCCATCTCTGTCGTTATCCATCATCACCATCCGGGCGCTGTCTGCTATCCCGTACTGCTATCCCGTACCCGGAGTTTTATCAAAGCGCCCCGTTTCATCCGGCACAAAAACACTGCTGCAGCCTGCGTATCTCTGCAAACAGTGTAGCACCTTTTGCGGCAAAACGAAAGACTATTTTTATTTATTCCGTGGTAATAAATGTCGAATACCCTGCTCTGCGCAGCGCCGCCTCCATTTTCACCGCGTTATCGAGCTGCGCAAACGCACCCACCTGCACCTTATAGAGACCGTCGTCATAGAGAAGAAATGCCGGATAATTCTGCTGCTGCAGCCGGTAAAGAAGATCTTCCGCGTAAGCGCGGTTCCGGTATGCGCCTGTCTGCACCCGGTAGAGTTTTGGCGCAGCGCCTGCGCCGGAGCCATAATCATCACTTCCCGCCCCGGAATTACCGCTTCCTTCCGTACCATAGCCTCCGCCCGGATATCTGCCCGACTCCAGCGTACTTAAGATACCGCCCGCGATGGCTTCCGCGATTGCCGCAAACTGTTCGTCAAAGAGCAGATTGTCCGCGTCTGTATTCAGAAAGCCGACCTCGACCAGCACGGCCGGCATCTGCGTCCTTTTCAGAACAATCAGATCCGGCCGTTCTTTCACGCCCAGATCGCGGAAGCCGACCTCGGCAAGTTCAGCATTGATGGCCTCCGCCAACGCCACTTTTTCTCCCGACAAGTCATAGACCAGCGTCTCCACGCCCGAATACTGATTGGCCTGCGGGCTGGAATTCCGATGAAATGAGACAAAAAAGTCTCCCCCTTCCGCGTTCGCGATCTGTGCCTTCTGCAGCGGCGTATCATACACATCCTCCGTGCGGGTATACGCCACCTCTACCCCATTGTCTTCAAGAATCCCGCCTACCGCAAGGGTCAGCCGCAGCGTGTCGTCCTTCTCCTGCCGTCCTTCATGCACCGCACCGGGTTCCACTCCCCCGTGCCCGGCATCCAAAACCACTTTTGCCATCCCATACTCCCATGCAATCATACCGTTCATGGATACTATATGAGAGTCCGCGCAAAATGTTCCGTTCTGCACATCACAGCCTGAAGTCTTTTCCAAAAGTTCTGCGTCCCCCCTGGCCCGGCATTTCCCGGAACCTGTTTTACCCGCGCCGCCGTGCGCGCACGCGCATACCGGCCGTAAGAAGCAGGATCCCAAGCGCCGCGAACAGCAGAACCAGCATACGCGCAGCCGGCGTATCGTCTCCCGTCTGCACGGAGCCCGATGCCGTCCCGGTCTCAGACGTCCCATCCGAAGAAGAATCCTCACCGGAAGTGACGGTATCCCCGCTCTCCTCACTTTCCTCCTCAGAGGCAAACGTATTCGTAATCGTTACAGACTCCGTGGACTGCTCCGCCGACATCGTCACGGACGTCTTATCCATTGTCATGGTAAAGGTCAAAGAAGAACTGTCTGTAATCGGATTTCCAAGATTATCCGTCTCCATCACATAGTAAGTCACACTGTCTCCGTCACTTTCACCGACGCTGACCTCTACGGTCCGGCTGCAGCTGCTGCCGCCCGCCATATCCAGCTCAAGAATCTCACTTACCGGTGTCGTACAGGAGGCGTCCGTAAATACTCTCGCGTAGAAGACATCGTCTGTGTCAAAGGCTTCTCCGTCAAGCACCGTCTTCTTTGTGACGGTCAGTTCCCCGCCGTAATAATATCCGGACGGGAGCGCATAAAACTCATTTTCAAACGCGAACTCCTTCGTATTGCTGTCCGCGGTCAGCGTAACGGACTGATCAGACGGATAAACTGGAATAAAAATGACATCATCTGACGTCGTCCCTCTCTTCAGGACCTCGCCATATTCATCCGTCTCAGCCACATAATACGTCATATCCAGATCCAGCCCGTCAAATGTCACCGAAGCAGCGCTCGTACCTGAGTATGTGATCGTCTTTACGCCGGATACACGCACTGTACACGCCTCGTCCTCAAACAGCGCCACATAGAACGAAGCGTCCTCCGCGATCGCATGCACGCCATCCTGCAGAACCAGTGACTTCGTGACCGTGACAGAGCCTTCCGTCGGCTCGGATTCCGCCGTAGTGTTTGTATCCTGCACTGTCTCTCCGGTCTTCGACGGATCCACCATGGTTACACTGTTTTCCGCGCCTTCCACGGCGCTTACCGTAAACTTCACGTCCTTTGTATACTTATAGCCGTCCGGCTCGGCAACCTCGCTCAGATAATAGGTGCCCGCCGGGAGCCCGTACAGGATATCCCTGCCGGCTGTCGTATCCATGCCATACGCCGCAATTCCTTCCTCCGTATGGATGACATTTCCTTCTGAATCCTTGATCACCAGCTTCGCGCCGGCCACCGCCTCTCCGGCCTCATCCACCTTATTGATCTCTACCTGTGTACGGTTATTCACCGCGGACAATTCCTGTACCGCGCCTTCGTCCGCCGTATAAAAACCGTCCGTCTCGGTCACGGTCCCGACCCGGCTGATGGTAAACGTCACCACCAGATCACTCTCGACATAGCCCTCCGGCACCTTCGTCTCGACCAGGCGGTAATCCCCGGTCGGAAGTCCCGTCACCACAACCTGCCCGTATGTACTCGTCGTCAGATCTTTGGCAAATTCTTTCCAATAATAAACCCCGGAATCATCCGTCCCAGATTCCGTTCCCTCAGGAACATCCGAAGCGCTGTCCACATAGATCTTCTGCTGCAGGACAAAAACTGCCCCCGCAACCACATCCCCGGCGTCATCCGTCTTCGTCAGGATCACCGCACCGCCCGCAAATGTTGACTTCAGGGCGATCGTCACTTCATAGATAGCACTTCCGTCATCCGAACTGGTATAAGGAACCGGAACCAGTGCGGGCTGTGTTTCCAGAATCTCCGTTCCGTCCGTCTGCGCAACCAGATACAGGCCGGACGAGAGATTGTCAAAGCTCACCGTTCCGCTGCTGCCCACAGCCATCGTGGTAACCGTATTGCCTGCAGACCTGCTTTTTCGTCCTGTCGCTGCCCCGCTCCCGATCCCCTGTTCATCGGCATACTCCGCAAGAGCAGCAGCCGCCTCCTGCGCCTGAGTGGAATTATTCAGATCCGAGATCACGACTCCGCTTTTCGCAAATTCTTCCGTATACACAAAGCTGCCGTTATTGTAATCCGCCACTTTATAGAGCGTCAGCCCGATCCCCTCCGCATCGGAGGATATCTGCACCTCAAGCGTTCCCGTCTGTGTGTCCGAAGCACGGGCAAAAAGCGCAGGCATCGCAAACACAGTTACAGCTGTCATCAGGATGACCAGTCTCCTTATTCTGTTTAATAAAATACCGCCCGTCCTCTTTCTCATGACTGTTCCTTCTCCCCGTTTAAAAATATTTCCTATTTCCGTTTCTTCCGCCGCCCCGGCAGCAGCAGGATCAGCAGTATGATCAGCAGCAGCACCGCTCCGGCCGCCACAGCACCGTACCAGAGGATCTTCTCCACCGGAATCTTCTGCTTCGTCTCCGTATCCGCAGGCGTCTGAACCTCGACAACCGCCGGAGAATATTCCACTCGTGTGCCGCGCACCAGCAGCCGATGCGAATTTACTCCGTATGGAGTGCAGGTCAGCAGCGTCACATAATCTTCGCCCTCCACGATCCGAATGTCGTCCGTCTCATCCGGAAGCACCACCTTGATCTGGTCGACCTCATACGCCAGAATCCGGTTCAGAACATGGATATAAAACATGTCGCCCTCTTCCAGCTGATCCAGATCCGTAAAAAGTTTCGCCGCCGGAAGCCCCGTATGTCCGGAAAGCACAGCGTGCGTCGACTCGCCGCCCACAGGCAGTGACGTCTCCGGCATGTGACCGATCCCTTTTTGAAGAACCTCGTCGTCCACACCGTGGTAAATCGGCAGATATACGCCAATCTTCGGAATCTCAATATATCCGATCGCGTCCGTCAGGGCGAGCAGATCTTCATAATCCGCTGCCGAGTCCGAATCACCGCTGCCGCTTAAGGAAGCGTTGTATTCTGAAGCCGCCTCCAGCATCGCATCCAGATCCGAGGTATCCTGCTCCTCCAGGACCGCATTGTAACTGGCAATCTCCACACTGGCCGTGTACTCACAGATCCAGTTGCTCAGAACCGGATAGCCCATGATGGCTACTCCCGCCGCCAGAATCAGAAAGATAAATAACAACGGAAGTCTGTCTTTGATCCTATGATGTTGTTTTTCCGCTGGCTGTGCTGCCTGTTCCGGCGAATCCTGTGCCTGCCCTGTCTGCTTCTTACTCATCTGATTTTATCCTGCCTGATTCCGTCCCATCTGATTCTTTCTTATCTGTTTCCGCCTTATCTGCTTCTGCCCGATCCGTTCCGGCCCTGCCTGCTTCTGCCCGAGCCGCTCCGGCCCTGTCTGCTTCTGCCCGATTCATTCCCGCCGAGGCAGTTCCTTCTTCCTCTGTCGGATACAGTCTTTTCATCCTGCGATGGTACAAATACGCTGTCAGTACAGCAACAAGCGCCGCTGTCACGATCATCGCGATTACCATCAGCTGCCGCCGCATCGCCGCAGTCAGACCCTTCGACACCGTCTGCGGGCTGATCGTCTCCTCATCGTCCTCCTGCGGTATGTATTCCGTCCGCTCCCCTCGCACCAGCAGCCGATGCGAATTGATCCCGTAAGGCGTGCAGGTCACCAGCGTCACCAGATCCCGGCCCGGGTCAATCTCCAGCAAAGACGCATCGTCCGGCTCAACGACCTCGACATCCACCACCTCATACGCCAGAATATCACCCAGCACATGAATGTAAAACAGATCTCCGATCTCCATCTGATCCAGATCCGACAACAGCTCCGCGCCCGGCAGACCTGTATGCCCGGAAATCCCACTGTTCGTATTCTCGCCGCCTACCGGCAGGGACGTATTTTCAATATATCCGCAGCCCTTCTGCAGCACCTCATCCGAAGTCCCATAGTAGACCGGCAGATATACGCTGATCGAGGGAATGTCCAGATAGCAGATCACGCCGTCATTTACATTCAGGCACTTATCTTCATCTTCCGCATTCGTCCCGTAAAACAGGTGCAGATTGAACTGCTGCGCCAGCTCCAGACGCTCATCCACAGCCGGCTCCAGCGTCTCATCCGCGACCTGCTCCTCGTAATCCGCGATCGTCACCGACGCCGTATTCAACGTCACATAATTTCCAATTGAGGGATACAGGATAAACCCGATCCCGATCACAAAGATGAGGAAAATCACCCCCATCGGATATAATTTTTTCATGATTAAACTTCAGCTTTTTATAAACAGTTAATAAACTCCTGACGCACCTCACCATTTGGAATCATACAATTCAAAGAACTCAGATCATTCACCCTGCATTCGCTGTCCCCAATCATCTCTTTTTTCGGTTCCGTCGTCAAATACCCCAGATGTACCAGCAGTGTCAATACATCATCCGCACTCTCAAAGGTAGACATATCATTCTGGTATTTCATTGCATTAACAGAAATCTTTTCCCCTGCAATCAGGCGTTCTACTTTTTCCTTCAAATCATCCAGATTCATCTGAATATAAATTTTCAGTGCCTCATAGGTCTCCGTTTTTGTCCAGTAGCTGTCAAAATTTCCTCTTAAAAGTGCCTCTACGACAGACCTGGGATTGTACAGAGAAAGCCCGTTAACCGTATAGCCATCGTACCACTTTTTCATTTCATCAAATGACACGCTATACTGCCTGCAAAGAGTTTCTACCTCTGCTTCCGTAAATCCCGTAAATTCTTCAATCGGCACAGCGTTCATCATCGAATACTCGTAAAACATATTGAGTGCCGAATGCTGCCCATATTTTTTGATTGGGAGAATACCAGTCATATACGCAAGCGCTACATAGCTTTTATCCTTCAGCAAACCACGCAGATAATCAAGATACTGCTCCTGCGCTTCCTTATCCTCCTTATACGAGCGGAAAACACAATCCCACTCATCTATAACAAACACAAAAGGAATACCCGTTTCAGCAAAAACTTCTTCGAATAACGAATTAAAATCCTCCTCGTCAAAATCGTATTCTTTATATTCCCTTTTAAATTCCCTTAGAATCTTCTTTTCTATACGAACCGTCATTTCGCTGACCGTACCCGTTTTGCTCAGAAAATCCTGCATATTCAGCCGAATCACGTTATATTGATTCATATGCTTCTTAAAATCAGTCTTCCCTGAAATTTTCAGGTTGGTAAACATCTCTTCCGAATCGCAGCCACGACTATAATACGCAGCCAGCATATTTGCAGCCATAGATTTCCCGAACCTTCTCGGCCGACTCACACAGATAAATCTCTGTTCCGTCATCATCAGGCTGTTTAAATACGCAATCAATTCGGTTTTATCTACATAAATCTTCGAATTCAGCGCTATCTGAAAATCTACGTTTCCCGGATTCAGGTAAATTCCCATCTTTTCACCTTCTTTAACAAAACTGATATCTTTATTGTGCAGATTCTTCCGAAAAATGTCAAGCGGGGTCCGGCAGCGGAAAGGCAATTCCCCGACCCGATCAGACCGAGCCGGGGAACGCTCCCTAAATCAACTCACATTTTCTTTACTGAAAGCAGACACTGTCATTCCCTTCACTTTCAAACCAGCCTTTCACTATCTCAATCTCGACATTAAGCGCCTGAGCGATCTTTTTGTCATCCATCCCCATATCACGAAGATTAAACGCTACTTCTGCTTTTCCTTCTGCTTTTCCTTCTGCTTTTCCCTGTTCATAAATTCCTTCGCTTAAATTGCACATAACATCCACCTCCTCTCTGAATTCCATCTCTGCGGCGATGTGATATTCATTCTCCAAAATATCGATCCGCTCATTCGGTGTCAGCTGATTAGAAAACAACGCACCCAAAAGCCGATGCAGTTCATATTGTTCTCCCCGCTTCGGAATCTTATTCGGAATACCAAGAAGCACAATATTCAGAAGATCCAGTTTCCCTTTCCATCTATGACCGCCCAGAATCGTGTCATCTGTAAGATGAATATAATCCCAAATACACTCATCCATATTCATGCAAACCCAGATAGAATAAACACGTTTTAAATCATTGAACTTCTTTCCTGTAAAGTCACGCTCCTTCTGTGACGATACCAGTCTGCTTACATAAAAAACAGCACGGTTTAAAATACTATATCCAGATGGCTCATCCTTCTGAGCCTCGACATTGATAATAATCTGAGACAGGCCATCCTGCATTCTTACGTAAAACACAATGTCAAAGACTGCCAGTCCCTCCTGCACATCTGACTGAACAGCGTTGAAGCCTTTCACATGATCGCCGTTCGAATTGATATGTTCTGCGTTCGTCAGACCCGGATCAGCCGGAACCACTCCTACATAAATATCCCCCTCAATGCAGTTTTCCACCTCTTTTGGCGGCATATCCTTAAATTCATCTACAGTCGATATCAGTATATGCGCCAGAATGCTTTTCCTGGCAAGTAAATCTCTGGCGTAAATATCATACTGTGTCATAGTATCTGCTGCAATCAGCGTGTTCCTTAAATCTGCCTGCATCCGCAATCCCCCATTCCACCAACCCACAAATAGCGCGGGGCTTTAAGATTTCCAGTTCTCCTGACAGACAGATTTCCCGAACTTTATACTGACAGATTTACTTTACCACAGGATTTTCCCTGCCACAAGTACAAAGTATCCGCATTTCTTCCTGTCATATGGGGATATTACCATAAAGCAGATTATATTGCAACATTTTGTTTATTATTATTTTATTAATATAATTTAATTCATATATTGTATTTACTTAAATTTAAAAGTGCCTCAACAATCTTCCCAACATAATCGTATCTTTTCTGCTTCGCCTCTCATTTTCCATCTTTTAAAACGGCTTGCGTCATTTCCTGTAAATAAGGAACAAAGCACAAAAGATATCACTCTGATGCTTTTCCGGCGCGGCCGCAAAGCCGCACCGGAAAACCGCTTCTGCTTTCAATCATTTAAAGCACACGTTAATTCGCACTATTTGGAACTCTTTCTTTTCTTCTTTCTTTTTCATCTCACCAGGAACTTATGCCTGCTTTCTCTGCTTCTTCGTATAAACGATAAACAGGACCGCCGCAAGGATCACCAGTGCAAGGCCGCCGAAGGTAAAGAGTGTGGTACCGATACCGCCGGTGCCAGGCATGATAGTACCTTTCGTGTTGTTAATTGTCGCCGAATAGGCTGTAACACCATCAAATGTAGCTGACTCCGTACTGTTACCATTTACCGTGTAGCCTCCTTCATACTCTTCTGGATCTTTAGTCGCCACAATTGTAATTTCCAGATCCGAACCGATAGAATATCCGGACGGAGCTTTGGTCTCTTTTACTATATATTTTCCTGCTTCCAATCCTTTTATTGCATATTCTCCGGTATCGGTGACTTCATTTGACGTGTATACCACTTTACCCGGAACATCTGCACTGGTTCCGGTTCCATCATATACCGTTATAACAACTTTGCCATCGGTTCCGCTTCCTTTGATGATAGCTATAAGATTGCTGCTGGAATCGTATATTTCAAATTCCGCTCCGGTCAGCAATGCGCCAGAGGTTGAATCAACCTTACGGATACCAAAGCCAAATGTATACGTGTTAACTTCCTCCGTAATTTTGGTGGTGCCATTATCAATATAATAGTTATTTGTGTACTCCAGCTCTGCCTCATTTGCATTCGCTTCACCAACCACTGCAGCATCGGTAAGTTTAAAAGTTGCCGTGATCTTTATCGTCTGACCTGCAGTAAGTTCATTATAGTTAAATTTAAGCACAAAGCCATTTGCAGATACAGTCTGAGAGTAATAAGTATTATCGACAGTTTCTGTGCCGCTTGTACCATTTTGAAGATCCGTTTCAGGTGTGCTTGACATTGTCACTGAATCAACGCTGACAAACTGCAAGGTCGTGTCCGCACTATCTGTGATGGTATATACAATTTCATCCGTATCTACATCATCACCATAATCCGGAATCAGAGATGTGATTGTATACTGAATCTCATCGCCAATTGCAAGTGTTGAAGTATTTCCAGTGGCAGTAATATTTGTGCTGTCACCACCGGTAATGTTCTTCGTGATGTTTGTATCTGACGCCTTCGGAGTTACCGCAACAGAAGCGCTATAGGCTCCGGAAGAACCATCTGATGTAACTGATGCATTACCGGGCACCGATACCAGACACGGACTCGTAACTGTACCGCCATCTTCTGCTTTAGCATTTGCGACAATCAGATAATAACCCGGTTTTACATTAATTGCCTCATTTGCGCTCACATTTGAATAATCTGCAGTTGCTCCTTTATTTACAATGTCCATTGCATCTGAAATCAGAGCCCGCAATTGACTGGAGACATTTGCCCCAGTGTCCCCATATTTAGCCGAAAGAGAACTAAAAGCATTTGTCAGCGAATAGCTGACACCATTTCCGTCGGTAAAACTCGCTGCCACTGTTGCATCGTAAATACGGTACAAATTATACGTAGTGCCCGAATTATTAGTGCCACTATTAATGGTAATGGTATATCCGGTAGAAGTTGCTTCTCCCTGCGCCATTACCGTCGCACCCATCGCGAACACCATAATAGCCGTCATCACAAGTGCCAGCCATCTTTTGGCTGACTTTCTAATGTTGTTTTTCATGCTCTTTTCCTCGCTTTCAAAATGTCATCTTGCTAAGTTTCGTTTTCCGTTCGTCCTGTGCTGTTCTCTCGCAATGGTATGGTTCATTTACGTCTGCACATAAGAAACCTTGATTGCCGCCCAAACCTGTCTGAATGTTATTTCTTCTTCTCATTCATTCGGGTTCGGTTGGCTTTCGGAAAACAAACTGTTCGATGTCATTTTGTCTCACTCCCGGCTCGGAGCATCGAGCCGGGAAGTGAGATACTTGAAATGCTTCAAGTGTTCGGATTGAGCATTTT
Source organism: Clostridiales bacterium (assembly GCA_020860715.1). Lineage (GTDB taxonomy): Bacteria > Bacillota > Clostridia > Lachnospirales > Lachnospiraceae > Choladousia. Next base: position 62,383 of record JAJBTU010000023.1, on the reverse strand, counting down.
ATCTGACATTTCTGTCAGACATCTGTTTATGCCTGTTTTCTCTGTTTCTTTGTGTAAACAATGAACATTACCGCTGCGATAATTACCAGCGCAAGTCCGCCAAAGGTGAAAAGTGTGGTACCGATACCGCCGGTGCCCGGAAGGGTGGTACCCTTCTTGTTCTCAATTATCTGGGTTGAAGTCGTGTTAGGGGTGTCCTTATTTACAACCCAAGTGACAGTGTAGGTGGTCTCTGTGTTATCATTACCTTGTGTAGATACCGGATCACCCGTTGTTTCGAGATTCGCGATTGATGCGCTGGAAACAGATAACACCAATTTCTTCGGTGTTTCATCAAGACTGTATCCGTCAGGAGCATCTGTCTCAACCGCATAGTAAGTACCTGCATCTAAACCTTTAATCGTTACTGTACCATCATCGCCCGTCGTCACTGTTTTGAGGTAATAATACTTAACCCCATCCCCATTCGGTTCAATTGAATCCTTTACTCCTGTCGGAGCAGTTGTATCAGCATAATCCTTAGGTGCATAAATTGCGAACTCTGCGCCCTTTAAAACCGTATCAGGATTCGCACTATCTACTTTCTTGATGGTAATTGAACCAGTATAAGTAATAACGCTGTCTTTCGGTGTTGTATATTTGGTCCCCGTAGTCCAGTTGTTCGTGTATTCCAGCTGTACGGAGTTCGGGTTACCGGTTGTACCAACATTCGCATTCTCATTTAATGTAGCAGTAAATTTAACCGTTACGGTTTTTCCTGCATTCGCTGTTACAGTGGCAGATGGGATTGTAATTTTGAGTGTTCCGCCAGCCCCACTTGGTGTACTAAGCCAGGAAGTATAGTCCCCCGCCGCAATCACAGAATCTCCAATTGTAATTGATGAAATACCTGCGTAGGTCAATCCATCTGACAGCTCATCAGTGATGATATATTCGATATTTGACGCGTCTGCCGGGTAATTCGGGATTTTCGCCGTCAACTGATACGTAACTGTATCGCCGAACGCCACCACGTTATCATCCACAGGAGTCCCTGCAGCTGCTTCCGATACATTCGTAGTTGAATCCTCCAGAACAATCTTTTTCGTAATGCTTGCCCTGGATTCTTTCAGCTTTACGCTGTTGCTATTACTCGCCTCCGTTCCGTCAGCAGCTACCAAAATCACATCCGTCGCAATATATGCATCGCTCGATGAATGAGCTGTTTCAACCAGAAGATAATAGCCTGATCTTAAGTTTGTCACTGTACCGTCAGTAATACCCGTAGCAACCGCTGTATCACTCGCCGTATCCGCTTTCAATGTAACAGCAAGGGCTTTCATTGCATCACTGTTTTCAGCATAGGTTGTGGTGTTCCCTGTAATTGTAGCTGGAACAAAGTCACTTTCGTACGCTGAATTTACTTTGATGTTTGTATAAACTGTACTTCCGTTTGTATCTGTTTCCACATCGAATGCTGCGATCTGATACAAACTGTAAGTATTCGTAGAAAGCGTACCCGTACTATTCTCATCACTGCTGTAAATGTAGAGCGTTAGAGCTGTTAAATTACCCCCCCGCTCGTTACGGTAGCCGTTGTGGCTGATACCGTCATGGTCATCGCAAGCGTCATGATGACTGCTGACGCCAGCGCGGCCAATTTCTTTAATGTTCTTTTCATACTTTTCACCTTTTCCTCTCTGAAGATTTCCCGGCAACTGCCGGAGTGTTGCTCTGCCCGATGCTTTTCTTCATCGGGATGTTGCCTGACCCCGATCCATTTTGTCACCGGGATGTTGCTTTAGCCGGGCTTGGAACTGCCCACATACTGTCTGACGACGGATTGTCGTCCGTTGTCGTCCGCTGTCCGCTGCGATTCATTTGCGCTTAGCTGCAGGATCCCGTATTTCCATCATTGATGTAGTCTCATGATTTTCGGGTGCGGCCGCTTACAACCGTCTCGCGTTTGGCAGCTCCATAGGATTATGAACTGTCTGGCTTTGCTCCTCCTTTCCCAGCGTATTTGTATTTCTTCTTTTTAAAGGCGTAGAGCATCCACGTTGATGAGACGACTAAGAAGCTCAGCCCTAAGCCATAAAAGATCAATGGATATTTCGAACCGGTACCGGGGATTATAATACTCTGGCTTGAAGTTTTTGTATTGGTTACGACTACCTCGGTGATCGTGGTAATCTCTGATGAATCTCCCGCCTCGGTTTCTTTGGTAACAGTGGTCGTGTATGAGGTCGTATACCCCTCAACGGATTCTTCGACCACGTAATAGTAATACAAATTGCCCTGATCATCGTACTTTTCCAGATTGCTCCACGTATACGTCAGGTGATCGCTGCTATAGCCTGTGTCGGTCGTATCTGTCAGCGATCTGCCAAGAGTAATGGTCGCATATGGGTCCCCATCCACGGCTCCTGCCACCAGCAGTTTTTCAACCGTCTCGGTCTCAGAGCCTCCGGACGCCATGGTTCGAATATGTTCGTTCGAGACAAGTGCTGCCGTCAGCGTGTTCGTATCTGTTGAAAGGAGCGCTGTTCCATTCCCATTTGCAGCTGAGGCAAGCGTCGCAGTCAGGGAAATCGTTTCACTGCTTCCACCAGTTAAAGTAGTATCGCCGCTCACCTCTGTTATGATGGTTCCATCATACCCATATTCGATGGTATAAGTCGCATCCGAGCCCCAGTATAGATACTTGGATGTCGTCCATGACCAGGAGTTCGCTGAACTTAATGTCCCCGAATCCACCTTCGTTTTGGTGTCATTCGAATCATTTGCATAGACGGTGACCGTAATGTAACCACCCGTGCTGGTATCCCAATTCGAATCTTCCATACTAAAGGTAAGATAGGCTCTGGTCGGTGTTTCTACCACTACATTCAGGCTAATCTTCGTATCTTCCGTTAGAATCAGTTCACTAGAGTCTAAAATCGAACCATCAGATTTTGTTGCCTGAACGCTCACAACATCCTGATACTGCTTCGAGGAAGTCTCCGAATTGCAGTTATATGCAATATTATACGATTGCCCTTTTGTCAGGTTTGTAAAAACATATCTGGTCTGATTTTTGCTTAATGTGTAATCCTCCACCATGCTGTTCCATTCGGAATCAAAAATACCTATCCATATCCAGCCAGTATCAATCGAAGCGTCGCCACCAGAACTGTCCTTCACTGAATCAATGCTGACAGTCAGACTTACCGTTCCTTCTGTCTGAGTCTCTGTTTCTGTCTCGGTCTCGGTTTCTGTCTCACTTTCGGTTTTCGCTTCCGTTTGGGCTTCCGTGTCCGTCTGCGCCTCTGTTTGAGCTTCCGTTTGCGTTTCCGTTTTTGCTTCCGTCTGGGCTTCGGTTTCCGTCTGCGATTCCGTAACAGCCTCGGTCTCAGCCTCGCTCAGCTTTTCTGTAGAACGATACAGTTTTATAGTCACTGTTTCACTCGTATCTGTGTCCTCTGTCCCGTCAGGATACTGCCAGACTTTTGTTACCTTGATTTCAGTCGTTTCCTTTTTATTAATGACTGTAATCGTATTCAAGCCGTCCGAATAGTCTGTTCCGGCTGTTACCGTGATCGTCGCATCCGATGCATTTTCCTTATCGGTCTCCGTATCGGTCATATTCGCATTTCGGTAGCCATCAGTATATCCGACCGCAGTCGTGCTGACTTCTTTTACGTAATATGTGCCGGACGGGAGATGCGTCCATGTATGAGTCCAATCATCCTCCTTATAAGTAATGTAACCATCTACAGCATTCTGACTGTCTCCAGACAGGGTTACCGCTTCTCCATATTCCGTTTCCAAAATGATAGAGCCATCACTTTCTGTCTCAAGAACCCTCATAAGCTGCAGGGTCACCGAATAGTCTGACGGAATCTGCGACAGTGCAGAGCCGCCCGCATTTTCCCATTTTTTCACGGCCTTTACAGATGTTGTGTCAACCGCATTTGTAACGGTGATCGTACCTGTATCGGAAAGCCCATTGATGGAATATGTTGGAGTCGTCACATCAATTGTCTCACCGCCAACAGCCGTTTCTTTTATATAGTAATAATAGGGTGTATCTGTATCTTTACCATTTGAGTCAGGCACATATTTCGGCAAATTGCTCCAGGTATAGGTCCAGTCATTCCTATCATCCGCCGTCAGCGTGATCGTCGCAGGCGTATCCGAGCCGCTCGCATAATATGCATTAAGGTCATCCGGATATTCTCCATTACTCAACCCACCCGGCGCCGTAGTCGAATAAAACAGTTCAAACGTAACACTCGCCGGAAGCAGGCCTGAATCCGTAATTTCCGTAGAAGTGGCATCACTATACACCCACTTTTTATCCACGGTTACTTCCATCGTTTCCGGTTCAGTTGAGGTACTCGTATTCACCACAGTCACCGAGCTAATTGTTCCATCGTTCGCATCTTCCGTGTAAGTATACTCTGCTGTATATCCGCTAACACTTTCTTCTACAATATAGTAGTAGTACAGGTTACCCTCGTCATCATATTTCGGAAGATTCGACCAGTCATATGACCACGATGTTGTGCTTACCCCATCGACTTTCTCACTCGCGCCCAATACGATGGAAGCATATGCTGTATCATTTTCTGACACGTAACGCAAGGTAGAAGAAGCAACTCCCGTTCCTGAAGCGGTGGTCATAGTGCTTACAATCGGAGTAAGGCTGGCGGTCAGCGTCTCCGATACGGAAGTAAGGGATGCTGAGGCGGTGGCATCGTAAGATGCAGCAAGTTGTACAAGAGCACTATTATCAGTAATTGTTATCAATTGATTTCTACTATCATATGTCGTTGTTCCAGATATCACTTCCAATCCATCATTAGAAAATGAACCGACATTAATTACATATTGGTGTCCTTCTTCATAACTTGAAAGCGTACCACTCCATCCCGATGCGTATGTTAATACGACCGAACTATAATTCCAATTATTAGAAATATCATATAAACTTATATAATAGGATTTATATTCATTTGTAAGCGGAGATGCAGCCTCGCCAGAAGTAGAATCCTTCCAGGACGTTATTTTTATCGTAATACCTTCTGTCGTTCCACCACCGGACGGAGCATCTTCCTTCAACGTAGCCGACACACTGACGTTCTGCTCAGAATCACCCGTTGTACCAGTCAGCGTTGACGGCGACACTTCTGCACTGGCAATATTACTTCCGGATTTTTCGCATGTCACAGTATAAGATTGTGTAGTCCCATCTACAGAGCCATTCACGCTATAGTCCGCGGACCATCCATTATCAGAATTTAATGTCACTGATTTTGTCCCACCAGATGAAGTATTCGTCAGAATAACCGTAATGCTGTCATCTGCAGAAACGCATCCCGTATAATCTTTTGCCGCACTTGTTGTGCCATCACTGTAAAACCAGTTCGCAACAGAGATCGTACCTGACATAGTTGTGGTGGTAGTCGTCGGAGCCTGTGTTTCCTCTGTCTCACCGCCAGCCGTGGTCGGTTTTGTCGTAGACCGATAGAGATAAATGGTCACCGGATCATGCGCCGTCTTACTGTCACTCCACTGTTTTTCGACAGAAATCCCCGTGGATTCTTTTGTATTGGTAATCGTAATTGTTCCAATGGCAACTGCTGCGTTCGCCGCTTTGGATGTATCCAACGTGCCATCCGCAGAAGTAGTCGCTGATGTGTAAGCCGTCACATACCCTGTGTCCGATGATTTTTCATTGATCAAAGTCTCGATCACATAATACGTGCCGGGTGCCAGCGCACTCCAGGTATAAGTCCAGCCGTCATTTGAATATCCGCTGTCCGTTTTGCCATTTGCCAGCTGAATCGCAGCAACCTGCGTATCAGAAGAGCCTGACTCATCCTTTTTCCAAAGCTGCACACTGACGCTCTTATCTGCGATATCAGTCGATGACAGTTCCGTACCATCCGCACCTGCCCATACTTTGGAAACACTAATCGACGTGATCGTATTCGTCACAGTTATGCCAGTCGTTCCGTTGCCTGTAATCTCTGTCGTATAGTCGCCTGTGTTTTCTGTCACGTAATAATAATACGTATTAGAACTGCTATCTTTTTTAGAAAGATTAGACCATGTCTTTGTCCATGTGCTGTCCGAAAGCGTAACAGGGTTGGTAATGGCAGCACCGTCATTGTCCACGGTAACCTTCTCTGTCTCATTTGGCAGGGAACCATCATCCGTCTTTGTCGTGGAGCGCCACAGTGTCAGTGTCACAGATGGCATAGCACTTGTATCATTTACTGCCGTCCCGTCACTATACTTCCAGTTTTTCTCTACCGTAACATCGGTCGTACCGGAATCAGTCTCCGCTGTGTTCGTGATCGTTACCTCTTTGATGCCGCTCGAAGCATCTCCGGCTGTATTATAAACATACTCATAGGCAGCGTAATAACCGCTGATATAACCATCTGTACCGGTACCCTCGACCACATAATAATAATAGTCGTCCGGAAGATTCGACCAGGTATATGTCCAGCTATCAGAAGAAGTCAACGTAACCGTCTCTGTTTGATATTCTGTCACATCGTCCGGAAGCTCCAGCATTCCGGTGACCTGCTGCTGCGTTATTGCAGATACAACTGCTGCGGAGATATCAAAATAGCCATAATAAATATAACCTGCAGTGGTGCCAACTGTTACAGTTATATCATCATTTACATCCGAAAGAACAATTTCATATGTGTAGTTTCCAATATCAGTAACACTCACCGTAGCTGCTTCTGATCCGCCCACACTATAACTTGCTTCCGATTGTAAAGTAAACCACTGAGAGTCTTCTTTAAGTTGTATTGTAATTTTAACTGTACTGCCATCGTTATCCACGCAGAGATCTTCTGTACTGATAGTTGCATAGGAATCTCCTGTAGACTTTATCGTTACCTCGCAGGACACCGTCTTTGTATTTGTACTCGCCGCCTCTGTTTCCGGCGCGGTCTTTGAGCGATACAGAGTTACATCAATGCTTCCTTCGGATTCCCCTTCCCATGCCTTTGTTACTTTCACGAATGTCTTGCCCGGATTCTTTGTATTGGTGATCGTTATCGTACTTCCTGCGCTGCCATCATTCAGCGCGGTTGTATTGCTGACTGCACAGGTATAACTGTTCGAGTCATCCGTACCTGTTAATCCGGTTTCAGGAGTCTCCCCGCTCTCAGAAGTATAATAATTGCCTGTCTCTGCAGCAAAGTAATAATATTTAACATAGTTTCCGTCTGCAGCGTCATATCCATTGTCAATCGGCAATTCTGAGAATGTGTATGACCAGCCCCCATTCGCATCGGCCGTAACGGTTACTCTGGCATATTCGTTCAATGCAGTTACATCTGTCGGAATTTCAGTGGTGTTTTCCAATTGATAGAGAACCACTTCAATACCGGTAATGACAGCTCCGTCCTGATCTGTGATATCTGTTCCAGACAGCGAAGCGCCCTTTGCACTCAGCCATTCTTTGTCAATCGTGACAGAGGTGGTCGGCTTTTTCGTGTTTGTCAGAGTAACCGTTCCGGAACTGTTGGCTCTTGTCTGGTTGTCTTCTATAACATAGCTTCTTAACAGCTCCGTCAGGCTTGAAGACGCAGCACCGCTGTCCATCGTATAAACGCCGGTTTCTTCAACATAATAGTACAGCTTTCCTCCACCCTTGTCTGTCTTTGGCAGATTACTAAATTCATAGTACCAGTTTCCGTCATCATCCGGTGTGATAGATTCTGTTTGATAAAGAGTCCCATTCGTGATATCGCTTCTGTCGGTGGTCTGATATAAGGATACCTGAATGCTGCTTATCACATTTCCATTTCTGTCGGTGATTTCATCTCCAGTCAGAAGATTCCCGTCCGCATCATACCAGTATTTCTGCACACCGATAGAAGTATTATCCTCTCCAGAGGACTTGTTCGTAAACGAAATCGTTACCCCGCCTGTAAGAGAATTCACTGCTGCCTGAAGGTCAGCAGGCCATCCAGAAGGAATGGTTTGTGTATTATAACAGAAATAATAATACGCATCGCTGCTGACCGTATAATTTGTCGGAGCCTCCGTCTCAATGAGGCGATATGCATTTCCAGAAGTCAGGCCGCTCAGAAGAATTGCTCCGGTACCATCCTGGCCCGTAACATACCTCTTAACAGTTGTCCAATAAGCATCATCTGAATACTCTTTTGGATCAGCTTCAGCAGCATATGCGACGGCATCAAACATCTGCAGCACAAAGACAGCACCTGAAAGATAGACAATCTGATTGTCCGCGTCGACCTTTACAAACGTAATCTTGTCTATATTTGCGCTGGAACTGCTCGCCTCGATATATTCCGCATCTTCTGTTTTACTGTCTTCACTACCAATATGAGAGCCGGTCAGCGTAATCGTGTTTGTAATCTTCAATTCCCCGCTCTCGCCCTGATTTGCCTGAATGAACGCATTCTCATCAATCGTAAAATCATACACATATTCAAGTATATAAGCTGTGCCATCCTTTACGGTAATGTTCATTTCAAAGCTGGTGCCACCGGTATTTGTCACTTCTCCATAGGTCACCGTGTACAGCGAGGTGCTCACTTCGCTTCCCTCGCTTCCATCCGAGTTCATATGATACAAATGGAACGTTCCCGGTTTCAATGTAACCGACTGAATATATGTTCCATAATCCACCGTATCTGTGAGGAGCAAAGTCTCCCCATCGTTCAGCGTTTCCGCCGTGGGATTGATCAGGACCCGATATGCTTTTTCACGATCTCCGGTCTCCGCATCCGAATCAATTGATTTGCTTACATAGGAAGCAGTAACAGTATCTGTGACACTGTCCGTATAAGAGTCTTTCCCAATCTGCATTTTTGCATTGTTTGTATATTCTTTTGATTGCTCCCTGCCAAGCACATCGTTGATCTGAACCGCATAGTAAATGCTGATTGGCAGGGAAGAATAGCTGCCGCTTACGAAACTTCCATAATACACCTTCTGCGGTATAGTAATCGTCAGCACATTATCCTCACAGGTAACCGTAACATCGCTGTTCGCATCATAGCCACCTACATAACTGTTTTCATAACCATATTCCGTGCCATCATAACGGTTCTGTAATTGCCAGATATTACTTGTACCCAGCCCATAATAAATTTTTACATGGCTTTCCGTATCATTCACAGAAGTCCCATTTATACTTGCATTGCCTAATGCATTTATAATCTCATATTCTTCCGTATAGAGAGTCGTTCCCTCCGGAAGCACATCCGTAATGACAATGTCTCCTTCCGCGCCCAGAGTGCTGTTCGTATTGATCATCAGGCAATAATAAAGGATCCCCTTGCACTCGTCATAAACGTAAGTTCCAGTTACGCTTCCGCCTTTGTCTGTTTTGATCAGATAACCGCCCTTTGTCTCTTTTGTGGAATCGGAAGAAGACGTTTTGCCCCCATCCTGTTCAAAGGTACCGCTGTTCGTAAAAGTCACAACATCGCCGTTCACCATAGAGGAAAGATCACCGGTCGTGTAATAAGACAATTGAATACTGCCATAAGACAGATCCTGTAGTATTACGATCCGGAAAGAGGTGAATGTGTCGTTCTCTGCGTATTCTGTTGAATCGCAATCTTTCCACCCTGAACCGTCGCTTATCTGGATCTTATAATCTGTATCCAATAACAGGTCTGTTTCCATATTATAATCGCCAATGCCGACCGCTTTCAGTTCTTTCAGCTGAGACGATGTAATATAGTGGATGGTACTGCCATAGACCGAGGAAGTAATGGTGTCTGTATATACCGCGTCCTTTTTGATTCCGTCTGTCGGCGCGACGACCGTCACTTCCCATTGATAGGTTTTGAGATCGTCATTTTCGGTTTCCGTCTCTCCTGCGGTTGCGGTCCCATTTTCTGTTACATGGATTTTCGTAAGTGTATCGGTATCATGCGTAACATTCTGACCCTTTTCTACTTCAAAGGAATGCCCGTTGTCATCAGATAACGCAGCCTTATTGGTATATGAACTGTAAAAGCCATCCCCCGAAACATCTGTAGTATACGAAATAACAAATTTGCTGGTAGTGTCATACCCGTCAGTGTTGTCATTATTAAACGTAAAAGAACCGTCTGAATCAAGTTCAATCTCAAAGACGTTGGTTGAGCCGTCACTCTTGTATTCTGTCACAGTGACAGTGCCATCTGCAGCAAGATTTGTATCGTCGCCGCTTTTCAACAAAATATCTTTAAGCGTATATCCATCCAGATCTCCGCCAAAATCATTTATCGTAATTTCCCATTTGATAACATCCTCCGTTGAGTCATAGTAGCTTGTTTTGGTCAGGTAACTGTGGTTCATGCGGATCGTGTTCGTATCCGATCCAGTGTTTTTTTCTGTCCTGGCATAAGCATAATTCATTAATTCTATCGTTCCGTTAATCTGGTCAAGACCCGTATAGGTAACCGTGTAACTCAGGGTATAATACTCTCCTGCTCCCAACGCGGGAAGGCTCGAACCCGAGTTAAGTGAAATCGAGCCATCATCATTTACTGTAAAATAATTGGAAAAAATCAGAGTGTCCGTTCCGCTGTCTGTTGTCTTTGTAAGTGTTGATGTATCACCAACAGCCACAGAAACCCCACTGGTTACAGTGGGAGTGTCCGTAAATAACGTGATTGGATATTCGCCGGTTCCATAGGTGGAGCCGATGACCACTGTATAAGTTGCTGTAATGGTGTCTTTTGCCCTGTTAACAACATACTCGTTTTCCTTATCCACATACAGATCCGTCTTTGCGGTGGTCTCTGACTCATCCGTCTCCGATTCTTTATTGATCGTTATCGTGGCTGTCACCTGATTATTTTCAGAAAAGGTATATTCGTATGTCGTATCTTCACTTCCGGCAGGCGCGCTGAGCGTCGACCAGAAAGAAATATCTCCGTTAATCGTACTTCCACTGCTGACAAAGGTTTCATCCAACGTGATCGTTATCTTGCCGTCTTTTGCTATCTCATAAGTACCGACAGCGGAACCGCTGTCATCATAAACGGTACCGGAATATGCCCTGTTCGGCGTAATACCATCCGGAAGCTGATAGGTCAGCACATTTGTTCCCGCCGCCGTCAATATCTGTGTATAAATCTGATACTCAAGCGTTACCTTTAATACCGTTCCGGCATCAATGGCGGAAGAACTAAAGGATGCAGCTGTTATATAGTCTGTCAGATCTACATAATCATCATCCTCATCCAGATCCGCTGTCATGAGCAGCGCGGACGCCACGGATATCGTCCGTGTCTTTGCAGTCCCGCTAATATTTGCAGAAGAACTTGAAGCATAGCTGTCTTCTGTTTCTGTCTCAGCTTCGTTCTCCGTCTCTGATTCCGTTTCTTTTTCATCTTCATCTATTGCGGATCCGGTTGTTTCTGTTTCACATTCCGTCTCCGTTTCGCTTTCGCATTCCGTCTCGGCCTCTGTCTCTGCTTCGCTTTCCGTCTCGGATTCCTCCGTCTCGGATTCCGTTTCTTTTTCAATTTCTTCTGCAGCGGATTCGCTTTCGCTCTCCGTCTCGCATTCCTCTTCCACAGCTGCCCAGTTTACGCTGACTGTATCGAGCGTACTCCACGCCGCGTCGGAAGCATCTGTGTCACTGTCGCTGCTCCATTCGGCCATGAGTGTACCCAGAACATCTTTTTCCAGCGTATCCGCGTCTGCCGTCAGCACAAACTCCAGTGTCATCGTGCCGGTATCTGCATTGCTGCCGGTTCCCGTATCATCCGCATCATAAGCAAATCTTAAGAGGATGCTGCCGTCAGTCAGCACGGTCTTTTCTGTGGTCAGGAATGTGCCGTCGGTCAGCGTGATCACGCAGGTATCGGTCGCGGCGGTCTCCGGTTCGGCCGCGCAGCTGTCAAGCAGGATGGCATAGGTGATCTCATCCATGCAAAGCGCCAGCCGCACCGTTTCTTTTCCGGAGCCGCTGACCGTAAAGACCGCGCTGACCTGATATTCATTTTCTGTGTTGGAAACCGCGGACGCAGACAGGACTGCGGCGACAGACAGGGCGGATGCCTCCGGCTCGGCTGCGGATTCACTTTCATTCGCAGACCCGATCTCCGCCTCCGTCTGGTCAGCAGATAATTCTGATTCACCAGAAGAGGACGCATTGGTGACTTCTTCAATACTTTCTATGGATAAAATGGATCCGTCCGTTCCGGATGATGTGGATGCGGATGTCCCGGTATCCGATGTGCCTGAACCGCCGGACGAGAGATCCTCTGATGTGTCTGACGCGGCGGAAGTATCCATTTCGGAGCCGGTGCCGGACGCAGTCTCTTCCTCCTGCACGATCAGATCCTGTGAGTCGTCCGCCGCCAGGGAGATGTTTGACGGCATGATAAGCTGGCTTCCCATCAGGGAAACCACCAGAAGCATTGCGATGCACCGTCTCAGGAAATGATTTTTTCCTATCTTCCTCATGCTGCGTTCCTCTCCCGCAAAGTTACAAGAATGAGCAATGACCGATGCAGGTACATCCCGCATCGGTAATCTGTTATCTCTTGTTCTTCTCTTTCTTCTCTCCGGATTTTTCGTCATAAATGGCAATAATTCCGGATCTCTATGGGAATTATTATACAGCGTGACAGATTTTGTCTCAACGTCTATTCCGCGAACGGTTTAGTTTCGTATAATTTCTTTTATTTACGAAAAGTATTTGTCATTCACGAAATTTCTGTTCCTCTGTTTTTGTCGTTTTCGTCTAATTTCAAGGCTCTTATTATCTGTGTTTTGGTGTTTTGCATGATTATTTTCAGATTGCTGTTGGCTTTCGCGAAATTCCGTGATATGATGATACAGGCATACCGGATGGTCCCTGAACATTCGTCCGGCACCGATCGTAATGGGGCGCAGCTGCGGAAGTGCAGCGTGTAAAGGGCTCTGCGGATGTCATCTTAGCTTTTAAATTTTTTCAAAGAATGAGGATACAGTCATGCCTGATACGGATGGAAAGACCATACGGCTTATGATCAACCGAAAGGAACGCGTGATTCCGGTAGACAGCATTATCTACGCGGAAGTGACGGACAAGCTGTGCACGATCACGCGGAAAGACGCCGCGCCGCTGCAGCTTTTTCTGACAATTGCCTCTCTGAAAGCAATGCTGCCCCCCCGTCTGTTCCTCCAGATCAGCCGCAGCTGCCTTGTTTCGCTTCGGTTTTTTCAGAATCTGGATGAGTCCTGCGTGATTCTGACCAATGGAGTCCACCTGCCCTACAGCAGAAGGCAGAAGCCGCAGATTCTCACGGCGGTGCAGGAGCATCTGACGAGGCTGGCCGGGAACCAGGATTCAGCTGCATGGAAACAGGATATTCAGGAGGAGTTCCGCTGTTTTGACCATTTCCCATTTCCATTCTGCATTATAGAAAATATTCTTGACCCTATCGACAATTCACAGACCAATATGTTTCGCTACGCAAACGAGGCTTTTGCCGCTCTGCTTCGCAGACCGCTGCATCAGCTGATCGGGACGGCATTTGCCTCCGCGTTCCCGCTGGCGGATCCGGCGTGGCCGGAGATGTTTTTGCGAAGCGCCGTCTACGGGGAAAGCCAGGATATGATTTTGCCCAGCCAGAAGGCCGGGCGGATGCTTCGTGTGCTAAGTTACCAGCCGCATTTCGGTTTCTGCGGGTGTATGTTATTGGAAACCGGTAAACAAGTATAGTCTGTGTTTCACAAACTTTTTGTTGTTTTTTAATGTTTTTCATTGGCTTATATATGGATATGTGATACCATCTGATTGCTGTCGACTCATTCCAGCAGGAAGGAGCAATCATATGGTAGCTTTTGCTGTCACATTCCTCGTTTCTGTCGGAGCAAGTGTGGTTGGTAATTACATATACGACTGCATGAGCAAATGGCTGGGCAGGAATAATCAGACAGCAACAGCCTGCACGGAACAGCTCACTGTAACGAGCGAAACCCCCTCACACCACATATTTCCCATACCTTCCGGCGTCGCTCTTTTTGCAGCAGAGTTTCAGGAGTGCGCCGTCTGCCCCGTATTCCAGAGAATGGACGTCCGCATGTTCTTTCAGGTAAGCGACCGCGCCGCCGTCTGTGTAGGGGATGAGCATCTCACAGTCTACGTAATCCGAGAACAGCTTTTCCTGAATGAGTCTGAGCAGTTCTTCCAGACCGATTCGCTTTTTGGCGGACAGAAATATCTTATCTCCGACAATCTTCGGAAGTTCGCTAGCGCTGGCCAAACGCGCAGCGTTTTTTGCATGGCCGGCGCGATCTGCCGCCGAACACAGGTGAGGGGGCGTTTCCATTTCCTCCATCACCAGATTGGCTTTGTTCATAATATAAATGCAGGGAATCTTTTCCGCACCCAGTTCGCGCAGGGTATCCTCGGTTACCTTCATCTGCTCACGATGATGCGGGTCGGAATAATCCACTACCTGCAATAGCAGGTCTGCGCTGCAGGCCTCTGCGAGTGTGGAGCGAAACGCTTTGATCAGGGTATGCGGCAGCCGGTCGATGAAACCGACCGTATCGGAGAGCAGAAAATCACGGTTGTCCCCCGGCGAAATGCGGCGCACGGTTGTATCCAGTGTGGCGAAGAGCATGTCCTTTTCAAACACTTTCTTCTCCTCTATGCTTTTCCGTGCCTGACCAGGGCGGGTGTTTTTCACGGAACTGGAATTTGTTCTGTCTTTTTCCGCAAACGCATCAGGCAAATTCCTGCCCGTCCCGGAAATGTCTGCACCGGTATCAGCAGAATAACAGAAATCCAGCACCGCATTCAATAAGGTAGATTTTCCTGCATTCGTGTAGCCGACGAGAGCCACAGAGGGTATCTCACTTTTCTCACGCTGCTGCCGCTGGGTCGCACGATCCTGCTCGATGGCCTCCAGATCCCGGCGCAGCTCACTGATGCGTTTTTCGATCTTCCGGCGGTCGAGTTCCAGCTTCTGTTCGCCGGCGCCGCGGTTGACAAGACCGCCGCCCGCACCGGAGCCTCCTCCTGCACCGGCGCCGCCGCCCTGTCTGGAAAGTGCCTCTCTCATGCCGACCAGACGCGGCAGCATATACTGGAGGTTCGCGCTCTCCACCTGCAGCTTCGCCTCTTTGGTGCGTGCCCGTTTTTCGAATATCTGAAGGATCAGGTTAGTCCGGTCCATCACAGGCAGATCCAGCTCTTTCTGAAGGTTCCGCTGCTGGGATGGCTTCAGGGAATTGTCCACAACGACACAGTCTGCTTCGACCATCTCGGCCGTCAGCCGGATCTCCCCGACCTTGCCGGACCCGACATAAAGCGCCGCGTTCGTCCGCGGCAGCTTCTGCGTCACGATCGCGGCCGTCTCCATCCCGCAGGCCTCGGCCAGCCCCCTCAATTCTTCCATATGATAGTTAAAATTTAAGTCGCCGTCGAGTTCGACGCCGACCAATATTGCTTTCCTCATCTAGTCTCTCCATTTACATTTTATGGATTTCTTTAAATATTTATGTGGACTTATTTTGCTCTATGTGATATTCTGTATTTGTCGTCGACTCATTCCTAAGGGAAGGAGGTGATGCCATATGGAGGGCTTCATTGCCGCATTTCTTGTTTCTGTCGGAGCAAGTGTGGTCGGGAACTACATATACGACCGCATGCGCAAATGGCTGGACAGTAACGGTTAGATGACAACAGCATAAACGGCACAACTCACCGTAACGAGCGAGAACCCTCCAGAGGGATGCAGCCCTCCGGAGGGTTCGCTTTTTGGCCATATGGAATCACCGCATTCCTTAGCTGTGGTTATCATATGACATTACGTTTGCAATGTCAACCCCAAATCTGCCGGAATTTTTTCGAATCTTGCCAGATTTCTTGACTTTCCATTTTATAAGCATTATAATTCGTTTAAATGTGCGGATTTATACTCTCCGCATAAAAAAACCGAGGAGGATTTTACCATGAAGAAACAGATTTTAGCTACTGTTCTTTCCGCAGCGATGGTTGCCAGCTTCTGCGGCGTTAGCGTTAGCGCGGATGAGGCTGAGACCTACAATGTCGGCATTCTGCAGCTGGTAGAGCATGACGCTCTGGACGCAGCGACACAGGGCTTCAAGGACGCCATGACAGATGCACTTGGCGATGCAGTGACCTTTGACGAGCAGAACGCTCAGGGTGATTCCGCTACCTGCGCAACGGTGGCGAACCAGTTCGTGACCAACGAAGTAGACCTGATCCTGGCGAACGCGACTGCATCTCTGCAGGCCTGCGCGGCAGCGACCGATTCGATCCCGATCCTGGGAACTTCCATCACCGATTACGGTTCAGCACTCGACATTGATTTCGACGGTACGGTAGGTGGCAATATCTCCGGTACCTCTGACCTGGCTCCGCTGGATCAGCAGGCGGCGATGCTGAACGAGCTGTTCCCGGACGCTGTCAACGTTGGTATCCTGTACTGCTCCGCTGAGGCGAACTCTCAGTATCAGGCAGACACCATTTCCACTTATCTGGAAGAGTATGGCTACACCGTTACCTATTACTCATTCTCAGACTCCAATGATATCCAGGCTGTAGCGCAGACTGCTGCGGGCGAGAGCGATGTGATCTATGTACCGACCGACAACACAGCAGCTTCCAACACCGAGCTGATCAACAACGTATGCCTCGATGCAGGCGTTCCGATCATCGCAGGCGAGGAAGGTATCTGCGAGGGCTGCGGCGTTGCAACGCTTTCCATCAGCTACTATGATATCGGATACATCTCCGGTGAAATGGCTGTACAGATCCTGACCGAAGGCGCTGACATTTCCGAGATGGCGATCGAGTACGCTCCGGAAGTAACGAAGGAGTACAACGCAGAGATCGCAGAGACTCTTGGCGTAGAGATCCCGGACGACTATATAGCGATCGGTGCGGACGCGGAAGCGGAGACCGAGGCTGAGACTGAGGCAGCTGCCGAGTAATTCATTCCACTATCATGATTTCTTCCGGCAGGGCGGCCGACGGCAGTGTGCCGGCCGCTGTCCCTGCCGGATGTTTTTTTGTCTTTCATGAAATGAATCAAGCGGCAAAAGGGTATGAATCGAAACACAAACGTTCCATTCCTGACTTTTTGTCCCTTGTATCATTAAATCCTCCACACGGATGTCCTGCACAGGACATGAAAATGGACGGCGTGTCTGTTTTACTGGACGTGTCTGTTTTACTATAAGAAAGGATACTCTCGATGAATTTTTCTACTTTGATCAACGCACTGCCCGGCGCCTGTGCCCAGGGTCTGATCTGGGGCATCATGGCGATCGGCGTGTACATCACATACCGCATTCTGGATATCGCAGATCTGACCGTGGACGGCACGATGGCCACCGGCGGCGCGACCTGCATTATGATGCTGATGAGCGGCCACAACATCTGGGTGGCCATGCTCGCGGCGACCGGGGCCGGAATGCTTGCCGGACTTGTGACCGGCATACTCCATACGGCAATGGGAATCCCGGCGATCCTTGCCGGTATCCTCACGCAGCTCTCGCTGTACTCGATCAACCTGAAGATTATGGGCAAATCCAATCAGGCTGTGAACGTTAACAATTACGATCTGCTGGTTTCCCTGCGCTACATCAAGGGCGTTGCCCCATGGAAAAACACGATCCTGATCGTGATCGTGATCACGATTCTGCTGATCGCCATTCTCTACTGGTTCTTCGGCACGGAGTTCGGAGCCTCGCTCCGGGCAACCGGCTGCAATCCGGGCATGTCCCGCGCACAGGGCATCAACACGAATTTCAACAAGGTCATCGGCCTGATGATTTCGAACGGTCTGGTCGCATTTTCCAGCGCCCTGCTCGCCCAGTATCAGGGCTTCGCGGATGTCAACATGGGACGCGGCGCGATTGTCATCGGTCTGGCGGCCGTCATCATCGGTGAGGCGATTTTCGGAAAGATTTTCCACAATTTTGCTCTCTCGCTGCTGGCGGTATCTTTCGGCGCGATCATTTATTACATTGTCCTGCAGGTAGTCATCTGGCTGGGCATTGACACGGATCTTCTGAAACTTTTGTCCGCTTCCGTCGTCGCCGTCTTCCTTGCGGTGCCGTACTGGAAAGGCAAATATTTCACGAAGCCGGTGCACCGTGCAGCAAACGGATCCGATGTGAATGGCCGCACAGCCGCTGCTCCCGGAAATTCCGGTTCTGCAAACGGAGCAGATACAAAGAAGGGAGGCAGCCGCAATGCTTGATATCATGAATATTTCTAAGACGTTCAATCCCGGCACGATCAATGAAAAAACCGCGCTGAACGATGTCTCCCTGAATCTGGAGGACGGTGATTTTGTCACTGTCATCGGCGGCAACGGAGCCGGTAAATCTACGCTGTTAAATGCGGTCGCCGGCACCTGGTTTGTGGATGAGGGGCAGATCATCATCGACGGAGTCAATGTAACGAAACTTCCGGAGCACAAGAGGGCCGCTTATCTCGGACGTGTTTTCCAGGATCCGATGACCGGCACGGCTGCTACAATGGAGATTCAGGAAAACCTGGCGCTCGCGGAGCGCCGCGGAAGAAAGCGCACACTTCGCCGCGGCATCACCAAACAGGAACGTGCGGAGTACAAGGAGCTTCTTTCCATGCTGGGCCTGGGACTTGAAGACCGCATGACTGCCAAAGTCGGTCTGCTCTCCGGCGGTCAGCGGCAGGCGCTCACGCTTCTGATGGCGACCTTACAGAAGCCGAAACTCCTCCTGCTCGATGAGCACACAGCAGCCCTTGACCCGAAGACAGCTGCCAAGGTTCTGGAGATCACCGAGCTGATCGTGAACCGCGACCATCTGACCACGCTGATGATCACCCACAATATGAAAGACGCGATCACACACGGCAACCGCCTGATCATGATGAATGAAGGAAAGATCATCCTCGATATCCGGGGAGAAGAGAAAAAGAAGCTGACCGTGAAAGATCTGCTGGATCAGTTTGAGCAGGTCAGCGGCGAGCAGTTTTCGAACGATTCGGCGCTGCTGGGATGAGATATTGAAATCATCACCCAAAAACGAGCCCGTATTTCCACAGCGGACCCAGGCTTGTTTTGTATGAAATGTAAATGATAGCCACGGCATGGGGATGACCTCGGACTATTAAAACGCCGTCGGTACTTAGCAAAGTCAAGCCGTCAGGCGATGACTGCGCTTAGTACCGCTACGGCGTTTTGTAAGCGAAAGCGTGTCCGAGGTCGCCCCATGCCGGGGCTATGTTTATTTAATTATCTCACCCAAGGTTCTTGACCGATTCTCCCTGCACGAATGTTCCAGGTACAACGACATGCTCGATGAGAGTCGTCTTCGGCTTCTCTATCAGGCCGATCAGAAGTTCCGCGGCCTTTTTCCCGATCTCGGGCATATCCTGACGGACGGTGGTCACACGGGGCTCCATCACACGGTTCAGGAGAATGCCGTCATAGCCGACGACGGAGATGTCTTCCGGAATGCGCAGCCCCTTCTCATGAATGGCATTGATGCCGCCGACTGCGGCGTAATCGTCGGGATAGAAAATACAGGTTGGCGGCTGCGGCAGTGCCAGCAGTTCTTTCGTGATTGTTTTTGCTAGAGCCGTATCCCGGTATTCGGATGCCCGGATATATTCATCCGGCAGTTCTATGCCATGCTCGGCCATGGAATGGAAAAAGCTGCCCAGCCGGCTTCTCGTCACGGAGGTATTCTCCCCGTGTATGTACGCGATCTTTTGATGTCCCATCCCACAGACATAATCCACCAGACCCGCCATCCCGTTTACGTTGTCCGATACGACCGCAATCCGGTTGTCAAAGGTATGGTCGATCGTCACAACCGGTATATTGCTCCGGATCAGCGACTGTACTTCCGGATCATAAAAATCAATGCAGGCGATCAGTACGCCGTCGACACCACGGAAGCGGCAATATTCGTAATAACTCATTTTTCGGTCCGCTATACGGTTGTTGATAAAGGTAATGTCATACCCCTTATTCTCCGCGATCCGCTTAAAACACTCCAGTACCGGTGCGAAGTAATCATGCGTCAGACCGCTCTGGGCTTCATCCTCAAACAGGATGCCAAGATTCCAGCTGCGATTTGATTTCAATGCCCGGATGGAAGCATTCTGCAGATAACCGAGTTCCTCTGCCGCGGCGCGGATCCTTTTCTTTGTTTCTTCGCCGATATCGCTGTAATCGTTCAGTGCTTTGCTGACCGTCGCCACCGAAACACCGCACTTTTTTGCCACATCTTTCATTGATGCCATATGCAACCCCCACTGTAAAGTTATGCAAAGTTTTACTTATCGTCCTGCTAAATTTTACTTAAACGTTTACGCTACTAATGCTATATTTTACTCTTTTTCCCGCAGATTTCAAGAATAATTTTGCTATTTTATTAAGTTTTTTTCAAAACAGTTTCGTAGACGTTTTCTTATGAATTTGTGGGTACTTTGAGAAGCGATGAGCAAAATAATGGTTGATTTTCCGCAAAAGATGGGATATACTTAGCTTGCTTTAAGTCAAATCTGTATTTGGGGCTTTACTTAAACGTTTTCACAATATCAAAAAAGGAGAAGAGAATTATGAAATTCGGTTATTTTGACGACGCCAACCGTGAATACGTCATCACGACGCCAAAGACACCGCTTCCATGGATCAATTATCTGGGATGCAGCGATTTCTTTTCACTGGTGTCCAACACCTGCGGCGGCTACAGCTTCTACAAGGATGCAAAGCTGCTGCGCATCACGCGCTATCGCTACAATGACCTCCCCTATGATACGAACGGCAAATACTATTATATCAAGGACGGGGACAGTGTATGGAATCCGGGATGGAAGCCGACCCAGACGGATCTGGATTCCTATGAATGCCGCCACGGCATCGGTTACAGCCGTTTCCTTTCCTCAAAGAACGGCGTCAGCGCGGATCTTCTTGCATTTGTGCCGATGGACGCCTCCTGTGAGATCAATTCCCTCACTCTGAAAAATACCTCTTCTGAGACGAAGACGCTGAAAGTCTTTTCCTATATTGAGTTCTGTCTCTGGAACGCGATGGACGACATGACCAATTATCAGCGGAACTTAAGTACCGGCGAGGTAGAGATCGTAGATTCGATTATCTATCACAAGACCGAGTACCGTGAGCGCCGCAATCATTACGCCTATTCCGCGGTAAACGCTCCTGTCGCTTCGTTTGACACCAGCCGCGACAGCTTCATCGGCGCGTACCGTGATGCTTCCAATCCGGCCGCTGTAGAGAACGGCGTGTGCGAAAATTCCGTGGCCAGCGGGTGGTACCCGATCGCGGCGCATCAGATCGATGTGACGCTTGCGCCGGGCGAGGAGAAGAATCTTGTCTTTGTTCTCGGTTACGCGGAACTCCCGAATGAAGAGAAATGGGAAGCGCCGGGCATCATCAACAAAGCTCCGGCAAAAGCGCTTCTGGCACGGTTTGATACAAAGGAAAAGGTGGACGCTTCCTTCCTGGCGCTGAATGAATACTGGGAAGGCCTGCTGGCAAAATATCATGTGGAATCCAAAGATGAAAAAGTAAACCGCATGGTCAACATCTGGAACCAGTACCAGTGCATGGTGACGTTCAACATGTCCCGCTCGGCTTCTTATTATGAGTCCGGCACCGGCCGCGGCATGGGCTTCCGTGATTCCTGCCAGGATCTGCTCGGCTTCGTGCATCTGATCCCGGAGCGTGCGCGTGAGCGTATCATTGATATTGCCTCCACGCAGTTCGCGGACGGCAGCGCGTACCATCAGTACCAGCCGCTGACCAAGAAGGGCAACATGGACATCGGCAGCGGTTTCAACGACGATCCGCTCTGGCTGATCGCCGGTACCTCCGCTTACATAAAGGAGAGCGGGGACTTCTCCATCCTTGATGAGATGGTTCCGTTTGACAACGACGAATCGACGGCGGTACCGCTCTTTGAGCATCTGACCCGCTCGTTTGACTATATTGTGAACCACAGGGGTCCGCACAACCTGCCGCTCATCGGCCGCGCGGACTGGAATGACTGCCTGAATCTGAACTGCTTCTCCGACACGCCGGGCGAATCGTTCCAGACGACCGGACCGTCCGAGGGACCGGTAGCGGAATCCGTCTTCATCGCGGGCATGTTTGTAAAATACGGCCGCGAGTACGCGGAGCTCTGCCGCCGCGTGGGCAAAGACGACCTGGCTGCTGCCGCAGAAAAGGAAGTACAGGCGATGAACGACGCGGTACTCACCGCCGGCTGGGACGGCGATTGGTTCGTCCGCGCGTATGACGCCGAATCAAACAAAGTCGGCTCCAGAGAATGTGAGGAAGGCCAGATCTACATTGAGCCGCAGGGCTTCTGTGTCATGGCCGGCATCGGCGTGGAGAGCGGCCAGGCGATTCAGGCTCTTGACTCTGTAAAAGAGCGTCTGGACACCAAATACGGTATCATGATCCTGCAGCCCGCCTATACGAAGTATTATCTGAATCTGGGTGAGGTTTCTTCCTATCCGCCTGGATACAAGGAAAACGCCGGTATCTTCTGCCACAACAATCCGTGGGTATCCATCGCGGAGACCGTAGTCGGACGCGGCAACCGGGCGTTTGAGATTTACCGCAAGACCTGCCCGGCCTACATCGAAGACATCAGCGAGATCCACCGCACCGAGCCGTATGTGTATTCACAGATGGTAGCGGGCGCGGACGCGCCCCGTCACGGCGAGGCAAAGAACAGCTGGCTGACCGGCACGGCAGCATGGACCTTCGTGGACGTTTCGCAGGCCATCCTTGGCATCCAGCCGCAGTTTGACGGCCTCGGCATCGACCCGTGCGTGCCGGAAGGCTTTGGAGATTTCACGATCACGAGAAGTTTCCGCGGCGCGACCTATGACATTCACGTAGAGAATCCGGACAACGTGCAGAAGGGCATCGCAAAACTCGTCGTAGACGGAAAAGAGATCCCGGGCAATGTTGTTCCGTTTGAGGAAGGCAAGACCCACTATGAAGTCACAGCAGTAATGGGATGATCCGCTGCTGCGGCAGCTATATCCCTCATCGGAGGACTTTTTCATGAATCCGACCAAACTGACTCTGGATCCGGATCTGCTGAAAATCGGAATGCAGGATGCGGAACAATACCACCGCCGAATGGACAGTGAGCGCGAGGTGGTAGATTTCCGGCCTGATACCACTCTCCGTTTTTTTATCAACTCGCAGACCGAATCCTATGAAATGCACCGGCATCCTGCTTCAGAACTGATCATGCCCATCGAAAATACCTACACGGTGATCGTCGGGCAGACGCGCTATGAACTGAATCCGGGCGAGATCCTTCTGATCCCGCCCGGAGAACTTCATCAGCTGATTGCCCCGCCTTCGGGGCTGCGGCTGATCTATATTTTTGATATGGAAGCGGTATCCGCGATCAAGGGATTTTCCTATCTGACGATTTTTCTTTCACACGCCGTACTGATCACGCCCGATACCTGTCCTTCCGTCTATGAGCAGGAGGTTGACCTGATCATGGAGCTCTGCCGGGAATATTTTTTCGGCGGGCATCTGCGTGACCTGAACTGTTACGCCAGTCTCCTGAAACTATTTGCCAATTACGGAGAATCAAGAATCGAACAGGTTCCGGCCATGCGCAGCCGGGAATCGGATTCTGAGCGGTCAGCCCGGCTGTATGATAAGCTGAATATCGTCTTTGACTACATGGACAAGCATTACAACGAGGCTCTCTCTGGAGACGGTCGCTGACGTGGCAGGGTTTTCGAAATACCATTTTTCACGTATTTTCAAAGAGTGTTCCGGCTATAACTTTTATGATTATCTCTGCCTGCTTCGAATCAAGGCCGCAGAGAATCTGCTGATGTCAAAGGAGCACTCCATCACGGAGGTCGCGCTGCTTTCCGGTTTCTCCAGCCTGTCCACATTCAACCGCATGTTCAAAAAGAAAAAGGGCTGCACGCCTTCGGAATACCGGGCGCTTTGCAGTCAGGAAGTCTATACGGAATAGAGGATCACAGGCGTTTCAATATTTCACGTTCGCGGCTCTGGCAGGTAAAGAGGATGACCTGCCGGCCGCTTTTTTTCAGCCATTTCAGCGTCGCTTCAAGCCTGTGGTCGTCGTACATCGCAAAGGTCTCATCGAGGATCACGGGAAGCGAACTGTGAGCGGGATACCGCGCATCCGCACGGTTCCCGGCGTCCCGGCTTTCCGCAAATACTTCTCCCGCGGCCATGCGCAGCGCAAAATAAATCTGCTGCATTGTTCCGCTGCTGACCTGAGTAAGACCGAGCACGCGCGACGGCGTATGGATCCGCACTTCTGCCGCGTCATCCATGACAATGCGGTTGTATCTGCCGCAGGTGATCTCTTCCAGTATCTGCGACGCGATTTCGTTGAGGCGGTTCCCGTTTGCCTGGTATATGCGGTCTGAAAGCTCACAGATCCGGTCGATTGCGAGCGTCAGCGCCTCGATCTCCATATAGATATCCGGAACCATTCCGGCTTCTCCCAGTCCTCCTGCAGGCTTTCCTGCCGGATCGCGCCCTGCGGATGCGGCGCCGAAAGCAGACGGATCTCCGGTCTGCCGGCCGGACAGCTCCATCGCGCGTACAGACGGATCTGTCATCCGCGCATGCTGCCCGTAAAGGATTTCCAGTTCGTTCTCCAGCTTCCCCGCTGTTTCCCGGCGGCTCTTGATCTCCTTCAGCAGTTCCGGCGGACAGCCCGGCTGTTCCCGGGTACGCGCCCCGGAGGTCCCGGATCCGCGCTCATCCCCGTCCGCGCTGCCGTGCGGTCCTTCCTGATCCTCCTGCGCAAACAGAGCGTGCACCCCAAAAGCCGCCGCCCAGAACAGCGCCGTCAGGACTCCCAGAAAGGTGCGCAGGGCAGGGCTCCCGGTCAGGAAAGCGCCTGCCATGGTCAGCGCGCCGGCGAGCACAAGCATCGCGCAGAGCAGCCGCCGCATCCATAAAGAACCTGTGCCTTTCTCCCGGCCCGGCTCGTCGTCCGATCTGCCCAGGTCCGGTTCGCCATCCCATCCTGTCCTATACCCCGGATCCCGTCCGCCGCGGCCGCCGGCGCCTGTACGTTCTCCATCAGCCGGTTCCGCGCCGCAGTACGCGGCCTGCTGTTCCAGAAACTCCAGTTCCCGGCGCAGGGAATCCAGCTTTTCCTGCTTCTGGGCAATCTTCCTTTCCAGCTCTTCTTCTTCCTTTTTTGCCTGCTGCTCCAGCTGCTTTTTCTTTTTGCGGAGCGACTGCAGCGCCCGCGTCACATCGATATTGCCGTCCATGGAGCTGCCGCTGTTGATCATATAGCGCTGCAGTTCCTGCGCAAGTGCCTCATCCGTCTCACAGTGCATCTGCGGGATAAAGACAGAGTTGACAAAGGCCGTCTCACTGATCCCGCCGAGCAGCGTGTCCAGATCCTCCTGCGGATGCTCCGATACCAGAGCGCTCGTCTCGCACACCAGTGTGAGCGGACTGCCGCTGCGGTCAAAGCTGCGGTCGATCCGATACAGTTCTCCGTTTTCCCGGATGCGCATGCTCCCCAGGAAGGAACCCGGAGAATCCCACGGCTGACGGAGCTGGTACTCGTCCGTCCTCGCCGCGCGGCCACGGCCGCGGCTCAGGCCGAACATCATTGCTTTTATAAAGGAATGAATCGTCGTCTTACCTGTCTCATTCCCGCCATAAATGATGTTGACTCCCGGCCGGAATGTCATATGATAATCCGAAAATTTACCATATTTTTTGATAATCAGTTCCTGTATCTCCATACACTCTCCCCGTATCTCATTTTCCTGAATACAGCAGCGCTTCCAGCCCGTAGGCCAGCGCTTTTTTCTCTGTCAGATTCTTTGGGCCGTCCCCAAAACTCTCAATATAATCTCCGATCAGCTGTCCGCGGTACTGCCGTTTCAGTTCTTCAGGGTGAAACGCCGGAACGGTCTGATCCTCAATATCCAGTATGCGTCCGCATTTCAGATACTCCTTCACATCCGGACGGAACTGCGGATGCCGCTCCCCGGTAAGCGTGATCCGGTATGTATCCTGGCTGCCCTTTTCGCGCACCATCCGGGCAATTTTTTCACGCACGGAAAAAACGGCGTCTTCCTCCGTCACCGGCACAATCTCTCTGCGATACTGCCGCTGCGCCGTCTCCACAAAGGAAAGCCTGACTTTTTTGCGCTGCACATCCCCGATAATATAGCCATGCGGTCCGATGTCATTACAGTCAATCGGCTCCATGGCTCCGGCATACATGGCAAGGTTCCGGATAAACACCTGCGGCCTGTGGATATGTCCGAGCGCGATATAATCAAACCCGGCGTCCGTCATTTTCTCCCGGTTTATGGGAATATGCCGTGCATCCCCTCCATGCGCAAGCAGGATTTTAAAGTAATCGCTTCTCTCCGCGGCGATCTCATCGTACAGGGGCGCCGTAATCTCCTGCTGATGGTAGCTGAAGCCATAGATTTCCGTCTTTAGTTCCGGAAGGCGCACCCTCTCGCACTCCGGCGAAAACAGACAGACGACATTTTCGTTCCACGGATAATTCAGATACGGCGATCCCGGAGCGATGTAATCATGATTGCCCGCAATCAGCACCACCACCGTCTTCTCCAGGGTCGAAAAAAGATAATTGACCTCTTTCAGCTCCCGCACTTCCGGCTGGCGGTGAAACAGATCTCCCGCGATCAGCAGCAGATCCGCTTTTTTCTCATTGGCGTCCGCAATGCACCGGCGAAAGCTGTCCCAGAGTTCCCGTCCCCTGTCCTTCGCCCAGACATAGCCATGATCCGGCGCGGCTCCCAGATGTACGTCCGCAATATGCATAAACCGCATACAAAGTTCTCCCCTCAAAAATATTTAAAATTTTTTTAGTATAACATAGTTTTTTAATGAAAGCTATGTTATACTTTTGTAAACCAGTTCCAAATAGCAGGCGGATAAAATGACAGGCTGTACAGATGCTTTTGCGAAAGACAGTATCCTCATTTGAAGACAGGCGGCCGCTATGCGGAATCCTGAACTAAAATCATATGGGAGGAAAAGAACATGAAGAAGTTCGCAGAAGAATTCAAGGCCTTTATTATGCGCGGCAATGTCATCGATATGGCTGTCGGCGTAATCATCGGCGCAGCATTCAGCAACATCGTATCATCACTCGTAAATGACATTGTCATGCCTCTGGTCACACTGCTGACTGGCAGGATCAATTTTACCGATATGATGATCTCACTTGACGGAAACAGCTACTCTACTCTGGCAGCCGCTTAGGAAGCAGGCGCCTCCGTCATCGCGTACGGCAATTTCATTCAGATGATCGTTGAATTTTTGCTGACCGCGCTTGTGATCTTCCTGGTCATCAAAGGCATCAACAAGCTGCACAAGCCGGCTCCGGAACCGGAAGAGACGACAAAGATCTGCCCGTTCTGCAAGTCTGAGATACATAAAGACGCGACCAAGTGCCCGAACTGTACGTCGGTGCTGTAAGAAAGATCAAAAAACAGCGTCCCGCCCATTCAAAAAACTGCAGCCCTGCCCGTACACGGATTAATCCGTACGGGCTGGCTGCTGTTTTTCTTCTGCTTTTATCTATATTAGTTCCGAGCAGCAGGTCACAGACCGCCCTGACGGGCTATATGCCGTCTGCGACGTCATATGTCTGTGACTGTATGGGCGTCCCGCCCATTCTAAAAACTGCAGCCCTGCCCGTACACGGATTAATCCGTACGGGCTGGCTGCTGTTTTTCTTCTGCTCGGAACTTTAGCAGCACATGATATACGGCATGGCGCCCATCCGTCCGCCGCCGCAGCAGCAGCTGCAGACCAGCCAGGCCAGACAGAGACGGGTGCAGTAGCTGTTGGCCTGTGTCATCGGATTCCCATATTCTTCACCCATCGACTGGTACCAGTGGCCTCCGCCTTCCATCTCGGACAGAAGCTGGCGATACTGCATGTTGTTCGGTTCCATCTGGACTGCCTTCTGTGCGTGGTCAAGCGCCAGCACGTTGTTGCCTCTGCCGGAATTTGCCAGCGCGCTTAAGTAATACCAGCGAGCCGTGCGGTTCGAGATCCCGTTCAGGACATTGATGGCTTCATCGTAATGATTGCTGCGGATGTAATTCTCCGCCGCGCGCAAATGCGGATCGTCATTCGCGGACGAACTGGATGAACTGCTCTGTCCGCTGCCTCCATATCTGCCGTAACCACCGAAGCCGCCAAAGCCGCCATAGCCGCCATAACCGCCATAACCGCCGCTGCCATAGCTGCCTGAAGAAGAGGAAGAAGAAGAACGTCCGCCGTTCTGTTTCGCCTCATAGCTGCCCGCGCCATGCTCCTTGTCGTACATGATCTGCTGGTAAGCCTGCTGGACTTCCTTAAACTTTTCTTCCGCCTGTGCCTTATTCGGGTTATTGATATTCGCGTCCGGGTGATATTGCCGGCTCAGCTTGCGATATGCTTTTTTTATCTCTTCTTCAGAAGCATTTTTCGGTACCCCAAGGACCTCATATGGATCTTTCATAATCTCCTCCAGCGCCTGCCCGCTTTTCCTTTCGGCGGCCGACCTTTTCCTCCATCACGGAATATTTGCACCATACTCCGGAATACAGGATATTGCGGATAATCGGCGCGTACTCTATCACCGGGAGACGCTCAAACGCGCGCGAGGCTTCCGCCATCATGCTGTTTAGAATTTTTCGGATCTCCCCGCGGCGCGGCTCCTCCCAGATGTCGCCCGTGTCAGCTCCGGCAGCTTCATCACCTGAAGTTCCGTTCTTCGCGTCCGCATCAATCGCTGCCGCAAACACATTGTAATTGCCATGCTTCCGGTCTTTCTCTATATCTTCTACCGCGTCCAGAAGATAAATGAATTTTCCGAGATAAAACCCGATCTGTCTCAGATCCTCCTGCCAGATATCTTCCTTCCAGACGCACAGTTCCGCCAGAAAATTGCCTGTAAGTCCCGCGACATAGTCGATGTCCGTCGGACAGGCTTTCCCAAAAGCATTCTCCTGATCCTCCGACGTCCCTTTCCAGGTCTCCTCCACTTCCCGAAGCAGCCTGATATTCTCCTCTACAGCCTTTGCCTGCCGCGGATATTCCTCTCTGATCCGTTCATAGCCCGATTTCAGAAGAGCCGAAATGGTGCGGCCGGATACCTTATGTTCATCGTCCCAGTCGTCCAGCCCCTTCTGATAAGCGAGCAGCACACACATATCCGCCGCATAGCCAATGGCATCGTTCCGCGCCATCGCATGCTTATGCACCGGATGCGGCAGACAGCGCTTCTCCTCAAACAATGTCTCCGGCTCGTACAGGCCGGTCAGCAGAAGCGCCAGAAACGTCATATCATAATTCAGCACCATCTGCGCCCGCCTGCCATAGCGGCGATGCAGTTCCTGGCACAGGCCGCAGTAAAAGCTGCGATAGGTGTTATATTCCCGCAACTTCAGCTCCTGTTCATTTACATAAATATATCCAAACATCGGCTCTCTTCTCAGCTTTTCTTCTGAAATTCATTCCTGCACTTCGGGCAGGTGATGCAGATCCTGCCTTTTCCGCGCGGAACGCGGATCTTCTGCCCGCAGGACGGGCATTTATAAATATGGTAATCTTTTGCCTCCTGCGCGCGTCTTCCGGTCTTCTGAAAACGTCCCCGGATGCCCTGCGTGATCTCCATATATTTCTCATTCTCGGCGCTTCGTTTCACATAATTCCTGGAAAACATCCGGAAATAACTCCACACGAGAAGTATCAGCGCAAGAAAATAAATCAGCGACCGTCCGGTGAAAATATTGATCACCAGTAAGATCAGGCATACCGCCAGCGTAAATCTTGACAGTTCATCCGTGCCGTATCTTCCGGACATAAAGTTCGAAAAGAAGTCCGAAATTTTTTGTTTCATCTCATATCCGCCTCACATTTCTTTTTAATTGAGGAAACTTTAACGCCAATCCGCCGGAATGTCAACGGATGCGGATTTAATTTCACAGAAATTTTAGAGAAAGCAGTCTCTTCTGTATCAGGAACGCCGTTGGGAGATTCCGACGCACCCGCGGCGGCGCCGCGCCGCAGAAAACATCAGGCGATTTTAAAATACAGACAGGCTGTGAACAGGTCGTCCTCCGTGGCAAGTTCCAGCCGTCCCTCCAGCAGTTCTGCCAGATTCTGCGCAATGGACAATCCCAGGCCGCTGCCCTCCGAGCTGCGGCTTGCGTCTCCGCGGACAAAACGTCCGGTCAGTTCATCCGCCTCGATATTAATTTTCTCTTTCGATATATTCTGCAGGGCAACCAGGACCTCCCCGGCTTCCACCCGCCGCAGTATGACCTGTACCTCCGTGTTTTCTTTTGCGTATTTATAAATATTGCCAAGCAGATTCTCCAGTATGCGCCAGAACTGCCGGCCGTCGGCCATGATATAGATCGGCTCTTTTTCCATGCGCCAGACAATTGTCAGGCCCTTCTCCTCCAGCCGCTCTTCAAACTCCCCGCAGGCCTGCATCAGTATGCTCTGCAGCTGCACACGCACGATCTCCAGTTCAATATTTCCGGAACTGATCTTGCTCGCCTCCACAAGGTCCTCGGTGAGCTGTTTTAAGCGCTGGGATTTCTGTTCGAGCACCTCAACATACCGGCGGGTGCGCTCATCAGGCAGGTTCTCCCGTTTCAGCAGGTCAACATAGTTTACAATCGAGGTGAGCGGCGTTTTCAGGTCATGCGAAACATTCGTGATCAGTTCCGCTTTCAGGCGTTCGTTTTTTACGATCGCTTCCAGCGCCTTGCACAGGCTCTCGCCCATCTCATTGACAGCCTCCGCCATCCTGCGGGATTCCCCGGAGAGCGCCGTAACGTCGATCCGATATTGAAGATCTCCCTGCGAGAGTTGATGAATCCCCTCATAGATATTCTGTTTCCCGGCCATATCCCGCATCAGATACAAAAGCACGGCCATGTCCAGAAGCACGACCAGCACCAGCCCGATGCGCCCAAACAGCAGCAGGAACAGAAAATTCAGAACAAAGAAACCGATGTAAAACACAAGCAGCTGGCCGGAAGCCGCCCGTGAGGAATTGATCTGCTTCCAGGTCAGGATCAGCGTGCGCGTGACGGAATTTGACCAGAGCGTTTTCGCGAGAAGCCGTCGTACAAATCCCAGACAGGCAGACAGAAAAATAAGCCACGCGGAAGCCATAAATACTGCCGCCTGCCAGTTTTCCGTCCCCGGCAGAACCGCAGAGATCTGCCTCCAGCGGGAAGCCAGAAGAGAATATAAAATGGCGATGATCAGATAAATCCCAAGCGCCAGCTCCGTCGGAACCGTATCGATGGCAAACGTCACAGACACAATCTCCCATGTCCCGGCCTCCGGCGCTCCGGTCTGATCTGCGCCGGCTTCGGACGGTACCCACACCAGGGCCTTTCCGGCACTCATCAGGGAGCATACCAGGCAAAGCAGCAGCACGGCCAGTGAGATGCCCGCGCCGACGACCGCGTTTCGGATGATGTCCTCGCGCTGCGCATAGTATTCCGCTCCGGCCTGCAGCTCGTCACTCACCGGATAGGACGTGTCCACCGCCAGGTAGACTTTTTCATTCGACCCGACAAACCGCTCATCTAAAAACCACTCTGACGCCGCGCTGCTCGCCACGCGGTCCGGGTTTGTCACCATGATGTTGTAGCTGCGCTCCCCCTCATAGAGGCTGATGAAGCCTTCTTCCGCTTCAGCCGCCTCGACTGCCCCTTCATACGTAGAGGCTTTGATATTCGTGTACACAAGCCCCTTCGAAGTATCTTCTATGCAGTAAAGCAGGTTGGACGGCGCATCCGCGGACCAGCTCTCATCCTGCTCGGTCGTGTATTCTGTGTAGCGTTCATAGAGATCCGCACACACCTCGTCCAGCTTCGTGTACATCTCCTCGACATACGCGGCCGCGTCAGAGTACCAGCGGGAACATTCCGCCAGTGTAATGCCGGTCACCGGCAGGATCGTCTCCAGTGTATCCGACTGCGCATCCAGCCATTCACCGGCGTCTCTGCCGCTGTCCCCGGATTCCGCCGCCGCAATCGCCTCATGCAGCGCCTGCCATCCGCCGTTTTCATAGAAGTCCAGCAGATCCCCCAGCAGGTAGGTGGTGTTCAGATCCTGCACCACATTGCCCGTCTCATTGTAAATCTGGATATCGATCTGCTTGCTCCGATCCAGCTCGCCGTCCGTCTCAAGAAGCCGGATGTTGTCCTGCCCCCGGATCTTGTTGTCAAGGATGGTATCTACCTGACGAAAAAAAAGGTCTGACTCCTCATAACTCTGCGAAAGCGTACTTAAGCTGTTGGAATCACCCATCCAGAAGCTGATGCTGACCACACAAAAAGCGATCCCTCCGGCCGCAATCGCCTGCAGAAGGACCAGGATCGCCTTTGTCTGTTTTTTATAGATCCATTTTTTCACGGGATGTTCTCCACTCTGTAACCAATGCCCCAGATCACCTTAAGGTATTTCGGGTTCTTCGGGTCAATCTCAATCTTCTCGCGGATATGACGAATGTGTACCGTTACCGTATTGTCCGCGCCAAACGCTTCCTCTTTCCAGATTTCCTCATAAATCTGGTCGATGGAAAACACCTTGCCCTTGTTCTTTACAAGGAAAAGAAGAATGTTGTATTCGATACGGGTCAGTTTTACCGGCTCACCGTCCACCGTGACTTCCTTGCGGTCGTCGTTGATCATCAGTCCGCCCGTCGTATAGACCTGCTCGGAACTCACTGTCTCGGCGGCCGCACCGAAATTCGTGTAGCGCCGGATCTGGGACTTCACGCGCGCGATCAGTTCCAGAGGATTGAACGGCTTGGCTACATAATCATCCGCCCCGAGGTTCAGCCCCAGCACCTTGTCCGTATCCTGCGTTTTCGCTGAGAGGATGATGATGGGAATGCTGCTCTCCTCACGGATCTTCATGATCGCGTGAATCCCGTCCATCTTCGGCATCATCAGATCCAGGATCAGCAGATGTATCTCCTCCTGTTTCAGAATTTCCAGCGCCTGCTCGCCGTCATAGGCTTTCAGCACATGAAATCCTTCCTGTACCAGATACAGTTCAATCGCGTCCACGATCTCTTTCTCATCGTCGCATACCAGAATGTTGTACATACCGCATCCCCTTTCTGAAATCTGCCCGCTCATCCGCCCGAAAGCACGTATCTATGTCTTACTTTAACAACTGTCTCTTAAATTCCCGGCAGGAATTCATTAATCTTTTCTTAGAATCTTCACTTCGCCTCAATCACATGCATCATATTCGTCATCGCGCCCTTGCCCCGAACCATGTTCGTCGCCGGATCGCCCGCGGTGAGCACCACCATGTCTCCGGGCTTCACATAGCCGTCCCTTTTCACAATATACATCGCATGGGAAATAATATGCTCGGTCGTATCTTCTTCATAGCCCTGCAGCGGCGTCACGCCCCAGTATATCTGCATTTTCCGAAGTGCCCACGCGTTTGGTGAGATCGCATAGATCGGGATCGGCGCCCGGAAATTCGACATCAGACGGGCGGTCTGTCCAGTCATGGTCGGCGTCACGATACAGGCCGCATGAACATTGACCGCCGTCTCAATCGCTGCCAGGCCGACCGCGTTTGAAACATTCGCATCCCCGCGCAGCCCGCGGTATTCCTTTTGCGTGTAAGTATCCAGATTGTATCCTTCGGTCGTCTCCGCGATCTGCGTCATCATCTTCAGCGCCTCCACCGGATATTTGCCGGCAGCCGTCTCGCCGGAGAGCATGATCGCGTCGGCTCCCTCGCGGATCGCATTCGCCACGTCCGTCACTTCCGCCCTCGTCGGGCGCGGGATGCGGATCATGGAGTCCAGCATCTGCGTTGCAATAATGACCGGCTTGTATTTCTGATTACACTTCTGGACGATCATGCGCTGCACATGCGGCACTTCATAGGCCGGAATCTCCACACCCATGTCTCCGCGCGCTACCATGATGCCGTCCGCCGCCATAATGATGCGGTCGATGTTCTGAATCCCTTCCGCGTTCTCAATCTTGGCGATCACGCTGATGCGCTCGCCGCCGTTTTCTTTGAGAATCGTCTTGATCTCTTTGATCGCGTCCGCATCCCGCACAAAGGAAGCCGCGATAAAATCAATGCCCTCCTGAATACCAAAAAGAATATCCTCCCGGTCCTTTTCCGTGATCCCGGGCAGATTCACCTTCACATTCGGAACATTCACGCCCTTGCGCTGCCCAAGGCTGCCGCCGTTCCCGACCCGACAGACAATGTCCGCGCCCCGGATCTCCTGTACCTTAAGGCCGATCAGGCCGTCGTCGATCAGGATGGTATCTCCCGGCTTCACATCCTCGGCCAGCTGCGGATACGTCTGGCTGACCCTTGAGGCGTCTCCCTCGATCGTCTCCGCCGTCAGGACAAACTCCGCCCCCGTTTCCAGTGTCACCGGGCCGCCGTTCTTCAAAAGGCCCGTGCGGATCTCCGGTCCCTTTGTATCCAGTAAAATCGCGATCGGCTTTTTGATCTCCTCCCGGACGCTTTTGATCTGATCAAAACGTGCTTTCTGCTCTTCATGGGTCCCATGGGAAAAATTAAACCGCGCGATGTCCATTCCATTCAATGCCAGTGTTTTCATAACCTCGCGGTCGTCTGTCGCCGGCCCCATCGTACAAATGATTTTTGTCTTTTTCATAATACGTTCTCCGCTTTCTTTCAATCCTGTTTACATGATCTGATCTCCGGCCACCCGCAGCAGGTCCTCAATCTCCTCCAGCGGCATCTCCAGATATGCCGAAACTTCCTCCACTGAAACCTTGTGTCCCAGATCCCGCTCCAGGTTGTGCACCGCTTCATTCAAATGGTTCACGCGGCTTAACAGTCCGTCGTCCATCTTCCGGCCGTCCCGGCTGTCGCTCATTGCCTTTTCCATCGCGCCGCGCACCGTATTGATGATATGAACGCGGCAGGCCGCCGCACTGTCAAACTGATCCAGCGAGTCCATTGCGGTAAGCAGTCCAATATTGCCCTCCTGAATGAGGTCTTCAGAGGCAAGCGTTTCCTCCCCGTAATCCTCCGCCATCTCACAGATCAGCGGCAGATACATCCCGATCAGGCGGTCTTTCGCCTCTCTGTCGCCGCTTCTCACTCGCTCAATCAGCCGGATCTCTTCCGCATCGTCCACAGCAGCCATGGAATCCAGTTCCTCCAGATACATGGCGAGACTGCGCCTGGATTCCTTCGGATCCGCTTCCTCTGATGCATTATCTTCGGATTCGCTTTCCCGGGATGCGTTATCCCTGGCCGCGTTTTCAGCCTGCTCCTTTGATTCTGTCACACAAATATTCTGTTCCGCAAGATACTCATAGATCATCTGAAAATGCTGCTCGCTAAGCGGCATGTCTTTCAGGATTTCCCTGATTTCCGTCTGTGTCAGAACACCGCCCGCCTCATCCGCGGCCGTCTTCAGATCTGTCAGCCTCTCGCGAAAAAGAATTCTGTTCTCCATATTATAACACTCCTCGCCGTTTATCAGTCATCTATTCTTTCAAAAAACAGAACTGTTCCGTCTTTTGCGGTTACGAAAGTTCCTCTATGGCACGGGCGAGCACCGGATCATTTTCTTTGTCTTCCACATCTGCTGTCACATCCGCGGTCTCAGAATCACCGGACGCATCCTCTGTATCATCCGCCGCGGTCTCATCCACAATGATATCCGGCGTGATGCCGTTCCCGTCAATCTCCTGCCCGTTCGGCGTATAGTAATTCTCCACCGTCAGCTTGAAAGCGGAACCGTCGGACAGAGAATAGGTCTTCTGCACAACGCCCTTGCCATAAGTCTGCGTACCGATGATCGGACCGATCCCGTAATCCTGAATCGCCCCCGCAAAAATCTCCGAGGCGCTCGCGGAGCTGCCGTTCACCAGAACCGCCACCTCGCAGGTCACGCTGCGCTCATCGTCCGCATTGTATTCCTCACGGTTCCCGTTCTTATCCTCGGTATATACAATCAGTCCTTCCGGCAGAATCTCATCGAGAATATCACAGACCGAAGTCAGCAGGCCGCCCGGATTATTCCGGATATCCACAATCAGCTTCTCCATCCCCTGCTCATTCAGGTCCTCGACGGCGCTCCGGAACTGCTCTACCGCACTCCCGGTAAACTCCGTCAGCTTCAAATAGCCGATCTGATCATCCAGCATCTCATACGTCACATAGGTCTGCGTCACCTCGCCGCATGTGAGCGTAAGCTGCAGTTCCTCCCCGGTATCCGGCCGGTAAACCGTCAGGGTAAATGTCTCTTTCGACTTGATCAGAGAGACCAGTTCATCCACTGTCAGCCCGTCTACCGGCTCTCCGTCCAGTTCCCGCACAAGATCTCCTGCCGCCAGTCCGCCCTCCTCGGCCGGGCCGCCCTCGTAGACTTCTCCGATGTAAAATTCTCCCGTCTCAGCATCCATGCCGATCGTCGCGCCAATCCCGTAATACTCTCCGCGGGTGGAATCCTGTACGGAAGACAGTTCTTCGGCCGTATAATAATTCGCGTAAGCGTCATCGAGTCCTGCGGCTATGCCCTTGAACAGATAAGTTTCCAAAAGCTGACCGTCCACTTCATCCAGATAATACGTCTCAATGATCTCCTGCACCTGCGCCAGCTTGGTCAGCGTGCTGCTCTGGGTCAGCACCTTCGCCTCCGGGTTGCCCTTCCCGGTCAGGTCGCGCACAATCCCAGGTACAAAGACCGCCGCCGCCATGCACAGCACCGCCAGAAACGCCCCGAAAAGCATGCCGTTGGCAAAGCGCCGTCTGCCGTATTTTTTCAGATCAGCGAACTCAGCGGCCGTATCCGTGCTCTGGCCGGACATTGTTTGAACTGCATTTTCCCTTGTATCTGCATTTTCCCTCGTGTCTTCCTCTTCCGGCAAACTTGTCATTGCAAATCTCTCCTCGCGTTCTCCAAAAACGGTACTGTCGGATAAGTTTCATTCTACCATGCAAAATTACAAATTACAAGGCGCATTTGCCTGATCGGGCTGTTAGAATGGCTGGGATATGTATAAATCAGAGATTTGCAATTTTCGCATTACATATTAAAATCAGCAGGAAAAAAATGATGCCAAATACTTCGATATTCAGATTTTAATTTAGAATGAGGGAATCGGTATCATTATTGAGAAAATCCTCGAATATGGGATTGCAGATATCATTTTACTCCTCACTCTATCCGAAAATCCCCGTGTCCTCCAGGCTTCCGGCGGACCCGTTTTAAGACACACTTTTGATTATTATAACACCATTTTCCCGTATTTGAAAGACCGTTGGTGCGTTCAACCTGTACCAGTTGTGCTGTTTTGTAACCGTTCAGGGCTGCAGATCCAGACGGTATTTGCCGGAAGGATACACCCAGTCTTGCCGGTAACTGTCCGGTACTTTCACAGTTGCCTTTCCTGTCGTTATCAGTGAAAATCCGCAAGCGCGTTTTCTTTCCGATAAGCTATATTACAAATACACAGCGGGAACGGATTTTTCTTTTCCCGTTCCCGCATGGCTGTATTTCCTCTGTATGTGTCTTTACCTCTGCACTCTCGCGCCAGCGCCGGACATGATGCCCTCGACCTCTTTCAGGCTTGCCATGGTGGTATCGCCCGGAGTCGTCATCGCCAGTGCGCCGTGCGCCGCGCCGTAGTTCACGGCTGCCTCCGCGCCCTTGCCCGTCATCAGGCCGTACACCAGTCCGGATGCAAACGAGTCGCCGCCGCCGACGCGATCCATGATCTCCAGGTCGTTGTAATCCGCCGCCTTGTAGATCTCGCCGTCCGCCCAGCAAAGAGCGCTCCAGTCGTTGACCGTCGCGGTCTTTACCTTGCGCAGGGTGGTCGCCACCACCTTGAAATTCGGGTAGGTCTTCGCCGCCTCGTTGATCATCTTGCGGTAGCCGTCGATGTTCAGCTCCTTTAAGTTCGCGTCGTTGCCCTCAATCTCAAACCCTAAGCAGGCCGTGAAATCTTCCTCGTTGCCGATCATGACATCCACGTATTTTGCAATCTCTTTGTTCACTTCCTGTGCCTTCGCCTGTCCGCCTATCGCGCTCCACATGGACGGACGGTAGTTCAGGTCGTAGGAAATGACCGTGCCGTATTTTTTCGCGGTCTTAATCGCCGCAATGACCGTCTCGCAGGACTGCTCAGAGAGCGCCGCATAGATACCGCCGGTGTGGAGCCAGCGCGCGCCGAGTTCGCCAAAGATGTAGTCAAAGTCAAAATCTTCCGGCGTCGCCTTGGAGATCGCCGTATTCGCGCGGTCAGAGCAGCCCACCGCACCGCGGATGCCAAAGCCGCGCTCGGTGAAATTGATGCCGTTGCGGCAGACGCGCCCGATGCCGTCCGTCTTCATCCACTTGATCAGAGAGGTGTCCACACCGCCCTGCAGGATAAAGTCTTCCATCAGCTTGCCGACCTCGTTGTCTGCAAACGCCGTGATCACGCCGGTCCGCATACCGAAGCAGCGGCGCAGGCCGCGGACGACGTTGTACTCGCCGCCGCCTTCCCATGCCCGGAAGGAGCGTGCCGTGCGGATTCTTCCTTCTCCCGGGTCGAGGCGAAGCATGACTTCCCCCAAAGATAACGCGTCATATTTACATTCACTTGCCGGTCTTAAATTTAATTCCATAGTCTTTTCCTTTCTGTTGTTTTTCTGTTCTTTTTCTGTTTTTTGCTTTTCTCTATGCCTTTTTCTGTCCTTTTCAACTATCCTTTCCGCCTGCCGTATCTGTCCGGCTGCGGCAGCATCGGCAGGCAGCTTTGATCTTTAGCTCCTGCGTGCGTCCGGATCCAGGTCAAACCCGAAATACCGCACCGCGTTCCCATAGGAGATCCCGCGGATCAGCTGCTCCAGCGCCACCTCATCATTCGGATATTCTCCGTTCTCGACCCAGCCGCCGATCAGATCGCAGAGGATGCGGCGGAAATACTCATGTCTGGTGTAGGACAGAAAACTTCTGGAGTCCGTCAGCATGCCAAGGAAGTTCCCCAAAAGTCCCAGATTCGCCAGAGAGATCATCTGGTCGGTCATGCCCTGTTTGTTATCATTGAACCACCATGCGCTGCCCTGCTGGATCTTGCCGATGGCGTCTGAATTCTGGAAACAGCCGAGGATCGTGCCGATGGCGGCGTTATCCGTCGGATTCAGGCTGTAGAGAATCGTCTTCGGCAGCCTGTCCTCAATTGCCAGCGCGTTCAGGAAATCCGCCAGTTCAGACGACGGCGCGTAGTTGTTGATGCAGTCCACACCGGCATCCGGGCCGATGGACTTATAAAGCAGCTGATTGTTGTCGCGCTTCACGCCATAATGAAGCTGCATCGCCCAGTTGAAGTCATGGTACAGCGCACCCATCTTCAGCATAAACGCGGTCTTGAACTGCAGTTCCTCTGTGCGGGTGATCGTCTCCCCATTCAGTCTCTTTGCAAAAATCGCGTTGACCGTCTCCTCAGAAGCCGGCACATACATCACATACTCCAGACCGTGATCGGATACGCAGCAGCCCCTTGCCGCAAAATATTCCATACGCACCTTCAGTGCCGCGATCAGGTCCTCAAACGACGTGATCTTTGTCCCGCTCACCTGCGCCAGCGCCGCGATGTATTCCGCGTAATCCGGCTTCTCCAGGTTCATCGCCTTATCCGGACGCCACGCCGGAAGCACCTGCACCTCAAAGGTCTCGTCCTTCGCGATCACCTCATGCCATTCCAGAGAATCCACCGGGTCATCCGTCGTGCAGATCAGTGTCACACCGGAGCGGCGGATGATGTTGCGCGCGCTCATGTCGTCCTGATGCAGCGCTTCATTGCAGAGATTCCACACTTCCTCGGCGGTCCTGCCGTTCAGCGCCCCATAGTAGCCAAAATACCGCTGCAGCTCCAGATGACTCCAGTGATAGAGCGGGTTGCCGATTGCTTTCTCCAGTGTCTCCGCCCACTTCTGGAACTTCTCGCGGTCTGTGGCGTCGCCGGTGATGTACTTTTCCTCAATGCCGTTCGAGCGCATCTGTCTCCACTTATAGTGGTCGCCGCCCAGCCAGACCTGCGTGATGTTATCGAACTTGCGGTCTTCCGCGATCTCACGCGGATTGATGTGGCAGTGATAGTCGAGAACCGGCGTTGTCTCGGCATACTCGTGAAACAGCTTCTTCGCTGTCTCGGTCGACAAAAGGAAATCTTTGTCCATAAATGCTTTCATGTTTTGCCCTCCATTCACATTTTTATATAACGCCTGCTATTTGATAAAACCATTTCAAATAGTAAGTATCTCCCTCACTGTATCAGTCTTTTCCTGTAGATCTGATAAAAACAATTCCATTCAAAATTATCTTTTGGCTCGTAATCTTTCGGAAAAAAGGTCTTCAGTTTTTCCTTTATACTATCCTGCCTTAATTCCTCCCGAAGTTCTTCTTTCAACCCGTTCGCATCCAGAAATTCTCTGACCTTTTCCAGTCCCGTTACCGCTTTTGTCTTCTCCACACAGTAATCAATGTCATACCGCGTATCGGTCTCCCAGCGCGTCAGCATATCCGCTTTATCCTCGATCCATTCTGTCACTGCGGCACAGGAACCGTTATTCCCTGACATACGGACCAGCTTATCAATGTCGTGGGTGTTCGGCACCGTCACCCCGACGCATTCCAGAAACGCTTTTAATGTCTTCTCTACGGCCTGCTGGAGATGATATGCCACATTATTTATGTAGGCCTCATCATTCACCGGAACTGCCAGAAGGTTCTCTGCCGCTTTAAAGTCCAGCCAAGCTCGTCTGAAAAGTCGAATGTCACACATATTGCCCCTCCCTGTCATACACAACAATTCCTTTTTGGGCTATTTCTTTCTTTAAGCGTTCTCCAATCTGATCCCAATATACCAGATCGATCTCATCTTCTGTATTGTTGTGAAACGGAATCTTATCATAACGCTCTATACATAAATCCAGATCACTGTAGCTATTGCAGCGAAACTCCACCGCGCTGCCAAATACGATCACCGTCTTCACATTCCGGTCTTTTTCAAAATCCTCCTGCAGCAGCTGCACCAGATCCTGCTTGAGGGGATGGATGTACTCCGCATTGGCAAAACGAATGTTTGTGCTTTTCCGGTCAAATGTAAAGTGCAATTCATAGTTGTTAAATGTTTTCATGCTGCTTTTTCACCCCGTTTCAAAGCACGGTTTTCTTCTGATATGAATGATTATACCCTGTCTCGAAAAGAATGAAAAGAGTGAATCTTATATTTTTATCACATGTTGTAAGCGAAAATAATTGTCACGGTACCTTGACATTTTAAGTCTTCTCTGCTAGGATGGCACTTGTGCACTCCCTGTACAAATGCAGCCAGTCTGAGTGACATCATGATTCCCGTTATTTATCTGATATCGCCAGAAAGCTACAATAAAATCTATACATCACATTTTTACTGCACCGATGTTCGACTATAAATCATTATTTATGTGTGCATCGCGTGCAAAAAACAGACCGAGGCGAACTATGAATCTGATTATCCGCTATATGAAGCCCTACGCTGCAAGAATGGCAGCCAGTATGACCTTTAAGTTCTGTGGAACAATCACAGAACTTCTGATTCCCTATATCCTCGAATATATGATCGATCATGTCGTGCCGCTCGGCGACGTTGGGCGCGTGGTCCTCTGGGGCATACTGATGATCGCAGTCGCAGCCATTACCCGTTTTCTGAATGTGAAGGCAAACCGCAATGCGGTCGCGGTCGCGTCTGAGTCCATCGGTGTGCTGCGCCACGATATGTTCCGGAAGACGCTTAGTCTTTCCGGCTCCCAGTTTGATGCGTTTGGGCTTCCCACTCTGACATCCCGCATGACCTCGGACTCCTACAATGTGCAGGATTTCATGGTAGATGTGCAGGCGATCGGTATCCGTGCCCCGATCATGCTGATCGGCGGTATCGTCGTCACGATGGTCATGGATCCGGTGCTCTCCGGCATTCTCTGTGTGCTGGTGCCAATCCTCGGCGTGGTGATCTTTCTGGTCACCCGGCACGGGATCCCGCTCTATGACCGGGTGCAGACCAGCCTGGATAAGGTCATCCGCGTAATGCGGGAAAATATCACCGGCATCCGCGTCGTGAAGGCTCTCTCTAAGGAGAAGTACGAAATCGGCCGTTTTCAGGAAGCAAACAAAAAGCTGACCCAGGACGACATCCGCGCCAGCATCACGATGGCAGCGCCCGGACCGCTTATGCAGCTGACGCTGAACGTCGGTCTGACGCTGGTCGTCCTGGTCGGCGCGGCGCGGGTAAACAGCGGTGCGATCCGTCCCGGCGTCATCCTCGCGTTTCTTACTTATTTTAATCTCATCCTGCAGAGCGTTATGAGTCTGAACCGCGTTTTTATGATGGCTTCAAAAGCCATCGCTTCCGCGAACCGCATTGATCTCATTATGCAGACAGAGGACGATCAGCCGGTTCTTCCGGTCGAAGGTCATGAATATCCCGGAGATACACAGGATGCCCACATTGTCTTTGATCATGTCAGCTTCAGCTACCACAAGACCGGCGAGCAGTGCCTGTCCGATATTGCTTTTTCTCTGAAAGACGGCGAATCGCTTGGCATCATCGGCGCGACCGGCAGCGGCAAGACATCCATCGTCAACCTGCTGATGCGTTTTTATGACTGCGACAAAGGAGGGATTTACATCCATGGGCGTGACGTGCGTACCTATGAGAAAGACGAGCTCCGCGCCATGTTCGGCGTCGTCTTCCAGAACGATACCATTTTTAATGATACGCTTTTTGAAAATATCTCATTTGGCCGTCACCTGAATGAGTTTCAGGTGCGGCGGGCGGCGCAGGCCGCAAACATTTCTGACTTTATCGAGGGGCTCGACGAGGCCTACCAGTACAGGGCGGACATCAAGGGCGCAAATTTGAGCGGCGGCCAGAAACAGCGCACGCTGATCGCCCGCGCACTCGCCGACCACCCGCAGATCCTGATCCTGGACGATTCTTCCAGCGCTCTGGACTACAAAACCGACGCCGCTCTGCGCAGGGCAATCCAGGATGATTACAGCAGTTCTACCATGATCATGGTCGCGCAGCGGGTCAGTTCTATCATGAACCTCGATCATATTCTGGTGCTGGAAAACGGAAAAATGATCGGCTACGGTACACATGAACAGCTTTTAAAAAACTGTCCAG
This sequence comes from Clostridiales bacterium, assembly GCA_020860715.1. Classification (GTDB taxonomy): domain Bacteria; phylum Bacillota; class Clostridia; order Lachnospirales; family Lachnospiraceae; genus Choladousia. The sequence continues at coordinate 19,182 of JAJBTU010000023.1, read as the reverse complement.
TCTATCTGGATATTTTTCAGTCGCAGATGGGCGAGATTGCGTAATTAGTTCATAGAAAGAGGCAGGTATTATGGAAAAATATACACCCGGAGAATATGACAGTCCAAAAAGAAACGGCAGCTCCGGAACAAAGCATACGGGTGAAACGAAACATACAGACAGCAAAGCCTGCGGCACAGAACAAGCGCAAAACGGGAAATCAAAAAACCGCAGAGGCACTCTGCTGCGCCTCATCCGCTATACGGCAAACTACAAATACATCATGATCGCTGCTCTCTTTCTTTGTCTCGTAAGCAATGTAATGGCGCTGGCAGGACCGTTTCTGGCAGGAAGGGCAATCTCAGCGGCAGCAGCCGGAGAAGGACAGGTAGATTTTTCACGCGTCTTTTACTACGCAAAGCTGATGCTGATTTTCTACGTGACATCCTCCCTGATCACGCTGGTCATCAATTTTATCATGATGAACGTTGGCCGGAAGATCGGACAGCAGATGCGTGAGGACGTCTTCCGGAAGCTGATGAAGCTGCCGGTCCGCTATTTTGATCAAAATGCAGCCGGTGATATCATCAGCCACGTTTCCTACGATATTGATGTGACCTGCGTCTGCATCTCCACCGATCTCACGCAGATCATGACCAGCGTGGTCACCGTCGTGGGATCACTTGCAATGATGATCTACATCAGTCCGCCTCTGACCCTGACGATGCTCGTCACCATCCCGCTGGCCACCGCCTATACGAAACACATGAGCAGCATTACCCGCCCTCTGTTTTCCCGGCGTTCCGCTGCCTACGGTGAGATGAACGGCTATGTGGAGGAGATTTTTTCCGGACAGAAAACGGTACTCGCCTACGCGCAGGAGGATACATTCCTGAACCATTTCGATGAGTATAATAAAGAGGCTTCCGACGCATTTCACAGGGCAAACTATTACGGCATGACCATGGGGCCTACTGTCGGTTCGATCAACAACCTGGGGCTGGCTCTGATCGGTATTCTCGGCTCGCTTCTCTATATGGGCGGCGTCGTAACGTTGGAGCACATCTCCTCTTTCGTGCTGTACTCGAGAAAGTTCTCCGGACCGATCAACGAGATCGCGAACGTGGTCACGCAGATTTTCTCTGCGCTTTCCGCCGCGGAGCGCGTATTCCATATTCTGGATGAGACAGAGGAACTGCCCGACCGGGCGGATGCCGCGGTTCTTGAAGATGTGCGCGGCGACGTAAAAATTGAGAATGTTTCGTTCGGCTATACCCCCGGAAAAACGATTATCCGCAATTTCAATCTGGAGGCGGACGCCGGCAAACTCATCGCCATCGTCGGACCGACCGGCGCAGGAAAAACTACCATCATCAACCTGCTGATGCGGTTTTACGATGTGGACGAGGGACAGATCTTTGTGGACGGCAGCGAGACCCGCGACGTGACCCGCGCAAGTCTCCGCCGCGCCTACGCGATGGTGCTGCAGGACACCTGGCTGTTCAACGGCACCATCTATGAGAATATCGCCTACGGAAAAGAGGGCGCGACCAGAGAGGAAGTCATCGCCGTCGCCAAAGCTGCGAAGATACATCACTACATCATGCTGCTTCCCAACGGCTACGACACCGTCATCGGCGAAGACGGCGGCAACATTTCCAAGGGGCAGAAACAGCTTCTGACCATCGCCCGCGCCATGCTTTACGACGCGAGGATGCTGATCCTCGACGAGGCCACCTCCAACGTCGACACCGGCACCGAACGGCAGATACAGGCCGCCATGCGTGAACTGATGGCCGACAAGACCTGCTTTGTCATCGCCCACCGCCTCTCCACCATCCAGAACGCCGACCGCATCCTGGTCGTCGACCAGGGCAATATCGTGGAGCAGGGAACCCATCAGGAACTGATCGCGCAGAAAGGGTTCTATTACCGGCTGTACGCCGCACAGTTTGAATAAGCAGCTTCGCCGCCGACAAATGTCGGCGGCGTTTATTTTTAATACTCCTGCGTCTCCATATAGTTCATATACTTAACTACCATCAGCGCAATCTTAAACGTGATCGCGTCCTCAAACACGCGCAGATCAAGCCCCGTCTGCTTCTGCAGCTTGTCAAGACGATAGACGAGCGTATTCCTGTGGATGTAAAGCTGCCGCGACGTCTCCGAGACATTCAGGCTGTTCTCGAAGAACTTATTGATCGTAGTCAGGGTCTCATCGTCAAAATCATCCGGCGACTTCCCGTCAAAAATTTCCTTGATAAACATCTTGCAGAGCGGAATCGGCAGCTGATAAATCAGACGGCCGATACCCAGTGAGCTGTAGGCGATGACCTTGCGCTCCTCGAAAAAGATCTTGCCGACATTCAGCGCCATACGCGCTTCCTTGTAAGAACGGGAAACCTCCTTGATCTCGCCGACAATCGTGCCGTACGCGACCAGAGCCTCCTTTTTCTTTTCTTCCCCGAGCGCGTCCAGAATCATCTCCGCCGTGCGGTCCATATCCTCATAGCCTTCCTGTTCGCCAAGCTGCTTTACCACAATAATGCTCTTTTCGTCCACCGCGGTAATAAAATCACTGGAGCGCGCGCCGAACAGAGCACGGACACTTTCCAGCGCACCGGACTCTTTCTCATGATCAATCTCTACAATAAACACTACGCGGCGCGCTTCCGTATCAATGTGCAGCTTCTTCGCACGGTTGTAAATATCAACCAGAAGCAAATTGTCCAAAAGGAGATTTTTGATAAAATTATCTTTATCAAAACGTTCTTTGTAAGCGACAAGGAGATTCTGAATCTGGAATGCCGCCATGCGTCCTACCATATGCACATCATCGCTGTTTCCGTTTGAAAGAAGAATGTATTCCAGCTGATGTTCATCAAACACCTTAAAAAACTGGCAGCCGGATACCGTCTGGCTGTCCGCCGGAGAACTCGCAAAGCTGATCACCGAATCGCGGAAATTCTCCGCTTCCGGAAATGTAGTCGCCAGCATGACTCCTTCCGTATCAAGCACGCAGAGATCCACTCTGCTGATGGCCTTTAATCCGTCCAGTGTTGTCTGTAAAACCTGATTCGATATCACTTGTAAACCCTCCTTGTACCGCTTTCCCGCTCGGATGAGCAGCCCCATTCTTTTGTAGAGCGGGTCTGTACAGCAGCGCTGTCAGATAAGGAACTCTCCTGTATTCACAAAAATCCGCCCCATACACATATCGCGACTATGATCCAAAAACAAAATCACGACAAGGTCAGACCCGTTTCTGTTGTTTACTATAATATAACCGTGGAAAAAAATCAATGAAAATTGTGAAAAATGCACGAAATTTTTTTAATTAGACTCCCTGTAAACTGTTCACTTTAATTCAAATTTACGAAAAAGTCCGGGCGTCTGCATCGACGTCCCGGACTTTAGCAAGGATCTGAAATTTTCTTTTTGATGCTGTTCTGACCACAGTCCTAAGGAATCCACCGGCAAGCCGGTCCCCCTTAGGACATTTTAGACTTCAAAGAGCAGATCGCCGTAGGACGGCATCGGCCACATTTCCTTGTCTACGATCATCTCAAGTTTATCAACCGGTGTGCGAAGGTCACTCATGGCCGCCATCACAGAGTCATGATAAAACCTTGCCTGTGCCTCGCCTTCTTCCATCGCCGCTGCTGTCGCCGTGATCTCAGACAGCTTTGCAAGAGCAGCTTTGGTCTCTACCAGAAGCGCGCTGGTCTCGGAAAGCAGTTCTGTCTGTACAGAAATATCCGCGCCCGCAGCTTTTACGGTGTTGATCGTATCTGCCAGGCTCTTTGTATACTTAATAACTGCCGGAATGATCTGTTTGCTTGCGATGTCGATCATGGACTTCGCCTCAATGTTGATCGCCTTCGAGTAGTTCTCGTACTTGATCTCGACACGGGACTCCAGTTCGGCCTTTGTGAATACGCCGAATTTTTCGAACATGGAAACCGACTTGTCGGTCACGAGGCTCGGAATCGCATCCACCATGGATTTGATGTTCGGCAGGCCTCTTCTTTCAGCTTCCTCTACCCACTCCGGCGCATAGCCGTTGCCGTTGAAGACGATTCTCTGATGCTCGGTCAGCTGGCGTTTGATCAGGCTGTGTACTTCCGCGTCAAAATCATCTGCTTTCTCCAGAATGTCGCACGCGTCGCAGAACGCTTCCGCCACGATCGTGTTCAGCACGATGTTCGGGGAGGCGATGGAATCGCGGGAACCTACCATACGGAACTCAAACTTGTTGCCCGTAAACGCGAAAGGTGAAGTACGGTTGCGGTCGGTCGCGTCTTTCTCCAGATCCGGAAGGGTCTTCACACCGGTCTTCAGAATGCCGCCCTTATTGGAATGTGTCGCCTCGCCTGTGCTGACAAGCTGAGATACCACGTCCTGCAGCTGCTCACCAAGGAATACGGAAATAATGGCAGGCGGCGCCTCGTTCGCACCCAGTCTGTGATCGTTGCCCGGGTCTGCCGCAGACTCGCGAAGCAGGTCTGCATGTTCATCTACTGCTTTTAAGATGCAGGACAGCACCAGCAGGAACTGAATGTTCTCGTGCGGGGTCTTTCCCGGATCCAGAAGGTTGATCCCGTCATCCGTCGTGATTGACCAGTTGTTGTGCTTGCCAGAACCATTCACGCCTGCGAACGGCTTCTCATGCAGCAGGCATTTCAGGCCATGCTGGCAGGCCACACGCTTCAGCGTCTGCATCACGATCTGGTTCTGGTCAACGGCTACATTGGCCTCGGAATAAATCGGAGCCAGCTCGTGCTGTGCCGGAGCCACCTCGTTGTGCTGGGTCTTTGCCGGCACACCGAGTTTCCAGAGTTCTTTATTGACATCCTTCATAAAAGAAGCAATGCGCTGACGGATCGTACCGAAATAATGATCGTCCAGTTCCTGGCCCTTCGGCGGCATTGCGCCAAACAGCGTGCGGCCGGTAAAGATCAGGTCCTTCCTCTGCATGAACTTCTTCTCATCTACAAGGAAATACTCCTGCTCCGGTCCTACGGACGGAGTCACTTTCTTTGAAGTCGTATTGCCAAACAGTCTTAAGAGTCTCAAAGACTGTGTATTGATCGCTTCCATCGAACGGAGAAGCGGCGTCTTCTGATCCAGCGCCTCACCTGTGTAGGAACAGAACGCTGTCGGGATGCAGAGGATCGCGCCCGCCGCGTCATGACGCACAAACGCCGGAGAGGTGCAGTCCCACGCTGTATAACCTCTCGCCTCAAATGTCGCTCTCAAACCGCCTGACGGGAAAGAGGAGGCATCTGGTTCACCCTTAATCAGTTCTTTGCCGGAGAACTCCATCAGAACCGTGCCGTCCGGATTCGGCGCCGTGATAAAGGAATCATGCTTCTCTGCCGTCACGCCGGTCAGCGGCTGGAACCAGTGCGTATAATGTGTCGCACCCTTTTCAATTGCCCAGTCCTTCATCGCCGCCGCAATGACATCCGCTGTTGCCAGATCCAGCTCTTTGCCTTCCTCGATCGTCTTCTGCAGCGCTTTGTAAACCTTTTTCGGGAGACGCTCCTGCATCACCTTTTCGTTGAAGACGTCTTCACCGAAAATGTCAGCCACGTTAAAATATTCGCTCATAATATCCTCCTCTTTGCCTGAAATGAAATAAGGGCATTCCATCATCTTCATTCTGGAACGCCCTCGTCACCTTGTTTTAAAATACTCTATTCTTCTGTAAAATGCAAGCAGAAATTTCGGTTAAAACAGAAATTTCCATATTTTTTACGAATCCCGGCTACAGACCACGCCGATCATTGTATAAAATGGTAGTAACAGTTCAGAACAGCATCGAAATGAAAAAACAGGCTGTGCAGGTTTACCTGCTACAGGCTGTATTTTCATTTTGGGATGGGCGGGTGCTGCGTGCCAGTGGCACGCGTTTAGCACCGACCGAAGCGGTAGCGTAGACGCCCATCAAGCCTCAGGTGCTGAGCGCCAGTGGCGCTCGTTTAGCACCGACCGGAGCGGCAGCGGAGAATATGACGCGTTAGCGGCATATAGCCTTCAAAGAAGGCGGTCTGTGGCCTGTTGTTCTGAATAGTTACAAATGATAAAGAATCAGGCCTTGCCCTCGCTGCCGAGAACGGTCTTGATCTTGTGCGCTACAACTGCTTTTACATTCGCGCGGCCAACGGTCAGATACTGTCTCGGATCGAAGTACTCCGGATGCTCGTTGAATACCTGACGGCAGCCGGCGGTCAGACCCAGACGAAGGTCGGAGTCGATGTTAATCTTGCAGACAGCAGATCTTGCCGCCTGACGCAGCTGATCTTCCGGAACGCCGATCGCGTCTTTCAGAGCTCCACCATTCGCGTTAATGATCTTCACATACTCCTGCGGTACGGAAGAAGCGCCGTGCAGAACGATCGGGAAGCCCGGCAGTCTCTTGGATACTTCCTCAAGGATGTCGAAACGAAGAGGCGGCGGAAGAAGAATGCCTTCCTCATTGCGTGTGCACTGTTCCGGAGTGAACTTGAATGCGCCGTGGCTGGTGCCGATCGCAATCGCCAGAGAATCTACACCTGTGCGGTCAACGAACTCCTCAACCTCATCCGGCTGTGTATAGGAGGAATCCTCAGCGGATACATTGACATCATCCTCGATGCCGGCCAGCTTGCCAAGCTCTGCCTCTACTACTACGCCGTGATCATGCGCATACTCTACAACCTTCTTCGTAATCTCGATGTTCTCATCGAAGGAATACTTGGAAGCATCAATCATGACGGAGGTGAAACCGCCGTCCACGCAGGACTTGCAGGTCTCGAAATCCGGGCCGTGATCCAGATGCATAACGATCGGGATGTCCGGGCACTCGATAACAGCAGCCTCTACCAGTTTCTTCAGATAAGTCGGGTTCGCATACTTTCTCGCTCCTGCGGAAGCCTGCAGAATCACCGGAGAATGCAGCTCAGCAGCCGCTTCTGTGATCGCCTGTACGATCTCCATGTTGTTCACGTTGAAAGCGCCAATCGCGTAGCCGCCTTCATAAGCCTTCTGGAACATCTCTTTACTTGTCACTAATGCCATGTCATTCTACCTCTCTTTGTAAAATGTTTGCCCCGCTCCGAACCATCGGAAGCGAAACGTTCCTGATAACTCGCCACCAGTATACTACAGAATTCCCGTTCTATCAATCCAAAATTTTGTATTTTTCATTCTGAACAGAAAGCGGTCTGCGGCCTGCTGTTCTGAACTGTAATTAATTTTTCATGCCTTCTCTCACAATTTCTGCCGGATGGTCAATCAAAACCTTCTGTGCCGTCTCAGAGCCGAACTTTTTTTCCAGCCATACAGCGCACTTTCCCAGATTCGGCGTCCGGTCTTTCAGATTGTGCGCATCCGATGCAACACACCAGACAAGATCATCTTCCAAAAGCCCCTGACAGTAGCGGCGTACAGAATGGCCCATGTCCCCCAGAAGGCTTCCCGCATTAATCTGAATACGGGCTCCCATTTCTGTGAGCTCTGCCGCATGTTCCGGATCCTTTCGCATACACTCATAACGTTCCGCATGCGCAATCAGCGGGCGGTAGCCGCCGGAGCGCAGGGCAGTCACACGTTCTTTAATATAAGGATACGGTGTGCTCTCCCGAAATTCGGTCAGCACATACCTGCTCCCTGCCATGGTCGGGCGGCCGCCGGCCTTCAGCGTCTCCACCATTTCCATATTTGCATGAAACTCACAGCCTATATACAGCTTCAGATCCGGCGCGATTTCGGCGGCAGCATCGCAGGCTGTCCAAAACGCGCTGTAAATACGCGCCATTTTCGGTTCAAACATTTCCAGCCGATAATGGGGCGTAACAATAATGGTCCTTACGCCATCTTCATATTCCCGCCGAAGCAGCTCACGTGTCTCTTCTATCGAATGAGAGCCGTCGTCCACGCCAGGCAGAATGTGGCAATGGATATCGTAAATCCCCTGCATATATATCTCTCTAGTCCTTTATTTATTAAGTCAGCGCAGCTGTCAGATCAGCCGCTCCTGTCATGTGCTGTTTCCGTTAAATGTTACATCCATTCCAAAAGATTCTATTCATCACTTACAGATCACTGAAAAACACCGGCAGTTCCCTTTGGAAAATTTCCAGAAGCCGCCCGGCAATCTCCCGAATCTGCGGATGTGCGCTCCCGGCGGAACGAAGTTTTATAAAATGCCTCCATTCCCGCAGATTCATCGTCATCACGATCTCCGTTTTCAAAGAATTGGGCAAAACCGATCGCGCTTCCTGCGGCGTGGCTCCGGCATTCAGCATTTCAAAATAATACGTTTCCGCGCTCTCCATCGCCGCCGTCCAGATCTCATATTTCCTACGGTCCTCCGGCTTGTCAAGATCATAACCGAATCCGGTCGCCAGGTCGATGACGGAAATCTGGTTCTGAAACTTGTCCTTTGAATAATTGCAGTAACGCGTGCTTTCCTGCGAATAGCTCGCAATCCGGTGCCGGACAATCTCATGCGTCACTCCACGGTCGCAGGTCACCTTCACTGTCACGCATTCGTGCTCAATAACCGACTCATGGCCGCTTTTGATAATCCCGGCAACGAATTTTTCCGCGGTACCCTCGCCAATGCGTTCCTCACTCTTATAGCAGACTCTCCCGATACGTTCGATTTTATTCAGGATCGTCCGGTAATCTTCCATGTCAATGATTTCTACCTGTGGCTTTATTACATTCATAATATCTCCGTTTCCTGGAAAATGCATCCCTCCGGCATAAACTCAGCACACATTCCCATTTTCCCTCAACAGTTTTTATCTGTCTCTGTCACCTGTTTTAATCATTCCTGTCATTTTTCGGCACATGCGCAGATATATCACTGTCTGCATCGGATGTCTTATTCTCCCCGGGAATAATTCCCAGTTTTCGAAAAATCGCCCAGATATAGGGGGCGCCAAATGCATTCAGCTTCTTTGGTCCGGTGATCTCATCCGGCGATTCCAGGATCCGGTCATAGGCTTTTGAAACGGTAGCTTTCGTGATGGATTTCCCACGTCTGTCAACAAACAACTCCCCGCCCCGTATCGTATACCGGAATGGAAGTCCCCTCACTGTGAAAAAGGGTTCGTCCTGATGCCTGATCAAAAGCTCCCACAATTCTTCGTGACTCATCTTTTATCCTCGCCCTGCAATCGAACAGGAGGCGGTTTCAGCCGCAAAACTCCCTCCCCGGGCGGCATCCCACGCTTCGCATGGGATATGCCCTGCCCGGCTCTGCGCATAAACGCCGCAGGGAAAACCTTCCCTGCGGCGTTTTGAAGTCAAACTCGTACACCTCTGGTGTTACTTCGCATAGTCAACCGCCCTGCTTTCCCGTATGACGCTGACTTTAATCTGTCCCGGATATTCCAGTTCTGCCTCAATCTGCTTGGCGATATCTCTCGCCAGAAGCGGCATAGCCGTGTCACTGACCTGATCCGGTACTACCATTACAAGTATTTCCCTACCTGCCTGAATAGCAAATGATTTTTCCACACCCTTGAAGGCGTTCGTAATATCTTCTAACTGTTTTAATCTGTTTGTATATGTTTCCAGAGTCTCTCGCCGCGCTCCCGGACGGGCTGCCGAAATCGTATCCGCAGCCTGAACGATGCAGGCGATCAGTGACTCAGGTTCTACATCCCCATGATGAGACTCCACCGCATTGATGACAAGCGGAGATTCCTTGTACTTTCTGCACAACTCCGCGCCAATCTGCACATGAGAGCCTTCCATTTCATGGTCAATGGATTTGCCGATATCATGCAACAATCCCGCGCGCTTTGCCATCCTCACATCCACTCCGATCTCGCCGGCAAGCAGCCCGGAAAGCTGCGCCACCTCGATCGAATGCTTCAGTGCGTTCTGACCATAGCTGGTTCTGTATTTCATTCTGCCCAGAAGACGTATCAGTTCCGGATGGATGCCATGTACACCAACCTCCAGTGCCGCGGCTTCTCCTTCCTCGCGAATCGTCGTCTCAACCTCTCGCTGCGCTTTTTCCACCATTTCTTCAATTCTGGCCGGGTGGATACGGCCGTCCACAATCAGCTTTTCAAGAGCAATTCTCGCCACTTCTCTTCTGATCGGATCAAATGCCGACAGGATGACTGCTTCCGGCGTATCATCAATGATAAGATCCACACCCGTCAATGTTTCCAGCGTACGGATGTTCCGTCCCTCACGTCCGATAATCCTTCCCTTCATCTCGTCGCCAGGCAGCTGAACCACGGATATCGTTGTCTCCGCGACATGGTCAGCGGCACATTTCTGAATCGCCGTAACCACATATTCTTTTGCCTTTTTGCCTGCTTCTTCCTTTGCCTGGCTTTCCAGTTCCCTGTAAAGCTTGGCGGTGTCAATTTTTACTTCATCTTCAACAGTTTTTAAAAGATATTCTTTTGCTTGTTCAGAGGTAAGTCCTGAGATTCTTTCGAGTTCGGCAAGACGCTGTTCCTGAAGTTTGCTGACTTCAGCGGTCTTTTTCTTTAACTCTTCTTCCCTGGCTGTAATGCCGGTCTCTCTGCGCTCCAGAGACTCCGCTTTCCTGTCCACGGACTCTTCCTTTGACAGGACACGTTTCTCATAACGCTGCAATTCTGATCTGCGCTCTCTGGTCTCTTTTTCCAACTCATTCTTCGTCTTCAAAGATTCTTCCTTCGCTTCCAGAAGTGCCTCGCGTTTCTTTGTCTCTGCAACCTTCAGCGCGTCGTCGATAATCTGCCTTGCCTTCTCCTCGGCGCTGCCGAGTTTCTCTTCCGTCGTCTTCCTGTAACGGCTGACAGAGACAAGGGAGGATATCGCGGCTGCTAGCACAACCAGCACAATTACAACAGCAATTGTAATCACTGTAGGCACAGGAGCACCTCCTTATTCATTTTTCATTGTTCGAGTTATCTCATCATCCCCGCCGGATTCCGTCATTTTTCGGCAGTATGACTACGGCAGAGATTGATCTGTCCAAACAACGTTTTAATTTTATACTGTTTTTATAAATGTGTCAAGCGATATCTTTCCCGGATTCAACGGACGGATTCTGCATACTTCGCAGCAGATGCGAAGTCCTGAACTGAGCGGTTACATTTCCTTTTCTATCATTCCAATCAGTTCAAGGTCCGCCGGCAGCCATTCCACACTGTACAATTCCTCCTTTGAAAGCCATCTGGCAGCCTCATGTTCCTTCAGCACCAGGTCGCCCGAAACAACCTCTGCCCAGAAGCAATTCATCGACAAATGAAATGTCGGATAGTCATACTCAACCCTTGTGATCTGCTCTCCCACTTCTATCACTGTATCCAGTTCCTCACGAATTTCACGCGCAAGTGCTTCCTGCTCCGTCTCACCCGGTTCCACCTTGCCGCCCGGAAATTCCCAGCCGTCCTTAAATTCACCATAGCCGCGCTGGGTGGCAAAAATTTTGTTTTCGTGCCGGATCACGGCGGCCACTACATGTATCGTCTTCATTCTTCTGCAACTCCATTCTCTATCACTGTTCGATACGGTTTAGCAATTCTTTCAAGCTGTGCTTCGCCAGCTGATTTACCCATTTATTCCCTCATTCAGCCATTTGACAAAGTGTTTGACAATTCATACGAACAAGATACAATTTGAGCATTCAGCTGATGATATACTGATAAATATCCTCTCTCACCGGCGTATCCAGGATCCACTCAATCTCCACCGCTGTTTTTGTAGTATTCGGCATACAGAATTCTTCCGCATTTCCGGACGCTGCCATCCGTCCCAAATAATAAAATTCCTTCGAAATCTTATCATCTTTATTTTTCCGGACAAACAGATGCACATCAATGCCACGTTCCTTAGCAAACAGAAAATTCTGCACATCCTCCGACTGCTTCGTCCTGCCCGATTTGGAAACGGCAATCAGCGTACCCGCATTCAAAAAATGATCTTCATATTTCGTCGTATCACTGATATCGTCCGCCTTATCATAATTGATAAAGACAGGAAATGTCTTCGTCTTTTTATCGTACTTATATCCTCCGATATTCAACGGTACCTCATTGTTTTCCCAGTTCAGCAGCCTACACACATCCTCATAGGTATATTTTTGATATAATACAAAATCTGTATTCTGGTAACGTTGACTGAAATTCGCCTGGTATCTGGATATGCCGAAATCGACCAGTTCCTGTACAATATCATAAAATTCCGGATTATTCAGCATCTTTTCAAATGAAGCTGAAATTCCGTACTCCTCCCCTTCTTTTTCGATAAAAATGCAGTTATCATAAGTCTTTTTCCCTGATCCGGAGGGAAACTCATTCGTCATCACATTGATCAGGTTCTGCTCTGTTCGGGCTTCCATGGAAATGCCGTATTCTTCTTTCAGCGATTTCTCCAGAATCCCAAAAATATGATGATGGTAAGCCATCAGCCTTTTCAGCATTTCCAATTCCTGAATCCGTTTGCCGGAAGCAAACTTTTTAGAGATGAATTCAATCATCTTTTCCTCGTCTTTCGACAACCGTATCTTATAATCCTTTTCATATTTAACAAGGAATTTATAATAGGACCCCAGACTGCTGTTGTCAAAAATCCGGCAGACGTCCATCTCGCCATACTCGTCAAAATCTTTCAGATTCGGAATTCGTCCAAGTTTGTATTTCAGATTCGTGTAATTCTCCTTTATAAGCCGAACATCATTGAAATTCGCACTGTCTATCGCAGAAAAAATACGTTTTCGGCTGATCTCATCAAAATGAATCGTAGAAACGCCGGGAATAATCCGGTCTCCTTCCATCACATAACGGCGAATGTTGTCCTTATTGTAGCTGCGGTCGCCGGAGAGCGCAATCGGAATCAGAAAATTATTCTTATAATTTCCAATAAAGTCCAGAACCACAACAAAATCCTTATTCTCCGCTTTGCGGAGACCTCTGCCCAGCTGCTGAACAAAAACAATCGCCGACTGTGTAGGACGCAGCATAATCACCTGATTAATCTCCGGAATATCCACACCCTCTGAGAAAATATCCACTGTAAAAATATAATCAAGGCAGTTTAGCCGACTGCCTTCCGAGGCATCCATTACCAACCGTTCAATCACTGCCTCTCGCTTCGCCTCACTGTCCTCGCCTGTCAAGGCCTCCGTCCGAAAGCCCCTCTCATTAAACTTTCGGGACAGCTCCCGCGCTTCCTCTTTTCGGCTGCAGAAAACCAGCCCCTTGACACGATCCCCGCAATGCCCATAATAATTTGCCTGTTCAATCACATAATCAACCCGCACGTCACTGGTCAGACGGCCGAACCTTCTCAGGTTGTCCGCAGTATCATTGCCATTGGCCGTATCGTCATCTCCGATCAGTTCTCCTTCAATCGTCAAATCTGTAATACCAAAGTAATGAAACGGGCAAAGAAGATCTTCCTCCAGAGCCTGCTGCAGTCGAATCTCGTAAGCAATATTATGGTCAAAAATTTCATATACATCAAAACGGTTCGTCTCAGGACTCGCCGTCATTCCCAGCCAGAAATCAGGTTTGAAATATTCCATGATTTTCTGATAGCTGCCAGCACCGGAGTGATGTGCCTCATCCAGGCAGATAGCAGAAAAAGCATCTGGAGCAAATTTTTGCAGAATGTTATCTTTGCTCATTGTCTGCATCGTTGCAAAAATCAGATCCGCGTCCTTTATTCTTTCTATATCAGAAGAGGTGTTTCCAGAGAGAAGCGCATACTGATACTCCTGACCATCCTCCCGTTTCCGTCCAAACACTCTGCGATAACTCTCCATCGCCTGCTTTGCAATACGTTCTCTGTGCACCAGAAACAACGCCTTTTTCGGCCTCATTTCCCGAAGTGCAAACGCGGAGGCGTAAGACTTGCCTGTGCCCGTCGCCGAGATCAGAAGTGCACGTGTCTCATGTGCAGCAAGCAGTTCCTTAATATTTTTCACAAAACCAACCTGCATCGCATTGGGTTTGAGAGTATATTCTTCCAGAGACACAGGTGTCTGCGCCCGCGCCATTTTTCGCTGCTTCTTTACCAAATCATACCGGACACAGTAATCTTCTATAAAATCATCATAGGTAAGGGTGTTCGGCGCACTCCATAAATTATCAAATTCTCGCAGAATTTCACCAATCATTTCCCCCGACTCATATCCGACCAGCTTTGTATTCCATTCCCGGTTCACTTTCAGAGCCTTCGCTGTCATATTGGAACTGCCAATGATAATTCGATACAGTTCTTCTTTTCGGAAAATATAGCCTTTGGTGTGAAAACCATTCCGGTCTTCATCTGTAAGAAACATTCTCAGCTCAATATTTTTTAGTCCGTGCAGCTTTTCCAGCGCTTTCGGGTCGTTAAACATCTCATAATCTGTCGTCAGTATTTTCCCACGGATACCCCTTGTCTCAAGTTCCTTTAAGATCTGCAAAAGCGGCGTAATTCCGCCCAAAGTAATAAAAGCTACACTAATGGAAAACTCGTCACAATTCTGAAGTTCTTCTTCGATGGAAGATATGACACGCTTTCCCTGGCTGTAATCATTAGAAACAAATTCCGGTCGATAAGCAAGATTGGAATGTGTCCTGTAATCAATAAAGGCTGTCTCATAGCCGAATTGTATCTCTTTTGTATGGTTCATTTTTCAATCTTCCCTTTAATAAAAGAACTGTTTTTTCATGCCCCCTAAAATGGTTCGCTCATTGATTCGCCCATTAATTCGTCCATAACACAAAAGACTAATGCATACTGCTCTTCTTTACTCCGTTCTCCTCCAGATTAACATATCCTGATCAAATTCCACGCTTACCCTGCCATTGTCTTTCAGCCACGTCAGATACGAACGGACCGTGCTTCCAATCAGGGCATATTGTTCAAAATTCATCTGCAAACCATATTGTCTGAAAAGATTCTGTAAGATCTTCTCGAAGCAGAGGCCTGTTCCGCATATTTCAACGATATGATCCCCAATCTCCAGTGTCTTCGCAATATTCAGGTCTGCAAGCGGCGCAATATCTTTCAGAGGCTCGGTATGGGCAGGGATGAACAATGCTGCCTTTAAGGTTTTCACCATCTGAAGTGTATCCAGGTAAGCAGCGACATCATGAATATAGCCAATCTGATATTTTTCAAGCGTTTCTTCGCTGGAAAGGCAGTCAGCCAGATAAATCACATCATCCGCTGTCCGAAAACCGACCATATCAAAGCTGTGTCCGGGAAGCCTGATCAACTCAATGCCGTCCGGCAGGCAATCCTGCGTAATTTCCTCCGCCCTGCTCTCCTGTGCCATAAGGAATTTATGTCTTAAGTCTTTCGGCGGAAATCCACCGTAAAGAAGCGATGGTTCCAGCTCCGGATGGCATGTGAAATCCCGTTCAATCCCCATGGCAAATACCTGGCACCCGGTCTGTTTCTGCAGATACTGATTGCCTCCAATATGATCAGCATGGGAATGCGTATTGTAAATTGCTTCCAGCTTCCAGTTGTTAGCGTCCAGTATCTGCCGCACTTTCCGCCCCGCGTTCTTATCATTCCCGCTGTCTATCAGACAAACCTTATTATCATCTAATCTCACCAGTCCGATTTTCGCCGGGCTCTGGATATAATAACTGTTTCCCGCCGCCTGTATCAGTTCATACATTCTAAATTGCCATCCTTTCATAATCGCATTTCGATAAAAAATATAACCGCAGACTATTGTTTCATTCTTTAGTAAGGCAAAGCCTGGTATCCGCTTCCATCAGTTCTTTCAGCCTCTCCAACACATGCCCCAGCACATAATAGGTCGTCTCATAGCGCAGAAAATCCAGCGTATTTTCATCCCACATAAATTTCAGACTCGCCGGAAACTCCTCGTCCGACTCCCAGAACTGCAGCATAAGCGGCAGGAAAGGGAATGGGTGCAGCAGATACGACACATCGCCGATCTTCTGTTTTTCACCGCCCAAAGCCTCACAAGCCTTTTGAAGAGACGACGTCCGTTCATCAAAATATTTCGCGTATTTCTCATAAAGGTCATTGCCCAGACCGGAAGATCGAACCGTACCTTTCAGGTCATTGACCCTCACAAACTGTCCGGACAGGCAGCAATTATCCTTAGAATCGCACAGCACATCACAGATTGCAAGCACTTCGTTAAAACCTGCATGTTCCACATGAGAGAAGCCATCTGTTTTCCATTCGATCCTCCCGGAACTGCGGTCAATTCGGTAATCCCGCCCTACAAACGCTATGTACAGATAATGCTCATCGTTTCTTAAGTGAAATTTACTGATCATTTTCTCCTGATCATACGTCAGAAATCGAAGCTCCGCTTTGTCCCTTGTAATATCATAATTAGAAGATGCCATGTTTATCTGCCTTTCTCTTGTGCTGAGTGCACCTTTTCCGTCCGTTTTTGCAATAGTATTTGCCCCATCCCCAGCCATGCAGATTTTCTGTTCTGCATAATCCTTTATGATCTGCATTTTATAATACAAATTGAACGGCAGAACGCCCTTACCGCATCGCCTTATGCCGATCATCTTCTTTACCGGCCGTGTTCTTTTCTATTAATCTACCGAATAAGATAACAGTCATGTTTAATAGAATTTTCCATTGGCTCTTCTGCTCACGGCATTCTTTTCATACAAAACTGTAAAAATCATCAT
This sequence comes from Clostridiales bacterium, assembly GCA_020860715.1. GTDB lineage: Bacteria > Bacillota > Clostridia > Lachnospirales > Lachnospiraceae > Choladousia. The sequence goes on along the minus strand of JAJBTU010000023.1, from coordinate 2,569 downwards.
CTGATTCTTTCGCTGCTTTCCATCCAGATTTGGGAGCATTGCGCCTTACTTTCAATTGATATTATGGCATAAGGCTCCCTCAAGTTCAACCACAAAAACGAATCTTTCGTGTATTGCTCCTTATTTTACCACATATATGGTGCCGCATCTGGAATCAATTCTTTTTTACTTTTTCAATTCAGCCAAATGCCATTATAAATGAACAAATTTAACGATAAACGTTAAAAAAATATTGACAAACATTGTCTTCAAGTATATACTACAGTATAAATTAACGATAAACATTAATTTATTAACGAAAAGGAGTCCTATGTCATGAACACGAATACGGAGCGTACAAACAACGAGCTGGAAAAAATGAAGAAGTGGGGACGAGTGCTGGACAAAATAACTCAAATCGCCGGCAAGATAGTTTATGTGTTTTGTATCATTGGAGGAATGCTGATTTTAGTAAATATGTTCGGCTTTTTTAATACTGTGGGGCTAACTGTAGACCTGACCTGCTTTGGCCATACTATTAATTTTCAAGAACTCTCACATTCTTTGCAAATCGCAGTGAGTTTATTACTGATTGCAATGCTGGTCATAACATGTATCATGGTTCATGCATTGGTGCATGCTCTAAGAAGTGTATTTCAATCAATAGCAAATGGCAGACCCTTTGAGGATAGTGTTATTACAGGTTTTCGCAAAGCGGCTCTTTGGATAGCAATTTTGGGAGTAGGCAATGGAAAAATCTGGGGACTTATAATTGCTGTGCTATGCCTGTTTCTCTCATATGTATTTCACTATGGAATGCTTTTGCAGCAAGAATCTGATGAGACATTATAAGGAGATGATTTACACATGGGAAAAATAATATTACGGCTGGATCGCGTTATGGCGGACAGAAAAATGTCGCTAAAAGAATTATCCTCTATCGTTGGAGTATCGAATGTGAACTTATCCAAAATAAAAACAGGTAAAATTAGCGCGATACGATTTTCGACATTAGAAGCCATTTGCGACGCGTTAGACTGCCAGCCAGGAGATATTTTAGAATATAAGAAAGACGAGGAACAGGCATGAAACGAATTTTAAAAATAGCGTTGCAGATTTTGGCAATTCTATTATTTGTGATACTCTGTCAATTGCCAGGCGGCATTTGGGCAGACTCATGGGAAATAAATAAGTTCGTTCTTCCGCTGCACTACCTTGTTGCCTCAATCGTATATTTTGTGCTGTTTTTCCTGGGATTTAAATATATCAGGAATCGTTTTTTCAAGGATATTGAAATTTATGGGCTGAATGAAGTGAAAATACACAGGATCTATCTGCTATACGGTATAAGTGAATTAATTTTATTCTATGCAGGCGCTATGATTATTGGAGGACACTTTGTTTTCCCCGAAATGGACAATTACCTGTTCGCGCAAAATGCGGCAAGTTTTCTCGGGACATTTTTAGTTGCTCCAATCATTGAGGAACTGGTTTTCAGAGGATTGATCCAGGGTATTATTTCAAAAAATTATAACCGATACGCAGGAGTTATCGTATCTTCTCTTATTTTTGGAGCAGTGCATCTCATGAATGGAGCCTTAAGTCTTATCAGCGCCTTACAACTTATTATCAGCGGAGCTCTTGTAGGTATCATGTTCAGCTGTATTTATTTGTCGACCGGTTCCATTTGGGCAAGTATTACTGTTCACGCGTTATATAATGGCATCGGGACACTAGTTCCAGTGGATATCACAAGCACAAACGACTGGCCGGTCGTATTCGTCTTAAATAGCAAAAATCAGTTACTGACCGGCGGAGATTATGGCTTTGATTGTGCGCTTACGACCGTTATCGGATTTATTATAATAACAGTTTTCATCCTGCATCGGGAATATAAAAAGAAAAAATTGTAATAGCTTCTTATGAGCCTAAATAAGTACCTTGATAAATGCCTGACTGTTATAAATCGAGCAGTCTGGAGCTGTAAAACTTGCCAAGAGTGCTTACGATTTTTACTTCAATTACATCTATTATTTTGACTTACTGATTTCCTGTTGTCAAAATGTTGCCACGAAATATATTTTTCTTCAACAGTATATTTCATCATCTCATTCTATCAAAATAGCTTGCAACCCATAATTAAGTATTGGAACATTTTCCCATATACGGTCCTAAATAACACATTTACTGTATTCAGTATATTTTCCAACGCCTTTTCTGTTTGAACATATGTAAGTTTCATCATTTCTTTTGGATGAACCAGTTTATTTCTTATATCAATAGTTTGTTTTATATCTGCATCCCAGATATCAGATTCTGTAATGTCTTTACGTGAATATTTACAATAAATCAGTTCAATTCTGTCAATCAATCTAGTTATTTTCAATTTATTTCCAATTACTACCTTACCTTTATCAACCTTAATTTCTCGTTCTGAAAGCATCGCTTTTTCATAAATTTCCAAATTAAAATTTGAACACAATTCTTCGGAAATCGAATTTACATAAGCCTCTAATGAACTCATACCTAATAACAAACTAGTACAATGTTTCCGAAAACCTTGTGCAAATAATTCATCTATGATATAATG
>JAJBTU010000005.1 GCA_020860715.1 Clostridiales bacterium | reverse complement strand
TTATATACGGGAGCAAACTTCACGAACACATATACGGCTGGCTCTGTGAACGTGCAGTTTGGCGGCACGAAGACAATTACGGGTCTGCCGAGTGGAACGACAAGCAGTGAGAAATTCACGTTCAAATTGACAGAGACGACAACTGGTGCGACTTATACGGATACAGCAACAACGACCGGTGCGGGCAGCTTTACATTTAACTCGATCAATTATAAGACCGCGGGAACCCATACCTACATGATCACTGAGGAAGCGGGAAGTGCAGACGGATATGATTATTCAAAAGCAAGCTATACGGTGAAAGTGGAAGTAAAGGATACTGGAAACGGGCAGCTTTCAGCAACCGTGACGGGGTTGACTGCGGATGCAAATACAAGCGGTTTGTATACAGGCGCTGACTTCACAAACACTTACATGACGGCGGACATCAATTTAGCACTGAAAGCGCAGAAATCTATGGCGCGCACTGACAGCAAACTTGGAACTTTCGAGTTCGAACTGAAAGATGTGGATGGCAACGTGCTTGAGACAGTGAAGAATGATTCAACCGGAGCGATCAGCTTTAGTAACTTGACTTATACTCAGGCAGACATTGGAAAGACCTACTCCTACACTGTGAGTGAGAAAGCGCAGACCGGAACAGGCTATCTCTTTGATAAAACGGTTTATACGGTAAAAGTAGCGGTAGCGGATAATGGCGACGGGACGCTGAATCTTACAACAACTGTGGATGGAAAAGAGTATACGGATACATCCATGACCTTTACGAATGATGTCACTTCCGTCAAGATCAGCAAGGTGGATGTGACGACGGAAAAAGAGCTTCCGGGCGCAACGATCCAGATTGTGGATGAAGATGGAGATGTCATAGATGAATGGACATCGACGGACCAGCCGCATGAGGTGACCGGCCTTAAGACGGGCGAGACCTACACACTGGTAGAGACGGTGGCGCCAGACGGCTATGAGATCACGACGAACACCACATTTACGCTCAACGCGGACGGCACTATCGACACAAGCAAGACGACGACCACGATCAGTGATGAAGGTGTGCTGCTGGTGGAAGACCAGATGACGACCAGTGAGACGGCGGAGATTTCAGTGACGAAGAAACTCCGGCTTGACAACGGCGACTCGCTGATTGCGAAGGATCAGACCTTCTATGTTGGCCTGTATGTGGATGCGGCGTGCACGAACCTGTACGAAAGCCAGGCGATTGCGTTTAAGGGCGTTTCGTCTTCGACCGTGAACTTTACGGGGCTGGAGGTTGGAAGAACCTACTACATTGCGGAGTGCGATGAGGACGGTGTGGCTCTGACATCGGGCTACGCAATGCTGGCGGACGGCACAAAGTATATGCCAAATTTCAGCGACGGGTCGATGACGGCGTCGGTGACGGCAGAAGACGAAAGCCAGAAGACGGTGACCTTTACGAACGTATTCTATTCGGTACCGGATGGATTCTATAAGGAGGCCATCCTGACCATCACGAAGAAGCTGCTCGGCACAGACGGCAATGCCCTGAAGGGCGATGCGGTATTCTACGCGGGGATTTACTCAGATGCGTCGTACACGACGCTGGCGACGAACGTTGACCAGAATATTGTGACACTGGCGCTGGCCGGCGGCTCGGAAGTGAGCGTGGAAGTGAGTGTGTCCCTTGAGGACGGCGAATCAATGACACTGTATGTGACCGAGGTTCAGCTGGATGAGAACGGCAATCCGGTACCGGTGGCGAATGTGGAAGGCTTCCAGTATACGTGGAGGCAGGATACCACGGAAGTGACGTTAAGCGGAGAGAACCTCACCGCGAGCGTGACGATCACAAACCAGGAGATCAGTGAGACGTCGGAAGAGGAAAGCTCGGAAGAGGAAGAGACCGAAACCGAGACGGAATCGGAAGCAGTGAAGACGGGCGATGAATCGCCGCTGGCATTCTACTTCAGCCTGATGCTGATGGCGGCAGCCGTGATGCTGGCCGAGGGCATCTACAGGAAGAAACGGATCAACCGATAAAGAAACAAATCAGTAAGCGGATGTGGCAACACGTCCGCTGCCAGGCAGCGACAGCAGCCTGCAGTTATAAAAGACGAGAAACGGGATGGCGCATGAGAGTGCGCCATCCTGCATTTACAGAGATCTGGATCGAAGCCGGGATGCCGACGGGCATTTCTGTGTGTGCATGCCGGGATGCTGACGGGTATTTCTGTGTGTGCATGCCGGGATGAAGACAGAATAAGATACGGACAGGAAACCGTGTACAATATAAAAATGAGATGGGGAACATACAGTGGCAGTGAAAAAAGCATGGACAAAAGAAGAACTCGCGATTCTTGAAGAATGGTATCCCATCGAGGGAATCCGGGTCGAGAAGCGTCTTCCCGGACGGAACCGGAGCATGATCACGCAGAGAGCACGTCGGCTTGGCGTGTCTGCACCGGTCGATGACTGGGACGAATCTGAACTGGAAATACTGAAAAAATGGTATCTGAAAGAAGGCAGTGAGGTGATAGAACGCCTTCCCGGCAAGAGCCGTCATGCCGTCCGCGCCCAGGCGCAGCGGCTGGGTCTGACGAACAAGGCCAGATGGAGTGACGAGGAAAATGAGATCGTGCGGACCTATTATCCGATCGAAGGCCCGCGGACGGCGGAACGTCTGGATGGGCGAACCCGGGAATCTGTGAGGATCCACGCACAGAAGCTGGGGATACGGTGTGAATGAACGGATCATGTGACGCAGCTTCTCCGGGTTCTCCGGCATCGGGCAGGGGCGGAAAATGTCCATTGAAAGAATGCCTCAGATAGGATAATTTTTACATTTCGTCGAACTGGTGAAGCTGATTCAGAGACACTTTGCTCATCGAAATGAATAAACAATGGTTGCATGACAAAAAGAACGGAGTAGAATTGGCGCGATTCCTTCTTTTCGGCGGGCTGTTTGGTTTTGTCGGAATGATCATCGGTGTGCCTGTGTTTGCGGTTATTTATGATATCATCCGCAAGCTGGTCAATAAGGGTGTTGCCTGGCATGAAATGAGGGAGATTGTGACAGTGAGTGAGAGCAAATAAAACAGCCATATGGTATTTTCGGAACAGCCTCTCGACGATGTCTTTCTCCTGTGATACAATGAAAGCCGCGCATGCAGAATTGTGCTTCGCACAATGGCGCGGCCTGCGTCCATACTCGCTGTGCGAGTACGGACATATGATACAATGAAAGCCGCGCATGCAGAATACGGGAGGCGTTTTTTATGCACACAGACGGGGAACAGAGAAAAAAAAGAACCTGTTGTGCCGGCCTTTTGGCTCATGTCGACGCCGGAAAAACGACTCTGGCGGAAGGCATCCTGTACCTGACAGGAGGCATACGTCATCTGGGCAGGGTTGATCATCAGGATGCTTTTTTTGATAATTTTGCGCTGGAACGGGAGCGGGGAATCACGATTTTTTCCAAGCAGGCGCAGGTGGTGCTGCGTCCGGGAACAACTGCCTCGCACGAAGAAACTATGGGCCCCTCTTCGCCGCGGAAAGAGGAGCCTGAAGATTCTGCCCTTCGCCTGACGCTTCTTGACACCCCGGGACATGTGGATTTTTCTGCGGAGATGGAACGGACGCTGCAGGTGCTGGACTATGCGGTGCTGGTGATCAGCGGCGCGGACGGCGTGCAGAGTCATGTCGAGACGCTGTGGAGGCTGCTTGCACGTTATGAGATTCCGGTGTTTTTGTTTGTCAATAAGATGGACCAGCCGGGGACGGACCGGGCGGCGCTGATGGCGGAGCTGACGCAGAAGCTGGATGAGCGCTGCGTGGATTTTTCCGGTGAGCAGGCAGTCGGGGACATGTCGGGAAAGGCTGCTATAAAGGATACTGCTTCCAGGAATGCCTCATCAAAGCGGAATGCCGTGGCCGCAGGAGAAGATGGCGGATATTTTGCGTCAGAAGAATTTCAGGAAGCCCTGGCGATGTGCGATGAGGAATTGCTGGAAATCTATGCTTCGGGAGAGACGATTGGGACGGAGGCAATCCGGAACGCGATCGCAGCCCGAAAGGTATTTCCCTGCTATTTCGGTTCTGCGCTGAAGCTGTGGGGCGTGCAGGAACTGCTGGACGGAATCCGTATTTACAGTGTTTCGAAGAAATATCCGGACGAATTCGGCGCGAGGGTTTATAAAATCACGCGTGACGCGCAGGGGAACCGCCTGACGCATATGAAGATCACTGGCGGTACGCTGCGGGTGAAGGACGTGCTGACGAACGGCGAAAAAGGGGAAAGCCCCGGAACCGACGGATTAAGTGAGCGGGGCAGAGGAACAATCTGGGAAGAAAAGGTCAATCAGATACGCCTCTTTTCCGGTGCGGGCTATGAAGCGGTGAGTGAGGCGGAAGCGGGAAGCATCTGCGCGGTCACCGGGCTGGAGCATACTTATGCAGGGGAAGGACTGGGCGCGGAGCCGGAGGGAGAACTGCCGGTGCTGGAGCCGGTTCTGTCGTATCGGATCGAACTGTTGGAGGGGACGGATGTGCATCAGGCGTTCCGGCAGCTGAAACAATTGGAGGAAGAAGAACCGCAGCTGCATATCACATGGGTGCCGGCAGCCGGAATGCACTCTGCTGAAAGCGAATCCGTTCCCCGTTCCGGCGGGAAAGGGTCAGGAGGGCGTTTCGCCGGCGCAGAGGCCGCACTGCAATCCGATGATACGGTACCCGGAAAAGAGGACCGCATGGGCAGCGATACCGGCGAGATCCATGCGCAGCTGATGGGTGAAGTGCAGACTGAGATTCTGCAGAGCATGATCCGGGAGCGCTTTGGCCTTGCCGTGAAATTTGGCGAGGGCAGCATCCTGTATCGTGAAACGATTGCCGCGCCGGTCGTCGGTATGGGACATTTTGAACCGCTGCGTCATTACGCGGAGGTGCATCTTTTGATGGAGCCGGCGGAGCGCGGCAGCGGACTGCAGTTTGATACCGTTTGCAAAGGGGATGATCTGGCTATAAACTGGCAGCGCCTGATTTTGACGCATCTGGAAGAAAAGACGCACCTCGGCGTACTTACGGGGTCAGAGATCACGGATATGAAGATTACGCTCATCGCGGGAAGGGCGCACCAGAAGCACACAGAGGGCGGCGATTTCCGGCAGGCGACCTACCGCGCCGTGCGGCAGGGACTTTGCCGCGCGCAGTCGGTTCTGCTGGAGCCGGTCTACAGCTTCCGCATGGAGGTGCCGATGGAGTCCGTGGGGCGGGCGCTCTCAGATATTCAGCGCATGTGCGGCACCGCGGAGCCGCCGGAGATGATGCAGTCGCCGCGTGGATACAAGGGTGCCGGAATGCCGCGCAGCACTTCATCAGGCAGCGGATCTTCATCGGGTGCCGGCTCACCGAACGGTGCCGGATCAGCTGACGGCGACTGGATGGTGATCCGGGGTACCGCGCCGGTTGTGACGATGCGCGGCTACCAGAGCGAGCTTCTTTCCTATACAAAAGGCCGCGGCCGCCTTTTCTGCCGGATGAGCGGTTATGAAGAATGTCACAATGCGCAGGAGGTCATTGAGGCACGTGCATACAATGCGGAAGCGGATCCGGAGAATCCGTGCGGCTCGGTATTCTGCGCGCATGGAGCCGGTTTCGTCGTGAACTGGGAGGATGTGCCGGACTATGTGCATATTGCAGGGACGGACGCATTTGCGGCGGATGCGGAGGCGAAGCTGCGCGGGGAGAAGCCGGTAAATAACGCTGCGGATGCGCTTGACAGGAACGGATTGCGCGGAGCACAGGGACTGTATGTATTGCAGGGCTCGCAGTTGGGCGGAGCCCGGCTCCGCCGCGCGGCAGGTGTCACAGATCCTGCCCCGTCAGCCAGTGACGAGGAATTAAAGCGGATTTTTGAACGGACATACGGTGAGTCGAAGTGGGACACCAACCGTTCTCGTTTGGGCACCGGAGCCGGGACAGGCCGGGCAGCGGACGCGGAGGGAACTGTCAGGGATTTCAACAGGAAACGGAAGCCGGCACACAGCTCCGAACCGCAGAAGGAGTGTCTTCTTGTGGACGGCTACAACATAATTTTTGCCTGGGACGAGCTGAAGGAGCTGGCAAAGACCAGCCTGGAGAGCGCCCGCGGGCGGCTTCTCGACCTGATGAGCAACTATCAGGGCTACAAAAACAATTACCTGATCGTGGTGTTTGACGCGTATCGGGTGGAAGGCCATGCGACGGAGATTTCCAGGTATCACAACATATATGTCGTCTTTACAAAGGAGGCGGAAACGGCCGATCAGTATATCGAGAAGACTGTGCGCACCATCGACCGGAAATACCACGTGACTGTGGCAACCTCAGATGCGCTTGAACAGGTCATCATCCTCGGCGCGGGAGCGTCCCGTCTGTCCGCCCGGGGGCTGCTTGATGAGGTCGAACAGATGCAGAAGGATCTGCGGGAGAACTATATGAACGGCGTGAACACGGCGCCGGGCGGCACAAAGGCATATCTGCTTGACGGGCGGGAGGATGTGCGGCGGGCGCTGTCGGAGGAGTGAGAGTGTGATATATTATTTTAAGAACAGCAGGCCACAGACCTCTGCTCGGAACTGGTGACAAAAATAAGAATTATTTTCTTGCAATCCGTTCCATGATTCTGTATGATGAGAATATCAGTTAAGGCGGCGTAATGGTTCGGTATTACGCCGCAGTAAAATAAATCACAGGGATCGTGCGTCAGATCCAAAAGGCGGCGTACCTGCAAAAATGAACGGGAGGTTATTTTCATGGGCTTCGATAAGGAAAACGCAAAGAAGACGATCGAGAACGGCAAGGCTGTTTTGGGGCTGGAGTTTGGTTCCACGAGAATCAAGGCCGTGCTGGTAGATGAGGCGAATCAGCCGATTGCTTCCGGCAGCCATGAGTGGGAAAACCAGCTGGTGAATGGGGTCTGGACATACAGCATGGACGCGGTCTGGAGCGGACTTCAGGACTGCTACAGCGATCTGGCGGCGGATGTGAGGAAGAAATACGGCATTGTGATCGAGAACCTCGCGGCGATCGGCTTCAGCGCAATGATGCATGGATATCTCGCGTTTGATAAGAATGATCAGCTTCTGGTGCCGTTCCGCACCTGGAGGAATACGATTACAGAGCAGGCATCCAGAGAACTGTTTGACCTGTTCCAGTTTAATATCCCGCAGAGATGGAGCATTTCCCATCTGTATCAGGCAATCCTGAACGGTGAGGAGCATGTAAAAGATGTCGCGTTTATTACGACGCTGGCGGGCTACATACACTGGCAGATGACCGGACAGAAGGTGATCGGTATCGGCGATGCGTCCGGCATATTCCCGATTGACAGTGAGAGCAGAGATTACAATCAGAAGATGATCGACCAGTTTGACGCGCTTGTGGCTCCGAAGGGTTATCCGTGGAAGCTGCGCGATATTCTGCCGAAGGCGCTTCTCGCAGGCGAAGACGCCGGTGTCCTCACGGAAGAGGGCGCGAAGAAGCTGGATGTGTCCGGTATGCTGAAACCCGGCGTTCCGATCGCTCCGCCGGAAGGCGACGCAGGCACCGGCATGGCCGCGACCAACAGCGTAGCGGTCCGCACCGGCAACGTATCCGCCGGCACCTCTGTATTCGCGATGATCGTGCTGGAAAAGGAGCTTTCGAAGGCATATCCGGAGATCGATATGGTGACAACGCCGACCGGCGACGCGGTAGCGATGGTACACTGCAACAACTGCACCTCCGACCTGAATGCGTGGGTTGGTCTGTTCCGTGAGTTTTCAGAGACATTTGGCCTGGAAGTAGATATGAATCAACTGTTCGGCACTCTTTACAATAAAGCGCTCGAAGGGGATAAAGACTGCGGCGGCATCGTTGCATACAATTATTTCGCGGGCGAGCCGGTGACGGGTCTGAACGAGGGACGCCCGCTCATGGTGCGCACCCCGGACGCGAAGTTCAATCTTGCAAACTTCATGCGCGCGAACCTGTACGCCTCTCTTTCCACGCTGAAGATCGGTCTGGATCTTCTGCTGAAAAACGAGGATGTTAAAGTGGACAAGATCATGGGGCACGGCGGCCTCTTTAAGACGAAAGGCGTCGGCCAGAGCATCCTCGCGGCAGCGATGGATTCACCGGTATCCGTGATGGAGACGGCAGGAGAGGGCGGCCCGTGGGGCATGGCGCTTCTGGCTTCCTATCTGGTCAACAAGAAAGACGGAGAGTCTCTGGATGCGTTTCTCAATGAGAAAGTATTCGCGGGCAGCGAGGGCGTAGAGATCCAGCCGGATCCGGCGGATGTAGCCGGCTTTGACAAGTATATTGAAAGCTACAAGGCCGGTATCGCGATTGAGAAAGCGGCGGTCGAGGCGATCTGAAAGACACCGGTGCAGCGTTAGAAATAATAAAAAGAACAGGAATACACAGGAAAGAACAGGAGGAATGACGATGAGCAAATACGCAGGAACACAGACAGAAAAGAATCTTCAGGCAGCGTTTTCGGGTGAATCCGAGGCAAGGAACAAATACACTTATTTTGCATCGACGGCGAAAAAAGAAGGCTATGAGCAGATAGCGGCTCTGTTCCAGAAGACAGCGGACAACGAAAAAGAGCACGCAAAGATGTGGTTCAAGGAACTGGAAGGCATTGGCGATACAGCGGAGAATCTTCTGGCAGCGGCAGAAGGCGAGAATTATGAGTGGACCGATATGTACGAAGGTTTTGCGAAGACCGCAGAGGAGGAAGGCTTCAAGGAGCTGGCTGCCAAATTCCGCCTGGTAGCGGCGGTGGAGAAACACCATGAGGAGCGCTACCGCGCTCTGCTTAAGAACGTAGAGACGGCGCAGGTGTTCGAAAAGAGCGAGGTCAAGGTCTGGGAATGCCGCAACTGCGGGCACATCGTGGTTGGCACGAAGGCTCCGGACGTATGCCCGACCTGCAATCATCCGCAGAGCTACTTTGAGGTGCGTGCGGAGAATTACTGATCCGGCGGGAGAATTTCAGGAGCATGCAGCGCGGTGAGATCCGCAGGTATCATTTTCTGTAAACGTTTTGGACTACAGTAGTATGGAACCGCAGCTTCCGGGAACGGAGGCTGCGGATTTTTATTGTTGTTAGGGCATGGCCCTGTTCTCCATTGTGGAGTTTTTCGTCGTTCCGAAAAAC
>JAJBTU010000017.1:29088-45236 GCA_020860715.1 Clostridiales bacterium | reverse complement strand
TATTGCCGTTGCGGTTGTTCTCCTGCGGATAAAGAAAGAACTGGGAAAACCAGTCACCATGAAAGAGCAGAATGAAGAAAAATTCATTCCCTCCGCTGAGCCGCCGCTGACAGATTACATCATTACAATTGGACGCTCCTATGGTTCCGGCGGCCGCTCTGTTGGGAAACTTCTTGCAGAAAAATTGAACATTCCATATTATGATGCGGCATTACTGGAAGAAACGGCGAAATACTCTGGGTTAAATCAGAAGTATCTTGCGAGCATGGATGAAAAATCTGTGGGGGCAAACGGATTATATCAATACATGGGATTCAATTTCGGACATGACATTAACTTTGAAAATCTGGCAAGCCAAGCGCAGCAGGAAGTGATAAAAATAACGGCGCAGAAGGGTCCGTGCATTATCATAGGACGCAGAGCCGACCAGATTCTGCATAAGACGGATAAAATGCTAACTGTTTTTATTACGGCTTCCGTTGAAACAAGAGCCAGGCGCGTATCCGAACGAGATGGAATCTCTCTTGAGGAAAGCAGAGGAAAAATTGCGAAGGTCGATCAGGAGAGAGCAGCTTACTACAATCAGTATTCCGATTCAAAGTGGGGTTCTGCAAACACCTATGATTTGTGCTTGGATACCGATAAATTAGGCATCGAAGGGGCTGTAAATATCATTTTAAATGCAGTTGAGCAATTAAATGCCTGACCCGCAAAAGTCCTGTTTTTAACTTTATAAAAGAGCGACTTAACCAGCCGCTCTTTTTTTCATGCCCATTTGGAGGTGATTACGATAAATTGACTCAATAAAAACAGTCCGAGGCTATGGAAATACCGAATGTTTATTTCCACAGTTTCGGACTGTTTTATAAAAGCGCATTATGCCTCCTTCACTAAAACTTCAATATAAGTTACAGCAACACTTACCATTCAGCCGCGCGCCATCTGATAGATCTTTTCAACATCCGCTGCATCCAGCCTTTTTATTACTCCAACGGTTCTTTTACCGAAGAAGCAGCATTTTTCCGCCATTTCCCGAATCTGCTCATCTGTTGGATCAATACCCAGTTCTCTCAGGTTTGTCGGCATCCCTACGCTTCGATAAAATTCTTCCATTTTCTCAATACCTGCCAAGGCAAGGGCATTTCGTTGGTTTACGTTCTAAATCATCACCAAAAGATGGGAGAACATACCTTCCGGCATGTTCTCCCATCTTTCGTCGATGCGACAGGATTTGAACCTGCGACCTCTGCGTCCCGAACGCAGCGCTCTACCAAGCTGAGCCACGCATCGTTTTTCTGTTGTACTGCCCTGCTGATCTTCCGGTTCGAACACGATTCTGCGTTCCATCGAATTTCAGCTTGCTCATTATATCATCAGGTATTTGAAATTGCAAGTCTTTTTTTAGAAATTTGACGAAATTAATGGGTTGAAGTTGACTCTTATTCGGATTATAATAGGCGCGTAATTTGAGACGATTGCGCGATGCGGCTGCGGCATACAGATTGTGTGTTCAGGCCTATTCAGAGGGAGGCTCCATGGATTCCATTTACAGCAAATTTCGGGCACTGCGGCAGATGCGGATTTCCAGGACCCGGTTGATCATGGGCGGATTTCTGATCATTATTCTTGTTGGAGCCTGTCTTCTGATGCTTCCTTTTGCTTCAAAGAGCGGTCAGCATACGACGTTTTTTGGCGCGCTGTTTACAGCGGTCTCATCAACCTGTGTGACGGGTCTGGTCGTTTATGATACCTGGACGCACTGGACCGTCTTCGGGCAGCTCGTCATTCTGACAATGATTCAGATCGGGGGACTGGGTTTTATTACGATCGGCACTTTTGCCATGGTGCTGCTGGGAAAAAAGATCGGCCTTGCCGGGCGGGAGCTGATCCATGAAAGCCTCAATACGCTGCAGCTGCGCGGAAGCGTGCATCTGGTGCGGCGGATCGTTGTAGGCACCCTGTTTTTTGAAGGGACGGGAGCTCTGCTGCTCTCTGTCCGCTTTGTCCCGCAGATGGGGATATTAAGGGGTATTTATTACGGTGTTTTTCACGCCGTTTCTGCGTTCTGCAACGCTGGCTTTGACCTGATGGGCTATCGTGAGCCCTACTCTTCCTTCTGCTCCTTCGCGGGCGACCCACTGGTAAATATCGTTCTGTGTTCTCTGATCCTCATCGGCGGCATTGGTTTTGTTGTCTGGGAGGATCTTTGGGAAAACCGCTGGCACTGGAAGCGCTATTCGCTCCAGACAAAGATTGTGCTCACGGCTACAGCTGTTCTGACGGCGGGCGGTACGATCCTGTTCCTTATCTCGGAGCGCAATAATCTGCTGGCCGGAATGAGTGCTCCGGACCGCTTCTGGCGTGCCCTGTTTTCCTGTGTCACGCCGAGGACGGCCGGATTTAATACGATCGATACGGCTTCTCTGACGAACGGCAGCAAGGTCCTGACGATGTGCCTGATGTTCATCGGAGGCAGTCCGGGCTCGACGGCGGGCGGCATTAAGACGACTACGATTGTCGTCATCCTGCTGTACATCCGGGCATACCTGCTGCACAATCAGGATCTTACGGCATTCGGGCGCAGGCTGAGCCCTGATGTGATGAAGCGCGCCAGCGTGGTTGTGTTTATCAACTATTTTCTGGCGCTGACAGCGATTCTGATTCTCCTCATCGGGCAGGATCTGCCGCTTTCGGATGTTCTGTTTGAAGCGTTTTCCGCGATTGGGACGGTGGGGATGTCTACCGGCGTAACGCGCGATCTGAACACCCTCTCGCGCGCGGTGATCATGGTTCTGATGTTTCTCGGCAGGGTCGGCAGCCTGTCCTTTGCCATGTCGTTTACGGAAAAAAAGCGTCCCGGCAAAATACGTTTCCCGGAGGCGGATCTGATTGTCGGGTGAGGCTGCGCCCGTATAATTCTGAATCTAATACAGCTGTGGTTACAGATGCTGACAATGAAAAGGAGACCTGTATATGAAATCCATTTTAATCATCGGGCTCGGCGATTTTGGCCATTATCTCTGCCGTGATCTGGCAGGGCTGAAGAATGAGATTATGGTTGTGGATCAGGATGAGACTGCGCTGGAGGATCTGCTGGATCTTGTGTCTGACAGTCTGATTGCGGACTGTACCCGTGAGAGTGTCCTGAAAAAGATCGGCGTTGACAATTTTGACATCTGCTTTGTGTGCATCGGCGGCAATTTTCAGAGCAGTCTGGAGATCACCAGTCTGCTCAAGGATCTGGGGGCGAAATATGTCGTCAGCATGGTGCGAAGCGAGGTGCACGCCAAATTCCTTCTGCGCAACGGAGCGGATGAGGTCATTCACCCGAACCGCGGCGCGGCGATGCGGGCTGCCGTCAAATACAACAATGACCATATTTTTGATTATATTGATCTGAAGGACGGATATTCGATCTATGAGATTACGCCGTTACGGGAGTGGGAGGGCAGAACCATCCTTTCGTCCGACATCCGCGCCCGGCACAATATGTATATCATCGGCATCATCAGTCCGGACGGACACACGAATTTTATGCCGGATCCGCAGACGATCATTCGCGAAGGAGACCACCTCATGGTACTCGCACATCGTGAAACGGTGGATAAACTTATGAAAAAACTTCGCTGAAGCGGCTCATAAAGAGCCGGCTGCGGATGGCTGCGCACAGGGATGCCGCGCCTAAACAATCCAGGCAGCCGGCGGCTGGCAGCGGTGCTTTGCGAAATCGGTGCCGCGGCATTATAAAAAGAGAACGGAAGGTAGCAAAATGGCAGATACAAATTATTATATGGAAGACGCCATGCGGATACTGGCGGAGACCTATCATAAGATTTTGAAAATCAACCTCACGACGGATACCCATATTAACATCAAGGTCTATCAGGACGAGCAGGATGATTCACACGGTTACTCACCGAAGATATCGGAATGGCTGCGCAATTTCGCCATCTCCGGCCAGGTTTATGAAAAGGATGTGGAACAGTATCTGCTTTTTACGAACCTGCAAACCATCGGCGCGCATTTTGAGCACAGTGATGAATGTATACGGCTGCGCTACCGCCGCCGGACGAACGACATCTTCCGCTGGGTCATAATGGAACTTCTGAAGGCAAGCGACTACACGCCGGAGAATCAGACTCTGATGCTGTACATACGGGACATTCACGATTCGTATATCCACGAATTTGAGGAGCAGAAGGAACTGGAATACCTGAGCCGGTTCGACACGCTGACAGGACTGAAAAATCTGTATTCCTACCGTTCCATGTGCGATATGGTTGCATCGGAATCTTCCCCGCGTCCGATCGGTGTCCTGTTCTCGGATATGAACGGTCTGAAAATCATCAATGACACCATGGGGCACGACAAGGGAAATGAGTTTATCTGCAGTTATTCCTCCATGCTCTGTGATCATTTTAACAACTATGATACGTTTCGGATCAGCGGCGATGAATTTCTGGTCATCAGCATTGATGACGGGGAAGAAGAATTTCTGCAAAAGGCCCGGGCTTTTAAACGCCTGCTGGAAGTGGACGGGCTCCCCCGCGCGTCAGTGGGATTTGCCTGGAAGACGGGCAACCGCATTGAACAGGTTACCGTGGAAGCAGAGACTCTCATGTACAGCGATAAGCAGACTTTCTATGAGGCGCATCCGGAATACAGGCACAGTGTGCTGGAGCAGAACTATCATGACGAAATGGCCTCTCTGATCAACATTTTGACGGATTCTTACGAGGTTCTTCTGCTCGCGGATCTGGATAAGGATTCTTACCACATCATCAAGCAGAATTCGACCAGCATCAAAGCCGGTGAGCCGGTAAATGGAATTTATTCACGAAGAAATGACAACTTCTGCAATGACTATATTTCTGAGGATTTCCGCGAGCTGCGCAGAAAAGTCGGCAGCATCACCAACCTCAAGGAACAGATGCGTACGGAAAATCACATTATCTGTGATTACCGTCTTAAAAACGGACAGTGGAGAGAATCCGCTTTCTGGAAAACAGACTCCGATGTCGAAGGAAGGCCCACCAGGATCATTTATTATTCGCAGGGCATTGACCATTCAATGACCGAGCGTCTGAGTCAGCGCCGCAAAGCGGAAAAGAATCTGGAACTGATGGCGGGTCTGAATGAGGTCTATCGCTCCGTCAGCCTGATCAATCTGGATAATGAACGGCTTTACCTGCAGAAAAACAACACCCTTCCGGACTGCGTCAGTGAACTGATGAATGATGTCCCATATGAAACGATGATCAGCCAGTTTGCGCAAAAATTCCTCGATGAGAAAGACGCTGCTGCATTTATCCAGGATGCAGCTCTCATTCAGATCCGCAAGGAACTGCAGCATAAAAAAAGCTGCCGTGTCCTCTGCCGCATAAAATCTGAGATGCAGTCAGTGGTCGGAGCCAAATATGAAAAATTCAGTTATTGCCGTTCCGGCGGTAAAAATAACCATTCCATCGTCATGGCGACCCGCGATATTACCGACGTGGTCGAATGGGGGCGCACAATCGCACAATAATTGCGAAGATCTGTCAGGGCGCGGCCAGCAGGTCATCCTCCCATCGCTGCAGGTTTCCCAGAATTTCCAGCACCTTCCCATGCGCCATCTCTACCTGCCGCTGTGCATCGTTGATCCGGGACTGCACCATCCAGTCCGCGACCACGCCGTCAAAAAACAAATCCGCAAAGCTGAGGAATCCGCCGACCTCCAGATTCAGGTTCATCGGAATGTCGATATCGCGCAGTTCTTTTTTCAGCATCTGCAGATAATATTTCGCGTCCTCGATCTGGCGGCGGGCTCTGTCCATACGCCCGTGTTTCAATAGTGTTGTGACTGCTCCGCCTCCAAAAATATCCAGAACCCCCCATTTTTTCGCACCTTTCAGCTCATGTTCCGCATTTTCCAGACTGTCAAGGGCGCGGTTTGCCGCCGTGATCGCTTCGCGCACTTCCCTGAGTGTGTCCTGCTTCGTCATGTAAGCTGTCCTCTCTTTCGCTCAAATAAACTCTGTCGGAAGTTTCCGAAAAGCCTCATACACTTCCGGGATCCTGCGTTTCAAAGAAATCAGCCGTCCGTCCTCTCCCAAAAAGCAGTGGCCGGTCGAGCCGGTACAGCAGAGCGCGTTGTCTCCGTCCCGCAGCACCTCATATTTGATTGTCAGGCGGATTCCGTCAAATTTTTCAATCGCAGCCCGTATCTTCACCGTCTCGCCAAAGCGGACGCTCTTTACGATTTTTGCTTCAATCGTCAGGACCGGGCTGATAACGCCCGCCGCTTCCAGTTTATCATAGCCATACCCAATCTCGTCCAGAATATGCACCCGGCATTCCTCGAACCAGCGGACAAAATTGGAATGATGCACCACCTGCATCTGATCCGTCTCATAATACTGTACCTTATGAACCCAGGGAGTAATCACATCTTTGGGCGCTGCCGCAGCGGCATCCGCAGCTGTATCTGTCATAGCATTCATATTCTCCGCTCCTCCGATGCCGAAGGCAGTCTGCCTGCCCGGCTTTTATTGTGTCGCCTGTCCGTACTCACGCAGGGAGCAGGAAACTCTTATTGTATTACAAACGTCAGCTCCGCCTCGGTACAAAGTTTGCTCTCTACACGGTACTCTGCGCCGCCGTTGGTTTCCGGATCCTGTTTCACGTAATTTTCAATATACGCAGCCGCCCGGCCGACACCGACCGGTCCTTTGACTTTGACAAGTTCCGTCTCCAGACGCAGGACATCCCCCGGCACGACCTTCTGACGGAAGCGCGCCTTATTGATGCCGCCAAACAGGACGATCTTTCCCCTGTATTCCTCCAGCGAGAGGATCGCTACCGCGCCCACCTGCGCGAGCGCCTCACAGATCAGCACGCCCGGCATGACCGGTTCCTGCGGAAAATGTCCGGCAAAAAACGGCTCGTTGTAGGTCACAGACTTGCGTCCGACCGCGCGCACGCCCGGCTCGAGCTCATCAATCCGGTCCACGAGCAGGAACGGGGAACGATGCGGCAGAATTTCCATGATTTGCTTTGTATCTAACATGATTTGTCTGTCTCCTTATATGATCGGTTTTTCTGTCATCAAATGCACGAACGCGCAGCCCGGCTTCTTCTGCCAGACTGCGCTTATTCTATGCGTCCTTTTCAATCTGCATATTTTTTAAAAAGAAGCGTCGCATTGTGTCCGCCAAAACCCAGCGAATTGCTGATACATGCGGTCACTTCACGGCTTATGCCCTCCGGCGTGTAGTTGAGGTCCATCTCCTCCTCCGCTTCGGTAAAGCCTGCGGTCGCGTGGATATAATTCTCTGCGATGGTCTTGACGCAGGCTACCGCTTCCAGACCGCCCGCTGCTCCGAGACAATGTCCGATCATGGATTTGGTCGAACTGATATTCAGCTGATATGCCGCCTCGCCAAACGCGGTCTTGATCGCGCGGGTCTCGCAGAGGTCGTTGAGATGCGTCGCGGTGCCGTGTGCGTTGACATACTGGATCTCGTTCGGGGCAAGCCCTGCCTCGTCCATCGCCAGCTTCATCGCGCGGGCCGCTCCTTCGCCGGTCTCTTCCGGGGACGTAATATGGTAAGCGTCGCTTGTCGCGCCGTATCCGGCCACCTCGGCATAAATCTTTGCTCCGCGCGCAAGCGCGTGGGAAAGTTCCTCCAGCACCAGCACACCTGCGCCCTCGCCCATGACGAAGCCGCTTCTGTCTTTATCAAACGGGAGCGAAGCACGCAGCGGGTCGGTCTCTTTGCTCAGCGCCGTCAGTGCGGAAAAGCCCGCGACGCCGGACTCGCAGATCGCCGCCTCCGTACCGCCGGCCACCATCACATCCGCATCGCCGACCTGAATAGAGCGGTAAGCCTCCCCGATGGAGTGGGTGCCTGTCGCGCATGCGGTCACAACATTGATATTTTTCCCTTTCAGTCCAAAATGGATCCCGACATTTCCGGCTGCCATGTTGGAAATGATCAGCGGGACAAACAGAGTCGGAACTCTGGCCGGACCTTTCTCCTTCAGCTTTGTGTACGCCCGTTCAAAAGCCTGCAGGCTGCCGATCCCGCTGCCGATAGAAACGCCCGCCTTACAGCGTTCTTCCTCCGTCAGCCCGGTAAGACCGGCCTGTGTGAGCGCTTCCGCCGCCGCAGCCACGGCAAACTGGCTGAACCGCTCCATACGCCTTGCTTCCTTCGCGTCCATCACAGAAAGCGGATCGAATTCTTTCACTTCGGCCGCCAGCGTCACCTTGTACCCTTCTGTGTCAAAAAGAGTGATCGGTGCGATTCCTACCTTTTTCTCTTTCAGGCTGTCCCAGTAAGCATCCGCCGAATTGCCGATCGGGGAGACCGCGCCCATGCCTGTCACTACGACTCGTCTCATGTAATATCCTTTCTGCTGTGTGTGTCCTGATGATTCCTAAAGTCTTCTACTATAGATATGATAATACTACGGATTTCTCCGTGCTTACGCACTCTCGAAATCCTAAAAATATTCGGAATCCGCTCGTCATGAATAGGAACGCAAGCGTTCCATTCCTGATCTTTTGTCCCTTGTATTATCATATGCCCATGCCGCCATCCACGGAAATCACCTGGCCGGTGATGTAAGCTGCCTTGTCCGATGCCAGAAATGCCACCGTCTCCGCGATGTCCTGCGGCTGCCCGATCCTGCCAAGCGGGATCTGAGACTTGATAGCGTCCTTCTGCGCGTCGTTCAGCGCTGCCGTCATATCTGTGTCAATATAGCCCGGAGCCACCGCGTTGACCGTGATGCCGCGCCCCGCCAGTTCTTTTGCGAGACTCTTTGTCATACCGACCACGCCCGCTTTCGCCGCACTGTAGTTCAGCTGTCCGGCGTTGCCATGCAGTCCCACAATCGAGGAAAGGCTGATGATTCTGCCGTATCGCCTGCGCAGCATCTGCTTGCCCGCCAGCTTCATGCAGAAAAAAGTCCCTTTCAGATTCGTATTGATGACTTTGTCAAAATCCTCTTCACTCATGCGAAGAGAAAGGTTGTCGCGGGTGATCCCTGCGTTGTTGACCAGAATATCCGGCACGCCAAGCTGATCGGTCACTTCCTGAAACATCCGCTCGCAGTCAGCCTGTACCGAGACGTCCGCCTGCACGAGGATCGCACGTCTTCCGAGCGCACGGATTTCCTCCGCCGTTTCCTGTGCCTTTGCCTCGGAACCGCAGTAATTCACCGCCACGTCCGCGCCGTATCCGGCGAGCGTCAGTGCGATCGCGCGCCCGATTCCTCTGCCAGCGCCCGTAACGAGCGCGATTTTATTTTCCAGCATATTATTGTAAATACCTTTCTGATATCCTCTTAAACAGTCTCAACGGCAAAGTCCGATAACAGATCACTGTCCGGTTCTTCAAAAACCATATAGAAATTCCATGCCGTTACAGCGTCTCCCGCAGCTTCTGCAAATCCTCCGGTGTCTCCACATGCAGCGCACGCACGCCGCGGTTGATCTTCTTCATGAAGTTCGTCAGCGTTGTCCCCGGACCGATCTCGATAAACGTGTCCGCTCCGGCTTCGATCATGTGCTCCACGCTCTGCTGCCAGCGCACCGGCGAGCAGACCTGTCGGCCGAGCAGCGTGCGGATCTCCTCCGGATCGCTGACGGCTTCACCCGTCACATTGGAAACAAACAAAAGTCCCGGCGCCAGGATCTCCTGATCTGTCAGAAGAGCAGCCAGCTTTTCACCCGCACCCTTAAGCATTGGTGAGTGGAACGGCCCGCTCACTACCAGCGGAACAGCACGGGAAGCGCCCGCCTCCAGCAGCTTTGCCGCAGCGCGGTCGACCGCGTCCTTTTCCCCGGAGATCACCTGCTGTCCCGGACAGTTATAGTTGGCCACGCTGACCTGCCCCTCGGTCGCCGCACAGATCTCTTCGATCGGAATCGGCTTCCGGCTCAGGATCGCGGTCATCGCGCCGCCGGTCGGCACAGCTTCTTCCATATAAATGCCGCGCCGGCAGACGATCTTTACCGCATCCGATACGGAAAATGATCCGGCAGCCGTAAGCGCACAATACTCGCCAAGGCTTAAACCTGCCGCCATATCCGCCTGTATCCCTGCCTCGCGCACCGCCGCTAAAATTGCAAGCGACGCGGTAAGCAGGGCCGGCTGCGTGTAGCGCGTCTGGTTGATCTTCGTGTTCGGCACCGCCGCGTTCCCGCCGGCAGCATCTGCCGCGGCTGCCGTGTCAGCGCCACATGGCAGCGTCTCCGAAAAACAGATTTCTTCCAGCGAATAACCTGCCGCCTTTGATGCCGTCTCAAACACTTCGCGGCTGGCCGCGCATGAATCATAAAACTCCCGGGCCATGCCGACGCGCTGCGCCCCCTGTCCCGGAAAAGCAAAAGCAATCTTTCCCATGTACTTTTCTCCAAAAAAGAGTTATCTTCCGAGCAGCTTCTCCGCCTGGCCCATGATCTCCTCGATCATCTCTTTGCAGGTCTGCTCTTTTTTCACCATACCGGCGATCTGCCCGGACATCATGGAACCGCCGGTCGTATCGCCTTCCTGCACCGCTTTGCGCAGGGAGCCGACGGTCAGCGTCTCCAGTTCTTCAAAGGTACAGCCTTCTTTTTCCATTTCCAGATATTTTCGTGTCATCTGGTTGCGGATCTGACGGGCCGGATGCCCTACCGAACGGCCGGTCACGACCGTGTCAATATCCTTCGCCTTGAGCACCTGCTTTTTGTAATTCGGATGAATCACACATTCCTCTGCTACCAGGAAGCGGGTCCCCATCTGTACGCCTTCCGCACCGAGCATCATCGCCGCCGCCAGGCCTCTGCCGTCGCCGATCCCGCCGGCCGCAATGACCGGAACCGTGACGCCGTCCACCACCTGCGGCACCAGCGTCATCGTCGTGCTCTCACCGATGTGTCCGCCCGACTCACAGCCTTCCGCGATGACCGCGTCAGCACCGGCGCGCTGCATCATCTTCGCAAGCGCTACCGAAGCGACTACCGGAATGACCTTGATCCCGGCGCCCTTCCACATCTCCATGTAGGTGCCCGGATTGCCCGCGCCGGTCGTCACTACCGCTACCTTTTCCTCGGCTACCACCTGCGCGACCTCCGCCGCAAAAGGACTCAGCAGCATGACATTCACGCCAAACGGCTTGTCGGTCTTTTCCTTCGCCCTGCGAATCTGCGCGCGCACTACATCCGCCGGAGCATTGCCGGCTCCGATGATGCCGAGGCCGCCCGCGTTCGATACGGCGGAGGCAAGAGAATCCTCAGCCACCCAGGCCATGCCGCCCTGGAGAATCGGATATTGAATCCCCAGTAATTCTGTAATTGCCGTCTTCATTAATCTTCAATCCCCTTTGTCTTCAGGTAGTCCACTACAGACTGAATCGTCGTCATCTGCTCCAGATCTTCACTCGGAATCTCGATGTCATACTCCTCTTCCAGAGCCATTACAAGCTCGAACAGGTCCAGCGAATCCGCTCCCAGATCATCCTTAAAACTGGTCGCAGCGCTCAGTTCCTCTTTCTCCACATTGAGCTGCTCCGCGATGATGTCAAATAATTTCTCCAGCATAATCATTTTCTCCTTTTAATTAAATATAAATTGGCGTAGCGCAGCCGCGCCCGTACCCTGACGGGTTCTCGCATTTATTATAAGCAGTTTCCTCACTTTGTCAACAATGGAAACCGCAAACAGGCGATTTCTCTCTTTCCAAAACCAGCTATATGAGTTAAAATATGACTTGTCGGAAGGGCGCTGGACATCCAGTGGATGTCCGTTTAGCGCCGACCGAAGCGAAGCGTAGAAGGACGCTTGCGTACTCTCACCCGACAAGTCAGTGACCGACCAAAGGTCTGGAACTTGTCACACAGAGGAACAAAGTTCCGATAGTGTGACCTATCGGAAGGAGAGGACGCTTGCGTACGCACAGCTGCAAAAAGAACGTGATCCTGTGAAATGGAGATTTTCACTTTTATGAATGAAAAAGCATTAAAGGTACTGGAATACCATAAAATCATCCAGAGACTGGCCGGATTTGCCGGTTCTCAGCCTGGAAAAGAGCGCGCTCTCGCGCTCGTCCCCTCCGACGACCTCTCAGAGATCCTGCGGATGCAGCAGGAGACGACGGACGCGGTCAGCCGTATGCTGCGCAAAGGGCGCATCTCTTTTTCCGGACTCTCCGATATCCGCGGTTCCCTGCGGCGGCTGGAGGTCGGCAGTTCTTTAAATATAGAAGAACTTCTGCGTATCTGCACGGTGATGGAGACAGCCGCCCGTGTGAAAAGCCAGGCGAAGGAAGCGGCGGACGGCCGAAGAAGTGATATTCCCGTGACATCTGACGGCAGCGGGAACGAGGATTCTCTCGCACAGATGTTCACGGACCTGCAGCCGCTTACCTCTGTTTCCTCTGAGATTCGCCGCTGTATCCTCTCTGAGGATGAGATCAGTGATGACGCGAGCCCCGGACTTCGGCAGGTGCGCCGCCAGATGAAACAGGTCGGCGAACGGATACGCACACAGCTGAATTCTTTTCTGAACGGCTCGTCACGCACATACCTGCAGGACGCCGTCATTACACAGCGAAACGGACGGAGCTGCATCCCGGTGAAAGCGGAATACCGCAGCCAGGTACCCGGCATGATCCACGATCAGTCCGCGAGCGGCTCGACTCTTTTCGTGGAGCCCATGTCGGTCGTGAAGCTGAACAACGACCTGCGCGAGCTGGAATCCCGCGAGGAGCAGGAGATCGAGAAGGTGCTCGCAGCATTGAGCGCCGAAGTCAGCGCGCACACGGAAGCGCTGAATTACGATGTTCTGCTGCTGACCGAGCTGGATTTCATTTTTGCGCGCGCGCAGCTTTCTCTTTCCTATAAGGGAACGGAGCCTGTGTTCAATACGGAAGGCCGCATCAACATCAAAAAAGGCCGCCATCCCCTGCTCGACCCGAAAAAAGTCGTCCCGGTAGACATCCGTCTGGGCGACGATTTTACCCTGCTGGTCATCTCCGGCCCGAACACCGGCGGCAAAACGGTCTCTTTAAAGACCGTGGGGCTGTTTACCCTGCTCGGCCAGGCGGGTCTGCATATCCCGGCGCTGGATCACTCGGAACTGTCCGTTTTCTCTGAGGTGTACGCCGACATCGGCGATGAGCAGAGCATCGAGCAGAGTTTGAGTACATTTTCTTCACATATGACAAATATTGTATCTTTTCTGAGAACGATAGACGAAGCGGACGCTTCCGGCAGGCCTGCTCCGGGCCATGCCGCTGCCACAGTACAGGAAGACCTCCACGGGCGCACCGTTTCCTGGGGAACTTCCGACAGCCGTACTGCAGGCGAACGTTCTCTGGTCCTTTTTGACGAGCTCGGCGCTGGCACCGACCCGACCGAAGGCGCGGCGCTGGCGATCGCGATCCTTTCCAATCTGCACAGCCGCGGGATACGCACGATTGCGACGACACATTACAGTGAACTGAAGATTTACGCCCTCTCGACGCCCGGCGTGGAGAACGGCTGCTGCGAGTTTGACGTAGAAACGCTGCGCCCGACCTACCGGCTGCTGATCGGCGTTCCCGGCAAAAGCAATGCGTTCGCGATCTCCGAAAAACTCGGGCTGCCGGATTACATCATCAGCGAGGCAAAAGAACATCTTACTCAGCAGGAAGAGGATTTCGAGGATGTGATCGCCGATCTGGAAAAGAGCCGTTCGACCATTGAGAAGGAACAGGCTCAGATCAGCCGCTATAAACAGGAAATTGAGGACTTAAAGCAAACCCTTTCCCGTAAGGAGGAACGCCTCGACGAGAGCCGCGATGCCATCCTGCAGAAAGCGCGGGAGGAAGCGCGGGACATCCTGCGCGACGCCAAGGATTACGCGGATGAGACGATCCGCAAATTCAACAGGCTGGGCAAGGAGTCCGGCTCCCGGAACCAGATGGAACAGGAGCGCACCAGACTCCGCGAAAAGATTTCCGAAAACGATGCGCATCTTGGCATCCGCCAGGACCGCAGACCGAAAAAGGAACTCTCCGGCAAAGATCTGCGGATCGGCGACGGTGTGAAGGTCTTAAGTCTGAACCTGACCGGTACCGTAAGCACGCTGCCGGACGCGAAAGGGAACCTGTTTGTCCAGATGGGCATCCTTCGCTCTCAGGTAAATATCAAAGATCTGGAAAAACTCGATGACGAACCTCTGACCTCATTTTCGAGCCGGAGCACGGCGGGCGGCCGGACAAATTTCGGCACCGGCAAAAACAGCCGTCCGGACCATCCGGGGCAGCGCAAAGGCAGCCGTTTCGTTTCTTCCGGAAGCGGAAACAGTTCCGGCCTCAGAAACACCAAGAGCTATGAAATCCGCTCCGAGATCAATCTGATCGGCAAGAATTCCGACGATGCCATCACGGAACTGGACAAATACATGGACGACGCGGTACTCGCCCACCTTTCCCCGGTGCGGATTGTGCACGGCAAGGGCAGCGGAGTTCTGCGCAAAGCAGTCCACCAGTATCTGCGCCGCCAGAGCTATGTCGCCTCCTTCCGGCTCGGGGAGTTCGGCGAGGGCGATGCGGGCGTAACGATTGTGGAATTAAAATAGAAGGTGATTGATTGAACAGTTCAGCAACACAGCAGCAGAAAATCCTGATCGCCGACAATGACGATGCTTCTTCACAGCTGACCTCATTTTACCTGACGCAGGCATTATATGACAGCCGGATCGTCGCCGATGCAGACCGGGTTCTGCCGGAATGTCTCACCGACGCACCGGATCTCGTTCTTCTGGACCCTGTTTTCCCGGAAAAAAAGCCTTTTCAGGTATTTCAGGAACTGCGTCTGCAGACCGATATTCCCGTGATACTGCTTTCTTCCGCCTGTAAAGTGGAAGACCGCATCCGGGGACTGGATCTCGGCGCTGATGATTATATGGCAAAACCTTACGATGCCCGTGAGCTGCTCTCCCGCATCCGGGCTGTTCTGCGCCGCTATCGGCCTGCGGAAAAAATGCCGCCGTCAGACATCGAATCCGGGGAATATGTCAAATACCCGAACCTGATCATCAGTCTCACCAATTACTCGGTGATCTACCGCGGCGAGACGGTCGACCTGCCGCCAAAAGAACTTGAACTGCTGTATTTTCTGGCCTCCTCGCCCAATCAGGTGTTTTCCAGAGAGCAGCTGCTCGACCGGCTCTGGGGCTTTGACTACATGGGGGATACCCGCACCGTTGACGTACATATCAAGCGCCTCCGGGAGAAGTTCAAATCAAACAGCTGCTGGGCGATCAAGACAGTATGGGGCGTTGGCTACAAATTTGAAGTCAAACAGGACCAGGCGCCGAACCGCATGACCTGAATACAGAGATTTTTGAAAACAATTTCAGTTATGTTACACAAAACCTCGCAAAGAAATAAGAAACCTTTCATTTTTTGTCCGGTCATTTATGGTAAAATACGGTTACAAAAAGCTCTGGGCGGTCTCTTTTCCCGGCGACCGCCCGGAGCCGGATAAGAACCGGATGGCCAAAATACAATCGTCTCAAAGGAAGGAATTATTATGAAAAAGAATCTTTTTACACGTACACTGCTGACGCTTCTGTGCCTGACAGCCGCTTTTTCCATGACGGCTCTGGCGGAAACCTCCCGCTGGGAATCCACGATCTCCAAGGATGAAAACAACAACATCTGCATCGACTTCCCTGAAGTACAGGTCGTGCTCCCAACAGACTGGAGCGGAAAGGTACAGATGAACACCACGGACCAGGTCAGCTTTTACCATATCAGTTCGCGCAATGCGCTGACGGAGGAGCTCGGATTCGAAAATGGCGGTCATTTGTTCTCCATCTGCTTTACGACGGAGGAGGATTACGTTGATCTGCCAAGCTATATGGTGATCGGAAAGACCACCGAGGGTACCTATTACGCGGAATTCCCCACGGATGTTCAGGCATACACGGGGAACATCGACATCTACAACGAATTTTTTTCTCTCGCCAATGACATGGACTGGGTCAAAGCCAACATCACGCTGACGGTCGACACCATTCTTTCCATGGATTCCGAGTACATCTTCGAGGACAGCGCTTCCACCTATCTGACGGAGGCAGATCTTGCAGGTATGACCGCCGATGAGGTGCAGATGGCCATCAATGAAAT
>JAJBTU010000017.1:0-28988 GCA_020860715.1 Clostridiales bacterium | reverse complement strand
TGCAGATGGCCATCAATGAAATCTATGCGCGGCACGGCCGCAGATTCAACAAAGAAAGTGTCCAGGAATATTTCGATTCCATGTCCTGGTACACCGGCACCGTTGATCCGGATGATTTCGATACGGCCGTGCTGAATACTTACGAGACAGCAAACATCGCCCTGCTTCTGGAAGTAAAAGAAGCGCGGTCATAACAGAGCCTGTTCTCTGAAACATCCGCGCAGCTGATTTATACAATTCATTCATTCGCACAACTGACCCGCGCAGCCTGGCTGCGCGGATCATCTGTTTTTTGCATTTCCCATCAGCCGGCATTCCCGGCTGTGTTCACACGTTCCAAAATCGCAGTCCCAGGAAACCAGCTTTCGGGTCCCGTCCTCGTACACTTCAAATTCACAGAGAACCGTTCTGGTCTGATTCTGTCTTTTGCAGAATCCGCTTAAAAATTCTTCCGTTTCCTGCATGTTCCTCATTCTCCCTTTGTGTCCTGCGCTCCGGTTCCGCTCGGATCAGTTGCTCACTTCCAGCAGCTTATTCTTGAGCTCCTGTTCCATACGATTCAGCTCATCCTCAGCAGCACGGCGTTTCTGTCGGCCTTCTTCCTGAATCTTAATCACGTCGTCCAGCGTAGAGATCAGGGTCGCGTTCGTACTCTTCAGCGTCTCCAGATCCACGATACCGCGTTCGGAAGCCTTCGCGCTCTCCACGGTCGTCACCTTCAACTTCTCTGCGTTTTTCTTTAACAGCGCATTGGTCATTTCCGTGACTTCCTTCTGCGCCTGCGCCGCCTGATTCGCGTGCTCTACGCCGAGCGCGATCACCATCTGACTCTTCCAGAGAGGAATCGTATTCACCACCGTCGACTGGATCTTTTCGATCATCATCGTATCGCTGGACTGTACCAGACGAATCTGCGGTCCGGTCTGAATCGCGATCATGCGGGTCAGTTCCAGATCGTGCAGCTTTTTCTCAAAACGGTCGCAGAGTTCCTGAAGGTCCTTCGCCGCCTGCGCGTCTTCCGGCAGATTGCTCTTCTGCGCTTTGTCATATGCCTCTTTCAGTTCCGTCGCGCGCACTTCCTCCAGACGCTTCTTTCCGGCCAGAATATACATGGAAAGTTCTTTAAAATAAGAAAGATTCAGACCGTACATCTTATCCAGCACGGCCACATCCTTCATCAGCTGTACCTGATGGTCTTCGAGAACCGTGCAGATCTTCTCAACATTGACCTCCGCCTTGTCATACTTCGCCTTCATCGCGGCCATCTTGTTGGTGTTCTTTTTGAAAATCCCGAGGAATCCTTTCTCCTCGTCCGAATCAAAACTTTTCAGCTCGGTCACCAGACTGGTGATCATATCGCCGACCTCGCCGAGATCCTTCGTACGCACGTTTTTCAGCGCCGTCTCTGAGAAGTCCGCCATCTTCCGCTGTGTGCCCGCCCCGTACTGCAAAATGCCGTTGGAATCATGCAGATCGATCTGCCTGCTGAAATCATCCACCATCTTCCGCTCTTCCGGCGTCAGCGACTCCTCCGTCAGCTGGGGATCTACCGGAATCTGCTCCGCCTCCTGCGCGGCAGGCACTGTCATCTCCTGCGCGGCAGGCACTGAGGCCGCCTCCTCCACAGGTGTACCAAACGTCAGCACCGGTGTCGGTGTCTCTGCAAAATCCTTAAACTCGTCCATCGCTCATTCCTCCTCGTTTATCTTATTCTTATTTTGTTTTCAGTGCCTTTTTATCAGGAATTCTTATCTGCGCTCTGCGTGAATTTCCCACCGGTCAGGCCCTCCTGCGCCAGCATGGAATTCAACACGGAGATATCAGACGAAATATCCCATGCCTGTTCCTCGTACAGACTGTCCAGAAGGTTCTCAAACGCGGTGTTGATCGTGTCCAGCGCGCTCTCAATCTCTTTTTTTGTCTCCGCCATATTTTTGCCTTCGGCAGGCTGTGCATCCAGTTCGCAGTAAGCATCCAGCAGTTTCTGTGTCGTCGGCAGATAATAACTCATCATCTTCCGGAGATCCGTCACCGAATCCGGGTCTCTCTCCGCTTCCCGGAAAATCCTTGTCACCACCAGTTCCAGCCGGGTCAGCTTCGCAGTGATCTCCTCCCCCGGAATCTTCTCATTGCATTCGTGTATATGGCGGATATAACGCTTTCCTTCATCAATCAGCGCCTGATGCTCCGGTGAGCGCTGCGCGGCGCTCCCTTTGGCCGCCGTGGAGCCGGCAGATGCCGCAGCCCCCGCCTCACCAGAGGAAGTCTGCCCGTTCGATGCGGCGTCATATCCGGACGCACTGGACGCGGTCTGCTCCCGCTGCCGTCTTTCATATTCCTCTTCCGTCCGCAGATACTGCTGATAGGTCGACTGATCCGTGATCAGAAGCGTCTCTTTCCGATCCAGATATCCCACCGGGAAAAAGCCGCGCCGAATCATATGTTTCAAATCTTTCGTCACATATTTGGCCGTACCGCCGATGCCTGATGCAAGTTCTTCTATCTTACAGTAAGTCCGGCCGCCCAGCACTTCCTGATAACGGCGGAACCGTCTGGAAAGTCCGAGCCTTTTTTGTCCGGCCGCTCCTAGCAGCAGACTGCCTGCGCAGCAAATCCCGGTCATGATCCCGCTCCCCGCCAGCAGAAACATATCCCCGATGGCTGCCGCCGCCAGCGCCTCCAGCGCCAGCATGCCTCCAAACATCACGCCTAGGGCATAGCCGGTGTATTTCATCACCTTGCTGCCGAACTCGCCCGGTACCTTTCGTTTCACCGCGGGCGGCTGATACGTTCCCCCGCGTCCGTTCTGCCTGTCCGCCTGCTCATAAGCTGCCCGGGTGCGGTCCGCCGACCCACGATAAGTCCCACGATAATTTCCGCGATAAGTCTGGTCATGGCCTCCGAGATTCCCCCGCAGCTCGTCCATCGCACTGTTTACCACATTGGAAATCGTATTGCCAATCTGTGAAAAATCCCCCGTATCCACGGCATCCTGCACCAGATTGATGATCTGTTCACCGGTCTCATACCAGTCGTTTTTCGTCATATCCTGTACTCCACTTCTATATCGCCTGCTGCCGTTTTCACAGTCTCCGTGCGTCCGTGCCATGCATCTCCCGCATGGAAAACGCAGTCTGAACTGTGTCCGTTTTCCCGGTATCATTCATATGTCGGCCTATTGCTACGAGTATATCACCTCAGCTGTTATCACGCAAGAATGAAAGGAAAAAAAGGAAAAGGCTGTTCGCCATCCGGCGAACAGCCTCCACTGTATCTTATTCTGCTGCTGATCGTTTTGCTCTTATGACCAGTATCTTCTTGCGCATACCGGCGTGCGGTAATTGTAGTTCGAAATAATGATGCCGGTGCTGGACGTGCTCGCGTGTACGATCTGTCCGTTGCCGATATAAAGTGCTACGTGACCAATGCTTCCTCCGTTCGAGTAGAACAGCAGATCACCCGGCTGGATATCGCTTAAGGACACCGATGTGCCGCCGCAGGCCTGAGAAGCCGCCGTACGGGAAATGCTGATCCCGAAGTGAGCGAATACGGACTGTGTAAATCCGGAGCAGTCAGCGCCATTGGTCAGGCTTGTACCGCCGTATACATACGGGTTGCCGACAAACTGTACCGCGTAGTTCGCAATCGCCTGACCGGTAGAGGAAGAGGACGATGTACTTGTCGTCGCGGCCGCCTCGGTCTGCGCCTCTGTAGCCGCCGTCTCGGTCTGCGCCGCCTCGGTCTGCGCCGCCTCGGTCTGCGCCGCTTCCGTCGTCGTGGTCTCAGTCGCAGTCTCACTGGTCGTAGTCGTCTCCGATGTCGCAGAACTGTACTTAATCTCATCCGCCTCGGCAACCGCGTTCAGATAATCCTGATATGCCGCTACCGCCGCGTCATAGGTATCATATACCAGCTGCTCATCCGCCTGATGTGTCGCCTCGTCAGCCGCTTCCTGCGCATCCAGATATGTCTGATATGCCTCATCTACCGCTGACTGAGCTTCGCTCAGACTTGAAGAAGAGGTCGTCGTCTCAGTAGTTGTAGTTGTGGCTGCCGCTGCCTCTGTCTCAGCCGCTGCTGCTGCCGCTTCCGCCGCTGCCGCCTCTGCTGCCGCTTCCTGCTCGGCCAGATATGCAAGCCACTGCTCATCCAGTCTCTCCTGCTCCTCTTCCAGAGTCTCACCTGTCGAATAGTAGGAATCATAGTTTACATACCAGGCATTTACATAACCATATGTACCATCCTCAAGCACGACCTTCATCCAGTCGCCTTCGTACGAAACTACTTCCATCTGATCTGAATAGTAGACCATGGCGATCGTCTCAGAATCCTCACTCGCGTCGGAATGGACCCAAAGCCCTTCCGCGTTGACCGTCGCCACATTATAGGCCGTCTCTTCCGCAATTGTTTCCGCTTCCTCGCCGGTAGCGATGAAATCCGCCTTCACATATCCGGTCACATTGCCCGACTGAATCTCATACCAGTCTCCGAGCTGTCCGAGGATCGTTACGGAATTGTTGTTGTAAATCTTTCCCACTACCTCACTGTCCGTACTCGCGTCAGAACGGACATTGATGTAATTATCACACTGCCCGAATGCGGTCTCACCGCTCATGCTGGTGTCGTATACCGGCTCGGTCTCAGTCTCCGTCTCCGTCTCCGCTTCTGTCTCATCAGCGGAAGCGTCGGCCGTCTCAGCAGAAGTCTCCCCGGCATCCGCCGTCTCAGATACGGTCTCAGCCGTCTCAGCGGCGGTCTCTGTCTTCGCGTCCGCCGTATCGGCTTTCCCCTCAGCAATCACTACGGAATCTGTCTCAGAAAGTCCCGCCAGTGTAGAATTGACTACGATTGTATCTTTCTCGCTAAGCCCGGCCAGCGTCATACTCGAATTGTCTGCCAGAGCAGTCATGCCAAAACTTGAAACCGCAATCCCTGCCGCCAGACAGCAGGCTGTAAACTGTATCACAGCTTTCTTCATCATCTATCCCCGCCTCCAAACAACTTTAAAATTTATTACGAAATTATTACATTTATTACGCGCTTATCATAACAAATGGCAGGGATATTGTCAAGGGTAATTAATAACTTTTTAAATTTTTTTTCATTTTCTATTTAAATTTTGTCTGAAAATGCGGGGCGGCAAGCCGGATCCCCTCTGTCTCAGACTCATATTTTCCTCATTTTGTCCGGTTCAGGTAGGCTTCAACAGAGGTAATCACGTTCGCCCCGTCCGAAACTGCCGTCACAATTTGTCTCAGACGCTTTGTACGGATATCCCCGGCAGCAAAAATGCCCGGTTTTTCCGTGATTCCGTCCTCTGACGCAGAAATATAACCATTTTTATCAAGATGTAACAAATTGGTAACAATTTCCGTATTCGGCCGCGTTCCCACCGCAATGAATACGCCCTCCAGCTCCAGCGTACGTTCACTTCCGTCCTTTTTATTTCGAATCCGGATGCTTTCCACCTGCTCATCGCCGCAGATCTCCGTCACCTCAGAGTCCCAGATAAATTCCACATTTTTGCACGCCCGCAGCTGCTCCTGCAAAAGAGGCGCCGCCCGCAGCTCGTCCCTGCGGTGGATCAGATACACCTTTTCGCAGCCGCGCGCCAGAAACAGCGCGTCCTCAGCCGCCACATCGCCTCCGCCCACGACTGCAACCGTCCGCTCCTTAAAAAAAGCTCCGTCGCAGGTAGCGCAATAGGAAACGCCCATACCGGCCAGTTCCTTCTCACCGGGAACGCCGAGCAGCCTGTGTTTCGCGCCCATCGCCAGCACAACCGCGCGCGCCCGGAATTCCTCGCCGCTTGTATTCAGCACCCAGACGTGTTCTCCGGCAGCAACATCTCCGGCAGCACCATTCCCGGCACCGACATTTCCGGCAGCACCATTTCCGGCAGCAGCATCTCCCTCAGGCGCGCCCTCGCGAAAGAAAGGGTTCCTCTCCTCACCGATATGTCTTACTTCTATATTAATAAACTTCACGCCCAGCTTCTCCGCGTGCTCCCGGAATTTCACGCCCAGCTCAAAGCCGCCGATCCCCGGCAGGCCCGGATAGTTGTCTACCTCATACGTGTTCAGCATCTGTCCGCCGCTCATATATTCCTTTTCCAGCACCAGCACAGACAGCTGTGCCCGCACGGCGTAAATCGCTGCCGTCAGACCGGCCGGACCGGAACCGACAATAATCACATCATAAATCATGGGTACCCTCCTTTGTCTTCTGTTTCCTGTAAACGAAAACTCAAAGTTCATGATAATATGGACAGATATCCTCATAATGTCCGTCCTTCATCCGAAAGCCGCCGGGAATCGTTCCCAGCTGCACAAATCCCAGCCGTTCATACAGATGCCGCGCGTGCATATTGGACTTTACCACCGCATTAAACTGCATCACCCGGAATCCATGCGCCTTCGCCTGCACCAGACAATCGCTCACCAGCTTCTCGCCGACATGCTGCCCGCGTATGTCAGCGCGCACTGCGTAGCTCGCATTACCGATATGCCCGCATCTGCCGATATTATTCGGGTGCAGAATATACAGCCCATAAATCTGTCCGGATTCCTCCTCCTCCGCAACTGCCGTATAAGTCTGCGATTCAAAAAATGCTTTGCCCGTCTCCTCCGTCAGATCTTCTTCCTGCGGAAACGCAATGCCGTCGTCGACGACACGGTTCCAGATGGCAATGGCCGCCTCTAAATCCTTCGTTTCAAATTGTCTTACTATAATATTCATGATGGTATTCTCCTCCTCTGATTCTTTTGCATGGAGCATTCTGATCAGATCACTCCTCTATTGAGTATCACTTTTTGGACCGATTGTCAATTTCTCATTGACAAAGTATGCAAAACAGGCTATATTTATTTTAATAATCATTACTGTTATTATAATGATGCGCACTGACGCACGAGGAATGGCTGCGGTCTCCGCTCCGCTTCGGTCGGCGAATATCCCGTCCAAAGGACGGGATGCCACCCGGCGAGGGCTAAACGAACCTCCACTGGATGTCCAGCGCCGCTGCCTTGCGTCAGGCGCAAAGTAAAACGATTTACGTCGTTTACTATAAAATCAATAAAAGGAGGCGCTTATGGCAATGCACAAACACAGCCGCCAGCGCGAGGCGATCAAGACATTTCTGGAAGGACGAAAAGATCATCCGACCGCAGATACCATCTACGCGAATCTGCGGGAAGAATATCCGAATATCAGCCTCGGCACCGTCTACCGCAATCTGGGGCTTCTGACCGATATGGGTGAGATTTCCCGTATCACCACCGGCACGGGTCCGGAACGCTATGACGGCAACGCGGCTCCGCATCAGCATTTTATCTGTACAAAATGTGAGCATGTTTACGACGTTGAGACAGAGCGTCTGGAAGAAGCGCTCCGCTCGACAGTCAAAAGCTGCCCCGGCAGGATTGATTCCTGCACAACGAACTTTTACGGAGTCTGCCAGAGTTGTCTGGAAAAAGATGCCGATTCCTGATCACCGGAGACTTTATATTGTCCACCGCGCAGCTGGATCAGATCAAAAAAATATAAAAACATATAAAATAACGCTTGACAGACAGGAAATACGATGATATATTAATTTCAGTAATAATTACTATTATTAAAAATAAAAAATAACAAAAAGGAGAATACAACTATGAAAAAATTCGTATGTACCGTATGTGGTTATGTTTATGAAGGCGAAGCAGCTCCGGAAGTCTGTCCGATCTGCAAGGCGCCTGCATCCAAATTCAAAGAGCAGGCAGAAGACAAGGTCTGGGCCGCAGAGCATGTCGTAGGCGTTGCGCAGGGCGCACCGGATGACATCATCGCTGACCTTCGCTCGAACTTCGAGGGCGAGTGCTCCGAGGTAGGTATGTATCTTGCGATGGCGAGAGTCGCTCACAGAGAGGGATATCCGGAGATCGGCCTGTACTGGGAGAAAGCGGCTTATGAGGAAGCGGAGCATGCCGCAAAGTTTGCTGAACTGCTCGGCGAGGTCGTGACCGACAGCACAAAGAAAAACCTTGAGATGAGAGTGGACGCAGAGAACGGCGCTACCGCAGGCAAGTTCGACCTTGCGAAACGCGCAAAGGCACTCAACCTTGACGCGATCCATGACACCGTTCATGAGATGGCGCGCGACGAGGCGAGACACGGCCGGGCATTCGAGGGACTGCTGAAGAGATATTTCGGCTGATGATACTCACTCCTTTCGTAACTGTTCCATACTTCTACAGTTACATCCTTTCTATGGAAAAGGCGGCAGAGAACGAACACTCTGCCGCCTTTTCCATGCGCATATGGGCAGGCGCTGGTCGTCCTGCCCGGTTTTTCAGTGATGGAACAGCCGGATTCCGGTAAACGCCATCGCCATCCCATACTTATTGCAGGTTGCAATCACGTCCGCGTCACGCACAGACCCGCCCGGCTCCGCGACATACTTTACACCGGATTTGTGTGCGCGCTCAATGTTGTCGGAAAACGGGAAGAATGCGTCCGAGCCAAGCGTGACATCCTGCATCTGATCCAGCCACGCACGCTTCTCTTCCTGTGTGAAGACTTCCGGCTTCTCAGTGAATACCTTCTCCCATTCACCGTCCGCAAGGACATCCATATATTCCTCTCCGATATAAACGTCGATCGCGTTGTCGCGCTCCGCACGGCTGATTTTATCGGAGAACGGAAGAGCCAGTACCTTCGGGCTCTGACGCAGGAACCAGGCATCCGCTTTCTGACCGGCAAGTCTTGTACAGTGTACTCTCGACTGCTGACCTGCGCCGATGCCGATCGCCTGTCCGCCCTTTACATAGCAGACGGAATTGGACTGTGTGTACTTGAGAACGATCAGCGCGATCTTCATATCCGCCAGCGCTTCCGCCGGAATGTCTTTGTTCTTGGTCACGATATTGGAGAGCAGAGCGTCGTCGATCGGCAGTTCCTGGCGTCCCTGTTCGAAGGTCACGCCGTATACCTGCTTGTGCTCCAGCGGATCCGGCCGGTAGTTCTCGTCAATCTGAATGATGTTGTAGTTACCCTTTTTCTTCTGCGCCAGAATATCCAGCGCTTCCTGTGTGTAGCCCGGAGCGATCACGCCGTCGGACACTTCACGTTTGATCAGCAGCGCGGTGTCCCGGTCGCAGACATCGGACAGCGCGATAAAATCTCCGAATGAGGACATACGGTCCGCCCCTCTCGCTCTCGCGTACGCACAGGCCAACGGCGAAAGGTTCTCATAGTCGCAGTCGTCCACCCAGTAAATCTTTGCCAGTGTCTCCGTGAGCGGAAGCCCTACCGCTGCGCCGGCCGGAGATACGTGCTTGAACGACGTCGCCGCCGGAAGATTCGTGGCTGCTTTCAGCTCGCGCACAAGCTGCCAGCCGTTGAACGCGTCGAGGAAATTGATATAACCCGGGCGTCCTGACAGCACCTGGATCGGGAGGTCACTGCCATCCGCCATATAGATGCGGGAGGGTTTCTGGTTCGGATTGCATCCGTATTTCAAAGCAAGTTCTTTCATCGGTTCTTATCCTTTCTTTTCCTGTTATCTCTGTTTTCTGTTATTTTTGCTTTCTGTTATTTTTGCTTTTTTTTACAGGGCAGCTGTTTTTATCTGTTCTGCCTTATACGTTCTGTTTTACTCATTTTTATTTACAATCCGGGTCTCATACGCGCCCGTCGCGATATCGATATACCGCACGAACAGCGATACCTTATTGTCTTCGTTAAGACTGTTCCAGAGCAGATCGGTGCACGCGTCGATATCATCCGGAATCGCCACGCGCTTCGGCTCGCCCTCAAAACTGGGCAGACCCTGCGGAATCGCTCTCTGCTCCGCTTGGACGTCGCCCATATACGTGTGGATAAACCGGCCCTCTCCCGCAAGCGCATTCTCATAGGTGAACGTGTAGCGGTCGCAGGTGTCCGGGCTGCCGTCCGCACTCTTTAAGATGGACATGGCGTAATCAAATTTTCCGTTTTCAACATGGAGAATGCCTGAAATACGCGGCGTATAGTTCGGAGCGTCCGGCTCAAACCTGCGGGAACGAAGCGACTGCTCAAAAGTCAGTGGTTCGGTTTCCCGGCCCATTCCCTCATAAATGGTATCCGTCTGGTCGCCGTTTGTCACGATCGTCTGATTCCCCAGCACCCGCACCGGCGCGTAGATGATCAGACTCGGGTCCTCCAGCTTCGCCGGATCAAACGCCTGCGTGCGGATTCCTTCGCCATCTTCCACGAAGACACGGTTCCTGCTGTTTGAGCTTCTGCCCATGATAAAATACGCGGTCACAGCTTTCGCCCCATCCTTTGTCCGGCCAATCACAATGCCTCTTCCCGGATAGCTGTTTCCTTTCAGTTCTGTTTCCAGATTTAACAGTTCCATTTGCGCATCCCTCCTGTTTTCCTTTTTGCTGCTGTTCTGGACTGGTGAATAAAAAAACCGTCCGGAACAAACTCTGTCATTTGCCCAGACGGTCGACATTCTCTGTTCTCATACTCCCCTGTGGTGACCCACTTCCGTCAGTTGTATGAGCATCTAAAACATACCATCATATGCCCGAAAATGCAAGCATTTCTTTTTTGTTTGCTGGTGCAAAAACGACAGAGATATACGTCACATCCAAACCAGACACCTTGCCTCGGCATCCACCGCAGACACGTTGATTTTTGCGTCTCATTTGCGCCGTTTATTATTCACTATGCTCGTGAGACTTACAAAAATCTGCCTGCGGATGCCTGAGGCTGCGTTTCTCCTGGTATGAGTGTAAGATGCAGCGGATCCGGGTCACTCAATCACAATAATACTGTCGTCCGATGAACCGGAACTTCCGCCGGAAGAATCCGTTGAACCGGAGGAGCTGTCCGATGTCCCGGACGGCCAGGTCGTCTCATCCGAAATCACGATCTCAAACTCCGCGTTGTCGGAATCCGTGCTGCTGCCGGAAGAAGACACGTCGCTGCTGTCCGTGGAAACGGAACCGCTGCTGCTGTCGGAAGCCGAACTGTTCGTCGAGGAAGAGGAATTACTTCCATCTATGATAATGATATTCTCATCGTCATCCGAATCCGAAGAACTGCCCGAAGCTGAAGAGCCGCCCGAACCGGAAGTGCTGTTCGCCACATAGGATGTACCGCCTGACGCCGTACCGTAACCATAATCTGTGCCGGAGCTGTAGCAGACGACCGGCGTCCCTGCCTCTATATTCTCATAGATCGTCTGTGCCTGTGCCGTCGGCGTGTTGATGCAGCCGTGGGATCCGCTTGTCATGTAGATCGTGCCGCCGTAAAGGCTCCGCCAGGAGTCCGCGTCATGAATCCCCACGTTCCCATAAAATGGCATCCAGTAATCCACTGGTGTCTCGTAGGTCTCTCCGGTCAGCGTCGCGTCCTGCTGTTTGTAGACAATATAGTACAGCCCTTCCGGAGAGGCATTTCCGGCGCTGGTGTTTCCGGTCACAACCGGCGTCTCTACCAGCAGTTCACCGTCTTTATAGTACCACATCCTCTGATTGGTGTAGTCAATCTCCACATACGTGTCGCCGATGTCGTTGTCTCCCCGCGTCAGCGCGCTCACCGTCCACACCGGGGAGCGGCCCTCGGTCTGCCCCGCAAGAAGCAGGCTGTAAAGCTGTGCCGTCTCCGACTCGCGGTCCATCTGCCAGCCGTAGGTCACGGATTCCACATACACTGTCTCGCCGTTGGATGTGACGAACGGTTCGTAAGTGCCGATCGTGTCGTAGGTATCCGCCAGCGTTTCCACCCAGGCAGCCACCAATTCATAATCAAACGAGGGCGTATTCGTTTCATCCAGTGAAAACCAGTCCATAAAGGTATCTGAAGTCAGTGAAACGACCACGTCGCCGCTCATATAATAATTGATCACCATGGAAGCATACTGATTATACAGGCTCACCTGTGTGAGCAGGCTCTCATCTTCCGAGGTAACGTCTGCTGTCACATAGCATTCGGCCATCTCCAGATTCAGCGTCTTTTTCCCCGCCTCCACGGCAGTCAGCGCCGCCTCCTGTACCTTTTCCGTGTCAAGCTGCGTGCCCTCCTTCTCTGCGACAATCCCGTACGTGCCGTCCTCCAGAAGCGCAATATATGCATTTTCCGGAGCCACCATCTGATCTTCCTGCATCATGGAGAGCGCCGACACGGCCGCCGCCAGCTTTTCCGCGTCATAAGTCACCGAGCTATCCATGGAATAAGACTGTCCGTCCGCAAAATACGCGAAAATCCATCCCAGCGGGTTCTGACCATCCAGCAGCTTCTGCGTCTCCCCGTCTGACACGAAACAATAATCAAAGTCCGCGCCATAGATGGTCTCCTGCTCCTCGTCCTTTCCGGTGACCACGAGGCGATAGCTTTCAGCATCTTCGGCAATCTTTGTCTCCGCCTCTGCCACAGTCAGATCCGATACATCAATCCCGTTGATCGTCGTATTTTCCAGAAAATGCGTCCGGTAATACGCACTGATGGCGGTATACGTACCGAGCACGCCCGCAAGCAGCGCCAATACAAGCGCAAGCAGTCCGATCGTTCGTTTTTTCAATATGGATCCCCTCTTTCTTATTTCTGCCCTGTTCTTTCGCCGTCATTCATCCGGTTCTGTCAGAAATCCGCAATTCCGGTTATGCCTGTATCTGAAAACCGTATTTCAAAGCTGTCTTTATCATAACCGCAATTCCGCTGGAAAAAAAGGAATGTCCTGTTAAAAGTAACTTGAAGTTTTCTTAAGATTGTAAAACAATTCAGAACAGCATCGAAATGAAAAGACAGGCTGTGCAGGTTTACCTGCTAAAGACTGTATTTTCATTTCGGGATGGGCGGAACGGCGCTGGACGTCCAGTGGACGTCCGTTTAGCGCGGACCGAAGCGGAGCGTAGACCCATCAAGCCTCAGGTGCTGAGCGCCAGTGGCGCTCGTTTAGCACCGACCGGAGCGACAGCGGAGAATATGACGCGTAAGCGGCATATAGCCTGCGAAGCAGGCGGTCTGTGGCCTGATGTTCTGAATCAGAGCAGGAATCCATTATCGTTCAGAAAAATGTACGCTCGGTACGAGTCTGGGGCTTGCCTCCAGAACGACCGCCGAAGTCGGCAAAAGCACAATTTTCAGTTCGCCGCCGATGAGCGGATAGGCCGCGCCTTCCTCGGTAAAGCCATCGCCGGAAGTCTCAAACACGCGCTCCAGCACGCTGTCGTTGGTGATGCCCGCCGGCCACACCGGCAGCGTCAGTTCCATCCGTTCATCCCGGTTGTTAAAAATCACAACCATCTGGTCCGTACGGCTGAAGCGTCCATATGAGAGCCAGCCATCTCCGCTCCCCAGAAAACGCAGGGATCCGTGTGCCAGCACCGGATAGCGGCGGTGCATCGCAATTACGCTGCGGTGAAATTCCAGCATCAGCGGATCTTCATGCCCCCAGGGGTAGGTGCGCCGGTTATCCGGGTCGGTAAAACCGCAGACGCCCGCTTCATCGCCGTAATACAGGGTCGGGGATCCCGGCCAGGTCATCTGCATTACGACCGCCTCACGCATGATCTCCGGGCGAACGCCCTCGGCCGCCGCCTCGGCGCCGAGTTTTTCCACGCGTCCCGGTCTGCCGCTCGTGCGCGTCAGGAAACGGGAATGGTCGTGGTTTGAGAGCTGATTCATCGCCGTCTCCAGAGACGGCGTGAGGAATTCCGTCATATTCAGCGCCATGGTCGTCCGGAAGCAGTCTGCGTTTCCTTTTAATTCTTCCTTATATTCATCGCTGTGTTTTTCCATGCCGGTAAAAAACCAGGTCGTCGGCTCCATGAATGCGCGGTAATTCATCACCGTATCCCACTCGTCGCCGCCCAGCCACGGAGAC
This sequence comes from Clostridiales bacterium, assembly GCA_020860715.1. Classification (GTDB taxonomy): domain Bacteria; phylum Bacillota; class Clostridia; order Lachnospirales; family Lachnospiraceae; genus Choladousia. The sequence goes on along the minus strand of JAJBTU010000017.1, from coordinate 15,133 downwards.
GCGTCCTCATAGTGTTCAGCCAGGATGATCGCATCCGGGTTCGCCGTTTTTACCGCGTTCCGGAATTTTTTCCAGAAGCGGTGATTGTAGTCGGGCGAGAACCCGAGATCCGCCGCCACGTCAAGCCGCCATCCGTCCACATTATAGGGCGGCGACACCCATTTCACGGCAACCCGCAGAATATAAGCCTCCAGTTCCGATGACGCCTCATAATTCAGCTTCGGCAGCGTCTCATAGCCCCACCAGCCTTCATAGTAAGGATTATATGGCCACTCGTGCTCATTGTTGAATTTAAAAAAGGAACGATACGGGCTGTCCTGCGAGACATACGCCCCCTTTTCATAGCCCGGCTGGTTCTCATAAATCCGCTCCCGGTCCATCCACTTGTTAAAAGAGCCGCAGTGATTAAAGACACCGTCCAGAATCACCCGCATGCCGCGCCGGTGAACCTCCTCCACAAATTTCGCAAAAAAAGCGTTGCTCGCTTCCAGATTGCGAAGATCCGTCACCCGGCTGATGTAACGCCAGGAATGCCGGTTGTCCTTAAACGTCTCTTCCAAAGCATCCGGATTGCCCGTCTTTTGCCGCGCGATTTCCTGTCTCATGCCAGACTTTCTCTGAGCCGTATTCTGATTTTGAGCTTCCTCCGTCACAATGACACCGATATGCGGGTCGACATAGTCATAATCCTGCGTGTCATATTTGTGATTCGAGGGCGAGACAAAAATCGGATTCAGATACAGCACCTCCACGCCCAGCTCCTGCAGATAATCGAGCTTATTTAAGATGCCCTGCAGATCTCCGCCGTAAAATTCCCTGGTGCCGTCCGCCTCCGGCAGCTTATTCCAGTCGGTCACACGGTTTACCGGTTTCCCCAGATAGACATATTCCTGATCCAGCACATCATTTGTCGGATCGCCGTTGCAGAAGCGCTCCGTAAAAATCTGATACATGACCGCACCCTTCGCCCAGTCCGGCGTGGAAAAGCCCGGTACGAGGCAAAACATGCGGCTCTGGTTCAGATCCCGCGATACGCCGAGCCGGGTATAAAAGCAGCGCACTTTTCCGGCCTGTACCTCAAAATAATAATAGAGCGGATCCTCTCCGACCGTAATTTCCGCCGCGTAATAATCAAAACGCGAATCGCTTGTTTCCACCGTCATCGGCTGTTTGACCGATCCGCTGATAAAAAATACCGCATCCACATTGTCACGCTTTGTACGAAAACGGATGGTTACCTTATCACCCGGCTTCGGCTCCATCGGCGTCACGAAATTTTCTGTCCCGTCGGAAAACAGGGACTGTACATCAAAAACCGGCCGCATATGAATAAAATAATCCAGCCGTCTCATCATTTTTTTCTGATCCATGGTCAGGTCCTCTTGCTTCTGTTGATAATAAGTTGGTAATGATAAGTCTTATTATAAAATATAATCCCTGTCCCGCGCAAGAACAAAGTGGGCAAGCCTACATCAGCTCCTCCTCTTCGCGAAGCGTTTTTGCTTTATAGGAACGAAGTTCCCTATTAAAAAACACGAAAAAAGCAGCCGCATGGCTGCTTTTTTCGGAGAAGGTATCTCTCAAATGGGGTGTAGCAAAAACTATATAATGTATTGGGGGGTTTTACGGTGCCTATTATAGCATCCGGTTCCAAATAAGTGTGCACAAACTTCACAAAAATGGTCAATCGTTTTTGTGCATATTGCCTTGCCTCCTGAATGGCGGCCGCTTCCTGGGGTTTCATGGCGCCGGGGTGCAAAAGGTCCGGACTCCGGGCGCGGGCATTCTATTCCCGCCATTTGCTTCCGGCATCATGAATTTATATAATTTTCATCTGTCGTGCGATTGACAGAATAAAAACTCAGTGTTAGAATAGACGAAGTGACAAAGGCGTCAGCTTGTGTTAGCTGCGTCTTTTTTCATTATCACATAGAATGACAGGTCACATTGTTATTCGTGTTATCTACTTATCTATTTTATTTTCATGAAAAGGAGTGTTTCATTATGAAAAAACAATTAGCATTCGTGCTCACAGCAGCTATGATCGCGGGATGCATGAGCGTTCCGGCGGCAGCTGAGGAGGAAGAGTCCAAGGTATGGGCAATTGCGACGGATACCGTATTTAAGCCGTTCGAGTACACAAATGACGACGGTGAGTTTGTCGGCATTGACGTAGACATTCTCGCAGCGATCGCAGAGGATCAGGGCTTTGAGTACGAGTTGAACTCCCTCGGCTGGGATTCCGCTATCGCAGCATGCCAGGCAGGACAGGCAGACGGCATGATCGCAGGCGCTTCCATCACAGACGAGCGCAAGGAATCCGGCTGGACATTCTCCGACGGATATTACAACGCGACCCAGTCCATGACGGTTGCAGCGGATTCCGAGATCACCGGCTTTGAAGATCTCGCCGGACTGACGGTTGGCGTAAAGACCGGTACGCAGGGTGCTTCCTATGCGGAGAGCCTGCAGGAGGAATACGGATTTGAGATCACTTATTATGAAGATTCACCGACCATGTATCAGGCAGTCCTTGGCGGCCAGGTTGTAGCATGCTTCGAAGATACGCCGATCATGGCGGCTTCCATCCAGGACGGCGACCTTGCTCTGACGATTCTGTATGATACCGAGAACGAAGGTTCCCCGTACGGCTTTGCCATCTTCTCTGAGGACAGCCAGGAGCTGCTCGACATGTTCAACGCAGGTCTTGCCAACATCGTAGAGAACGGCACTTATGCTGAGATCATCGCTACTTACCTTGGCGAGGACGCAGCCGCTACAGCGGAAGCTGCCATGCTCGCGGACGACGAGGCTGAGACTGAGGTTGAGACCGAAGCAGCAGAAGCGGAAACGGAAGCTGTTACGGAGTAATTTTCGCGGAGATTCGGAGAATTCCTGACAGAAAAGGAAAAGTAACTGAGCAGGCATTGAACAGTTACAGAAAAAGGCTGCCGTCGGATCCGTCTGGGATTGTACGGCAGCTTTTCGATTGAAGTGGAAGGGAGTTTTTTCATGATTAAGATTATTACCAGATACGGACAGCTTCTGCTGGCAGCGATGCAGCAGACCGTGCTGCTCGCGCTGTGCGGCCTGTTCTTTGCCTGCATCCTCGGTATCTTTTTCGGCATTCTCGGTGTCACAAAAAATAAATTCTGCCGCGCGGTCAACCGGGTTTTCGTGGATTGCATCCGCGGTGTGCCAATGATCGTTCTTGCCTATTTTATCTATTTCGGTGTCCCGGCTCTCGTAAACAGCTTCACCACAGGTACCAAATTTACCCTAAGCGCTCTGCAGGCCGGCACCATCTGCCTGGCTCTGAACTGCGGCGCCTACATGTCCGAAATCATCCGGGCCGGTATTCAGTCCGTGGACAAGGGGCAGATGGAAGCGGCAAGAAGCCTCGGACTTCCCTGGTGGCGTTCGATGTACCGTGTTGTGATGCCGCAGGCCATCCGTACGATGATCCCGAGCATCATCAATCAGTTTATCATCACACTGAAGGACACTTCGATCCTTTCGATCATCGGTTTCCCGGAACTGGTCAACACAGCCAAAAACGTGGTTGCGAACACCTTTATGACATTCGAGACCTGGGCTATCGTGGCCGTCATGTATCTGGTGGTCATAGAGATCCTGACCGTTATATCGAGGATCCTGGAGAGGAGGCTGAACCGTGGCAGAGAATAGAAATGTCAAAATTCATGTGTCTCACCTGAAAAAAAATTTCAAAAAACTTGAGGTCTTAAAGGACATCTCCACGGACATCTATGAGGGTGAGGTCGTCGTGGTCATCGGGCCTTCCGGCAGCGGCAAGTCCACATTCCTGCGCTGCATCAACAATCTTGAGGAGATCACCGGCGGGGAAATTACGGTCGACGGCATGAGCCTGACCGATAAGAAAACAGATATCAACAAACTGCGGGAAAGCATCGGCATGGTGTTCCAGCATTTCAACCTGTTCCCGCACATGGACGTCATGCGGAACCTGACGCTGGCTCCCGTGGATTTAAAGAAGGCGAGCAAAGAAGAAGCCGCTGAGCGGGCACGGAAAATGCTGGTCAAGGTCGGCATGGAAGAAAAGGCGGACGCCTTTCCGAACCAGCTCTCCGGCGGCCAGAAACAGCGTGTCGCGATCGCGCGCGCCCTCTGCATGGAACCAGATATCATGCTGTTTGATGAGCCGACCAGCGCGCTCGACCCGGAGATGGTCGGTGAGGTACTGCAGGTTATGAAACAGCTCGCGGCGGACGGCATGACCATGGTCATCGTTACACACGAGATGGGCTTCGCACGCGAGGTAGCGGACCGCGTCCTGTTCATGGACGGCGGCTACATCGTGGAGGAAGGCACTCCGCAGGAGGTCCTGCTGAACCCGAAGGAGCCGCGCACCATTGATTTCCTGAACAAGGTGCTGTAATCATAGCGTCTTTTGCTGTTTCCTTTTCTTACGCAGCAAAGCAGCCATAAAAGAAATACGGAACAGAAAGACCGGACAGAGTATGAATCAAATTCATCTTCTGTCCGGTCTTTCGTTTTCTGTCATTCATTCCGCTTCTTTGCGGCCGATGTCTTTAAAGAACCTTTTGCAGCGCTTTTCATCAGGCTTTTTGTGCTGCTTTTTGCCGCATCATCGGCTTCCAGAACTGCCGGAAATGACACCTGCTCCAGCTTCGCGCGCACATTTTCATTCATACGTGAAATCAGCGTCTCCATGCAAGCCATGTCTTCCCCGGAAAAATCCTTCATACAGACTCTCCTGCTCTCCTCTACCGCATGATCAATCTCGCTTAAATATTCGCCGGCCTTTTCCAGCACCTCGATAGACATTCTCCCCTCTTCATCCGTCTCAAACGTGATGAGTTTTTCCCGCTTCAGGCGGGAAAGTGCACGGGAGACCCTCTGCACATTGATCCCGGTCAGTTCCGCTATTTCCTTACGGCTTTCAAACCGGCGGATGTTCTCGAACAGTAAAAGGAGCAGCGCTTCGTCGAGCGTGATCTTTTTCAGCATCGCGCCGAGTCCGAGATAATACTCCAGCAGCTTGCGGAGATAATAAAAATCGGCAAGCACTCCGCGTGTATCGCTGACAGACGCTCCGGCCAGCTTTACCCGTTCCTCTCCGAGCCGGGTGCTGCCCGGCACAACGGTCGGCATGACAAGCCCGTCCATGGCCGTGCTGATCAGAAACATGCGCACCTTTTGCTTCACTTCGGCGTAATCTTCTTCATAAACGTCCCGGTAAAAGGCATTGTAGTAATCAAACACCGTACTTTTCATCCGCACTGTGTTGCTGATGCTTGCGCCCTGCGACACCAGGCTGTCCTTTCGCTTCATGTAATAATAGACCGGCGCCTGCACCGCATAAAGGCGCTCCGCGTAGCGGATATATTCCAGATTGAAAAGGAAATCCTCACACCAGTCAAGCTCAACATCCATACGGATCTGGTGTTCCTCGATGATCGAGCGCCGGAAAAGTTTATTCCAGAGCACGCCATAATAATAATCCGCTGGATTCTCGATCATATAGGAAGCAAACTCTTTGCGGTCCATCACATGATCCGCGTCGATGTCGCCTTTCTGCGAGAGCCGTTTGCCGTTCACACGGTAAAAATCCGCAATCACCAGATCACAGTTCTTTTCTGTCGCCGGACGCATCAGGATCTTCGTCGAGTCCGGTGTCAGCCAGTCGTCGCTGTCCGCAAACTGCACATACTCTCCGTGCGCGAGCTCCAGAGCGTGGTTCCGGCTCGCGGAAACACCCGCATTCTCCTGATGGATCACGCGTATCCTTGCGTCTTTCTGAGCATAGTCGTCCAGGATCGCAGCCGTACCGTCGCTGCTCCCGTCGTCGACCAGCAGGATCTCCAGATTCTGATATTCCTGATTGCGAATGCTGTCCACGCAGCGTCCGATATAATCCGCAGCATTGTAAATCGGGACAATGATACTTACCAATGGTTCCATATCTTTTGGTTCCATATTTTCCTCCTGCGGATATGACATATTCATATCCTCTGTCTTTTTACTATACCTGCAAACTCTTTCATAAGAGTACCCATTTCTTTTCATCCTGTCAATCGGATTTTGAAAGGAACCTGAAAATCCCGGTAAATGCTCTCTGGCACTCACCGGGATTGTTCCAGCATAACCACTATCTGGCTGCTGTCTGTATTTCACATTTTTTATTTTTGCAATTCGGTGCCTCACCGTTTCCGCGGCTTCGGATTGGTGCTCTGCGGGTTCGTCGCCCAGATCTCGTCTGCCGTCGGCTTCCAGTTCTCGGCATACGGTGTGGTCTTGTCGCACAGATCGTCCACGCTTTCCGGACTCTGATAATCTGTATTGACCGCATTCGTTTCCTTTACCATCTGGCGCAGGCGCTCCGGATTCTCCAGCATCGGGCACGGGCGCAGCATGTTGTCATTGAACGGCTGATTGTCGTGGTAGGCCTGGAACAGCGGGCTCTTTAAAGCGTCCTTGAGCGTCGTGTTCTTGATGTTGCAGTTCGAATAATGGATGAACACGCACGGCTCCACATCCCCCTTCGCATTGATGTGCAGATAATAGCGGCCTCCGGCGATGCAGCCGTGTACATACTCCGCGTCGTTCTGGAAATCCAGCGTAAACAGGGACTTCGTCTGGCGGTACTCGCGGATCCTGCTGTACATCAGCTTCCTCTGCTCCGGACTCGGCAGAAGCTCTGCGGAAGCATCGTTTCCGACCGGCATATAGTGGAAGAACCATGCGAAATACGCGCCGCAGTCGATCAGATGATCAAAGTATTCCTCGCTACTGACGCTCTCCACGTTTGCCGCAGTATAGCAGGTGGAAACGCCAAACGGAAGTCCGCGGTCTTTCAGCAGCTTCATGGAATGCATCACCTTCTGATAAATACCCTTGCCCCGGCGTCCGTCGTTGGCTTCCTCAGAGCCTTCCACGCTGAATGCCGGAACAAAGTTCTTCACACGCAGAATCTCATCGCAGAACTCCTCATCAAACAGGGTGCCGTTCGTGAACGCCAGAAATTCACAGTCCGGATGCATCTCACACAGTTTGATAATATCTTTCTTGCGCACCGTCGGCTCGCCGCCGGTGTATATGTACATGTAAACGCCGATCTCCTTGCCCTGACGGATGATCGAATCGATCTCCTCCAGCGTCAGATTCAGCTGATGACCGTACTCAGCAGCCCAGCAGCCGGTACACTGCAGGTTGCACGCACTGGTCGGATCCAGCAGGATCGCCCACGGCGAATTGCAGTTGTTTTCCTTCATATTTTCTTCCTGCATCAGGCTTCCCTTCAGGCTGGCATTGATGATAAAATTCTGGAAAAAGGTCTTCCGCACACCCGGATCCAGCTGATACATCCGCATCACCAGCTGATACCAGTTGTTGTCCTTGTCTTTGATCGCATTGCGGATCGCGTCCCGCTGTCCTGCGTACCAGTTCTTTGGTGTATATTTGTCCACCAGATCCATCAGTTTGGGAATGTTTGTCTCCGGATCCTTTTCCAGATATCCAAGCGCCTGCTTTGCTACAGCCTCAATTGCCGCTGTTTTTGCCTTGTCAGTCAGTTTCATCTCTTCTTCTCCTTTTTCCTTTGCCTTTGTTTTGTTTTTTACACCGGATCCCGCCTGTTTCCTGTTTCACAGGTTTTCTCCGATTATAATTTCCCGCTTACACGTTATCTGTCTCTCCTGCCAGCGCGCTTCCGCGCCTGCATATTTGTGAATTCTGCCGTTCATCCGCTTTCTTCTTCCGGCTGGCTGGAAAACCGGTCCAGAATCTTTACCGTATAAACCGCAACGCACAGATTCAGAATCCCCTCCAGCAGAACCGCCGTACCTGTCAGCCTTAAAGTCGCTCCTGAGCCATTATATGGATCAATCACAAGAATCATTCCAAAGACCCCGGTCAGAACCGCAACCAGCAGAATCCGCCACCAGAGATTTAAACCGAATTTCTTCGCGTCCAGGGACATCTGAATACGCAGCAGCGCGTCCATCAGAATCACCAGCCCCAGCACCGCGCACAGCAGTCTCGAATAGCCTTCCCCGCGAATCAATATCAGCAAACCAAGCGCCACCATCAGGATGCCGAACGCAAAATCATACTGAAATGCCAAACAATAAAAATCCTTAGAAAAATAGCCGATCATTTTGATGATTCCATCAGCGATAAAGACGACCCCCAGCAGACGGATCAGGGAATCTGCCGGCCAGTCCGGCTTTATGATCAGTCCAACGCCAAGCGCACAGACGATAAGTGCTATGGCGATATAACCGTTGCGCGCAATTTTTAATGTTCTTAGCCGATCCAAGCCATAGCCTCCTTCCACTATTCCTGTTTGCATTTATTTATAGCAGACGTTTTACGGAAAATAAACAGACAAAAAAGGAGCAATGTCCAAAATTCGGACATCGCTCCCCATCTGACCAAAACAGGAAACCCTGCAGACCGCATCAAAGAGAAACAACGGACGCCGCGTATCGGCAGCCTGCTGCAGTTCTCACTCCGGCGGCATCTGCCTCAGCACGTTCAGCACATGCTTCATATCGGAAGCAAGATCTTCCTTCATCCCCTGCTCCAGCCAGTCCAGAAGGATCCCTGTCAGAAGGCATTTCTGAAAATTGTGCATCAGCCGCTGGTCTTTTTCCGACAGCTGCGAAATATCAATGTAATCCCTTGCCTTCAGTATATAAGTGGAAACTATATATTCACACATCACATCCAGCTGGTGCTGCAGAACCGCACGATCCATCGAACGATAAATATGGAGGATCGCACGCCGGTTTTCCTGCAGCAGTTCTACGATCTGCGTCAGGCCATCAAAGACATTGTCCGCTTCCAGATGCGTCTGCATGATGCGGTCCATCTCTCTCTTAAACGCGAACTCCATCACGTCCGTGACATCCCGGAAATGATAGTAAAAGGTATTCCGGTTGATCCCGCACCGCTCCACAATATCCTTCACCGTGATTTTTGTGAGTGGACGTTCATTCAGCATCTCCATCACAGTCTGAATGATAATTTCCTTTGTCTTGACTGCCATAAAATCTCCTTTTATATGTCACAGACCCACATCATAAGTCTGTGACGAAGGCCGTCACATCGCCCAAAGGGCGATCCTGCATGCGGCGGCTCTCCAATTACGGAGCATATTAACACATCCGGCGCGGAAAGTCCAATGATTTCAGGCTTCGTTTTTTCTTCAGCCTGCTGCCGGCAAACTATGGAAGTCTCACGCGAACGGATTCCAGAAGCGGCTGCCGTCAGCGAACGTGATGGTGAGCGACGTGATCATGAACACCACCGCAAAACCGATGGTGAGATAATCATTCTTCTCCAGAGCCTTTCCCATGTACCAGGTGCGCTTTTTATTCTTGCCGAAGCCGCGCAGCTCCATCGCATTGCTGACAACGTCAATGCGGTCCATGCTGGAAAAGAGCAGCGGAAAGATGATCGCGCTCATATTTTTGATACGGCTTGGGACAGAGGCTTTCTTGCTCATCTCGATGCCGCGCGCCTCCTGAGCATGCCGGATCTTCGTAAAATCAGACTGCACGTCCGGTACATAGCGCAGAGCGATGGCAACCGCATAGCCGATGTTATAGCTGACGCCGAGCCGGTTCAGGCTCGCCGCGAACTCACTCGGATTGGTCGTCACGATAAACATGAGCACCACGGGCGTCACGGTGAAATATTTCAGCATGATATTGAATTCATAAAAAAGCTGTTCAGCCGTGATATCGTGATTGCCCGCCACCTTTAAAAGCACCGTCTTCGTACCGTAAATCTCCGTACCCTGATAAGGAGAAAACAGCCAGACTGCGAACAGGTTCAGGCACAAAAACAAAAGAATAAATTTGAACACCGTACCGACCTGCTTCCATTCCGTCTTCGACACTTTAAAGATCAGAAGGCTGATCACCAGCATCAGCAGAAGGATGCGGGTATCGTAGGTCAGCATCCCGGTGATCGACCAGAGCAGGAAAAAAATCATCTTGGAAACGCCGGAAAGCCGGTGAACCCACGTTTCTTTTGGCATATACGTAAGAAGTCTACCTGCCATCCGAAGTCACCTTCTTTCCCACCGCGCTTCCGTCCATCGAAGCGCCGTCCGTCTGTTCTTCCTCTGCCGCCTTTCCGTCCTTCGAAGCGCCGTCCGTCTGTTCTTTCTCTGCCGTCTTTCGCGCCACAGTTCTCTCATAATAAATGAACCGCTCCACAAATCCGGATGCGTCCTCTATGCCGCAGCGTACCGCAAGATCGTAAAGCGAAGTCTTCTTCAGGTAAGCACGGTCGGCTACGTTCTCGTTCGTCAGCACGTTTGCCGGTGTATCGTCGGCAATCATATGCCCGTCGGCTATGACGATGGCGCGGTCTGTGTATTCCAGCATCAGATGCATATCATGCGTGATCATGATAATCGTAATGCCAAGTGTCTCATTCAGTTCTTTCAAAAACTCCATGATCTCCGTGTAATGGCGGTAATCCTGCCCGGCCGTCGGCTCGTCCAGAATCAGGATCTCCGGATCCATGACAAGAATGGAGGCGATGGTCACACGCTTCTTCTGGCCAAAACTCAGGGCCGAAACCGGCCAGTTGCGGAACGGATACAGGCCGCAGATCTTCAGCTTGTCATAGACGCGCTCCTTTATTTCCTCCTCCGGCACGCCGCGGACACGCAGTCCCAGCGCCACCTCGTCAAAAATCATCGGTTTGGAGATCATCTGGTTCGGGTTCTGCATCACAAGCCCGATGACCTCTCCGCGTTCCTTGATGGATTTGTCCGCGATATCAGAACCGTTCAGCAGAATCTGTCCGCGGTCCGGGTGAAGGAAGCCGCAGATCAGGTTCGAGAGCGTGCTCTTTCCCGCGCCGTTCTTGCCGACGATCGCAAGCATCTCGCCCTTTTCGATCCGAAACCGGATATCTGAAAGCACCGGATGTCCGGTTATGTAGGAAAAATCCAGATTCAAAACCTCCAGTGCCGGTTCCCTTTTTTCCTTCGGTTCCGGAAGTTTTACTTCCTCAAACCACTCCTTCACACGGTCCCTGCTGGCATCCAGATTCATCGTTTCTATATGCTGCGGGTGATCCTCGGCCCTCACTGCACAACCCGCGTGTTTTAAAGCCGTCACATACAGCGGCTCGCGGATGCCCTCACGGATCAGGACGTCAGAAGCAAGAAGTTCATCCGGACTGCAGTCCGCCGCTATATGGCCGTCCCCGATCACAACGATCCGGTCAACATCCCTGTACAGCGCGTCCTCCAGCCGGTGTTCGATGATCATGACGGTCTTGCTCCGTTCCCGGCAGATTTTATCAATCAGGTCGATCGCACGCTTTCCCGTCGCCGGATCCAGATTCGCCAGAGGCTCATCAAACAGCAGGATGTCCACATCGTCCACCAGAACGCCCGCCATAGATACGCGCTGCTTCTGTCCGCCGGACAGCTCTGTGGGCGAGTTCTGCAAAAGGTCCCGGATATCCACGACATCAGCGACATCATCCACCATGCGAAACATGTCATCCTGCGGTACACAGTCATTCTCCAGCGCAAACGCGACATCCTCCGCCACCGTCAGCCCGATGAACTGGCCGTCCGTATCCTGCAGTACAGTCCCGACGATCTTCGACATCCCAAAAATCCCCATCTTTGTCGGGTCCTGACCCTTAACGGTCAGTGTCCCGCTCGCGTCGCCGGGGTATGAAAAAGGAACCATCCCATTGATGCAGTGCACCAGAGTCGATTTCCCCGACCCGGATGGTCCCACGATCAGAACCTTCTCCCCGGGATAAATCGCCAGATCAATATTCCGGAGAGTCGGCTCCTTCTGCGCCCGATATTTAAATGTATAGTCTTTAAACTCAATGATCGGATTCATGTGTCAATCCCCATGGTTCGTTCTTCGTCCCTGTACAGGCTTCCGTCACTATGCAGGGGAAGCAGAGTATTATTCCTCTTTCGAAAGGCTCTCGGATTTCGCGCCCACTTTCGAATACGCTACCAGCAGCAGTGTACCCAGAATCGCGGTAATCACAACATTCAGTACGCATGCCACCGCGCCCTGCGTGAACACCTTGTTCGCCGGCTCGGCATAGATCAGGATGTCGAGGATCGGCGCCAGCAGAATCCATGCCACCACGTTCGCCACCACCTGCACGATATTGAAGAGCGCGATCGCTTTTCCGTCAAATCCGCCTTCCCGCACCTTGTACTGCTTCACAAACAGGCCGACTGCCAGACCAAACAGCGCATCCGGGAACACCCAACTCCACCATACGCTTCCATAGAACAGCGCATCTCCAAGCGCATGCCCGATCAGTCCGATCGCGCCGCCTACCACCGGCCCGAAGATCGCCGCAAAGAATGCCAGCACGGGCACACGTGTCTGCATCGCCGTGTTCGGGATAAATCCAACCGGAATCTGCACATTTGTCAGCACCACGAACAGCGCCGTGCCGATACCGATGGCTACTACTTCTTTGATCCCAAATTTCTTCTCCATAACCATTCCTCCTCTTTAGAGTTATCATTTGTAAAAAAAGTGTAAAACAACCTCCTACAATATACCCGCTTTCGACCTGTTTTTCAACTGATTTTTAAAAATATGTCAGCGGTTTTCTGAAATCGAAGTCACAGATGAATCAGCGCCATTGCGCCGGCATCCGTCGCAGCCATGCTGTTTTTAAAAAACATCCCCGATCCACAGTACTGACGAAGCGATCAGATACTGCCCCGCATAATACAGAACATAATTGACCGCGACCCAGGCCGGGCCATGTTTCCCCTCTCCAAAATAAATATTGGAGAGAACCAGATCCGAGAGCAGAAACAGGCCGCCGCCAATCCCCATGACCAGAAGACCGAGATTGTGCAAAAGGATTGCACAGCCGAGCGTATACACTGCCATGAAAAAGAGAACCGAACCATAGACCGCGGATATGGTCTTAAATTTCCCATAGGTAAGATGCATCAGCTTCTCTCCGGCGTAAATAAAAATGATCGCAAAGATTGCGCCGACAAGACCGGCGATCAGCGCTGCCGCCTGAATGCCAACCGTGAGGAATACCGCGGCAAGATAAAAGAAATGCCCCACCAGGAACATCAGAAACCCCATCATTGTCCAGACATCCGAGTCCAGCGGATAAAGATATTTCAGGTCAAGCCAGATATCCCCAAGCAGCCCCAGCAGCAGGCCGCCGCCGATGAAAACGGCAAACTGCAGATGGACCCGTTCTGTCAGAGCCGCCGCCCCAAGGGTCATCAGGAAAAAGAAGCTGGTAAAGGCTTTCAAAACCGTAGCCTGCCAGCTCGATCCATGCCGTACTCTCATGAAAATCATCAGTACCAGATAAATCAGCCCGATCAAAAGCATTGCATAGTACATCGTCATAACAAGAACCATCTCCTTTTGCAGCCGGCAGCACTGGATCATACGATCCGCTTTCACGCAGTCTCCGCGGTAAATGCGAAACTGTATACAGAATCGTTATGATTATACATCATCCGGCCCGGTTTGGGAATCAGACAATCCGGTCGGGATGATGAAATTCCGGCAAAAATCCAGGGAATACGGCATCTGGCCTCAGATACAGATTTACGGATTGCAGTTCCCACAGGGAGAATATCCCTCCTGAATCAGAGTCTCGCGGTCGGCTGTAACAATTTTTTTGTTCGCGTCACTCATCAGAGCAACGCTCTGACAATCCGGGTAATGAAACTTCATGGAACGCGTATTCAGTACATATTCCTCCGATGCTTCCGAGGCTGTATCCGCTGCTGCGTCGGTGTCCGATGCCGGAGAACCAAATGATGCTTCCGATGCTGCATCCGAGGTCTGTGAAAGTTCTGCTCCGGAGAGCCAGTTGTCAGTGGCATCCACATTGAACCGGCAGTTCCGTCCATCCGTATCTGTCCCATCTGCATAACAGAGGATCTCCCCCTGCACATCTGTGCGGTACAGTTCTGCTCCGGCCTGTTTTAATACGGAAAGGGTCTGTTCCGCCGGGTGCCCGTAGGAATTGCCCGCTCCTGCGCTGATCACTGCGCAGTCCGGAGATACGGCACTGACAAACGCTTCCGTGGATGATGTCGAACTCCCATGATGCCCGACAACATAAAGATCCGAATCCAGTGTATATCCTGACGCGATCATATCCGCCTCGGCATCCCCGCCCGCGTCGCCGGTAAGGATGCAGCTGAACGCTCCGTATTCTATGCGCATGGCGATGGAATTGTCATTTTCATCTTCATACGTATAGCCCGCCGGACTTAAAATCTGTATCATGGCCGAGCCCAGCTGAAAAGTCTCCCCGGCAAGCGGATGAACCTCCGCCGCGCCATTGCTCTCAAGCATGGTCCGGAAGGACCGATAAATATCACTGTCCGCCGTATAATCCGGGGTCAGAGCCGTTTCCACGGCAGTTGTATTGAGAACACCGACCAGACCGCTTATGTGATCCTCATCGTAGTGGGAGGCGACAAGATATGACAACGAATCCACGCCGTGCTCTTTTAAGTACGCCACCACATAGGAAGAATACTCACGCCCGCCGCCGTCATACAGCATATAAGAGCCGTCTGCTTCCAGAAGGACGCAGAGTCCCTGCCCCACATCAAGAATATGGATCCCGAAAGAATCTTCCGTCAGGCTATCCGCGGTCTGTACGATCTGTGCGGTCTGTACGATCTGTGCGGTCTGCGCGGTCTGTGCGGTCTGCGCAGTCTGTGCAGCACTGGCGGTGATGGCAGCGCTGACAGCCGAAAAGTTTGAACAGTCCGTAAAGCTCAAACTGTCTGTACAGCCCGTACCATGGCCTGTGTCCTGCCTCGTCAGTCCTGTAAATATGCCTCCCTGCAAAAGGCCTGCCAGCAGCCAGCCTGTCATAAACAGGATGATAGACTTCCCGGCTTTTTTCTTTCTCATACCATATCAGCCCCCTGCTTTGCATTTTTCCTTACATTTTCGAAAGCAAACGTTTGTTCGAATTGTGGACTATTATAAAGGAACGCATTGCATTTTGCAAGTATTTTATAAAACAGTTCCGGTCTGTGGCCTGCTGTCCAGAATAAATCAGTACCACCGGCTAAGCCGGTGGTTTGATTTCCGCCCTATAAGGGCTC
>JAJBTU010000036.1 GCA_020860715.1 Clostridiales bacterium | reverse complement strand
ACCAAAAAAGAATTTTTTGCTAATTTATGCTTGACTTTTCATAGCTGGTCTCCTGCATGGAGAGGGAGACGATGATCGGCGGCGTGACCATCTGCGAGGTCTGCTTCTTTTCCGCAAACTCCTTCATAAAACGCTCATACAGTACCTTCTCATGCGCCGCATGCTGGTCAATGATGTACATTTTATCCTGAAATTCCACGATCCAGTAAGTGTCAAAAACCTGTCCGATCAGCTTATGCCGTTTGACATTCTGTTCGCTTAAAAGTTTATCGTCAAAGAGTTCCATCTGGATGGGCTTCTGTTCGAAATCCCGCTTATCAGAATCGCTTTCCGGTGAACAAGCCCCTCTGTCCTGCACCGCAGCGTGCAGAGGCTGTCGGTCCCGGACATCATCCGGTGCCGGAGCAGGGATCATCCCCGTAACCGGTTTTAATGAGCCAGACCTTTTTTGAGTCTGCTCAAAAGGAGTATTCACGCGGCGGGAAGCTGCTGTATCATGGTTTGGATACTTCGGCTCATATGGGCTCTGGGACTCTGCGAGCAGCTGACTCCGCACCTTCTCAAACGGCTCCGGGTAGCGGTTTGGAGCCGCTGCGTCCGGTTTTTCTGCTTTCTCTGCTTTCTCCGCTCCGGCGCCCATATCCGAATGCAATTCTGTCTCAGGTGCGGCATCCGGTTTATTCTCTATCGTAAATTCCGGTATCAGTTCACGGTGTAGCAGCCCCTCTTTGACAGCATGATACACCTGATCATAGACAAAACTCTGGTCCGCAAAACGGACCTCCATCTTTGTCGGATGCACGTTGACGTCCACCTGATCCGTATCAATATCCAGAATAAGAGCCGTAAACGGATAACGATGGCTCATCATAAACGGCTTATATGCGTCCTCAATGGCGCGGGCTATGATCGCGCTGCGGACATATCTGCCATTGACAAAATAATTCTCATAGTTGCGGTTCCCACGGGAAATGACCGGTTTGCCGATATAACCGCTGATCCGCATCGGACCGTTTTCCGACTCAATTTCAACGACATTGGAGGTGATCTCGCGGCCATAAACGCCGTAAATAATGTCTTTCATTCTGCCATTGCCGGAGGTGTGAAGTTTCGTGTCCCGGTTATTGATGAATTTAAACGCAATATTCGGATGAGACAGAGCCAGGCGTTCCATCAGATCGCTGACATAGCCGGCTTCCGTCGTCGTGCTCTTTAAGAATTTTCGTCTCGCAGGAGTATGATAAAAAAGATTCCGTACCAGAAAAGTCGTGCCTTCAGGCGCACCGATCTCCTCTAAAGATTTCTCCACTCCTCCCTCAATAACATACCGCACGCCAAGCAGGCTGCCCGGTGTCTTGGTGATCATTTCCACCTGGCAGACCGCAGCGATACTGGAAAGAGCCTCACCGCGGAACCCCAGCGTCCCGGAAGTCAAAAGATCATCCACCGTACGGATTTTGCTGGTCGCATGGCGCAGGAAAGCAGCCTGCACCTGTTCTTTCGGAATGCCGCATCCATTGTCCGTGATACGGATCAGAGAAATTCCGCCGTCCTTAATTTCGACCGTCACTGCGTTTGCTCCGGCGTCCACCGCGTTCTCTACCAGCTCTTTGACGACGGAAGCCGGACGCTCCACCACTTCCCCGGCGGCGATCTTGTCAATCGTGTCCTGACTGAGCAAAGCTATTTTATCCATAAAAATGCGACCTTTCCTTTCACTTCTTCCACCGGTTATTCAGCTTCCCCTGCATCCGGTACAGCGTGTTAAGCGCGTCCATCGGCGTCATATTCGGCACGTCCAGTTCCTGCAGTTCCTTCAGGACATCCGCATCGGTCGTGGTCTCCAGAAATGACATCTGGTTCAGGTCAACCGGATCGGGCTTTTTCGTGCGTGTTTTCTTTGGTTTTTCCTCCGCGGATATTTCATCCGCAGAATGAGAATCTTCCTCGGAAGGGGCAGACTGCGCAGAATCGGCAGTGGAGACCGCTCCGCGATTGGCAGACGCTGTAATATCAGCGTTGGAAAGCTGTTCGGCGAGCTCTCTGGCACGGTCGGTAACACTCTTTGGCACGCCGGCCAGACGGGCGACCTGTATGCCATAGCTTTTGTCCGCACCGCCCGGGATGATCTTGCGCAGGAATACGATATCGTCCCCCTGTTCCCTGACGGCAATGCAGTAATTGTTGACGCCGGGGATCTTGCCCTCCAGCTCCGTCAGTTCGTGATAGTGTGTCGCAAACAGCGTTTTCGCGCCGAGCAGTTTTGGATTACTGATGTGTTCCAGCACAGCCCAGGCGATGCTGAGGCCGTCAAAGGTGCTGGTGCCGCGGCCGATCTCATCGAGGATCAGCAGGCTGTCCTTTGTCGCGTTGCGCAGGATATTTGCCACCTCGGTCATCTCCACCATGAAGGTGCTCTGCCCGCTGGCAAGGTCATCCGACGCACCGACACGGGTAAAGATGCGGTCGACCAGACCAATCTTCGCGCTGTCCGCCGGAACAAAGCTGCCGATCTGCGCAAGCAGAACGATCAGGGCGCTCTGCCGCATATAGGTCGACTTTCCGGCCATGTTCGGGCCGGTAATAATGGAAACCAGATTTTTGCTGTTGTCCAGCTTCGTATCGTTCGCGATAAACATGTCGTTCGGGATCATTTTTTCCACGACCGGATGACGGCCGTTTTTGATCTCGATGCTGCCTCGCTCATTGATAGTCGGTTTGACGTAATTGTTGTGCTCCGCAACCTGCGCCAGAGAAGCAAACACATCCAGCCCGGCGATCGCCCTTGCGGTCTCCTGAATGCGGACGATCTGCTCCGCAACCTGCGAGCGGACCTCAATGTAGAGCGCATATTCCAGAGAGACCAGACGGTCCTCCGCCCCAAGGATCGTGTCCTCCAGTTCCTTTAACTCCGGCGTGATGTAACGCTCCGCGTTGGTAAGCGTCTGTTTGCGCGTATAATAATCCGGCACCATATCCTTATAGGAATTCGTGACCTCCAGATAATAGCCGAACACCTTATTGAACTTTACACGAAGGTTTTTAATCCCGGTCTTTTCGCGTTCCTCGGCCTCCAGCTTTGCCAGCCAGCTCTTGCCGTCGTTTTTGGCGCTGCGCAGCCGGTCCACCTCTTCATTGTAGCCATCCTTGATAATGCCTCCCTCGCGGATGATGATCGGCGGCTCGTCAAGAATGGACCGTTCAATCAGATCATGTACATCGGTCAGCTCATCAATCTGTTCTTCCAGCTGACGAAGAAGCGGTGCCTGCAGGCTTTTCATTATGTATTTGATGTGCGGAAGCATGGCAAGCGACGTCTTAAACGCGATCATATCGCGGGGATTCGCCGTCTGATAGCTGATCCGGCTGATCAGGCGCTCCAGGTCATAGATCGGGTTTAAATATTCGCGCAGCTCCTCACGTGTGATCGCGTTGTCCTTCAGTTCTTCCACCGCGTCCAGGCGCGCCGTGATCGCATCCTTTTCTATTAAAGGCTGCTCCACATATTTTCGAAGAAGGCGCGCGCCCATGGCCGTCTTTGTCTTATCCAGCACCCAGAGGAGACTGCCTCTCTTCTTTTTCTCACGCAGCGTCTCACACAGTTCCAGATTCCGTCTCGTGGAGCTGTCGAGGATCATATATTTTCCGATCGAATACGGCACAAGGCGCGTCAGATTCTCAATCGAAGTCTTCTGCGTCTCCATCAGGTATTTCAGAAGCGCGCCGGCAGCGGTCACGCCGCAGGTGTAATCCGCGATGCCCAGCCCTTCCAGAGAAGCCACATGAAAGTGCTCCGTCAGCACACGAGTGCTAAGATCATCGTCAAAATACCAGGATTCCAGAGAAAATACCGATATGCCCAGGCGCTCCCGCATGTCTTCCAGATCGATGCCGCTCACATAAAACGACTGGTTGCAGATCAGCTCGGAGGGAGAAAATTTGACAATCTCATCCATCAGCTTCCGCTCGGAATCTACTTCCGTCATCAGGTATTCGCCTGTCGAGATATCCGCCACGGATACACCATAATGGTCGGCCGAATCTGATCCGTTCCGCGTCTGGCAGACTCTCACCACACACATCAGATAATTGTTGCGGGTCTCGTCAAGCGCCTGCGCGTCCAGATTTGTGCCCGGTGTGACAATGCGGATGACCTCGCGCTTCACCAGTCCCTTCGCGAGTTTCGGATCCTCCATCTGCTCTCCGATTGCGACCTTATATCCTTTGGAAACCAGTTTATTAAGATAGCCGTCAACCGCGTGATACGGCACCCCGCACATCGGCGCACGCTCCGCCATGCCGCAGTCCTTTCCTGTCAGGGTCAGCTCCAGCTCCTTCGAAGCGATCCGGGCGTCGTCAAAAAACATCTCATAAAAATCGCCCAGTCGATAAAAAAGAATGCAGTCCATGTACTCCAGCTTCGTCTGGAGATACTGCTGCATCATCGGAGTCAGTTGCGGCATCAGTTCACGTATCTTTTCTTCCGTCATGAAGTATTTCCCTTTCGTAATCAGCTGTAACGGTTCCTTCCCTGTTTCTTACTTTCCCGGCTACAACCGGCCTTCTATTCTTATTTCTGGCATTGCAGGTACGGACAGGAAACCTGTCCTCGTATTTTTCCAGAAAAATAAAAAACGCAGGCTGCATGTTCCGGATCAAAATCCATACCTCGCTACCTGCGTTATCATATCATTTTTTAATTAGTGTTTCAAGATGCGAACCTCGTTCATTTTTCCGTTTACATATACCTGCCAGCAACAAGACTGCTTCTCCATATTTTTATGGCAGTATGGACGTCCCCAGCCGTTTTTCCACGTAATCAATGATCATATCCACACACCCCTGATATCCGAGCACATCGGTCTTCAGCACCAGATCATAGTTCTCTACATTCTTCCATTTCCTGCCGGTGTGATATTTGTAATAATCGCTCCGGTAGCTGTTGATGCTCTTGATATGCCGATTGACACCCAGTTCGTCCAGCTGCATGATCTCCTGCTCGCGCCTGAAGCAGGCTTCCGGAGAGGCCGTCAGGAAAATGCTGACCGCGTTTGGTTCCTCACGCAGGACAAAATCCGCCGCACGTCCAAGCACAACAAAGCTCTCTTTCTTCAGCAGTCCCTTCAACACCCTGGCCTGAAAATCAAACAGACTGCGGTCAGAAAGGAAGTTGCCGCTCTCCGGCGGGATTTTTTCGCCGTTGTAGATGGATTTGCTTACCTTATATAATACGGTCTTTTTCATATCCTGATCGGCTTTCGCAAACAGCTTTTCGTTGATACCGGAATCGTCCGAAGCCAGCCGCAGAAGTTTGCGGTCGTAAAGATCGATGCCAAGCTGAGCGGAAAGCATCTTCCCGATTTCGGTGCCGCCGGAGCCGCAGGTCCGGGTGATGCAGATTGCGTAATTGTTTTTGCTCATATAAATCTCCTCTTTCTGTCTCCTCATGCGTTTCGGAACGCCTGTTCTGTCTCGCCGGATTAGGTTTCCTGAAACTATCCTACTGCCCCAGATACGCTTTTTTCACACGCTCATCCTGCAGCAGTTCACTCGCCGGTCCGCTGATCGAGATGGTGCCGGTCTCCAGCACATACGCGCGGTCGGCGATGGAGAGCGCCATCTTTGCGTTCTGCTCATTCAGAAGCACGGTGATCCCCGCCTGATGGATCTCACGGATGATGGCAAACACTTCCTTTACCAGCAGAGGTGAAAGCCCCATTGACGGCTCATCCATAAGCATGATACCCGGCTTCCCCATCAGTGCGCGGCCTACGGCCAGCATCTGCTGCTCACCGCCGGAGAGCGTACCGGCCAGCTGTTTTCTGCGTTCTTTCAGGCGGGGAAATTTTTCAAAGACATCCTTCATGGTCTCTTCTTCGACGTCCTTATTCTTTCCGCTGTACGCGCCCATCTGCAGGTTCTCCTCTACGGTCATCTCCGGGAAGACATGCCGTCCTTCCGGCACATGCGCAATGCCGAGCGTGATCATTTTCGACGGGTCGGTTTTCAAAAGATTGGTGCCGTCGTAAGTAATGGAGCCGCTTTTCGCCTTTACCAGACCGGAGATCGTATGAAGCGTCGTCGTCTTTCCGGCGCCGTTCGCGCCGATCAGCGTAACGATCTCACCGGAGTTGACGGTAAAGCTGATTCCTTTGATGGCCTCCACCGCTCCATAATTTACATACAAATCTTTTACCTCTAACATTCGTCATCCTCCTTGCCCAGATACGCTTCAATCACCCGCGGATTGTTCGCGATCTCCTCCGGCGTCCCGCTCGCGATTGTCTCTCCGTAATCGATCACCTGAATGCGCTCGCAAATCCGCATGACCAGAGACATATCATGCTCGATCAGAAGCACCGAGATGCCGAATTGGGTGCGGATGTTATTGATGATATCCAGAAGTTCCGAGGTCTCCACCGGGTTCATGCCGGCGGCCGGTTCATCCAGAAGAAGCAGCTTCATACCGGTCGCCAGCGCTCTGGCGATCTCCAGGCGCCGCTGCTCGCCGTAGGGAAGGTTTTCCGCTACATAGTCCGCCTTATCCTCCAGCCGGACGATCTTCAGCAATTCCAGTGCCCGCCCGTCTGTCTCCTGTTCTTCTTTCCAGTAGGCGCCCAGACGGAAAATGGCGGTCGGAAGCGCGTATTTCATATCCTTATTCATCGCGACCTTGACGTTTTCCAGGACAGTCATTTTTTTAAACAGACGAATGTTCTGAAACGTCCTTGCGATCCCCGCCTCCACAACCTGATGCGTCTTCTTGCCGTTCATCTTCACGCCGTTTAAGTAATACGCTCCCTCGGTCGGCTGATAAACGCCAGTCAGGAGATTGAATACGGTCGTCTTTCCGGCGCCGTTCGGACCGATGAGCCCCACCAGTTCCGACTGTCCGATCTCCATATTAAAATCGTCCACGGCCTTCAGACCTCCAAACTGTATTCCCAGATGGGACGCCCGCAGTACGGGTACTTCTGCTGTGGCTGTACTCATTTATTCGTCCTCCTTTCCGGTCTTATCTGCTGCTTTCGCTTTCCGTGAAAATCTGGAAAGTGCGCGGGATAAAGAAAATTCCCAGCCGCCGAAGATTCCGCCCGGACGGAAAATCATAATCAGCACCAGCACCACCGAATACCCCAGCATACGATATTTCGAGAAGGAACGCAGCATCTCCGGCAGCGCCGAAAGAAAGGCCGCGCCGAGGATGGAGCCGGTCATGGAACCGGTGCCGCCGATGATAACCTCGGTCAGAAATTCCGCGGAATAGTTAAAGTTAAACGTGGTCGGGATCATCGCGGTGATATAATGCGCGTAAATGGCTCCCGCTACCCCGGCAAAAAATGCGGATATCGTAAAAGTCATCACCTTATAAAAGGTCACATTCACGCCGGAAGCGGCCGCCGCAATGTAGTCCTCGCGGATGGCTTTCACCGTCCGCCCGAAACGGGATCGGATAAACATATACATGAAAGTCACGCAGACCACCGTCACCCAGAATACCCAGTAAAAATTGGACAGTTTTTTGATGCCGGACATCGTACGTCCGCCGCCCGTGATTGCAAAGTTGGTAAACGCCACACGGATGATCTCCGCAAAAGCCACCGTAACGATCGCCAGGTAATCACCGCGCAGCTTCAGGGTCGGAATGCCGACCAGCACGCCCGTAATACCCGCAGCGATCCCGCCGACGAGAAGTGCGAGCAAAAACAGCGCCAGATCCGGAATCCCCGCATCCGTCAGCGCGTTGGTAAGGATGGCCGAGGCGTAGGCGCCGACCGACATGAAACCCGCATGTCCCAGAGAGAACTCACCTAAGATGCCGACCAGAAGGTTCAGCGAGGTGACCATGATGATCGTATAGCAGGCCGTAGTGGCGATTCCCATGAAATAATTCGTCCTTGATCCGAATATGCCGGACTCAAACGCGGCATACAGTGCCAGAAACAGGAGAATCAGGCCGATCAGGTTGATGAGATAATTTGTTTTCATTTTCTTCGGCATTTTGGCACTCCTCCCCTCAGACTTTCTCGCCGACATTCTTGCCCAGAATACCGGAAGGCTTGATCAGAAGCACCACGATCAGAATGCCGTAGGTGATTGCCTCATACCAGCCGGGAGCGATGTAGACCTTGACAAAAATCTCAATCAGTCCGACGATCATTCCTCCGAGCATTGCGCCGGGTATAATGCCGATGCCGCCAAGAACCGCGGCTATAAAGGCCTTGATGCCCATCATCGTGCCCATGTCAGTGGTCGCGCGCGGATAAGTCGAACAGTACATCAGTGCCGCAACGGCAGCCAGTGCCGAACCGATCGCAAATGTGATTGTGATAATGCGGTCCACGTTGATGCCGACGATCGTCGCTGCCTCTTTATCCTGCGGAACCGCCCGCATCGCTTTTCCAATCTTCGTCAGCCGTACAAACAATGTCATGCAGACCATGATGGCCAGGCCGATGCCGAGTGTCAGCAGATATTTCACCTGAATCTTGGCTCCAAGAATGTCGATCATCGGAAGGTCAAAGATCTTCGGGATCGTCTTCGGGTTCGCCCCAAAAAGCACCATCGCCAGATTTTCCAGAAACAGGCTCATGGCAAGAGCGGTGATCAGTGCAGATATAGAACCGGAATTCCGCACCGGCTTGTAGGCAATGCGCTCTACGAGAACACCTACGATAACACACGCGGCAATGGCGATAAAAACGGCAAGCCACGCCGGCATACCGTGATTGACCATCATCGGCACCGTATAGAATAATGTATAGGCTCCCACCATGATAAAATCGCCGTGAGCAAAATTGATCATGCGCAAAATGCCGTATACCATAGTATATCCGAGAGCGATCAGCGCGTAGATGGCGCCCTGATTCAGCCCGTTGATTAAACTTTGTATGAATATCGACACGATTTTCACCTCTCCTGCAGGGAAATAAGCGGAAAGTGTGCGCAGCGCACACTTTCCGGAATAATTTAACTATACAGTTTCAAACGCTTCGCTTACGCGGACGGCTGAATGGTCTCCAGCCACTTGATCTGGCCTTCTTCATAAGTGTTTACGACCACCGGCTTGATCGCGTCGCCGTTCTCGTCCAGGTAGATGTCGCCGGCCACGCCGCTGAATTCCATCTCGGTCATGCCTGCCACGAGAGAAGCCGTGTCAGATCCGCCGCCGTCTTCCGCCGCCTGCAGCAGCATATACATTGCATCGTAATACAGAGCCGCGCATGCGTTCAGGCTGTCCGTGCCGTAAGCCTCCGTGTACTTGGTGACGAAATTCTGTACGGATTCGGATGTATCCTCAGAGGAATAGTGGTTTGTAAAATAGCAGTTGTCGAAGTAGTCTTCATATCCGGTCGTATCAGCGCCGTCCCAGCCATCGCCGCCCATGATCGCGCCCTCAAATCCGGCGTCTCTTACCTGCTGTACCAGAAGAGGAACGGTATCCAGGAAGCACGGATAGAATACGAAGTCCGCTCCGGACGCTACCGCGTTGGTCGCCTGCGCCGTAAAGTCGGTATCCGTCGTTGTGCATTCCGCAACACCCAGCACCTCAATGCCGAGCGCTTCCGCGCTCTCTACAAACGCGTCCTTCAGACCGTTTGAATAATCATCATCCTTTGCGTAGATTACGTATGCGGAGGTGTAGCCCTGCTCACTCGCGAACTGCGCCGCCATCTCGCCCTGGAACGGATCGATAAAGCAGTTACGGAAGATCGTATCGCCCTTGAGCGTAACATCTACGTTTGTCGCGCCGGTCGCCAGAAGAAGCATGCCGTCGTCCGCCGCCAGCTCCGCCATCGCCAGTGTCGGCGTAGAGAAGAAGGAACCTACAACTGCTTCCGGGCTCTCCGCCATCAGAGAGTTGTATGCATTGACCGCTTCTGTCGCGTCCTTCGCGTCGTCAGCTACATTTCCGCTGTTCAGAATCTCAATGGTATATTCGGAATCAGAAGCATTGATCTCCTCCACTGCCATGTTGACCGCGTTCTGAGCTCCTTCCCCATAAATCGCGGAGCCGCCGGTCATTGCGCAGATCACGCCGACTTTGATGACGTAATCCTCTTCCTCCTCAGCGAACGCCGTCACGCCTGCGAAAGCGGATGCAGCCGCAACACTCAGCGCCATTGCCATGCTCAGCATTTTCTTTTTCTTCATAATAATTTCCTCCTCATTTCGGCTGCCGGGCAGTCGATTTGTGACCTGTAAACGGTTGCTGACAGATTTTCATCCTGAACAGGAGGCGCTTTACCGGCTCCCGTTCCTGCGCATTCTGTGCGCACAGAAAAAGGCGTCTGATGAATATATGCTCATCAAACGCCTTCGTCTGCCTGTCGTTGCGAGTGACTATACGCCAGATTTTTTGATCTGTCAAATCGGATTTTCAATTTCTTTTGCCCTCAACCGCCCTGCTTTCGAATAAAAATCAGGCAATTTTCTTTTTTTGCGAAAATATTTTTTGTGAAACATCCGGTTTTAAAAAATACCTGAATCCGTGAAGTTGATGATTTTTTATTGCCGAGCTGCTCTAAATTTG
>JAJBTU010000025.1 GCA_020860715.1 Clostridiales bacterium | reverse complement strand
AGCCGGAGACAGAGCCGGAGGCGGAACCGGAGTCACAGCCGGAGACAGAGCCGGAAGCGGAATCGGAATCAGAGCCGGAGGCGGAATCGGAATCACAGCCGGAACCGGCCGGGGACGCAGAAGCAGCAGAGGATATGCCGCAGGATTCATTGGCGGAAGAAGTG
Organism: Clostridiales bacterium; assembly: GCA_020860715.1. Lineage (GTDB taxonomy): Bacteria > Bacillota > Clostridia > Lachnospirales > Lachnospiraceae > Choladousia. The sequence continues at coordinate 10,424 of JAJBTU010000025.1, read as the reverse complement.
TAAAAGCCTTTATTTAACATATTTTGAGAGGAATTCGGATTATGGAGGCAGTGTTTGAAGAGCAGGAAATGAATGAACTGGTCGGTGCGATTCTGGAGAGTTATCAGAAATACACAAAGACCTGCAGCATTGATATGGATAACCGCCTGAACCGGACGGAGATTCTTGCTATTCTTGAAGAGATTCGTGCGCTGGTATTTCCAGGGTTTTTTGAGATGAAAAATCTGAACCGGGACGCGATCGGCTATCATGTCGGTGAATTGCTGGAAGATGTGCAGTATCGCCTGAGAAAACAGGTCGCCAGAGCGCTTTATCATTCTGAGGACGCGCCGCGGTGCGCAAAACAGGCGCAGGAACGTGCGGGTGAGATTGTGCGGGAGTTCCTGAAGACAATTCCGGATCTGCGGGCGATTCTGAATACAGATGTACAGGCGGCTTACGATGGCGACCCGGCGGCTTTTAATACGGATGAGGTGATCTTGTCCTATCCGGGAGTCTTTGCGATTACTGTGAATCGGATCGCGCATGAACTGCACAGGCTCGGCGTGCCGCTGATTCCGCGAATGATGACGGAATACGCACACAATCTGACGGGGATTGATATTCATCCGGGTGCGACGATTGGAGAGTATTTTTTTATTGACCATGGTACTGGTGTTGTGGTTGGTGAGACGACCGAGATCGGGGATCGCGTGAAGATTTATCAGGGCGTGACGCTCGGCGCGCTTTCCACGAGGGGCGGGCAGAGTCTCCGCAACAAAAAGCGTCACCCGACGCTGGAAGATGACGTGACGGTTTATTCCGGCGCTTCTATACTTGGCGGAGAGACGGTGATCGGTGCGGGTGCGATCATCGGTTCCAATGCGTTTATCACATCTTCTGTTCCGCCCAGTACGAGAGTCAGTATCAAGAATCCGGAACTTCAGTTTAAGGGCCGTGTGAACATGACGGAACTGGGGCAGGAGGGCTTCTGGAAGAACAAGGCGGATATGGCGCCGGAGTCAGGGAATACAGCGGATCGATAAAGCCGCGATAAATATGGGAGCAAGGTGTATGCCGACAAGGAGGGAATTACATGGAAAAAGGAAAAGAAGCGGAGAAAAAAATGCAGGAAAATATGGCGGATGCTGCGGCAGAGAAGACGGAGAAAAAGGGAACTGCCGGCAAAGAGGAGCAGATGCAAAGGAGCACTGTCAGTGAGACCTGGGCGGAGGAGACGATTGCCGATCTGGACGACTATATTGAGTCGCAGGGGATCTATCTTCGTCAGTGACGCAGCTGGTTTTCCGGCTTTTGACTTCCATTGTTTTTTCAATGATACGTTCATTCATATCCCGCTGCTCATGGGACCGCGGGCCGGACTTCAACCTGGATGCCTTTCACCCGTTTCAACAGCGCTGCTCATGGGACCGCGGGCCGGACTCCAACCTGGATGCCTTTCACCCGTTTCAACAGTGCTGTTCACGGGACCGCGGCCTGACTGCTGCGCGGTTCTGTGAGCAGCGGAAAAGCAGCTTTACAGCAGATGCTCGGCTATGAAAACAAATGCCGGAATGGTAATCAGGGAACAGAGCGTAGAGAACGCGTATATTTCGGAAGAATAGGCGTAATTTTTCTGGAATCTTAATGCAAATGCGGTGCCGGTTGCGGCGCACGGGCAGGCTGCCGCGACCAGAATGGTGTAAGCCACGGTAGAATCCACTCTCGCGAGAAACAGGATCACAAAGACGATGGCCGGCATGATGAGCAGTTTTGCGAAGGTTACCAGATAAATGCGGCGGTTCTTCAGAATATCCGGAATACTTGTCTGAGCGACGGACACTCCGGCGATAATCATGGCAAGCGGGGTATTCATATTTCCGATATAATTCAGCGTGTCTGTGAGGATGGGCGGAAACTTTATCTGCAGCGCAAAGAGGACCAGCCCGATCGCACAGGCGAAGATCATTGGCGTACATAGATTTTTAAGCAGAGTTTTAGCCGATTCACTGAAACTGCTGTTTCGGTGATCGTCAGTGCCGTGCGTCATCAGCCCAAGGCCGTGTGTCCAGGAGAAGACATTAAAGACCGTCATGTAGGCGGTCAGATAGAGGACTCCCTCGCTGCCCAGAATGCTCTGTACCAGCGGGATTCCGAAAAATCCGCAGTTGGAGTATATGACAGCGAAGCGCTCGATGGCATAGTTATCGTTGCCGTCTTTTTTTATAAGAAGATTGGCGACCGGGATCATCAGAAGATGCGTTGCGATAGCAAGCGCGAAGGAAATCAGGAGCCCGTTTACAAGCTGCGGCTCATAGTCGGCCTGCATGGCCATCAGGGTGACGACTGGATTTACCACCAGCAGCAGAAGATTGGCAAGCCCCTTGTTGGCGTGGTCGTCGATAAGATTCAGACGGCTGCAGAGGATGCCGACAAAGAGAATCAGAAGCATTTTTACAATTTGAGTAATAACAATTGAGAACATGAAAAATCCTTTCCTGAAATGTCACGATTCACGAAAGGAATCGATGACCAGAGCTGGAGTGAAACAGGGAAGCGGCTGTTAGAGACTATATAAAACAAATACGGCCGGCCGCCTGCTTTTGTTGGACTGCCGTGTTAGAATACACCATTTGGGCAAATGCCGTCAAGTGGTACACGGAAGAAACCGCCAAAGAACGGCAGAACAAATCGGAAAAGCCGACAGGAAAAGATAACAGAAAAAAGATGAAAAGGCAGCCGGGAGACGAAATAAAGAGAATAATCAGCAAATTCTGATAAAAACAGGAGGATAATACAGCATATGGGAAGGGTGATTCTTGCGTCCGGTTCTCCGCGCAGACGGGAACTGCTGGCACAGACAGGAATTGATTTTGAAGTGATTCCGGGAGATATTGATGAAGACGCTGTGGTACAGGCACTGAGAAGCGCTGAAGGCAACGCTGAAAACCATGCAGAAAATCATGGTGGGGAGACGAGAACTGGGGATTTGGACGAAACTTATCCTGCACAGGTAGTAAAATCTTTGTCGTCCGGCAAGGCGGAAGCGGTCGCCGCACAGATCCCGGAAGGTATCGTGATCGGCTCGGACACAATTGTCTGGGATGGGGGGATATTGGGGAAACCAAAGGACAGGGAGGATGCTTATCGGATGCTTCGCCGCCTGCAGGGCAGGCAGCATTCTGTGTTTACCGGTGTGACGGTGCTCGTGAAAGGATCGAAAAATGTGAGAGACGCCAAAAATGAGGCTGACGCAGGGTATAAAGCTGAAACAAAGGAGGCCGCGGATATAAAAAGACATGTTTTTTTCTGTGAGACGAAAGTGGAAGTCTATCCGATGACAGAAAAAGAGACTGAAGAATATCTGGATACAGGAGAAGCGATGGACAAAGCCGGGGCATACGCTATTCAGGGAAAATTCGGCCTCTGGATTAAGCGCATTGAAGGCGATTACAACAGTGTTGTCGGATTGCCGCTCTCCGCGCTGTGGCAGGTGCTGAAAGAGTATGTATGATGCTTTGCATGATGGACAGGCATCTGAAATATTTTTCAGCTGCCTGTGCTTTTTTCATCGAAATAAATGGTATAGGATTCGGTTTCGCCAACCCTCATGATGGAATACGCAGAGAGTTCTTCATCTAAGGAAAGGGAAGTGCGCAGAACCAGGTAATTGCAGTTTTCTTTTCGAAAAAGATCCACCAGTTTTTGTGTTTGAGGGATTTTCCGGTTGATCTGACTGTACAGATCAGATTGCGGGATATCCCATTTGACCATATTTCGGCCATAGGCAAGACGGATGCTGGCGTCGTACTGTCGGATGTAGATACATAAATATTCCGGAACGGCAGCCTTGGGACTTTCAATCTCTTGCTCTTTGGCCTGTTCAGAAATGATATCAGCTACTTCAAGCACTTCTGCCGGAAGTTTATAGCAGTTTTCCCGCTCGGTGAAGTATTCTTCACTGAGAATCAGCTGGCCGCTGAAAATAATAGCGACGACCGCGATTAGCACGGCCACTGTCTGAAAGAATTGTCTGGAAAAACTGTGGACCCATTGTGTGATCGCATAGGCAATGACGATTGGAAACGTCAGCATCCAGAATACGCGCCAATATACAAGAATTCCAATCATTTTCATCAGCAAATATACAGTTGGCGGGAAAAAAGTCAGCGCCAGAAAGGCCAGATTTGGCCAGAGCAGAGAGGAACGTTCTTTTTTTGCATTCGGATGAAAAAAAATCAGGGCAAGAGACACAACAAACAGCAGTGGATAAAAACTGTCTGCAAAATAAAGCTGAAAACAACGCAACGCTTCTGAAAAATAAGCAGTAAAGCGTTCAACGAGTATTTCTACGATAGCGGTCATATCGTCTCCTCCCTTTAACTTAAAATGAGATACGCAATTCCACAGAATATCGCATACAGACAGGAAAGGGCACTTCGGTAAAAGTAGCACCATTTCCGTTGGGGAACAGCATAAATGAGTGTGTAAATACCGATAGGAATCACGGATAAAATGACGCCCATAGAAGAAAACATACAGGAAGCAGTTACTGCGCAGAACAGGTAGAACCAGAAAATAGTCCCGCTATTGTCTTTCATGGCACAACGACAAAGATAAAAGAGTGTCGGCTGCGTAATGGCGGCGACCAGCGCTTTTCCCTGCCATGCACGTACGAACAGAAAGGTGCCGGAGGAATAGACGGAAAAGCCGGAAAAACTCAGGAGCAAACTGATCAGAAGCAGGAACAGATGCTGTTTTGAGCAATCATCGGGAAACAGGCTTTTCGCAATCAGAGCATAAATACAATACGCAAACAGCAATACGAAACCGGGTATCAGGAGATGCGCGAGGATTGTCGGGTGGATTCCGCCGGAAAGTGTAGACAAAACAGCCAGATACAAAGGCCATGCGGAAAGCACGTAGCGAGCGGGAAGTTTGGAGTAGAGATCTCCGGTATAAGGGTTGTATTCCATCAATGTATTGGTCTCAACCGCAGTTGTGGCGGTGGCGACATAAAAAGCGTCGTCTTCGTCAATATGCTGATTGAACGTGACATAAAAAAACTGCAAAAGAATGCAAAACAATACCACAGGTAAAAGAGGCGAAAACCATTTCCGGGAGCGTAAGCCATCCAGATTCACTGCTTCCATCGATGTCTCGTCGGCAGCCGAGGTCCCTTTTTTTTGCAGAGCAGGAAGCACGCTTTTGCAAAAGGAAAAAACGGCAAGCGCCAGTGAAAGTGCCAGCCAGGTAACGCTCAGCTGCAAAAGAGAACATTTAAAAAACAGCATTGGAATAGCCAGAATCTCAAATAGCGCAAACTCAAGAAACATACCGTAAAACAGTGCTGAAAGAAAACGATGCGAGCAGGAACGGTTCCTGTCTTTGGCAGACCAGAAGAGGCCGATCAGGAGAGGCATCAGTACAACCAGAAGAATAAAAAGCAATAAATTAAGTACTTTCATAGTAGAAGATTCCTTTCTGCCAAAACAGCAGCCTGCTTTTTAATTAGGGCGTATCCTAAGTAAGGGCAGCCGCTTTGAAAATTATAACATTGAAATGCGGATTTTACAATGTTTCGAAACAAATACGATTTGGTACGTGCAATTATAATGACAATGTGCTAAACTCTGGTCGTTCAAAAATTTGCATTCATTTTTGTAACAAAAGGCAGAGAAAATGGGAAGGAGTAACAAAACACAGATGAAAAAAACAGAAGTAAAAACGGCCGGTGAAACGGGCGTACAGGGAAGCATTTCTGCAGGAGGCGGTCAGAATAAGATGGCGGTCATGCCGATGAATAAGCTGCTTTTGACGATGTCGGTGCCGTTGATGCTCTCCCTGCTGGTGCAGTCTCTTTATAATATTGTAGACAGTATTTTCGTATCAAGATATTCGGAGCAGGCGCTGACCGCTACCTCGCTGGTGTATGCGGTGCAGTTTCTGATGATCGCGGTCGGAGTCGGTACGAATGTCGGACTGAATTCGCTTCTGTCCAGATATGTAGGCGCGAAGAAAAACGAGGACGCCTGCCGCGCCGCCACGACGGGGTTGATCCTGAATATCGCGTCGGCATTGATTTTCTCCGTGGTCGGGATCTTTTTTGCAAAGCCGATCGCGGGTTTGATGACCAGCGACCCGGAATTGAAAGCGCTTTGCATTCAATATATGCAGGTCTGTGTGATCTTCTGCTACGGCACCTTTATCCAGACCTACGGACAGCGGCTTCTGCAGGCGGTGGGGGACACGATCCTCAGCATGATTTCTCTGATTTCGGGCGCGATCATCAATATCATCCTCGACCCGATCATGATCTTCGGCCTGCTCGGCTGCCCGGAGATGGGCATCCGCGGAGCGGCGATCGCTACGGTCATCGGTCAGTGCACGGGCGCGGTGGTAGCGCTGGTGCTGAATAAGACGAAAAATCCGGTCATTCATGTACATTTTAAGGGATATCATTTTAATATGGAGGATGTGAAAGCCATCTATCGTGTCGGGATGCCGACCATCGTCATGCAGGCGATCGGCAGCGTGATGACGTTCGCGGTAAACGCGGTTCTGATGTCAGTCTCTACAACAGCGGTAGCGTTTTTCGGGGTCTATTACAAGCTGCAGAATTTCCTGATGATGCCGATGAACGGCCTCGGTCAGGCGACGATCCCGATTGTTGGCTTCAATTTTGGCTCCGGAAATAAAGACCGGATCAAACAGGCGTGGAAATGTGTCGTTCCGGCCGGAATCGTGATGGCGCTGATCGGCACGGTGATCTTTCTGGCGTTCCCGAAGCAGCTGCTTGGCCTTTTCGCCGCGAGCGGGGAGATGCTCGCGATCGGCGTACCGGCACTGCGGATCATTTCCGTGACGTTTGAATTTGCTACGATGACGATCATCTTCGGCTACTTTGCATCGGGCCTTGGCAATGGTGTGATCAACATGATCGGCGGCGCGATTCGGCAGCTGGTGGTGCTTGTACCGCTCGTATGGGTGTTCACGAACTTTTTCGGGATCTCTTATACCTGGTACGCGATGTGGATTTCGGAGGTGCTGGCGTTTCTTTACAGCTTCACCAGTATCCGGAAGGAGACGAAGAAAAAAGCGGGATTCTGAATTTCAGATTATGTGCGGCAAAATCCGTCAGGTACAGGCAGATCTGACGCATTGTTTGAAATATCAATTTCACCGACAGGCGAATGCTATGATGAAGATGATGTTTGCGAGTCCTGAAAGCCATTGAGGGTAAAAAAACAGAGGAAGTTGAGGAAAACGCAATGCTTTGGCTTTGTGACTGCAATGCCGCTGAAGTGAAAGAAAAAACCTTGTAATCAGGACTATGAAGTGATAAAATATCCTTCGTTCTGGCTTGTCAGAACCGAAAGATTTTTCTACCCGCCCGCCTGGTTTGGGGGCTGTGGGGAATCATGCACGCGGAGAATACCATGCAAAAGAAATGTGCAATATTAATTCCGGCTCTGGATCCTCCGGAGCGGCTGAAAACCTACATCGCGGAACTGATCCGGGCAGGATTTTCCTCGATTCTTCTTGTAGACGACGGAAGCACAGATAAATCTATTTTTGCAGAACTATCCGGGAAGCCGGAGGTTACGGTTTTATCGCATGACAGAAACTATGGAAAGGGTCGTGCACTGCGCACCGGGTTCCGATATTATGCGGAACATTTTCCGCTGGAAGAGTATGCCGGAGTGATCACTGCGGATTCAGACGGACAGCATCTGGCAGAGGATGTGGTGCGGATTCGGGAAAAGATTTTAAGTGGAACTGATAAGCTGATTTTGGGATGCCGGGACTTTCAGAAGGCAAATGTTCCGCTTAAAAGCCGTTTCGGCAACACGCTGACCAGTCGGTGCTTTAAAGTCCTGTTGGGACTTTCTGTCAGTGATACGCAGACCGGACTGCGGGGGATTCCGAATGCACTGATTGATCTGTGTCTTTCTATACAGGGAGACCGGTTTGAGTATGAGACCGCGGTACTTATGAAAGCGGGAAAGATCGCGGAATTTGAAGAGGTACCGATTCACACGGTGTACTTTGATGATAATCAGGGGACGCATTTTCATCCGATCCGTGATTCCTTTTTGATTTATCGCTTGCTGTTGGGGACTTTTTTTCTCTATTTTTTGTCTTCGTTGAGTTCAACGATCATAGATTTTCTGCTGTTTACGCTGTGTGACAAACTCTTGCTGCAGTCTCTGGCATGGCGTATTCCGGTTTCAACGATCACGGCGCGGCTGGTGTCCGGTACTTTCAATTATCTGGTAAATCGGAATGTCGTGTTTCAGAGCAGGTCCGGATATGCATCATCAGCAGTGTCTTATTTTTTTCTGTGCGCAGCCGGGGCTGCAGCTTCCTCTATTTTGGTGACTGCTTTGACCGCATTATTGCCGCTGGATGAAATACTGGTGAAGATGATCGTGGACACAGCATTGTTTTTTGTGAATTATCTGGTGCAGAAAACATTTGTTTTTAAAAATAAGTAAATCTGTGCAGCCCTATGTGTGTCTTTCACTGGGAACCTGCACGAGAACGGGTGAAGAGAAAACTGAATCGTAATTATTCAGAATGGTACTTCGCATACGCTTTGAAGTACATACGAAAACGTGTATCAAATTAAAAGAAAGGCAGCTCAGAAATGAAAAAAGTCACGTCAAAGCACTTGGTCTGGCTCGTTATTGGCACTCTGATGGCAGTGCAGATTGTCTATGGATTTGCCTGGATGGTGCAGAATATTGCTGGATTTCCGCCGTTCGGAGACAGTACAGAATATTATAATCTGAGCCAGGCACTGGTCGTAGATGAATACAGAACGATCCTGTATCCGCTGCTGATCCGTATCGCGGATGAGATAGCCTGCCGTCTGCCCGGAGTCGAATACCAGACACTTTTATATATCTTACAGGCGCTCGTTTCCTTTCTGTCGATTTATTATTTTGTCCGTATGATTGTCGGTGTCATTTTTAAGGAACAGCTTACGGCGAGACACTATGCGGGAATCGTGTATTTTACACTGTATCTGTTTTGCATTCCGATGATCACCATTTTTAATTTTACAGTGCTGACGGATTCTCTTGCGACTTCCATGATGCTGTTTATGCTCGCTTCGGTTACGAGTATTTTTAAAAGTGATCGTGTATCATGGAAGGATTTTCTGGTGATCGCGTTATCCATGCTGGTAGAGTATCTGATCCGTGCAGACCGGATTTATACCTGTACACTGTTTCTCATCATCTGTTTTGTTGTTTACCTTGTGAAAAGACGCAGCCGCGCGGAAATAAAAAAAGCCGCGGTCTGCGTGCTCTCCTGCATTTTGCTCAGTACCGGCCTGGCATCCGTGGTAAACAAAATGACCCAGCAGCCGGGAGTTTATGGCCGTGTTTCGACTTCTTTCGCGTTTGTTCTTCTGGATCGGGTCGTATGGCCGCATATGGCTGCAAATTATGAATCTTTTCCGGATGAGATCAGGGAAATCATTTCCTTTGAAGACGCTGTGACATTTGATTCTCACAACAATAACGTCATGTATCAGCTGGCGCCGCTGGTCATAGAACAGGTAGGAGAAGAAAAGGCACAGGAGATGTATCTGGAAATGGCTGCGATTGTGTTCGGCTCGCAGACAAAGATCGTCCTTTTTGAGATCATGGAGGATATCGCCTGTATGCTGTTTACTCCGGTTACGGCCTGTCTTGCCAGACATATAACGATTTCCACTTCTTACAATTGGAATCTCTACTGTGCGGAAACGATTACGCCTGAGCTGACAGAGTCCTGGTATGTATATTACGTTCATTCGTTTCTGGTAATGTTTATCCTGGCTGGTTTGTATACACTGTATAGCCTGATTCGTAAAAAATCTTTCGGGGAGGTGGCGAAAAAGCTGGGACCGGGATTTGCACTCTGCCTGATCATTACCCTGTGGTTTTCCATCGGAGACGGCGCGCCGCCCAATGACCGTTATGCATTGCTCCACTATGTCATCTGGACCTTCTGGGCAGTAGGGACTTTGCTGTATGAGTCGGCTGCGCCGCATTCTGACAGCCATTCGGTTTAAAAGAGATCCGGTTTTGGGAAATTTTTTCCTGCGATGAATGATTGTAACAATATTGCACGCCAGTTCCACACCGCCTTTTGGATTTGCGTTAATCATGGGATACCGTGTAAATATGATTGCCGTATGTGCGGTCAGGGCATTATAAGAAAGGCTCCGGCTTTCCTTTATAAGGCGCAGATAAGATTTACAGGATTTGAAGAAGACTTCTATAATCCCAGCGTTTTCCGTAGATGCGGATGATTTCTTCCGTAAGCACTCAAACGTGGTTAGGGTGCTTACCGAATATCTGTCCTGACAGGTCAGTATGCTTTAGGCATGCTGACCTTTTTTTGTTAGGGCATGGCCCTGTTCTCCATTGTGGAGTTTTTCGTCGTTCCGA
>JAJBTU010000029.1:23682-47915 GCA_020860715.1 Clostridiales bacterium | reverse complement strand
GAGACCACGGCGCAGACCGAGACTGAAGCTGCTCAGACGGAAGCACAGACCGAGGCTTCTACAGAGAGTACCTCCTCCGCAAGCACGGGCGAATCCATCGCAAGCTACGCACTGCAGTTTGTCGGAAATCCGTACGTCTATGGAGGGACAAGCCTGACAAGCGGTGCTGACTGCTCTGGATTTGTGCAGTCTGTATTCGCACATTTCGGCATCTATCTGTCGCGGACAGCGGCTGCGCAGTCTACCAATGGTACGGCTGTAAGCACCAGCAGTCTGCAGGCCGGCGATCTGCTGTTCTACAGTTCCAGCGGAAGCGGAATTGACCATGTAGCGATCTATATCGGCGGCGGCCGGATTGTCCACGCGGCGAATTCGACGCGCGGCATCTGCACCGACAACGCGTTCTATTCGACGCCGGTATGTGCAGTAAGATGTTATTAAACAAGATTTTTCCCAATCCGGGACAGGAATGCTTCTGAACTTTCCCGTCCCGAATCGAGCAGGGTTTCAACTGCCCTGCTCCTTAAAAAGAGACCGACGCAATGTCGGTCTCTTTTGTTCTGTTTATCCTGTTTTGAAACGAAAGCCGGCGAGAATTTTCCTGCGTGCTCTCAGGGGTCAGAAATCTGCCTCAATCGCCCTGAGATAACGTCCCAGCGCATCCTGCCAGGGCGGAAGCGGATCAAATCCGCTGGCGGTCAGCTTGCTTTTATCCAGGCGGGAATTAAACGGGCGCTTCGCCTTCGATTCCCCATATTCGGCAGTCGACACCGGAATCAGCTGCAGATGATCCGCGTCATACTCTTCTCTTCCAAGTGCTGCCGCCTGCCGGAAGATTTCAGATGCAAATTCATACCAGCTGATATAGCCGCCTTCATTTGTCGCGTGATAATAGCCGTATTTTTCTGTCTCAATCATATCGGCCAGAAGACGCGCCAGATCTTCTGTGTAAGTCGGCGTACCGATCTGATCATTCACCACCCGAAGCACATCATGGTTCTTTCCGATATTCAGCATCGTGCGGATGAAATTTTTCCCGTTCACGCCGAATACCCAGGCAATGCGTACGATAAAATACTTCTCCAGAATACCCGACACAGCCAGTTCCCCTTCCAGCTTGGTCTGCCCGTATACATTCAGCGGCTTATAGTCTCTGCAGTCCGGCTCCCAGGGTGTCTCTCCCATGCCGTCAAACACATAGTCCGTCGAAATATACATCATCTTCGCATCAATTTTGCTGCAGGCTTTCGCGATATTCTCTGTCCCCTTCGCGTTTACAAGACGCACCTTTTCCACCTTGTCATCGTCTTCTGCCAGATCCACGGCCGTCCATGCCGCGCAGTGAATCACGGCATCCGGCCTGATAGCATCAAGGATCCGGCTTACCGCCTCCTGATCCGTAATATCCATCTGCACATAAGGCATTGTCGTCACAGGCGTCCCGTCAGCGATCCCGCTGTATTGTTCCGCAATATCTGAGCCAATGTCTTCGTGACCGCGCCCGGCAAGCTGATTCATCACATCATGGCCGAGCTGTCCGCCCACACCGGTTACTAATAGTTTCATTTCGAGCTATCCTCCGTATTTCTGTGATTTTTAACCCGCAGCACAGCTGCCCGCTCAGCCTTGTGATCTTCTGCGGCAGGCAGCGAAAGTCCCTTCCGTTCACATTTCTGAATAATGATACCACAGATTTCTCCGTGCTGCGCACTCTTATTCGTCAAATACCAGATTCGAAATCGTGAATGTCACAGCTGCTTATCGGCGTCTTTGAGGCATTTCCCAGCGTCACATCATGATCTTTAATATAGACTGCCGTCAGGTTATTGAGGCCGGTAACACCAGCTGCTTTTGCCGCATCTGACAAATCTTCCGCACAGTCAAAGACAAGTGTATACTGACTGTCTTCCTCGATTTCGATCGCACTGCCATACTCATTGCTGTAATAGCCAAGCGCATCGTCATTGTAATATACGTTCAGCGCAAGTGTCAACACTTTTTCAGAAGCGCCCTCTTCCACAGTCACCGAAAATGACAGCTGCGCTCCCCCGGAAGTGGACTCTGTAATCTCAGTCGTCCCAACGCCGGCCGCGACCAGCTTGCCGATGGTGGAAACCGTTGCTACTGTTTCATCACCGGGCCTCCAGGTCACATACTCCGCAGTCTCAGAAGCGGCTTCAGATGCGGTCTCGGATGTCTTCGCAGTTTCAGAGTATTCTGCTGCTTCAGAAAGCTCTCCGGATCCGGAATCTGCCGCTGCTTCATCCTCCGTCCCTCCGAGAGCAACATAATCCGCAAGGAAGACTGATTCGCCCACAAGAATGCTGATTCCGGCCGTACCCGTTTTCTCTGATCCGGACTTTTCCTGCTCATAAAGTTCCAGCTGCAGCTGTTCCAGTGAAATGCCGATCGTTCCGGCAGCTTCCCCATCCGCATAAAATCCGCGGAAGATCGCGTCCGTCACATCCTTGTCGATGATCTCCATTGTCTCCCGGTCGATCAATGCAAAACTGTAATCCGGAGATTCGCTGCGGTCATACCATCCCTGATCCCAGTAGACCGGCACAATTCCATTCTGACTGCACAGATAATTTACAACCTCCAGATGATAAGCCCGCTCGGAGGAATTGTCTTTGTTAATACAGCCGTACTCTCCCATGATCACCGGGATTCCCTGCGAAGTAAATTTCTCATAAACCTTTGCAATATCCTTAGCCAGATCCTCCGCGTTTTCCAGAGAAAAGGTCGTCTTACCGGTCGATTCGACCAGTCCGAACGAATAATCATAATAGTGAACCGAAACAAAAGTTCGGCAGAGATTGCCGCGGAATGCGGATATCATACCGCCGAGCATTTCAGCCGGCAGTTCCGTAAGATCACGGGCATGACGCCGTTGGAATACAGAAGAAAAGCCACCATTTCCCCGAAGAAATGATGTCTGCGAAGCACCGCAGAAAAACGGTCAGTCCCTCCTGAAGATATCTCTCGTGTACACCTTATCCTGCACATCGTCCAGACAGGAATCATAACGGTTCGCGATCACTGCGTCGCACTGTTCCTTGAATGCGTCCAGATCATTCACTACCATGCTGCCAAAGAACGTGCTGCCGTCCGGAAGGGTCGGCTCATAAATGATTACCGCTGCGCCCTTCGCTTTGATGCGCTTCATCACGCCCTGGATGCTGCTCTGACGGAAATTGTCCGAGTTGCTCTTCATGGTCAGGCGGTACACGCCGATCACACAGGAGCGCTCGTCTGCAGCACTGTAATCCCCGCGGTTGTAGTAATCATAATACCCGGCCAGCTTCAGCACACGATCCGCGATAAAGTCCTTTCTGGTGCGGTTGCTCTCCACAATCGCCTCGATCAGGTTCTCCGGCACATCCGCGTAATTTGCCAGCAGCTGCTTGGTATCCTTCGGCAGGCAGTATCCGCCATAACCAAAGCTCGGATTATTATAATGCGTGCCAATACGCGGATCCAGGCAGACTCCGTTGATAATCGCCCGGGTGTCCAGCCCTTTCATCTCCGCGTAAGTATCCAGTTCATTGAAATACGCGACACGCAGAGCCAGATATGTATTTGCGAAAAGTTTGACCGCTTCGGCCTCCGTAAATCCCATATACAGGGTTTCGATGTCTTCCTTGATCGCGCCCTCCTGAAGCAATGCGGCAAACGTATGCGCTGCTTCCACAAGACGTTCCTCCTCCGTATCCGTTCCGACAATGATGCGCGACGGGTAGAGATTGTCATACAGAGCCTTCGACTCCCGCAGGAACTCCGGACTGAACAGAATATTTTTGCTGCCCGTCTTTTCCCGGATGCTCTTCGTATAGCCCACCGGAATCGTCGACTTGATGACCATGATCGCATCCGGATTATATTCCATCACCAGCGAAATCACGGTCTCTACTGCAGAGGTGTCAAACTTCTGGGTGCGGGAATCGTAATTCGTCGGCGCGCAGATCAGCACAAATTCCGCGTCCGAGTAAGCCGCCTTCGCATCCGTCGTCGCCGTCAGATGTAATTCCTTCTCCGCCAGATATTTCTCAATATAATCATCCTGAATCGGGGATTTCCGATTGTTGATCATTTCAACCTTCTCCGGCACGATATCCACCGCCGTCACCTCATTGTGCTGGGAAAGCAGCACGGCCAGGCTCAGTCCCACATATCCTGTCCCTGCTACTGCGATTTTTTTGTTATTCATTCTGGTAATCCTCTTTTCCTGTTCTTTAAAACATTCTGTTTTTCACAGATATCTCACTTTTTCACATGCGGATGAAAATTTCTATGGCAGTATAGCACCAGACAGGCAAATTGTCCATTGTTTCTTAAGCAGCTATCTTTTCAGAAAAAAAGAACCGTCTGTTTACTACGATGGACTTTTTCCCGACCGCGCTTGCCAGCCTCGGCGTGACAATCGAAGGAGAGCGGCTCCGGCGGTTCCTGTTATTTAATCAGGATAGCCTTCCCGCAGTTCGATGTTTGATATTTCCACAGAAGCATTCCCGGTATTCCCCTTTGTACCGGCGTAAAGGTAAACAGCGTAGACACCGGCGGTACTTTCCGGTGTTGTGAATACCCATGTCTGCTTCTCTTCGCTGTTCGCGTCAAAATAGCGGTTGCATACCGCCCTGTTTGTGGACAGATTCTGCAGAGACATCTGCACAAACAGGTCATTGCCGCCTTCGTATGCGCTTGCGTCCAGCGTCAGCGTATAGGCCTGATTCGGCTCCAGGTTCGTATACAGGACAATAAAATTACTGTTATTGTCAGCCTGTGCTTCTATCACCGCATCTTCAATGAGCAGGCTTTCTTCATCGTCATTTGCGGTTTCAGCTGCTTCCAGATACTCCTCAACGCCAAAATCATACAGCGATTCCATACCGAGATTGTTGTTGCACATAATCACAATATCCGGCTGTATCTCCTCAACATATTCCGCCAGCGTTCCATCCGTATAATACCGCAGATCTATGGTGTAGACCTCCCGGAACTGTGTCGTCAGGAAATACTCCAGCGTATTTTTATACGAATCCCCCATGATCAGGACTCGTTTATCATTCCAGCCTTCTTCATTGGTGGTTCGCCGCAGACAATAATCTGCAAACATGTAAGTCATATAAACGTTGTCATTAAAATAATCTTTTTCCTTTGTATAGCTGAGGTCTAAAAGAGTATTCCTGTATATCCATGTCGTAGTGCCTTTGCTCAGCCCGGAATAGGTATAATCCGTAGCAAAATCCGGCACATAAACGGAAAAATCATCCGCGCCGGTATAGAGAAACCCGGTCCTTTTTCCATGACTTCCCAGAAACCAGTTTTCCAGTACAGTGATCGTCCAGTTCTCATCCTGCAGCCATTCTTCATGATAATCAGCCAGCCCCTGTTCAGAGAGAAGTTCCATCGTACATCTGGCCGCCGCCAGGGCAGCCTCCGGTCTCCAGTGATGGTCCGTCTTAAAATATACGTCATCCATATCCCAGCCGTTTTCTTCAAACCAGGCATCCATGTCGATCGCACTTACCCCGGCTTCATTCATGGCGTTTATCATAGAATCAATATTCATCCAGGCTGTGCTGCTGTATCCCGGAGCATACTCCGCGCCATAAAAAGAAGACTTGCCCGGCGCCGGAATAAAGACAAAGCCAATCCCCCTGTCACTTAAAAATTCATTCAGTTCAATCAGGTTCTGCTCATTTTCTGTAAGATCCACAGCGCTTCCCTGAGTGCCCAAATGTCCGTTGGCAAGTTTTACCCGTTCATTCAGAGTGTTAATCCCAAGCACTCTTGTAGACAGTCCGTTTAAATTGATATAAAAATTTTTATCATAAAAATCACTCTGAAGCACTTCTTCCAGAGAATCCGTCAACGACTCAAACCCGCTTACCGATAGTTCCGTACTTTCCACAGTGCTTTTTACCGTTCCCGTATAGGTGTTTATCATCATGTAAAACAGAAATACCAGAAACAGAACACTGGGGATGGCACGTATCCCTGTACGGATTTTTTCTTTTACACTGTCAGACATGCTGCCCGTCCTCCCTGCTGTTAAAAATTAAAGTAGATGAAGGGATTGTTCCCACCCATGACCAGATACGAAACCGAAACAATCATAAGGGCTACGGCTCCCAGATCTGTCACAAAGTCCATGACTGTTTTTGCGTTCCACTTTTTCTCTATCCAGTCCTTTAGCCTTACAAATACCGGTGTACAGCAAACCGCCGCAATCAGAAAAAGGATTTTATAATCGTTGGCGTATCGAACCGCATTGCTGTCGCACAGCGCGTTCCCGGCAAGTCTCAGCATGGAAAAAAGATAGTTCTTTGCCATACGCAGTCCTTCAGAACGGAATGCCACCCAGCCCATCATGACGCAAAAGAGTGTAAAAATCCGATAAGCGGTTTCCGCTGCGCGGTTCATTTTGCGCTTCGGCAGATTCGTGAGTTTTTCAAAAGACAGCAGCAGGAAATATCCAAGCCCCCATCCAACGTATACCCAGGCTGCTCCGTGCCAGACTCCCGTCAGGATCCATACAACGAATAAATTGCGGATCAGCTTCCATTTGCTGTCCACTCTGGAACCTCCCAGGGGAAAATACACATAGTCCCGGAACCACTGCCCCAGAGACATATGCCAGCGCCGCCAGAACTCCGTAATGGTTTTGGAAAGGTACGGATAATCAAAGTTCTCGGAAAATTCAAAGCCAAACATTCTTCCAAGGCCGATCGCCATGGAGGAATATCCGCTGAAGTCAAACAAAATCTGCAGTGAATATGCCAGCCCCCCCAGCCAGGCAAACGCCGTGCTCAGTTCCTGCGGAGTGCCCGCGAGGTCAAACGCCGCGTCCGCAACGACCGATAACTGATTGGCCAGCAGGATTTTCATCGCAAAACCGCAGCAGAAGCGTCTGACACCGGATGTGAATTTCTCCACCGTGACCGTCCGGTTTTCAATCTGATCAGCGATCGTGCGGTACCGCACAATCGGTCCGGCGATCAGCTGCGGGAAAAAAGCAATGTATAATCCGAGATAATACGGATTTTTCTGGACCGGCGTATCTTTTCTGTAAACATCGATCACATAAGAGAGCGCCTGAAAAGTAAAAAAAGAAATGCCGATTGGCAGAATGATGTTCGTGACCGCTACGGAATCTCCAAAAATCCGGTTCAGATTGGCGGTGAAAAAATTCATGTATTTATTGTAGAGCAGAATCCCCAGATTGCCTGCGACAGCTACTGCCAGAATGCCCCTGCGGAACCGCTCGCTGTCACTTCTGTCTATCAGTCGGGCCAGCACATAGTTCATCAGTATGGACACGATCATCACGAAAACAAATTCATGCGCTCCCCACGCGTAAAACACCAGACTGGCCAGAAGCAGCCAGTAATTCCTTGCTTTCGGCGGGAGAATCAGATTGAATGCCAGCGTTATCGGCAGAAAAAAGAATAAGAATGTAAGGCTGGAAAAGACCATTGCTGTAACCTCTGCTGTTTCTATGTAGGATTATAAATTCCAGTGCAAAATTATAGCACCCGGTCAGTAAAATGTCTATGTTTTCTTTGCCGATATCCGTGCAAACCATTGCTTTTCTATACAAATTGTGATATATTGTATTGCGTTTGGCTTTCATTTATCATTCTGCACACAAGAGAAGGTACTGTTATGCTTTTTAATTCCATTGACTTTTTATGTTTCTTCCCCATAGTGGTGCTCCTCTATTTTATTGTGCCGCAAAAATACCGTTATATCTGGTTATTGGCAGCAAGCTATTATTTTTATATGTGCTGGAATGTCAAATACGTTCTTCTTTTGCTGTCATCCACACTTGTCACATATATTATGGCGATCGCTCTGGAAAAGGCATCCAGTGCGGTTCAGAAAAAGCTCTTTATGACCCTGTGCATCCTTTTTAACCTGGCGATCCTTGCTTATTTTAAATATGCCAATTTCGCTATTCTTTGTATCAATAAGGTATTGTCCTGCCTGCATATCTCCGTGATTAACAGAACGGTAGACGTTCTTCTGCCCGTCGGCATCTCGTTCTACACGTTCCAGGCGCTGGGATACGTCATCGATGTATACCGGGGAAATGTGACGGCCGAAAAGCATTTTTTAAAATACGCGCTGTTTGTTTCCTTTTTTCCTCAGCTGGTAGCCGGCCCCATTGAGCGCTCCAAAAATCTCCTGTCACAGATACAGAAGCCTACAAAATTCAATTTTGACAACTTAAAAGAAGGCCTGCTTCTGATGATCTGGGGGTTCTTTGTTAAGGTCGTTCTGGCGGACCGGATCGCAGTATTTGTAGATGCCGTATATGGAAATTTAAATACCTATCAGGGATACTACATTCTTGTCGCTACCGTTCTGTTTGCATTTCAGATATACGGCGACTTTGCCGGGTATTCCATTATCGCCATGGGTGCTGCAAAGGTGCTGGGCTTTGAACTGATGGACAATTTCAATGCCCCCTATTTTTCCCGGTCTGTATCGGAATTCTGGCGCAGATGGCATATTTCACTGAGCTACTGGTTCCGGGATTATTTATACATTCCGCTTGGCGGAAACCGCAAAGGAAAATTCCGAAAATACCTGAACCGAATGATTGTCTTTTTTGTAAGCGGGCTTTGGCATGGCGCTGGTATGCATTATATCCTGTGGGGCGGCATCAACGGCGCCTATCAGGTCATCGGAGAGCTTCTGATGCCCGTCCGGAATAAGCTGCAAAAGATCCTGGGCCTGGACCGGAACCGTTTCAGCCATAAATTGATGAAGGTCATAATTACCTTTATCCTGATCGACCTCAGCTGGGTCTTTTTCCGTGCGGACAGCACGAGATCCGCCCTGTTTGCGCTGCGTTCCATTTTTGCCGCTGAGAATCCATGGATCCTTTTTGACGGAAGCCTGTATACTCTGGGCATCAGTGAGAAAGGATTTCATGTCATCTGGATCGGTATTGCCGCCCTCCTTGCCGCCGATTTCTTTAAATACAAAGGAATAAAAGTCAGAGACGCCGTTCTCCGGCAGGAGCTCTGGTTTCAATGGGGCGTCAGTATTTTTATGATCATTACCATTCTGGTGTTAGGTGTTTACGGCTCCGGCTATGACAGCAGCGGTTTCATCTATTTTCAGTTTTAAGGTTGATAAGGAGTTGATTGTTCATGCGAGTAAAAGCCAAACGGATTCTGTCCTGTGTCTGCTTTCTTTGTCTGCTGCTGTTATGCTTTATAAAAACAGCCGACATTCTGGAAGCCAAAGTCTCCCGGGTAAAATACACTTCCTTTTTTGAAAGCGACACAAACTTTGACGTAATCTTTCTGGGAAGCAGCCATATATACAACGGAATCCTGCCGCAGGAATTGTGGAACGAATACGGCATCACTTCTTATAACTGGGGCTATTCCAATTCAACCCCTGCCGAAGGCTACTACCTTCTGAAAGAAATCGTAAAATATACCGACCCGAAACTCGTAGTGATTGACTTATACGGTCTGGTGGAATATGAGAATAAAGGAAACGGGAAATACCGCAGCGACCGCATTGAACAGCGGCATGTCCAGTTTGACATGTTTCCTTTTTCCATAAACAAGCTGAAAGCCACATTAGACCTGTTTGATGATTACGAATATAAATCCGATTTCCTGTTCGATTTTCTGCTGTATCATACGCGCTGGGATGATTTATCAGAAGACGATTTCCGTATAGAATACTCGACTGAAAAAGGCGCAAGATTGTTAGCCGGGTATGAATTTGCTTCCATAAACTTTATTTCAGAAAATGAGCAGACAGAGATTCACTCTGTATGTTCTGAATATATTCAGCCAACCATTGAATTCTGCAATGAAAATGATATCGAACTTCTTTTTGTATATTTGCCTTATGGTTCTACGGAAGATACTCAGCGGGTTGCAAATTCTTTTGGGGATTTTGCGGCATCCTTTGGGGATTTTCAGTATCTGAATCTGATCTATTCTGATTCCGTCAATTACAATACGGATCTTTACACGGATCAGAGACATTTGAATTATATGGGAGCGTATAAGATCACCTCTGAACTTGGAGCATACATCCAGCAGGAATATGACCTGACGGATTACCGGGAAGATGACGATTACAGTTCCTGGTGGAGCGATTACAGCGACTATCTTCTGTATAAAACCGACACACTGAAAAATCAGGACAGCATATACAATATTCTGATCATGGCATATTCCGATGAGTATTCTGTCAATGCGTCTGTCAGGGAAGAAAGTTTCATCGAAAACAATCTGTTCCTGCACGATTATTTTAATGAAAAAGCGGATGCCGCCATCACCTGCGGCGCGGATTCCGATGCTCTTTCCCGCGGCGAAACAGAATATCAAATGATTCTGCAGATCTGTGAAAAAGAGACCGGAGAAGAACTGATGACCGCAGGCGTCAAAAACTCCAGTCTGGATTTTGACGTCCTGAATTAATTCCTCGACCGTTCCGGCCATGCCGATACAATTCCCTTCTTATTGTCATTCGGAAATAATAAAGAGCATATTCTTCAATAATAAGATACGTATATTCTGATGACAACTTCGAAATCCTCTGTTAATATTACAGATATATTTAATTTTTATTAAAAGATATTAGATTTGTTTTATATCTTTCTGTGATTTATGAATGGAGGCATTTTCGATGAAAACCTTGTATGTCCACGCAGGCACCCCCAAAACCGCTACCTCATCTCTGCAGATGTTTTGCTTAATAAACCGGCGTCTGTTTCATAAATACGGATATGCATTTCCACTCATATTTCCGAAGCATCCGGATGCCTCGATCCAGCGCAATGCGCATTTTCTGGTCGACTCATCGCCCAGATATGACAAAGCGGGCCGTCTGGAAAAAGAAAACGATGACACGCCGAAAAAACAGCCGCTCCGGGAAAAACGTCTTGCCAACGGATGGAAGACCGTTCATCGCGCTTTTCAAAAATATGACAATGTCATTCTGACAGACGAAAGCCTCTGGATCTCTTTTGGCTATAATCAGCAGAACCCTCTGGATATCCTGTGTGAGGACGCCAGAGCGAACCACTACCGCATTAAGGTCATTGTGTATCTGCGCCGGCAGGATCAGTTTCTCATCTCCCGCTGGAATCAGTTTGTAAAACACAATTCCTGTTGTCAGACCTTCCGGGAATATCTGGACGAAGTGCTTACAAGGTGGCCTCTGATCGCGGATTACGCGGAATCCTTAGATCATATTGCCCGGAAAATTGGAAAAGAAAATGTAATCGTGCGGCGATTTGAGCCCTCTTCCTGGAAAAGCGGCTCGATCTATGCGGATTTTCTGGATGCGCTGGGGATCGATGCCGACGCAGCGTTCAGGCATCCGAAGAACGAAGTAAATACCGGCCTGACGCTGAACTACGCTGAGATTCAAAGACAGATCAATCTGAATCCGGACATACCAAAAGACCGGAAAGAATTCCTTGGATATTACCTGAGAAAATCATCCGATTCCGTCCCGGAGCACACGGAATACGGTTTATTTTCCACCGATGAGGCTCAAAAATTTCTGGCCGGCTATGAAGACGGAAATACCAGAATCGCCAGAGAATATCTGGGAGAGGACGGCCCGCTCTTTTCCGGACCCGTAAAGGCAGCAAAAAAATGGCAGCCCGACAATGAATATGCCGCGGAAGATCTGAATTATTACCTGTCATCCCTCGCCAAGGGAGCCCGCGGTCTGCGCGCATGGAAATGCAAAGGTATCCTGTCCGCAAAGTCTTTTGCCAAAAAACTGTTTTCACACCTGTAACCGTATGCCTATCTCTTTTTAAGCAAAGACAGGGCAAATGAAAATTCCCCTGTGCCATGATACAGCAAAATCCATATCAGATTCGGAACCACGATGCATATCGCGGCTCTCGCCGCCAGCACTCCCTGCAGGTTCTCAATCGGCAGCAGCGAACACAGGCCGTATGTCACGACGCACATCAGAATCATGGTCGCCATATACTTGAAATGGTATCGGAAATAGGCCGGTATCTTGTCCGCCCCGAAATAATTTTTAAATATAATCTGCGAACCCCAGAGAAAATTGCAGACAAAGATCGTAATCATGGTGGCGATCACAATTCCGTATACGCCAAAGAATTTTCCAAGCACAATATTCAGAATAATATTACCGGCCGCCTCGGCAAGCGAGCGGTACCTCATATTCCACCACAGGCCGTTCGTGGTCGCGTAGATGCTCTTCATATCCCCCATTTTTAAAAGATAAAAGTAAAGGCTGATCAGAACAGCTACGGAAAATGGGAACATCATATCCTCTCCCATCCAGAGACGCATAAACGGCTGATATATGCAGATCAGGCACACCGTACACCAGGCGCTTATCCACATATAAAGAAAATCTGCCTTTTTCAGTTCATTAAAGTTCTCATCCACGCTCCTGGTCACTACATGATTGCCAATCCCCCCCTGCAGTGCCGTAGAGACAATATGCAAAAGAGAAATCAGGCCCGAAATGACATAGTAATAATTATTGTACATCGCGGTCAGAGTCAGGCCAAGATAATAGGAAATACAGATGCTGTCCAGCGAATTTCTCGTTGCCTTGCAGACATTCGATATGAACGCTCCGCTTACGCGGACCTTGATATCATCGCGCATTTCCTTTGAGATAGAGCCGGCCGGTTTGTACTGCGGATACATCCGTCTCACTATAAACGCGATCCGCAGGTTGTTTACAATCGTAAACAGGGGCATCATGAGCACATAATAATAATAATTCTTCGTCGTAAGCAGGAGAATGATTTCCGTGCCATTCATCAACAAGGAAACCAGCGTATTCGTCCTGCTGTTAACATCATCCCTTTGATAAACCACAAGAAGAGACGACATATATGCATACATGAAATAGCTGATGACTGTATTGGCGAGAAACATCAGATAAAGAACCGTGAGATTCATATTTGCCGGATAGCTTCCTGAAATCAGATCCGGCAAAAAGGGAATCAGTAAAAGACCCAGTACCAGGATCACAGTGCCGATCACCGCGTATACTTTCCGGTAGAAATTCAACAGGGCGCAGACCGTTTCCGTATCATTTTCGGCCACCGGCCGGTACATGTTGTAGACGATCGCCCCTCCGATTCCCAGTTCAGAGAGGCTCAGCACGGTAAGGATAGAGGAAAAAAGGCTGTTCAGCCCCAGATATTCAGAGCCAAGTACCATCTGGATAATCGTTCTGGTGACAAAAGGCATCAGCAGGGCAACCAGCTTATTGACTACGCCAAATTTCAGGTTCCTCTTCGCGTTATGAACAACATTTAACTGTACTTTATTTTGTGATTGACTTCCCATGATTTTACGACTTTACAGCTTTCTTTTTTTATCCGCTCACACAGCTTCTTTTGCAGTCCTGACAGCATCCCATTTTGCGGCCTCTTTGCGTCTTTCGCAGCCGTTTTCGATATGGATCTGCCCTCCGGAGAGTATAGCACTCCCGTAAAAGATTGTCCATGGCAAATCTCTGCCTGACCGTTTTCCGCAGGCTGTGCGGGTCACTGATGTTTCCTCTCATGCAGACGTTCCGCAAGCATACGAACAATCCCGCGAATATCCATAAAAATATTGATATTGCTGGGCAGAAACAGCTTTACGTGATTTTTCTTATAAAGCCGCAGGATATAGAGCACCTCTCCGATATCGTATTTATCCAGTAATGCTGTTAAAAGCCAATGCTTTCCTGTGATGCCTAGAAACTGAAAATCCTCTTTGCTCAGATGATCCTTTAAAAACGTATAACGTTCTACAAACACCTGAACCCGGATGCGCAGCCAATCCCTGTTGTTTGTCCGTGTCAGTGTGTTCGACGCCCGGGTGACGCAGTAAAAGGTTTTATCGTAAACCGCGATTTTCTTAGCCAGATGCGCAAACCGCACAGAGAACATGACGTCATTCGATACCGGAACTTCCTCAAACGAGAGACTGTTTTCGGTAACTACCGCTCTCCGGAAAACCTTCGACCAGGGGGGAAGAAACTGATAGCGCAGCCGCACTTCATTCAGTCTGGACGGGTCTTTTCTGTAATTATTCACCAGCAGTGAGTACTGCTCATGCCTCTTCGCGGGTTCCCCCGTATCCAGATACGCGCTGCTCGGATCAAAATACAGAAGATCCGCGTCAGCATCGGTTCTGCAGGCGTTCCGAATCATTGAAAAAGCGCCATCCAGGAAATAATCGTCGGCATCTGCAAAAATCAGCCAGTCCCCCTGCGCTTTTTCCAGCGCCAGATTTCTGCATGTTCCCGCGCCTTTTTTTCCATCCTCATTGCGCAGAAACAGACCATTTCTCTCCTGCAGTACCGAAACAGCCGAATCAAGTTCCTCCAGATTTTTGTCGCTTCTGTCGTCCACAACGATTACTTCGATGTCCCCGTCCGCCGGAATTGTCCCCAGCAGTTTTTTCAGCAGAACCGGGCTGTTATAATGCGGAATAATCACAGAAAAAAGAATGCCGGAATTTCCAGATGTATCATTCATGTCATTTCAACCTTTCGAGTGAATTCGTCCCCGATTGCTCCACAGATATTGCAGACGGGTCAGCAGTTCGCAAACCCAGAACAGTTTTTTCCGGATTGCCCATGACAGCAGCTTTTCCCGGACCGGAAAGTGATGCAAATCCGCCTCACGAACTGCCGTCGCATAGGGTTCTGTTTCCATCAGGCTCAAAAACTCCTTCCGGCGTGTTCTGTAGTTCTTTTTGTTTTTTGCGTTGCAAAAATAAAGGACCACACAGGTTCTGCTGTGTGTTGCAACGCGTTCCCGATAAGCAGATTCAAATATTGGGTCCTGCTTGTCCTTTATAAAAGGCGTCAGGAACTCATGTATCGCATCAAATTTATGGACGATGTCCGGCTGGTAGCGATTGGTCACAGAAGCCGGGTTGAATCTGTAATTGTATAAGGCTTTGTTTACATAAAGTCCGGATCGGGCATGCTCATATACCTGAATGTTAAAAGTAAGGTCCTGCAGCTTCTGAATTTCCGGCACAAACCGGATCTGATTTTCCATGAGGAATTCTCTTCGGTATATCTTGTTCCAGCAGCTGACCGGGTTCAGGCAGTTATGATTATACTTATACGGCCCCAGGCGGTTCAGCAGGGCAATCTGAAGCTCCGGAAAGTCCTTTTCCTGAAATTCGATTCTGTCGCTTCCGGAGGCCGCCCGCTTCTTTTTGTCCCCGTTCACATGATAATACGAAAACAGAATGACATCATAGCTGCTGCTGAAGTATTCATCCAATGCGCTGCAAAATGTTTTCTCTATCCAGTCATCCCCATCTATAAAGCAGACCCATTTGCCTTCGGCTTCTTCCAGCCCCTTATTTCTTGCGACATTCGCTCCCTGGTTCGACTGATGAAACACCTGAATACGGCTGTCCTTTTTTTCATACTCTCTGCAGACAGCCAGAGATTCATCTGTGGAGCCGTCATCCACCAGCAGGATTTCCATCGCCGGTTCCGGCTGTGCCAGCAGGCTGTCCAGGCACTGCGGCAGCCACCCTGCAACATTATAAATCGGAACAATAAAACTCAGTTTCGTCGTCATCGTTTCCTGCTTTCTTCTATCTCCAGAATTTTGCGTCCCAGCGCTTCCCTGCTGCCCATCCTGACAAAGTAAATGCCGTCCTCTTCCTCAGAAAAAAGTTCCCGGTTGGCCGGATTGTCGCCTAAAATCATGGGCTTTCCCATCGTCCGGTATATGAAGGCTTTCCCCGGAATCGTCCGCTTTGCCTTATCAATATCTGCATTAAAATGCCCGGCCAGACACAGATCCGCCATGGCGATATAATCTGCCAGTTCCCTCTGTGAAAGCCAGGGAATGTACTCTATATTTTCGCTTTCCGGTTTTTTATACTGGTCTCCGACCGGACCGATCATGCAGAAGTAAAACCGGCTGTCATTCTTCAGCATATCAAAAGCGGCAAGGATCACATCAATGCCCTGCAGCGGAAGCACACTTCCAAAATAAAGAACCATAAATCTGTCCTTAAAACGATCCGGCCTGGTCTTTCTTTGCCGCGTCTCGGAATCGTCTCCGGGATCATAAATACTGTGGTCCGCCTCCAGATACAGAGTGATCTGTTTTTCCTCTGCCGCGCCAAATTCTTCCTGAAAATATCTGCCATGGGCGTTTGTATCGCAAAGAAAGCGGTCTGCCTTCTGCAATGTGCTCCGGTCAAGCCGCTTCAGCAGCTTCGCTGCCGGCGACTTTGCGCCGAATCGCTTCCGGTCATTTACAAACGTGTCATACATGGAGATAAAAAAGTCGATCACCACACGGTTTTTCCGGAATTTAAAGTTCCAGAAAGGCAGCACAAGCTGCGGGGCAAACCCGATGAACACGACATCATACCCTGCCGCGGAAGTCCAAAGCAGTTTCCAATATACCTTCAGCAGCCTGACGGGGTACCTGCGGCCATCCGAGCCGATGATATTCAGTGCCGATGCAGATTCCCGGAGCAGACCGATCTCCTGTGAATTCCGGATGTAGCTCAGTTCTTTTGTCGTCACAAAAAGTACGCGTTTCCCCTTTGTTTCCTTCTGAACCCTGTTTTTTGAAGTCTCTGTGATTCGTTCTCTGTCCATGATCCCCGATGCGGCTCTGTCCCTTTATTCGTCTGGTTCCTGCTGTCCGTTCGCTCCCCGCTGCTCCTTCGTCTCCTGCAGCCCGTTCGTTCCCTGACGCTCTTCTCTTTCTTTTCTCAGCGTCTCATTCTCATAATCCAGCTTTCTCACATGATACTGGATGTCTTCCAACAGCTTGCGGTTTGCCGAAATAACATCTGCCTGCAGACCCACTACGATGGTCAGGACGCCGAGCACGATCATCATACTGGCCAGAATCAGCGACTGAACGTGTCCGCCGCCGGCTCCATGCGCGATGTAGACAAGAAAGCGGACGCCGATACCCACACCGATGGCGCTCATGACGGCGCCCAGTATGGAAAATACCATCAGAGGCCGATACATCAGAAATGCGCGGAAAATCGTAAGGATGGATTTTTTGATATATCCAAACATGCTGGAAAACAGCCGTGACGGTCGCAGTTCTCCGTTCGTACGGATCGGGACAGAGGTAATCGCCATCTTGTTGCGCCCTGCCTGCACGATCGTCTCCAGCGTATAGGTGTATTCATTGATTACATTCATATGCATCGCAGCTTCCCGGCTGAACGCCCGGAATCCGCTCGGCGCATCCGGTATATCCGTCTTCGAGGCCACCCGGACCACCCAGCTTCCAAAATGCTGCAGCTTCTTTTTCAGCGGTGAGAAATGCTCCGTCTGGTCGATGGGACGTTCTCCTATCACAATGTCCGCCTCGCCTTTTAAAATCGGCGCGATCAGCTTCTCAATATCCGCACCGACATACTGATCGTCCGCGTCTGTATTCACAATAATGTCCGCTCCATTGCGCAGACAGGCGTCCAGACCGGCCATGAAGCCCTTCGCCAGTCCCTTGTTTCGCTTAAAGCTGACGACGTAGTTCACGCCCCATTTTTTGGCCACTTCTACGGTATTGTCGCTGCTGCCGTCGTTGATTATCAGATATTCAATCCCATCAATGCCGTCGATGCGGCGGGGCAGATCGTTCAGCGCCACTTCCAGCGTCTCTGCCTCGTTGTAGCACGGTATCTGTATGATCAGCTTCATGAATTCTCTGTCTCCTTGTAATTCCATTGTCGTAACCGTTCAGGACTGCATCCTTCCTGATCCTGTCTTACTCGATCTTTGCGATCTGCGTCACAATCCGCTGGTAGCAGCCGCGGATTTCCGCAAATGTCTCCGTTATTTTTTCGCCGTCCACGTTTTCCATGTCTGGATGGCTGCCATCTCCGGCTTCTTCCTCTTTTCCAGCGGAGTCAGCAGCAGCACCGCTTCCCGGACTGCCGCAGCCTCTGGTAAGTTCCACCAGCACACCTGTCTTTTCTACAAGCGGCTTCAGACCGAAGTTTGCACTCAGGCCTTTCAGCGTATGCGACTCCAGAAACATATTTTTTACGTCTCCGTCTGCGACTGCCCGCTCCAGAGCGGGATAAGTCTCGTCCTCACAAAACTGCTGTAAAAAGTGAATGATCAAATTTTCATTGCCCAGCATCCGTTCATATACTTCTATATAATCCTGGCCGATCCGGTCATAAAATTCCTTTACAGTCATTTCGCCATCCCTCATTCCGGTCTTTCTTTGGATTCCCCATTTCCCTGTTTCATGCGTATCTTCCTCAGGCCGAAGGCGCCCCGCTGTCTTTCTTTTCGGGGTCACTTAGAATCCGATGCTTCCTCTCCGCCGCTTTCTGCACACGTATCATCAGGCTTCCTTCCCGGCAGAGCAGGCTTTCGAAATCGTCCGCTCCCATCAGCAATGCCTCTTCCTCGCTGACCGCATCCGGCTCTCCCAACAGGATCACCGGAGTATTCCAGACTTTTTTCTCCCGTAAAACAAGATTCCAGAGCATGTTCCGATTCTGCTTCGCAAGGGATAGTGTCAGCAATATCACATCGATCCGGTCGCCGTATGTCGCCAGCTTTGTCGAGACATCGTTCTCGTCAGAAGCCTGTTCCAACTGATAGCTGTCCCTGAAAATATCGCAGATCTTCCGGCAGTCCGTGTCATCCTCATCAATCAGAAGCAGCACCCGATCCTGCCCTTTGTCGCCTTTGCGTCTGAGAGGAATCCTGTGTTTCTTTCCGGCAGATTCTTTTTCCTTCTTAAGCAGCTCTTCAAGCGCCTCCGGCTCCATCGGTTTTGCCATGTAGAATCCCTGAATATAATCGCAGTCCAGATTCTTCAGACGCTCCATCTGGCTTTTCGTTTCCACGCCCTCCGCTACGACGTCCAGCTGCAGCCAGTGGGCAAGGCCGATGATATAGCGCAGGATCCCTTCACGGGCCGGCTTGTCCATCTCGCTGCGTATAAACTGCATATCCAGCTTCAGGATGTCCATCGGCATCCGGTTCAGCATATTCAGAGAAGAATACCCGCTCCCGAAGTCGTCCATCTCTATGACAAAACCGTTCTTCCGCAGCTTTTTCACAGTCCGGACAATGAGTTCCATGTTCTCCGTGATCACCGATTCCGTAATCTCAACATGAAGGCGTTCGGGAGCAATTCCGTATTTTTTAACCAGACCGGTCAGTGTAGCGAGCAGATCCAGGTTATAAATGTCCGCACGGGAGACGTTGACAGAAATATTGATGGGGCCCAGATTTTCCTCGTCGAAGTCGCGGATCATCCGGCAGGCCTCCTCCCAGACAAAAAGGTCCAGCTTCGTGATAAAGCCGTTCTTTTCAAAGAGCGGGATAAACACTCCCGGCGACTGCATTCCCCATTCCGGATGATACCAGCGCACCAGTGCCTCCGCGTCCGCAAGCGGCGAGCCGTCCAGACGGTATTTCGGCTGCAGCCAGACATGGAACTGTCCCTCTGCGAGCGCCTGTTCCATGCAGGCCGTGATCTCCTGTTCGTGTAAGATCCGGCTGCGCATCTCGTCATCATAATACGCCACATATTTGCCATACCGGCCTTTGATGCTTCTGGCGGATTCCAGCGCCCAGGCGCACATCTGCTCAATCTCCGTCGTCCGGTCTCTGGTAACATAGACGCCCCACTTGATCGACACATTTTTTGCCACAGTCTGCCGGTTCACCATTTCCGTGATCCGATGAAACAGTTCGTCAGAATAGGACGCTTCCTTATGCTCTATCATGCAGACAAACTGGTCCGAATCCAGACGGGCACACAGTCCCCTGCCCTGCACCGTCCTGAGAAGA
The DNA here is from genome assembly GCA_020860715.1 of Clostridiales bacterium. Taxonomy (GTDB): domain Bacteria; phylum Bacillota; class Clostridia; order Lachnospirales; family Lachnospiraceae; genus Choladousia. Next base: position 28,100 of record JAJBTU010000029.1, on the reverse strand, counting down.
AGTTCCGCTGTCTTGCGCAGAAGCCGGTCGCCGGCCTTGACGCCATACGAGTCATTCACTAGTTTAAAATTTTCAAAGTCCGAGCAGATGACATCGTATTCTTTATCCGGATTATCCGCAAGAAGCTCTTTCGCGCACTGATAAAAATATTCCTTGCTGTAGATACCTGTCAGCCGGTCATAGTGAAACAGGTTCATCATGGAAGCAGTCTCTTTTAAGCGGATAATGCTCTCCAGCCTGTGCCGGATCACCTGCGCGTTGTACGGTTTCATCACAAAATCCGTAGCGCCTCTGGACAGAGCAGTGACCTCATCCGTGTCGTCGTCGCTCTGCGTCACCACGATCACGGGAAGCGCGGAATACTCTTCTTTTTCCCGGATAATTCCGAGAAATGTATAACCATCCATCACCGGCATCACAATATCCAGCAGGATCAGGGAAAGCCTGTTTTTGTACACATCGAGAATCTTCAGCGCCTCCAGGCCGTTCTCCGCCTCCAGGATCTCATAATCACTTTCGAGAATTACGCGAAGCAGGTCCCGGTTCAGCTTATTATCTTCTACGATTAAAATCTTCTTCCGTACTTTCATACTTCCTCTCAATCCATGCTGGCATTCAGCATTCTCCGCTTCCATGGTACATTTGGATTTATTATAAAGTCCTTTTCGCATAATGTAAAGAAAATTTCTCCCATAGCAGGCATCTTTCTGGTCATACCTTCCCGCGGGAGAAATCATTTCCGTCAGAATTCTTTCTGGCAGTTTTCACAATGATACTTCAGGCTTTTATCCTGTCTGGAAAACAGTTTCCGGCGAATCTTTTTGGTGTCATAGGAGCCGCACCACGGGCAGCGGACAACAGGCGGCATGGACGGATACTGCCCCAGCAGCCGTCTGGTCTCCTCCTCATAAACAGAGGTCGTCCGATACACGTCCGGATCAAATGCGGGATTCTGCCGGATCACCTCATCAATAAACGGCTGGCAGAAATCTTCCCATTCATGAAAAAATTCTTCTTCCGAGATCTCTCCGCTCTCCTGTTTTTTCAGAAACTCTTCTCTCTTCGCACTGGTAATCCCATAGGAAGCGTCGATCTCTTTGCACTCTTCATAGCCGCAGTGCGGACATGTCCATGTGCGCGGCAGAGGGCCGGCGGACAATAATGCGCATTTAGGGCAGTAGAGCCAGTTGGAAGCCATATATTTCACATGTGCCATAACATATCACCCTTTCTGAATATCGTCCCGATTCACGCAGGGAATCACGTATCTATGCGTAGTATAACGCTGCTTTTTTCTTTTTACAAGCGCCTAATCCGTCTCCCAAGCCATCCTTTCTTCCCAGCCGGCCGTATCAAACCCGTCCCGGATGCAGGCACAGTAATAGTCCAGCTTTTCCTTCAGGACGCTTCCCTCCGCAAACAGATCGTCATATAGTCCTTCATACAGACAGCCTGAGACAGCGGTCCCAAAAATTTCCGCCCGGTCTTCCGTCGCAAACGTTGTCCCATAGGCATCAACGAAATATTCCGGATATTTCTCCCAGTCGGCATTTTCCTCATATCCGTCATAGGTATACAGATAATCAAAATCGTCCGGGTTATAGCTGCTCCAGGTCTCTTCCGAAAACAGTGCGTCCGTCTGATATATACTGCGAAAACTGAGGCTGCGGTCTATCATGTGGGAGATCTCATGGTTCAGCATATAATCCCAGTTCCAGTTTTGGTACGCGTCAAGCACCATCACCTGAAAATGATTGATTTCTTCCACATATGCGCCAGGATCGCGAAGCATTCCTTCCATCTCGCCGGACAGCGTGCCGCTGATATAAATGCGGATGCCCCGCAGATCATCATAGAGAAGCTGCGGGAAAAAATTCTCCGGATAAAGAGCCAGAATCAGTTCCAGCTGATCCAGCGCCACAGAAAGTGTTTCTTCATCCAGACAGGCCTCCGTGCGGTAATTCCCGACCTGTTCCGGCACCTCCCCGCCCAGATAAACCGATATGCCATATTTTTCTTCCAGAGCATCCGCACGGCTGCGCACGTTTGCAAGGCTGCCCCAGTCATATCCCGCCCGGTCCGGGATCGCAGTCACGAGGGTGCCATCGTCTGCGGCCGTTTCGGCGGTATCCCCCGGCACTTCCGCAGCGGTATCATAAAACAGCAGCTGTTCCGATGCGCTTCCGGCCTCCAGATTCCATTTCAGCAGGTAAGTGCCGCTCTCTTCTTCTCCTGCCGTTTCACCCATAAGCCAGAAAACACTCTGCTGTTCCTCCAGATAAATCGGATTTGACAGCATATAGGCATCCGCTTCCCCGTCGCCGTCCTTATCTCCCGAAAAAGACATGGATGATATGCATGCACCGGTGTGATCATAAAGAGACGCGCTGTAAACCGGCTCCTCCTCTTCTCCGGCATACAGAGTATCTCTTACCGCCAGCACATATTCATCCGCCAGAGAGACACTGATGTCCTCAGGCACCGCAAACCAGGCTGCTTCCCCATCGAACCAGTCGCAGAAATACGGCTCTGCCCCATCCGAACTCTGTGCCAGAAATGCTTCATCGGAAATGGTCTGCCAGATAAAATTTTCCTGTGAATACGACCGCAGAACAGAAAGCGAACCGCTCTCCAGAACCACACAGCTGCTCAGATACGTATCTTTATCGACCACAGTAAGCAGCATCTTTGATGCATCCGGCGATGCCATATGGATCACCGGGCAGTAACTGTCAAGTCCTCCATCTGAAAGTGTACAGATACCGTCTGCATAGGCAGCTTTCTGCAAAGCGTTTTCCTCATAGTTCAGAAAATACCAGGAATCCTCATCCGCCGCCGCATATACAAATCCATCGGAAGCATCAAGAAAAGAAGAGATGTCGTAAGAAGCGAGCAAAGAAAGCGACTCGTCATACGAAGAAATCTGCTTTTGTTCATAGTCAACCAGAAGCAGGCCTGCGCCGTCGATCAGATAAAAATCCGCCGCCTGATCTTCTGTGTCAAGCGATGCCGTGACCGCATTCTCTTCCGGTGAATAAAGGTCAAACTGATAGCAGTAGTTTTCTTCGTAAAAGATCTCACCGTCCCCGTCGATATATGTCACAGCATCCTTGGTCTCCGGCACATACATGCGGATCAGAAGCAGGTTTGCGCCATACTGCTCCGCATACTGGTATTCGCCCTCTGTGAGAAAATCCGCACGAAGCTCGGTAAGGGACGTTTTCTCCGAAAAAGCCTCTTCTTCCGTGAGAATTTCATTCTTTGTGACATCGGAAACGGACTGTGCGCTTACACGCACACAGTCCGCTTTCAAAAACAACATCAGAGACAACATCAAAGCCATACGGCAAATTGCTCTTCTTTGGTTATCCATACCTGCTCCGTCTTCTCAGACCCCTGAATACGCCTGAAATCCGCCGTCAATCGGAAGCACCACACCGGTGATAAAGCCAGCCGCCTCATTGTTTACGAGAAACAGCAGCGCGCCTTCCAGTTCCTTCGGCTCACCGAAACGTCCCATCGGCGTTGCGGCAAGAATTTTCCCGGTACGCGCCGTCGGAGATCCGTCCTCGTTAAAGAGAAGTTTCGCGTTCTGCTTCGTCGAGAAAAATCCCGGAGCGATCGCGTTGACACGGATACCTTCTTTAGAAAAATGTACCGCGAGCCACTGTGTAAAGTTGGACACGGCAGCTTTCGCGCCCGAATAAGCCGGAATCTTTGTCAGCGGCGTAAACGCGTTCATGGAGCTGACGTTGATGATGTTGCAGCCGCTCCGGCCGAGCATCTGACGCGCAAACGCCTGCGTCGGAAGCAGTGTGCCGATGAAGTTCAGGCTGAACACCGCGTTGACTCCTTCTTCAGAGAGATCAAAAAAGCTCTGCGTATCTGCGTCGATATCGCCCGGCTCATAGTATTCCTTATCCGTCTGCGCCTTCGGATTGTTGCCGCCGGCACCGTTCACCAGAATATCACACGGTCCAAGATCCTTTAAGACCTGCTCTGCCACCGACATGCAGGTGTCCTTCTCAAGGACGTTGCATCTATATGCTTTCGCGACCCCGCCTTCCGCGTTGATCTCAGCCGCAAATCGCTCGATCGCATCCGTGCTCCGGTTTAAGAGCGCGACCTTTGCTCCCGCCCGCGCCAGTGTCTTCGCCAGATCGCTGCAGAGCACGCCGCCCGCGCCTGTGACTACCGCCACCTTGCCGCTCAGATCGGTATCTATTACATTCTTATTCATGATGAATTCCTCTTTTCCTATTGTCACTCGATTTTTCCGTCCATCTCTTGTCCCGATTTCCATTAGAAATCGAGGACGCTCTCTGAGCCATCGCCGCTACGGCGATTCTGCATGGCTCAGCTATCCATCTCTTGTCCCGATTTCCATTAGAAATCGAGGACGCTCTCTGAGCCATCGC
>JAJBTU010000029.1:0-23582 GCA_020860715.1 Clostridiales bacterium | reverse complement strand
CGCTACGGCGATTCTGCATGGCTCAGCTATCCACCTTCTCCAGCATATCCCAGCAGCCCAGCAGGTACATGATGCCGAGCGCGCGGTCATAGAGGCCATAGCCGGGGCGGCACTGCTCATTCCAGATGTGGCGGCCGTGATCCGGGCGCATATAGCCCTGATATCCGCAGTCGTGATATGCTTTCATAATATCCAGGATGCGCACATCGCCGTCGCAGTCCCTGTGCGATGCCTCTGTGAAGTCTCCGTTTGGAAAATGCTTCACGTTGCGCACATGGGCAAACGCGATGCGGTCGCAGTAGGTGCGGATAATGTCCGGGATGTCGTTGTCCGGATTCGCGCCCAGTGAGCCTGAGCACAGACACAAGTCATTGTAAGGATCATCCACCATGGACAGGAAGCGCCCGATGGACTCCTTATCCACCAGAAGACGCGGCAGTCCGAAGATGTCCCACGGCGGATCATCCGGATGAATCGCCATCTTGATGCCGGTCTCATGGCAGGTCGGCATGATCGCCTCCAGGAAATATTTCAGGTTCTCCCAGAGTTTTTCCTTGGTGACAGGCTTATACGCCTCAAACAGCTCGTCCAGCTTCGCCATGCGCTCCGGCTCCCAGCCCGGGAACGTCATGCCATGCAGGTTGTTGAGGATGTAGTTCGCCATTTCTTTATAATCGTCCTGAATCCGGTCTTTCTCATAATAAAGAGCCGTCGACCCGTCCCCCATCGGGTGGAACAGATCGGTACGCGTCCAGTCAAAGATCGGCATGAAGTTATAAGTCACGACCTTCACGCCAAATTTCGAGAGGTTGCGCAGCGTCTGCTTGTAATTCTCAATATACTGGTCACGGGTCGGCAGACCGATCTTAATGTCGTCATGGACATTCACACTCTCCACTACGTCCATGTTGAAGCCCCAGCCCTCAATCTGGCGGCGTGCTTCCTCGATCTCATCGACCTCCCACACTTCGCCCGCCTGCTTGTTGTGCAGCGCCCATACCAGGCCGGTCACGCCGGGAATCTGTTTGATCATCTCCTGCGTGATGCTGTCATTGCCTTCGCCGTACCAGCGAAATGTCATCTGCATACGTTTCTCCTCCTATAATCTTGCATCGAACAGTCCGCAGAAGCTGTCGATCGGGTCGGTTCCCTTAAACGCCTCCGGTCCTGCCATCAGGTCCTCAATGAGTGCGTCAAAGGTATCGTCCTTCGCGTCGTAGGTGTTGATGTAGGTGCGTGCCTGCGGGATGTCCGCCAGCATCGTCGGCTGTCCGCAGCCGACCACGACTACCGGCACTTCAAATACATACCACGGAATCTCGCCGCCGCCCTTCGACATACCAAAGGCCGGTCTTCCACTGGAGACATCGCACAGTGTGATGACCAGATCCATGCCGCTCGTGAAGTCGGCGATGGCATTCTTCCCGGCAAAATACACGTTCAGGCTCGGCGTCTCACCTGCTTCAATCTGCTTCTTCATCTTGTCAATCGGGCTCTCGTAGATAAACGCGTCAAAACCTTTCGCGCAGAGTTTTTCTTTTAAGAGCTCCGCGGCGCTCTTGCCGCCGCCCATGCCCATCATCTTCATCAGGGGAGCCATACCGCTCTCCGCCGCCTTAATGTGGACGATCATGATCCTCTTATAGCGCTCCGGTGTCAGCGGCAGTACATCTGCATCCTTGTATTTCACCAGTGTGATGCAGTCCTCGCTGATGGCCTTGTGCATCTGCTTATATTCTGCCCTGCCAAGCGCGCTCTCCAGAATCTCCGGTGCCGGGACACGCTCTTCTGGAGCCTTTTTATTCAATCCCAGATGCGCCTTCAGCGCCAGAATGCGCGTCAGAGCCTCGGTCATCCGCTCCTCGGTGATCGTGCCGTCTTTGTAAGCGGCCAGCATCGTCCCGAAGTCCTCGTCCGGATCGTTGAAGAAGAGGAACATATCGCATCCGGCCATGATGCAGCGCGGAAGCATCTCTTTTCTCGTCATGCGGTCTGTCATGCCTACCATATGCGACGCATCCGTCACGACCATGCCGTTGAAGCCGAGCCGGTCGCGCAACAGTCCCTGCATGATCTCCGGGCTTAGGGTCGCCGGCATCATGTCTTCGTCTTTGAGATCCGGATTGATCGCTTTCGCGTACTTCGGAAGCATGATGTGTCCGGCCATGATGGCGTCCAGTCCTTCATCGATCAGCGTGCGGTACACCAGGCCATAGGTCGTGTCCCATTTCTCCGGGTCAAAATAATTGACGTTATTGGAGAGATGCGCGTCGCGGAAATCCTGCCCGTTGCCCGGGAAGTGCTTCGCCGCGCAGGCAAAACCAGGTATCGTGTGCGCGCCCTGCACATAGGCTGCGCTCATTTTTGCCACGCGCTCCGGATCGCTGCCGAATGCGCGGGTGATGACTTCGGTGTTCTCCCAATTATACACGATATCGCAGACCGGTGCAAACGCCATATTGCAGCCGATCGCGGCCGCCTCCTCGTTGGACATTTTGCCGAGCGCATAAGCATATTCTGTCTTGTCGGTCGCGCCGATCTTTACGCCGGAGCCAATCGCTGTGCCGTCCGCGCAGGCGCCGTCGCCGCCCGCTTCCGTGTTGCAGGCGATAAAGATCGGTACCTTCGCGTATTTCTGCAAAATACGGTTCTGATCCTGCACTTTGATCCCCGGCATGCCGTTGTAGCGGCAGCCGCCGACATGGTATTTCTCCATCAGGTTTTTCAAATAGCTCTCATCCTGGGATTCCGTCAGCTGGAAAAACAGCTGGCCGACCTTCTCCTCGTCCGTCATCCCGGCGATGGTCTGCTCCACCCAGGCGCAGTCCTCATCCGAAAGATAAAACGGTTTTGCTTTCATATCTACCATAGTATCATCAGCCTCCAAGATTCTCCTTAAATGCCTGTATCCGCTCCTCCTGATACCCGCCCCCATAGGTGCCCTCGATCAGACGGGTGAATGCTTCGTCCGTAAATTCCGCCCAGCTTTCCGCCTCATGCTTTACGAGGATCGGAAAATAAAATACACCGTTCTGCTGCGCCGCGTCAAGATCTCCCGGTGCGTCGCCGCACATCAGCACATGATCCTTTTCATATCCTTTTTTGAGCATCTCGCCGATGCAGAACGCCTTGCTGCCGGAGTCCTGCGCCAGCACGACGTCCGTGTGCTCCAGAAGGCCATACAGATCCCATTCCTCCAGGACAGCCCCCAGATTCGCACTGGAGACGATGACGACATCCGCCTGACGGTGCGCCAGTGTAAGCGCCATGTCCACACCTTCAAACGGCTTTCGCTCATCCTGCGCCAGCTTTGAAATAGACTGGTTCACCGCATTGCTCCAGGAGAGCGCCTTTTCCAGAGAGATGTGCGGATGTCCCGCTTCCCGGTTCTCGTTAATCACTTTTTTCAGTGCGTCATTCGACAGCTCAGGCGCGGTATCTGCCCAGGCTCCCAGCGCTTCCAGATCTTCAATCTTCCGATATTTCCCGTCTATCTCCCGAAGCGCCATTGCAAGCCCCTTGAAGCGGTTGATACCGCGGGTCATGGTGTAGAGGTTGATCTCATTCCAGCGTGTCAGGATCTCTTCACGCCACTCGCCAAGTTCCCACTCATCCACCATGCACGGGCCGAAGCAGCGGATGTGCTTGATGTCCATGGTGTCCATCGCACACCCGTCGCTGTCAACGCAGATGAGATATTCATGCTGTTTCGTAAATTCTGTCAGACTATCTGCCATTGCCGGCTCCTTTCTGCAGCAGGCGGCATGAACAGCCGCCCGCTTTTTACAAATATTACTTATTGCTTATTATTTCTTACCATTTTTTCTTGCCGCAAGCGTCGCAGAGTTCGCCTCCACCTGTTTCTTGCCCAACGGATACCAGAATGCCAGCACAATGATCAGCAGCCCGAATCCGATGGCCGGAATCAACGTTCCTACCGTATAGATACCGCTCAGCACGTCCGCATCAAACGCAGTCGCGTCCGTATATCCGATCATCGTCAAAAGAGCGCCGGTCAGACCTGAGGACAGTGCCTGTCCGATCTTTCTCGCGAAGGAGTACAGCGAGTAGATCGTGCCGTCAGAACGGTTGCCGCGGCGGACCTCATCCTCATCAATCACGTCCGTGATCATCGCCCAGATACAGGTGTTAAAGAAAGCGATACCAAAATAGCCGAGCGTGTACAGAAGAATGTACACATACATATTCGTGGTGCGCAGTAAGAATGCTGCCAGATAACCGACAACTGCCACGATATTGCCTGCGATCGCGATCTCTTTTTTACCGTACCTTTTCGACATCGGCGGGATCACAAACAATGCGAGAACGATCATCAGCACGCTGCCGACAAGGGAAGCGATGGAAGCACCGGACGCGCTGTTAAAGTAATTCGGGAAGATGTAAGCGTTCATGCCCTGCATGGTCAGCTGCGCCAGCAGGAGAACGATCGCCGCCACGATAATGCTGATCAGTGCGCGGCTGGAAAACAACTGTTTGATCAGAGCGCTGAAGCTGAACTTTTCTGTCTTGGTCTCGATCTTCACACGCTCTGTAGTCAGGCTCGTGCAAAGCAGATAGCAGACCACCGCGCCGATCGAGCAGACAAGAGCCGCAACGCTGAGTTTTGTGCCGGACAGACGGGTAAGGCCTTCCGCATCCTTATAGTAAACTACCAGCGGCAGAACCACGCCGATCACGGTGCCGGCTAACGTAGCGCCGATATTTCTCCAGCTGGAGAGCTGCACACGATCTTCCGGCTTATCCGAAATTGCGGAAGCCATCGAGCCGTAAGGAATGTTAACGCCAGTGTAGCAGACGCTGCCCCAGAGCAGGTAGGTTGCGAACATCCAGACGATCTTAAACGCCATCGGCATGCCCTTGAACCAGCTCGCGTACATCAGGAACGAAGCTACAGCCACAGGACCCATAAAACGCCGGATCCAGGGGGTAAATTTCCCTTTATCAGTTGCCGCAGAACGGTCTACGATCTGCCCCATCGCCGTATCCGTGAACGCGTCCACGAAACGGGCCAGCATCATCATCACGCCGACCAGTCCGGCGGAGACGCCCATAACGTCCGTGTAAAACTTCAGCAAAAAGCTGGAGGAAAGAATAAATGTAAAATCGTTTCCGAAGTCGCCCATCGCGTAACCGATCTTATCGGCCCAGCCAAACGGCTTCACTTTTGTAGCTGTCTTAGCCATTGTAAATTCCTCTCTTTCTGTTTCCCGAAAAGATTTTTCCGGTAGTTTTTTCTCTTTGAGAGAACCTTACGGAAACGCAAGGTTCTCTGTAAATCATGAATTACTAATTATTCAACGATATCATATTTGATCAGCTTCGCGTTGACGCTCTCGGCAAATCCTTCCGGACACAGAGAGCCTGCCATCTCAAGCGCAGCTTCCATGGTCATGGCTTTCATCATGTCCCACATACCCTCGCCCGGAGCCATCGTCATATTCATCGCCAGCTTGAATGCTTCTGATGCCTCAGCCAGAGCTTCCGGACATTTTGCGAGCTCTTCAAATGTATTTTTAATGCTGTACTTGCCCTCCGGGAATTCCATCGGTGCGGACAGATCCAGGTCGCCCGCCAGCTTGAACCAGTTCGCCACGCCCTCATTGCGCTCGTTCACTTCCGGAAGTACGTAGATGGACGGCTCCTTCTCCACCTTCTCCAGCGTGATGGAATCCTTCACATCGCCCGCCACCGCGAGAACGATGTTGGAGCCCTCTGCCAGAGCCACGGTAAAGACAAATACCTTCTCGGCGGACTTCTCTTCCACCAGCTTGCCGTTCAGGTACAGAGCGACAGTCGGCTGGTTCGAGTACACGCGGATCTCGGTCGTCTCACCCGCGCGCTGCGCGTAGCGTCTGCCGCAGACATGCACCATCGGCTTCGTAGTCCAGTACGCCTGATAGATAAAGTAGCTGTCCTTCTTCGTCTTGCGGTCCATGGTCATCAGGCCTTTGTTGTTTCTGCCTGCCACGCCGCCCTCATCGCGCGCCGCACAGCCGAAATCAAACATGTTCCATACATGGCTGGACCACATCCACGGTCTCTCATCGAGCACCTTCGCCATATGCTCATGGTAAAGCGCCTGATATTCCTCACTGTAATCCTTGCAGGCCGGATTCGGGCCATGATAGGTAATGATACCCTCGCAGCCGTACTCGGAAAGGCCAAGGCAGATCTCCGGATGCACCTTATGGAAGTTGTCAAGCCACGGACCGTTGTCTTCCATCTTGCCGCCGTACCAGCCAAAGTAATGGTTGTAGCTCTCGATGTCGGTGATGTTGTGGATCGGGCTCTCCACCGGAGTCATCGTCACATGCGCAATCGTCGTAAGTCTTGTCGGATCAAGCTGATGGCAGAGGTCATTCAGTTCCTTGTGATTCTCCACCAGCTGCTCGGAGATGCCGCCGATGAGTATCTCATTCGACACACCCCAGAACATGATCGACGGGTGGTTGTAATTCTGGATGATCAGCTCTTTCATCTGGCTGATGCAGTTCTGATGCGCCGCCGGATCTGCGTTGAACACACTGATGAACGGAATCTCTGCCCACACCGCAAAACCCAGTTCATCGCACGCGTCGTAGAAATACTGATTGTGCTGATAGTGTGCCAGACGGATCGTGTTCGCGCCAAGCTCCTTGATCAGCTCCGCATCATGATAATGGTCTTCCTTCGAAAGCGCGTTGCCCTTGTAAAGCTGGTCCTGATGACGGCTCACGCCGCGGAGCGGAGTCTCCATACCGTTGATAATGAAACCCTTATCCGGATCCACGGAAAAGCTCCTGACGCCGACACGGGCGGACACCTCGTCATACGCCTCGTTCCTGCGCTGCAGGGTCGCGGTCACCGTATACAGATACGGATCATCCAGATTCCATCTCGTGACATCCGGCACATAGATGGTCGTCTTCGTGTCGTCCGCCGGTCTCGCCGCCGAAGCCGCCTCACGGCCGTCCGCGTCTTTGATCGAATACAGAACGGTGAAATTCTCATCCGGGTTCGTCACAAAAGCCTCAACTTCAAAGGTTGCTCCTTTACACTCTTCACACGGCTTCGGCGTCACCATAAGGCCCGGACCTCCGTAGTAGTCGAGATCAAAATGCGCATCCGGCACAGAGATCAGGTTCACGCCGCGGTAAAGGCCGCCATAAAAGGTAAAATCGGCCGACTGCGGATAAACGCTGTCCTTGTACTCATTGCTGCATGCGATCACGAGAAGGTTCTCACCGTCCGCCTTGCAAAGATCCGTGATGTCCGCACGGAAGGTCGAATAGCCGCCTTCATGGTATGTAACCTCTGTCCCATTGACGTAGACAGTTGCCTGCTGGCCCGCGGCGAGGATCTCCACGTACACGCGGCCGCCTGCCAGCGGCTGTTTCGGCGTCGCAAATTCTTTCGCGTACCAGTACGTTCCGCGGTCATACGCGCCGTTCCCGTCCATGCCGTCAATAGCGTTCCAGGTATGCGGCAGACTTACCGTTTGCCAGTCCTCCGGCAATTTTTCCGGAAGGCCGACGTTCTGTTGAATAAAACGCCAGTTACAGTTGAGACTGATAATGTTTCTCATGCTGTTCCTCCTTTTAAAATAGTGTTTGCGTAACTGTTAAGGTACCGAACAGTCACGCTTTTGCATGAATCTGTGCCTGTAACCATGATGATGTTTCCGCCCCGGAGTCATGAGAAATGGGAAATATGTTCACCAATTCCCATGTCAAAACCGTTCTTCCCTGTATAAACCTTACATAGAAGCGCTCCGCATGGCATGATTTTTCGTCAAAATCATTATAAATTATCTTACACCCTTAGTAAAAAACTGGCTATGTTAAATTTCTTGCTTTTTTTGCATTTTTTTGTGCCATGGCTTTTAATTTTGCTTTTCATAGCTGATTCTTTATGCTAAACTGATAGCAAAAGGGGACAAAGAACAGAAACGGAGATTTTTATGAACGAACACGAACTCATTCTGGATTTTATCAGTCAGCTGCTTACAAAGAACTGTGTGCCGGTTCACCGCTTTACACTTCCCTGCGCGGAAGCCGCATACTTTGATCAGGGACTGCGGCAGGATATTCTGCACATCTGCGGGCTTGAGGATTCTGTCAATCAGTTTTTTCAGGCACTGAAGCCCAAAAAGCTCTACTCCGTGACAGATGATTATCTCTGTTCTTACCTGGGGCTCTGTCTTCCGGATACGAAGGAACTGTTTTTTTGCGGACCGTATACCTGTGAGCGGATACAGGGTGAGCGGCTGGAACAGCTTTTTACGGATTTAAAGATTCCAAAGCAGCTTCATGAGCCATTCCGGAATTATTATCTGGATGTCGCCCATGTGTCGGCTCCCCTCGTACTCACAAGCATTTTTACGCTGCTCGCAGACCGCCTTTATGGTGCGGACGGTTATGAGATGGTAGAGACAACCTTTCAGGAATTGAGCCAGTGGTCCGATATTTACCAGAATTATTTTCGAATTGAAGATAAGCCGTTTTTGAGTGTACAGATGATTGAGAGCCGCTATCAGACAGAGGATGAGCTGCTCTCCGCCGTGCAGAAAGGAAATGAAAAAAAAGCGATGGAAATCTTCACCCGCCAGTCCTCTCACATCATGCCGGAACGTTTAAGCAGCCGGCTGCGGGATCAGATGGATTACTGCATCACTTTAAATACGCTGCTTCGAAAAGCGGCAGAGATTGCCGGAGTGCATCCGATTCACATCGATTCGCTCTCCAATCAGAACATAAAAACGATTGAAAAACTGACCAGCATCGAACAGTGCACCGCATTCCAGAAGGAATGCATCCAAAGCTACTGCCGTCTGGTCCGCAGATATACGCTCGGTAATTACTCGCCGCTGACACAGAAGGTACTCACCTATATCTCGACAGACATTGACGCGGACTTAAGCCTGAAGTCGTTCTCCGAGCTGCTTTCGGTCAACGCGAGCTATCTTTCCACTCTCTTCAAAAAAGAGGTGGGCGTACCGCTCACCGAGTATGTCAACCGCAGCCGCATCCGCCACGCGCAGGGGCTGCTGATCAGTACAGATCTTCCGACTAAGACCATCGCGCAGCAGTGCGGCATTCCTGATATCTATTATTTCAGCCGTCTGTTCAAACGGATCACCGGTACGACGCCAAAAGCGTACCGGGAGACCCGGGAAACACAAAAATATCAGGCGGCACTCGGCGGCAAAAACAAATAGGGCAAACAACATCCTTCCCTGCGGTCTAACAGACTCCTGTAATAAATATTTCCAGACCGATCAGGATCAGGATCACGCCGCCAAGGATCTGTGCCTTATCCGCCAGCTTCGTTCCAAACTTTTCACCGATCGCCAGGCCCGCCATGCAGATGATAAAGGTTACCACACCGATGATCAGCGCTGCGGCAAGCGCCATCAGCGCATTGTAATCCGCGATAGTAAACCCGACTGAGAGTGCATCAATGGATGTCGCGATTCCCTGAACGACCAGTTCACCCATCCCGAGACAGACGGTTTCTTCACTCTCTCCTTTGTTCCGTATTCCGTCGTAAAGCATCTTGCCGCCGATACTTGCAAGCAGAGCCAGAGCGATCCATGGAATAAACGGTTCAAATGCAGTAAAATACCGGACGGCGGTATGGACACAGACCCATCCGATCAGCGGCATCAGGATCTGAAATGCCGCAAACACCCCGGCAATCCCGATCATTTTCCCTTTGTGCATCTGCGGCTCATTCAGGCCGTTGGCCATCGACACGGAAAACGCGTCCATGGCAAGTCCCACACCCAGCAGAACACTGTTGGCAAAAAACAAAAAATTCATGTCCATTCTTTCCTCCCTATCATAAAAAAAGACTCATCTGCCACAGCAGATAAGTCTTGTCATTTCAGATGATACCAGGAACCTGTCCATTATGTTGATACCACCGCGCATTGCGCTGACTACTCCCTTATTCCGGAACATTCTACCAAAAACAGCCTGCTTTTTCAATCATTTTTTTTTGCACAAAATATACCTTTGTCCAAAAAATTTCGGTTCTGCAAAACAGGCAGCCGTTCCTTTCCCGCTTCCTGCTACCACAGGCCATTCATCCGCTTTCCGTATTTTTCCTCATATTTGTCCGAGAAGCCTGTGATAAACTGTCCTTCCCTGTCCAGCAGGGCATACAGCCAGATCTCTTCCTCATTCTCCATACCGAACCCGTCTTCATCCGCCCAGTAACGCCCGTCCGGCTGAATTTCCCAGCAAAAACAGCAGGCTCCGTCTACATAATCGCTGATGTTGACATTGTACAGTGTTGCGCGGTAAACCACATGTTCTACTTTCTCGCACCAGCCGCCGCGCAGCATTTTCGGGGTATCCAGAAATTCCCCTGATTTGCCCGTAAGCTGCCGGATGCACGTTCCATCGTCACGGCAGAGTGCTATACTTACGGGATGATATCCTCCTAATCCGTTTTCATCCATCTGATACCGGATAAAAAGCCCGTCTCCAAGGTCTCTTTTTCGAAATTCTTTTTTGTTTTCGGTCATGTCGGATCCCTCCCTGTTCTTTTGTCTTATCAACTGTTTTTACAGCCTTATTCTAACAGGAAAGCCGCTTCCGCTGTCTACCGGGAGTATACGGTCAAAAGATCATTCAAAATCGTCTGTTCCAGCCCCCGGCAGGCATCCAGAATCTGCCGAATCTGCTCCTGCGTAATTCCATCCATGTGAATTCCGCAGGTACACACCACCGCGCAGTTCAGGTTCGCAGCCACACGCTCCGCAATCCGGCGTGCGATCTCTTCGTCCTTGTGCCCCAGACAATTCAGAACGGAAGATGTCGCACTCATTCCCTTTCCGGTCAGGCTCGGGCGCGCGATCGCCATGACCGCCGAACCAATGTGCCCGCCATCTTCATCCCGGATGCAGATTGTGCAGTCGTTTCCCATCGGAATCACATCGCAGAGGATCGTGATGCCGCACACGGATTTTCTGTATTGACGCAATTCATTGTCGCTTTGCTTCGCTTCCATCTTATCCCCCAACACAACGCTCAGGACCACCGCCGGAACCCTTCCATCTCGATTCCGAACGGCTGCAGCATTTTCCCGACCATATGAAGTTCCATATCATGGACGCTGATCGGCTCCCTGCCATTTCCGCTCATATAATACGTCACTACCGGCGGCATGACAAAAACATTGTGCAGCCGGGATACCGTCAGCATATTTTCCAGATGGATCGGGCTAAGCGGCGTCTCGCGCACGGCAAGCACCAGCTTCCGCTGCTCTTTGATCGTCACATCCGCCGCACGCAGCAGCAGATTGTCACTAAAGCCATGGGCAATGCCGCTTAAAGTCTTCATGGAACAGGGCAGGACGATCATCCCCTCTGTCAGAAACGTACCGCTCGCGATGGCAGCGCCAATATTATAATTGTCATAGCAGACATCCGCAAGCGCACGGATCTGTTCGGGATCAAAGCCGCTCTCCTGCTTCGCCGTCAGCTCCGCCCCGTAGGTGAACACCAGATGTGTCTCAATCTCCGGCATTTTTTTCAGTTCGTTTAAAAGGCAGATGGCCAGTGGAAAACCGCTGGCGCCGCTGATGCCCACGACGATTCGTTTCATAATGATTTCTCCATATTTACTAAGTCGTTGCCCGTTTAGCAACATCGTTCGTTGAATTTGAAACCAGATTACGTCTCCTGGATTTTTTTCAGATCCGCAAATGTAATCATCGGCCAGGTCACTTTCTCATGGGCAGCCGCCTCGCCGATCCCCGCACCGTCAAAACCTCCAGCCACAGCCGCATCAATACCGGCCAGAGCATCCTCTACCACCAGACAGTCCTTCGGATCAAGTCCTAAAAATTCAGCCGCTTTGAGGAATACCTCCGGGTCCGGCTTGGAATGTGTGATATTCGTGCCGTCGCTGATCGCGTCAAAATACTCGCCGAGTCCAATGCGGCCCAGGATCAGCTTCGCATTTTTACTGGATGATCCGATCGCCAGCTTTGCGCCGCCCGCACGCAGCGCATCCAGCGTCTCCTTTACCTCCGCGCTCAAATCCGCTTCAGACATCTGTGCGAGCAGGCCTCGGTACATATCGTTTTTCTTTTCCGCCATCTGCTCCTTTTCTTCCTGCGTGTAGTCTTTTTCACTTCTCTCCAGAATGATATCCAGACTCGCCATACGGCTCACGCCGCGCAGGCGGTTGTTAATCGTCTCGTCAAAGTAGACGCCGATCTCATCCGCAAGGGCTTTCCACGCCTGATAATGATATTTGTCAGTAAAACAGATGACACCGTCCAGATCAAAAATGATTCCCTGATATCTCATAATTCAAATTCTCCTTTCACACTCCTGCTTAAGCAGCCATCACTTTCTGTGTCTCTGCAATCCATGCGGGTCTGTCAGCCGAACATCCACCCGCCGGTCAGGAGCGGCATCCATCACAAAGGTTCTGCTCTGCCTATCAAAGTCTTGCGTCCGGCAGTCCGCAGAACGCGTCCACCGGCGATGTTCCCTTAAATTCGCTCTTTCCAAGCAGTTTATTGATCACGGCCTCGATCATCGGGCGGTGGCAGCTGTAAGCGTTGATGTAGGTCTTCACACGCGGCACATCCTGCAGATGATACGGGTTGGAGAAAGACACAAAGATATACGGCTCCTCCTCCCCATGGCGCGGCACATCAAGCGCGTGCTTTTTCGCCCAGAACAGGCGCACGGCCGTCTGGTTGGAAGCGTGCTCGCAATTTGCCAGATACAGCGTCAGGCGGTTCTTCGGCAGATCTAAAGTGCCGTGCAGTTCTTCTTTTTCGATATCAAAACGCTCTGTCCTGAAGCCCGCGGCCTGAAGCAGTTCCTCCGCGATCGCGGTCATGCTGCTCTCAACAGGATATTCAGCGGTCTCTGGCGCTGCCAGACAGCCTTCCGTGATCTCGTCTTTTCCAAGCGTCACCAGACGGATCAGCGGAAAACGCTCCGGTGTGATCGGAAGCACGTCCTGATTGTTCTTCACCAGCGTCACACACTTGTCCGCGCATTCTGCCTGCCACTGCTTTGCCTCCGGCAGCACCTGGCAGGTCGGCGCTTTGCCCGCCACCTTCGCTTTCAGGGCAAGCGTGCGCATCAGTGCCTCATTCAAGCGCTTTTCTGTAAGGAAGCCGCTTTGCAGAGCGTCCAGCATATACTGATAATCCTCATAAAAACCGGTCGTAAACACCAGCATATCGCAGCCTGCCATGATCGCAGTCGGGATAGCCTCACGGCGCGGCATAGCCTGCGTAAATCCACTCATGATCGTTGCATCGGTCGTGATCACACCGTTAAAGCCGAATTTTTCCCTGAGCACGCCGGTCAGCAATTCTCTGCTCAGCGAGCCCGGCAGGCAGTCTTCAAAACGAAGCTCCGGGTTCACATCCATCGCCACGTTCGGCTGCACAATATGACCCACCATCACGCTCATCAGTCCGTCCTCGATCAGCTGCTGATAGATCGCACCGTAGCTTTCATACCATTCCTTTGCGGACAGGCTGTTGTAAGTCGGATGCAGATGCTGGTCGCGGAAATCCACGCCGTCTCCCGGATAATGCTTCGCGCAGGCCGCCATGCCGTTCTCCTGCAGCGTGCGGACATACTGCGAGCAAAAGCTCTTTACCCGTTCAAAATCCGAACCGCAGGTGCGCACGTTCGTGATTGGATTCCGGTAATTCAGATCCAGATCACAGACCGGCGAAAATGTCCAGTTGATACCGACCGACTCGCCCTCCAGCGCACATACCTTCGCAAACTTCTCCATCACGCTCAGATCATCTGTGGCCGCCACGGTCATCGGCCATCCGAAAAATGTACCGTCGCTCAATCCTCCGGTACCGCCCTCTTCCAGATTCGCTGCTTTCAGAAGCGGAACCCGTGCCGCCGCATCCAAAGGCTTAAACCAGGCCCGGATATCCTCCGCCGGTGCCGGACGGTAAAGGATCCCGCCGATGTTATAATCCTCCACCAGCGTTTTCAGTTCGTCCGCCCCGAAATCCTGTCCCATCACGCAGAACAGCTGGCCGACCTTCTGCTCCGGTGTCAGAGAGGAAAGAGTATCCTCCACCCAACGCACCTGATCGTCTGTTAAATAAAATGGTCTTTCCCGTAAATTCATTGCTCCGCCCTCCATACGTTTATAGGCTTATCATACTACATTTTACATCAAATGTTCTATTCTATTTTTGAACTGATCTATGCGAAATGCGACTTGATTTGTCCGTTTTTGTCTGCTTTTCCTTTTTGAAAAAAAATCTTGCAATCCGGCCCGTTATCGTTTAGTATAGACTGAAATGGAGATATAGCTCAGCTGGGAGAGCATCTGCTTGACGTGTAGAGGGTCACAGGTTCGAGTCCTGCTATCTCCATAAAGGGGACTGCAACATGCAGCCCCCCTTTTTTTGATATTTTAAAATAATTCAGGCACCCATTTCTTAGGATCCACATCCATGAACTTCGCGCGCTCAAAACGATCCTTCTGGTCGTACGGCACCGTGCAGTCGAAGATGGCCTTGCACGCTACACCGGTCGCCCGGATGTCCGGACTGTAGGCCGGGTTGTTCGACGGATCAAGCGGATGGCACTGTACGCCCGGGATCATGACAATGTCCTTGTCCGCCTGGAAGCGCGTGGTCATCGCCCACATCACATCCTTGATGTCAAACGGATCAACGTCCTCGTCCACAAGGAAGACGTGCTTGAGCTCCGCAAACGCGGAGAACGCGAGCAGCGCGGCCTGACGCTGACGTCCCTCATCAGACGGCATGGATTTCTTAAACTGCATGATGGCGATGTATTTGCCACCGCCAGACGATGCGCAGTATACATTCAGCAGCTTGCCCGGCATGGCCTTTTCCACCATCGTCAGGATGCTCGCCTCAGTCGGGATACCCGCCATGGAGACATGCTCCTCAGAGGGTCCGATGCAGGTCTGCATGATCGGATTCTTCCGCGTCGTCACGGCCTTTACCTTAATCACCGGAAGCGCCGCATTGGCCGGTCCGCAGTAGCCCGGAAACTCCGGCATAGCCTTGCCCGTGCCGGAATTAATATCCTCCTGAATGCGTCTGCCCGGAAGCACTTCACCCTCAATGACATATTCCGCATTGGCGATGGCGCGCTCATTGATCGTCAGACATTTTACCAGTTCCACCGGCTGCTTGCGGATCGCGCCGGCCGCCTGCAGCTCATCGTAGCCGAGCGGCGTTGTCGGCGGTTCAAAGCAGGAAGCGATCTCAATCGCCGGATCGACACCGATGGAAATCGAGATTGGCAGCGGCTCCCCTTTCGCCTCAGCCAGTTCAAAGAAATGGCCGATGTGGCGCGCGCCCGGCTGGAAAAAGATGGAGATCTCATCCTTGCTCTGCAGGCACATCCGGTGAATCGTCACGTCCGATGTTCCGGTCTCGGGGCTGGTCGCATAACACATACCAAGCGTGATGTACGGACCCGCATCCTCCTCCGTATTGGTCGGGGCCGGTACCAGTTTTCTCACGTCGAAATCCGGATCCGTCGCCAGATGCACGACCTCCTGACATTTTGCCTTTTCCCGCGGAATCTCCACCGGCGGAATCGGGTTCGTTACGCTGTCTTTGAGTAAAAAGCCAAGCCGCTTCGGGTCGCAGTCAAGCAGCGCTCCCACTCTCTTGCGGCTGGCAAGCAGACCGATCAGCACTTTCGCGTCCGGATGGCCTTTCACGTTGTTAAAAATCATCGCAGGTCCTTCCTGCGTCGGACGCTGTACCGTGCCGCCCGCACCCACATGGCGGTAAACACCGGAAAGCTGCGCCATCGGCTCCACTTCCACGTCGGTCTCCACCAGCTGTCCCGGCATGGTCTTTAAAAGCTCCAGTGCCGAGCGCAGATCAGTTACTTTTTCTGCCATTGTCTCTTCCTCCATATCATTCACTGCTACCTGCAGTTTTATTACAGCGAAGAAAGGAAACGCCCTTAAAACGCTTCCTTTCTTCTTTTATCATTCTTAAGATCTGTCGCGAAATAATATGCCCATCTTGCACCATATTATTTTGTGACAGCTCCTTACTTACAGATACTCTCGATCCAGTCACACACCTCGCCCGGATAATCCGCCTCGCAGTGCGGCTTATCCCAGACAAGCGCGTAATCCACCGGTTTCCCGGCATTTGCCAGCTTCAGAGCAAGCGTCATGCCAATCATAAAAGAGGTATCCGCGTCGCATGCACCAACACGCACACGATAGTATTTCGCCTGATCAGACTCCTCTTCCGTTCCGATGAAATTCAGCGGGTTGTTCAAGAAGAGCTGGCGTGTAAGAGATGAATCTCCTGTCGCCAGAACGTATGCCGGATAGTATTTCGCATACTCTGCCGGGAACTGTTCCTTCAGGGAAGCAATCGCGTCGACAACCGCTGTGGAGAAATGTACGGCAGCCTGCTCCGTCGTCCCATATACCTCATTCTCCCCGCTTTTCCCGCTTAAAATATCAAATGACGTGCAGGGTTTCATCCTGCGGCGATGATTCAGCACGTAGGTGTCCAGGTCGGAAATAAAGGCCTGCTCTCCGTCCCAGGAAAGCCAGCTGCTCTTATCTTTCCCCTGAACCGTCATCATCGGCGGCTCAAACGGCGGCGGCGTCGGCACACCCTTCGGCGGACGGGAAAGCATATTTCCAAGTGTAGGAGGCTCAGACGGCATCTCTCCATCCGGGCCGCCCACAGGAGGCTTATTGAGTGCTACGCCCGGGCCTGCATGTCCCTGCATCAGAGCGACATCATCCGGTTCATCGTCTTTTTCATCCGGGCCGCCCTGAGGTGCCATTTCCTGTCCTGCATCGTTTTCTGATGCAGGACGCAGGCCCTGCCCTCGCGCTGTAGCGCGACCTCTGTTGGCAGGGCTCTCCATGGTTTCATAGGTATAATTTCCTTTAATATAGTCTTCGACCGAATACGTCTCCTCAAGTTCTCCCGCATTCAGCTTTGTCAGGAATTTGGTCGCGGCTCCGTCGATCTTCGCCATCAGATAGTCATAAGCGCTGCCGCTCCTGCCGTCAGCATTCAACACCAGCAGCTCATCCGTATCCGGATTCTTCAGTCCAAGACCGTTAAAATACTGGATATAAGCGCTGCGCAGCTTCGCGGACAAAGCCTCCTCAAACGGCGTCATCACACCGCCCGGGCCTGCCGGGGACGGCTCGTTCTCCTTATCCGCTGAGAACATCCACTCATAGGCCATGTCCGCATGCTCCAGATCGATGATCGGACAGTATATCTGCGCGGCATAGACATCGTCGCGCTCCTCCATGAATGCTCCGGACTCTTCGAGATAGGACTCATAGTTTTTGTTGTTGCCGGTCACAGACAACAGAGAGGACATCGCGCCGCCTGCGCTCCAGCCAACGGAGATGATCTTTTCCATATCACCCGGAAGCACGTCCGCGTTGTGACGCAGGAAACGGATGACTGTCTTCAGATCCACCAGATTGGACGGGATCTTACCGCAGCGCTTTCCGTTCGCGTCTTTTGATTCCCGCCCGCGGTTTCCGCAGGTCACATAGACAAAGCCTCTCTCCAGATACTGCGGGCCAAAGCAGCGCGGGCCGCCGAGCCACATATGCGGCATCTCCATATAGCCCGCTGAGTTGTTGTTCATGATCACCGGCGCCGTCGCGGCCGTGAAGCCGTTCATACTGCCCTCCGGGTTGATCTCGCCGTCTTCTTTCATATAGGGACCCGGCACAAAAATGCTGAGCCGCTGGAATTTCGGAGTCGTCGCTTTGAGCGTATAAAGCACGTCCTCCAGACACCAGCACTGATACTTGTCGTCGAAAAACCACTGGTCTTTGACTTCCGCAAGTTCCAGGGCTTTGTTGATAATGGGAATTGGTTCAAACATATCACGGAACCTCCGCTTTTTCTTTATTTTATATTGTTTTTTCTCAGAATTCTACCTTTTTGTTTCGTTTTCTCATTCCAATTCTGCCATTCATTATGCGAAATTGGAATCACAACGCACAGCCTGCCGTTATGCAGCTTTCTTTTCCTCATCCTTGTGTACACGTACAACCGCTTTCGGTCTGCTCTTTAAAGCATCAAAGGTAATTGCCAGCAGCAGGATGATTCCCTTGACCGTATACTGCGTATAGCTCCCCCAGCCCGCAAGCTGCATGCCGTTGGAGATCATCTGCATCACGAAAATACCTGCCACCATGCCGATCACATTTCCCTTGCCGCCCATCATGCTGATGCCGCCGATGATTGCTGCAGTCAGACAGGTAATCTCTGTGCCGGGACCGGTCGTTGCCGAAGTCATGTTCTGCTGTGCAAGCATATCCAGCGTCGCGATTGCGAACACCGCACCGGTAATGGAAAAGCAGAGAGTCTGGATCAGATCCGCACGAATACCGGAAAGTCTCGCACATTCCTTATTGCCGCCAACCGCAAGAATATCACGGCCAAAATGCGTCTTATTCAGGACAATCCATGTGGCAACTACGACCAGAATGGTCAGATAAACGTCCAGCGGCAGTCCGAAAATCTTGGTCTTATAGAGCGCCCGAAACGCGTCCGGCATACCGGAATAAGATTTTGAGGAAGTGATGGTATAAGCGATTCCCTTAAACACCTCGCTGGTCGCGATCGTAACGATTAATGGGAAGAGATGCAGTTTTGAAGCAATCACTCCGTTCAGCGTCCCCATCAGAAAGCCCAGCACGATTCCGATCGGCCAGACGATCCACCATGGCAGACTGGTCTCCACCATAATAATACCAGACACGCAGCCGACCACCGCCATCTGATATCCAACGGACAGATCGATGCCGCCGCCGATCATGACGAAGCAAATGCCCATACCGGCGATCACAATGTACGTGCTCTGCGTTATCAGGTTATAAATATTTCTTGTTGATAAAAATCTTGGATTGAAAATGGAGAAAAATATGATCAGCACGACCAGAATGATATATACCGTTCCTTCCCGGTACAGATAGGAACCGGCTGATTTTAATTTTGCCCCGAATGAGTTATCCTGCATATTACCCTCCTGTATCACAATCAGCTGTTATGAATCTTTCTGCCGCAGCACAGCAATATTTCTTACCATAAACAGCATATTTATAAACAGCATATCTTTTCCATCATACCGTATATGTCACTCCGTAATTCCGGACGCGAGCTGCAGCACCCGTTCCTGAGAGAATTCTTCTTTCGAAAGTTCTCCGGCAATCCGGCCCTCACAAAGCACGATAATACGGTCAGACATTCCGAGGATTTCCTCCATATCAGAAGAAATCATGATCAGGCCTTTTCCCGCCTCAGCCAGACGGTTCATCAGCTGATAAATCTCCTGTTTCGCGCCTACATCGATGCCTTTTGTCGGCTCATCAAAGATCAGCACTTCCGGATCGGCCGCGAGTGATTTCGCCAGCACAACCTTCTGCTGATTGCCGCCGGAAAGGTTTACTACCATCTCTTTTATATGAGGCACCTTAATGCTCAGTTCACTGCGGTACTCCTCCGCCAGCTCTTTATTTTTCTTTTTATTGATGAATCCGCATTTCGTTACCTTTTTCAGACCGGAAAGAGAAACATTAAAGAGCACTGTGTTGT
The DNA here is from genome assembly GCA_020860715.1 of Clostridiales bacterium. Lineage (GTDB taxonomy): Bacteria > Bacillota > Clostridia > Lachnospirales > Lachnospiraceae > Choladousia. The sequence goes on along the minus strand of JAJBTU010000029.1, from coordinate 3,974 downwards.
GCAGGATCACGCCCTGCTCCTTCCGGTCCTCCGGGATCAGCGCAATTCCCCGGTCAATCGCTTCCGCTGGCGACTTAACGGATACTTTCTTTCCTTCCATGCAGAGTTCGCCGCTCTCCATTCGTTTTGCGCCGCAGACCAACTCCATGGTCTCCGTCCGCCCAGAGCCGACCAGACCCGCAAACCCAAGAATTTCCCCCCGATGCAGGGAAAAACTGATATCTTCCACACTGTTTCCGGTAAGTTTTTTTGCCTCCAGAAGAACATCACCGGGCTTGTTCGCTCTGCTTGGAAAGTTCTCGTTCAGTTCTCTTCCGACCATCAGGCTTACCAGCTCCCTGCGGTTGGTATCTGCCGTCCGCAGTGTTTTAACAAAACATCCGTCACGCAGGACGGAGATCCGCTCTGTGATCTGGAACACTTCTTCCATACGGTGCGAGATATAGATCACCGTCACGCCCTTCTTTTTCAGCTTTTCAATAATACTGAAAAGAATATCCACCTCACGGGTGGCAAGCGGTGCGGTCGGCTCATCCATGATCATGATCTTTGCGTCGTTGGAAATCGCTTTCGCGATCTCCACCATCTGCTGGCTGGCCGGTGAAAGCTGGGATACCTTCTGAGACGGATCCAGTTCAAACCCATATTCGTCAAACAGCTTCTGCGCCATCCCGGCAAGTCTTTTTTTGCTGTATATTCTTCCGGTACGGCTTCCCATATAAATGTTTTCCGCTACGGTCATCGGCGTCACAAGGTTCACATCCTGATAGATAACCGCCACGCCCATCTGCGCGGAAAGTGCCGGAGTCATCTGCTCAAAGGATTTTCCGTCAAAGCTGATCCTTCCGCCTCCATCCGGAGCGATCGCACCCGCGATGATCTTGATCAGCGTCGATTTCCCGGCTCCGTTTTCACCCAGAAGTGCATGAATCTCACCGTCCTCAAATTCCAGCGAGACATCGTTCAGAGCCCTGACACCCGGATATGTCTTGCTGATATGTTCAAGTTTTAGCATAGGGTTCCCCCTTTTCGATTATCACCGGGGAAAGGCCGAAAAGACCTTTCCCCGAAATCACCACGTTATCATCCGGTTATGCTGTAAAGAATTCTATCGGCGATTCCCATCAGAACATAACCTGTCATAGATACTCCCGGGCCTTCATCACTCCTGCGGAGTAAAGGTACCTGCCTCCTCGTCAACTGTGATGACACAGTCGCCGCTCTCGCTGTCGATAAAGGACCAGAGCCCCGGTACCGCATATTCAGAAGAAGTATCCACATTTGCCAGTCCGGTCACTGTCACAGTATCCCCATCCTGCGTCCATGTCCCGCCGTAAACATCCGTCACCATCTCGCTGCCCGGCAGATAGAACTGGCAGGTGCCGTCGTCATACAGGTCAAACTCGAGAGTTTCTGTGCCGAGTCCGCCCTCATATTCGCAGAGATAAGCGTTCATTCCTTCTACAGCTTCCGCATCCGCTGCCGCTTCTGTTTCGTCTTCGCTCTCCAGTGCATTCTCATTGTAACCGTTAGCGGAATCCCAGTAAACCGTCAGGCCGTCCTGAGAAAGGACCTCATCATAGGTATACGCTACAATCTGAGATTCAGAATCAAAGAACACCAGCTCGGCAACGCCATCATTCTGCTCCGCCTCGATCGGGTAGTACAGTCCGATGCTGTTCGGATTGCTCTTGCCGTAATCTACGCCTTCCTCACCAAACATTACCGCGTAAGCCAGGTTCGCCAGAGTGGTTGCCGCATCGCCGCCGCCGAACTGACATGCACCGCGGAATACGCTTGCGGTACCTGCTTCATCCGAAACAGAACCGATCAGATACTCATACTCGTCTCCCATAACGCCTGCGGAGAAGAACGCGAATTCTGCCTGCTCTTCCTCAGAGTAGGTGTCCATGATATACTGGCTGCCTGCCGTTGATACCAGAGAATTATATCCAATGATCACCCGCACATCCGGGTTATCTGTAAGTACGCCCGCTACTACGGAACGGTTGTCTCCGGAAATATCCATCTCGGTCGTGCTGCCGTCCAGGCTCTCCACACGCTCCGCGATCATCTCGCAGTATACCGGATTTTCCACCTTGTCGGCCTCGTCTACCACATCGCCGACCAGATTTACATACTCGCCGTCCTCATTCTTCAGATACGGCTCAATGATCTGCGCCTCGCCCGCGCAGCGGCTCTTCGCATCGTCGCTGATCGTGGAGCTCAAGAACGCTACATCCCAGTCGCCGTCCGGATCCATATTTTCTTCTACCCAGGTCTTGGTGATGGATGCCACATACATACCGATCATATACTCGTCATCTGCGGATACCGCGTCATAGCAATCCTCGGAAATCGAACCGGTGCCGCCACTGATGACGATCTTCGCACCATACTCTCTCGCTTCCAGAAGCACATCTTCCAGTGTCTCAATCTCGCACGGAAGCACGACGATCATTTCCGCTTCCATCAGGGAGAAATTCTGGATCTGCTGGGTCTGTGTGGAAACGCTGTCGTCCGCAGAAACAACCTGTACATCATAGCCCAGCGGCTCAAACATCTCCGTCAGAGCCTCTGCCTCCAGCTCACTGATGCTGCTTGACATATTCTGCATGCAGACACCGATCAGCCCGCTTCCCTCCGCGCTCGCCACGGTGCCCATACCCAGCGCCGCCGTCATGGTCAGCATAGCCATTCCTAAAACATACCTTCTCTTCATAGTGTAACATCCTCCTTTTACTGATTTTTGGTTATAGATACTTCTTTATAAACTCCCACACGATGTCCAGATTCTCATCCGTCCCATACAGCTTGTCCTCGTGATCCGCGGTCGGAAGCGTTGTGAATTCCACACGGTCTTCTCCCACTTTTTCTTTTACCGCTTCCACAAGATTCACCGACTGCTGGTACGGCACCAGACGATCCATACATCCATGCTGTACAAGCAGCGGCGCCATATTCGGATTGATATAGGTGATCGGGTTCGCCTTTGCCAGATAGTCCGCATCCAGTTCCTTTAGTGCACCGCCCATATAGCTGCTCTCTGCGGAATTGGCTTGATCGTGGTCGGCAAAGCTGACGCCGTTCTCCCTCGCCATATCATCCATCACTGCAAAATCAATCGGGCCGAACTGATCCACTGCCACGCAGACCTCACAGCTTCCGTCAAGTGCTTTTCCTTCTTCACCCGGAAACTCCCCGTTCGGAAGATTCATCGCCAGAATCGCGCTTAGGTTTCCTCCCGCCGAGCCGCCGATCACCGCAATGCGGTTCGGATCAAGCTCATACTCCGCAGCATTCCTGCGCAGGAACCGCACTGCCTCCCGGCAGTCCAGCACCGCAGCCGGAAAAATAGCCTCGCCGCTTAAGCGATATTCGATCGAGCCCACCGCGATCCCTCTTTTCAAAAACTTCAGATAGGTATCCATGTGGTCATCGCGTTTGTCTCCCAGCCCGAATCCGCCGCCGTGGATATGAAGAAGCACCGCATACGGTCCTTCCCCTTCCTCCGGATAGTACAGATCCAGCCGCTGATTCGGAGATTCCTTCGCATAGACTACGTCCAGCGTTTTCTTTGTCACCCAACTGATATCGGCCATTTTGACCTGAAAATCAGCAGGTGGACCGTCAAACTGAAGTGAGCCGTCCAGCGCGTCATAGTCCAGTGTCTCCGAAACGTTTTCTTTCATTTTTCCGTCCATATGAATTCTCCTTACATTTCCGGTTTCTTCTCCGCAACCGTCTTGCGGATCTCCGGCAGATACTTCTCCACATCCATCTGCAGCACGCAGATCAGCAGGAATACGCTGATGATCGCGCCCAGCCAGCCATAGTCAAAACGGATTGCTGTCACTACGCTGCTCGCCTGTGTCGCAGCCGTCGCATCATAGCCAACCCCAGCCAGGATCCATGCAGTAACCTTAACTTCCAGAAAAATTATTTCTCAAATTTGAAAACGCAGTGAAAAAAGT
>JAJBTU010000003.1:9725-48029 GCA_020860715.1 Clostridiales bacterium | reverse complement strand
ATCAAGGTTTCTATAGGATTTAGGCATTAAAAAACGGGTAGGATTTGACACTACCATGGCATCTGAGGAGGACAGAATATGAAGTCGGTTTGGGACAAAAAATGTATCATTTCACCGTCTCTGATCTGCCTGGACATGTGCAATCTGGAAAGCCAGATCCGCGTCCTGGAGTCCTGCGGGATAGAAATGCTCCATGTGGATATCCTGGACGGGCATTTCAGTCCGAGCATGCCGCTGGGACTGGACACGGTGCGGCAGCTCCGGGCAAAGACAGATCTGCAGTTTGACTGCCATGTGATGGTGACGGAGCAGGATTATTTTGTAGATGAGCTTCTGGACATCGGAGTGGAACAGATCGTTTTTCACGCGGAGACACAGCCGCATATTGACGGCATGCTGAACCGCATACACGCAAAGGGCGTGAAAGCCGGTGTGGCACTGCGGCCGGCGACCCCTCTCTCGACCGTTGATTATGTTCTGGAGAAATGCGATACGGTTCTGCTGATGCTCATCAATCCCGGCTACGCGTTTGTAAAGGGTGAGAAGCAGGTTTCCTACGCGGCCCGGAAGATCCGGGATCTGCGCAGGATGATCGATGAGAGAGGACTCGATACGAAGATCGAGGTGGACGGGCGCATTTCCGTGCAGAATCTGATCGATTACGGAAAAGAAGACGTAGATATTTTTGTGACAGGAAGCACCTGCATTGACAGGAATGACATGGCAGGAAGCCTTCAGAGATTAAAGAAGATACAGGGAGAATACAATGGCATTTAAAGAGAATTACGACAAGGCATGTGAGGATGTATTTGATGAACTGCGCAGGACCATGGCCAGCATTGATCCGAAGTCGCTGGAACAGCTGACGGAGGAGATACTGAAGGCAGATCAGGTATTTTTTGTGGGTGTTGGACGCGTTATGCTGGCGCTGCAGTGCGTATGCAAGCGTCTCGCGCATCTGGGCATTAAGGCGCATTATGTGGGAGAGATTACAGAGCCGGCCATCACAAAGAATGACCTGCTGATCGTGGGCTCCGGCTCCGGCGGTTCTCTGTTCCCGCTGGGGATTGCAAAGAAAGCAAGGGCAGCGGTGGACTGCAGGATCGTACATATCGGTTCGAACCCGAACAGTGAAATGAAAGACATCTGTGATTTTATGGTACGGATCCCGGTCCGCACGAAGTTTTATCTGGAGGATGAGATTGATTCCTGCCAGCCCATGACCTCCCTGTTTGAGCAGAGCGTGCTTCTTCTTGGAGATATTCTGGCAAAGATGATCATTGAGGAAAAGCAGCTGGATATGAAGTCCTTATGGCAGTATCACGCGAACCTTGAGTGACCGGATGACTGCGGATGCGGTTGCTTTGGCGGGGAATACCGTATGCGGCAGCCCCTGTGAGAGGGAGACGGCATACGGAAGCAGGATAGAAAAACAGTGCAAGAAGGCAGGAGAAGAGAACATGAGCAGCAGGCAGGATTTGATGAAATATCTCGGCAGTATGCAGCAGGTTGCATATGTCCGGCCGGTGACCTATATGGAGGGACGCTCCTCCGGACTGAAGGCCTACGAAGTCAAAAACGGCAGGATGTCTTATCAGATACTTGCAGACAAATGCCTGGATATCTGCAATCTGAGTTATAAGGGGATCAATATGAACTTCCTCTCCAAGCCCGGAATGCAGGGAAGAAATCATTACGATACGAATGGTGAGGAAGCGATCCGCAGCATCATGGGCGGCCTGTTTTTTACGTCGGGTCTGGAAAATATCTGCGCGCCGTGTACGATAGACGGCGTGGAGTATCCGATGCACGGACGGATCCGGACGACGCCGGGCGAGCATTTAAGCGCGGACGCGCACTGGGAAGAGGATGGTTATCGCCTTTCTGTGAAAGGCGAGATGCGCGAGGCGGCACTGTTTGGTGAGAATATGGTGCTGCGGCGCGAGATCGTCAGTATCTTTGGGGAGAAGACGATCACGGTTACAGACGAGATTGAGAATGAGTCTTACCGGGAAGAGCCGCTGATGCTCCTGTATCATATCAACATGGGATATCCGTTCCTGGATGAAAATACAAGGCTGTATGTGCCGACCCAAAGCGTGACGGCACGGGACAGCGACGCCGAGGGACATGAGGCGGAATATGACCGGATGGACGCGCCGAAGGACAATGAGGCGGAATACGTCTTTATCCACGACATGAAGAAGGACGCGAAGGGGAATACGGAGGTTCTGGTGATCAATGAACCTCTGGGCCTGGGATTAAGGGTGGCGTGGAATACAGAATTTCTCCCATATTTTATGGAGTGGAAGTCTACGGCCTCCGGCGATTACGTGATCGGGCTGGAGCCGTCCAACTCCAGTGTCTACGGGCGTCCGTATCATGAGGAGCACGGGAACGTACATAAGCTGGCGCCTTTTGCGAAGGAAAAAAATCAGCTGACTTTTACGGTGCTGGATGGAGAAGAAGAGATTACGAAGGCAGTTGCCTCGTATCAGAAAACATATGGCTTATAAAATATGGCGAATGAGGAAGCGTTCGCTTTGAAAGAGGAAAGGAGAATACAAAAATGAAACGTTCACAGATCAACGCGATCATCAAGGATTTTGAGGCAATGCTGAAAGAGTATAAGTTTGCTCTGCCGCCGTTCCTTAGCTTTACTCCGGAAGAATGGCAGACAAAGGGCCACGAATACGACGAGATCCGCGACAATGCCTTAGGCTGGGATATCACGGACTATGGCGAGGGCAATTTTGCGGAGAAAGGCCTTTCCCTGATTACGATCCGCAACGGCAACGCGCACAACCCGAAATACACAAAATGCTACGCAGAAAAGATCATGATGCTGTATCCGGGACAGATTTCTCCGAATCATTTCCACTGGAATAAGATGGAGGATATCATCAACCGCGGCGGCGGAGACCTGATCTTCCATCTGTGGAACGCGAACCGCGAGAATGAAGGCGAACTGCTTGACACGGATGTTGAGATTTTCTCGGATGGCCGCTGCTACAAGGTGCCGGCGGGCTCCGACATTATCTTAAAGCCGGGCCAGAGTCTCACGCTTTATCCTTATTATTATCATGAATTTATTATTCCGAAAGACGGCACAAAGGTTCTCGTGGGTGAGGTATCGATGTGCAACGATGACAATACAGACAACCGCTTCTATGAGCCGCTGGGACGTTTCCCGACGATCGAGGAGGATGAGCCGCCGTACCGCCTGCTGTGCAACGAGTATCCGGCAGCAAAAGATTGATTTCAGGCGTGCTTTCACGCTCGCTTAAAATAAAATAAGAAAGGAGTAATGAAATGAGTGAGTATGCTGTTTCTATGGAGCATATTACAAAGACATTCCCCGGCGTAAAGGCGTTGGACGATGTTCAGCTCCATGTGAAATCAGGAGAAGTCATGGCGTTGCTGGGCGAGAATGGCGCAGGCAAATCAACCCTGATGAAGATTCTTTCCGGTGTTTACACGAGGGATTCAGGCGACATTGAAGTGTTCGGGAAAAAAATCACCGGCGACCTGAACACCAAACAGGCACAGGATCTGGGAATTGCGATCATTCATCAGGAATTGAATATGTGCCAGCACCTGACGGTTGCGAACAACATGTTCCTTGGACGTGAACTTGTAAAAAATGGCCGGCTTGATACAAAGGAAATGAACCGTCAGGCCAAAGAACAGCTCGCAAAGCTGGGCATCACGGATCTGGATCCGGAGGCTACCGTAGGCGATCTGACGGTCGGCCGCCAGCAGATGGTTGAGATCGGCAAGGCACTCCTGATCAACGCGAAGATCCTTGTGATGGATGAACCGTCCTCGTCTCTGTCCAACGCGGAGATTACGGAGATGTTCCGCATTGTCCATGAACTGAAGGCAATGGGTACGGCGATCGTTTATATCAGCCATCGTCTGCAGGAACTGCATCACATTGTTGACAGCGTTACCATCATGCGTGACGGCAAGTACATCACGGAAGGCAAATTTACGGACTTTACCATGGACCAGATCATTGCCAACATGGTTGGCCGTGAGATCACCAATCAGTTCCCGCGGGATCAGGTGCCGAAGGGCAAGAAGATCCTGGAGGTAAAGAATCTCAATGCCGGCCGTATGGTGCGCGACGTCAGCTTTGACGTTTATGAAGGCGAGGTTCTCGGCTTCTCCGGTCTGGTAGGCGCAGGACGTACCGAGACCATGCGGGCCATCTTCGGAGCGGATCCGAAGGAATCCGGCGAGATCATTCTGGACGGCAAGACCCTGAAGATCAGCAGTCCGGAAGAAGCGATCCGGCAGGGCATCGTGCTTGCACCGGAAGACAGGAAGAAAGAGGGCCTGTGCACAAAACTCTCCATCCGCGACAATATCGCGCTTCCGAATCTGGATATCATCTGCGGCGCCGGTGGAAAAATCAATAAAAAAGTGGAAAATGAAATGATTGAAAAGGGAAAGAATTCCCTTACCATCAAGATGGCGGGACCGGAGATCGAGGCAGGAAGCCTTTCCGGCGGCAATCAGCAGAAGGTGGTCGTGGCAAAATGGCTGGCAAGAGAATCCCGGGTGGTGATTTTCGACGAGCCGACCCGCGGTATCGATGTTGCGGCGAAGGTAGAGATTTACCAGATCATCAACGACCTTAAGAAGCAGGGCGTCGGCGTCATCATCGTATCCTCTGAAATGCCGGAGGTCATGGGCATTGCAGACCGGATCATTGTCATGTGCAATGGTAAGATTACCGGAGAGGTGGATCCGCGCGCGACGACCGAGGAAGAGATCATGACATACGCGACTCAGTTTGGCGACAATGCTGAGTGATGAAAATACGGATGCGTAACTGTGAAAACACGGAACAGTTACAGGAATTCAGATCAATAAAGGAGAGTAAGCTGCTATGAAAGAAAAATCAGGTTTTAGAAAGTTTCTGGCGATTCCGGGAATGGCATCTGTACTGACAGCGTTTGCCGGCGTCGTTATACTGATGATCATCTTCACATTTATGAACGGAAACTTTGCTTCCAAAACAAATCTTATGTCACTGACACGGTCCATCTGCCCTTATCTGCTGGTTGGAATCGGGCAGGGCATTGTGTGTATCACGGGCAACATCGACCTGTCCATCGGATCTGTGCTCGGTATGTCCGCCATGATCTCAGCGACCCTGATCTGCAACGGCGTGAACCCGATCGTTGCGATTATTGTTGATATCATTGCCTGTCTGGCGGTTGGCATCGTAAACGGCCTGCTGGTCGGCAAGTTTAAACTTCCGCCTTTCATCGGCACACTGGGCACGATGACTATCTGCCGCGGTCTTGCGGAGGTAGTGAACGGCAACTACAACACAGGCGACATCGGGACGGCGCCTCTGGCTACCGCTGTCAGACAGCTTTTCTACTACGGAAGGATCGGCGTTATCTATTACGGCGTTATCGTGACACTGATCATCTGGTGCATATTTAACTATATTATGAATTATACCCGCACAGGACGGCATATTTACGCCATCGGTTCCAATGTTGACGCGGCCCGCCTTTCCGGTGTTGACGTATACAAGACGACGACCGTAGCGTACTGCATTTCCGCTTTCTGCTCCTGCATCGCAGGTCTGGTGACCATGGCGGCGGCAGGCATGGGCTCCATGCAGGCAGGTTTGAGTTACGAGATGTACGGTGTTGCGGCAGCCGTTATCGGCGGTATTTCCACCTTAGGCGGCAGCGGCCTTCTGGTCGGCGTCATCGCGGGTGCTTCCGTATGGGCGATCCTGCAGAACGGCCTGACACTGGCAAACGTTCCTGTGGCTATGCGAAATATCATTATCGGTATCATCGTAGTAGCGTGCGTACTTCTGGATATCATGCGCCGCAACGGTGTAAAGTTTGGCGGAAAGAAAAAATAACCGGCAACAAAATCTCAGGGATCCATGAAACAATCAAAAAATCTAAAATGGAGGAAACAAACATGAAAAGAAAAGTAATGGCAATGCTCATGAGCGCGGCAATGGTACTCAGCCTTGGCACGGTTGCTTTCGCAGAGGAAGAGACCGAAGCAGCGGAAGTTACTACAGAAGCAGAAGCAACAGATGACGCGGCGACCAGCGACCTGATCGACGCTACAGTAGAGACAAAGGTTGCTCTGATCACGATGGATCAGATGGATGTACACTGGGTACGTCTGGAAGCAGCTGCAGAAGAGAGAGTTGCTGCATACAACGAAGCAGGAAGCAACATTGAGCTGACATGGCTTGCTCCGGAGACCAAGGACAACGCACAGCAGATCCAGAAGATCGAAGCTGCTATCGCTGATGGCGTAAACTACATCATCATCGCATGCAACGACGCTACTTCCTGCAACATGGCTCTTCAGGAAGCACTGGATGCCGGCATCCAGATCATCTATGTTGACTCTCCGGCTGACCTGGAAGGTTCCGCAACTTATGCAACAGACAACTATCAGGGCGGCGTTGTAGCCGGTGAGTATATGCTTCAGGTTCTGACCGACGCTGGTATCACTGAGGGAACCATCGGCATCGTTGATGCACAGGCTGGTGTTGATTCCTGCCAGAACCGTTATGATGGCTTCGCTTCCGTATTCGAAGGCACAGACTTCGAACTTGGTGAGAGACAGTACTCTGACGGCGACAACTCCAAGGCTCAGGAGCTTGCGAACACTCTGATCGCAAACGGCGTTGTAGCAATCTACGGCACAAATGACGGCGCTACCAACGGAGCTGCTGCAGCAGTTGCGGATGCGGCAAGCAACGGCACCACAGTTTACTGTGTTGGCTGGGATAAGTCTGATTCCAACATCGCTCATGTAGAGAGCGGCGAACTCCTTGCTTTCATGGCACAGAACCCGAACATCATGGGTATTGACGCAATCGACGCGGTTGTTCGTCTTGAGAATGGCGAAGACCTTGGCGGCGAAGTCGTAGATACCGGCGTTTCGACCGTAACGATCGACAACGTAGCGGACTTCAAAGACTGATCAATACAGAACAGATAAAAGTTTAAAAAGAACTGAATAAGAACTGATATCAAATTCCCTGAGATATTCTTGTTCTATATGAATCATTTGAACTTTTGCTCTACGGAGCAGCGACAGCCCGACAGGACCGAAAGGTTCTGCCGGGCTGCTGTTTTGCGGCTGAAGCCGTCCCGGTTATTGTAAAAAAGGAAAGGAGAAAAGGATGATGGAGAAAAATTATCGCGCGGAGCTGGTCGGTGTTTTTGGCGATCCGGTGGACGACAACCCCACAGGTGTTCTGGAAGAGGCCGGGTTTAAGGCGCTTGGACTGAATTACCGCTATATTACCATGAAGGTGACGCCGGAGGATTTTGATATTGCGATGAAAAGTCTGAGAGCGCTCCATATGAAAGGCATCAATCTGACGATGCCCCACAAGATTGCGGTGCTTCCTTATCTTGACGGGATTTCAGAGGCAGCCGGAATCATCGGCGCCGTGAATACGGTCGTGAACCGTGATGGAAAACTGATCGGGGACAATACGGACGGCAAAGGCTTTGTACAGGCTTTGAAAATGGAAGACGTTGCTTTAAAAAATAAGAAGATCACCCTGCTTGGAGCAGGAGGCGCTGCGAAAGCGATCGCTGTGGAATGCGCGCTGGCCGGAGCTGCTTCCGTTATCGTGATCAACCGCGGACGTTCACACGGGGAAGAGCTGGTGCAGACCATCCGGGAGCATACAGAAGCGGAGGCTGCATATCTTCCCTGGGAAGACGGGCAGCCGGTTCCGGCAGGGACGGACATCCTGATCAACGCGACACCGATCGGCTTTGCACCGAATGTGACCGACCGGCCGCAGATTGACTATGACACGATCACACCGGATATGATTGTATCCGACGTGGTATTCAACCCCGATATCACAGAGTTTTTGAAGGCGGCCGCGAAGCGCGGGGCAAAGACGGTCAGCGGACTTGGGATGCTGGTCTGCCAGGGAGCGCTGAATTTTACCATCTGGACGGGCAGGGAAGCGCCCTACGATGTCATGTACGAAGCCCTGAAAAAAGAATTTGCATAAAACCGGGTTGACAAATCCGCACTCGTATGCCAAAATAATGATAATTTATTTCAGAAAAACCGATGATGTGAAGGTCAAACAGGAGATGCGCTCACAGAGAGCGGGTGGTGCTGGGATACCCGCAGTAAGCAGCCTGCAAATGGGTCACGGAGGGTGAGGTGAACACCGCGTGTGGAGCCTGATGCCGGAGCAATATTATCCGTATTGCAGCGGCGCAGGAGGCACGGCCAGTAGCCGAGACGCATGCCTGCGTTAAAGGCCGGAAATGTGTTCGCATTTCGCAGAGTGGCTGTTCTGTGTTTTATCCGGAGAAAAGCGGGAGCACGGTTTGTGAATGACCGGTTCCGGCTGGCTCGATGAGACAAAGATGGCAAGTAAGGTGGTACCGCAGAAGAATGATCTGTCCTTATATAGGGGCAGATTTTTTACTTTACAGATATTTTTGTGATTAAAGTAAAAACGCTCCACAAGGGTGCATTCTTAATGAATGACTGTGCCAGGGTATTTTCCTGCTCCTGTAAAAGCAGAATATCGGCAGTGGTTGATAATAATAACGGTTTGACCAGTCCGATATCTGTGGGAAATGACACATTTTCCTTCCCTTGCGAGTGCGGCGGGGGATGGGTTTAAAACAAGCACGGAAAGGGAAAAATCATGGCAGAGAAAAGACAGGTCACGAATGACAACCAAACCGGCTTAAAGAACATCAACAATCTGATTCTGGTGGGGATCATGATGGCAGTGGGCGTGGTGCTGCGCCTGTGCGCGGGCTTTCTGGTGCTGGGAAATATGCACCCGAATTTCCTGATCGCGACATATTGCCTCTCCATTCTGGTGGTTCGCCCGAATGTAAAGGAAGCGGCGATCATCGGGTTTATCTCCGGCTGTATCAGCCAGATCGGTACTTCCATGGCGTGGCTCGGACTTGGCAGTGAGACATTGGGCGCGATCGTGATGTGCCTGCTGGTGACCATTCCGAACCCGATCCCGAAGGCAGGAAAAGCGCTGGTATATACGTTTATCACAACGCTGGTTTCCGGCTTTGCGTTTGTCGGACTGGCGGCACTGACGTACGCGAACCCGATGCCGATGGCACAGTTCCTGAACATGTCGCTTGTCACGGTGGTGACCGCGGCGCTGAACTGCGTGATCGTTACGGTCTTAAGCATTCCGGTGGATAAGATTATCAACAAAGAGTGAAAAACGGCAGATGCTCCGGATCAGCCGAAAAAGATGCGGAACAGGTTTTGAATGGCTGCCGGAGCATATAGAATCACAGTGTTGTAGACAGAAATAAACACAAACAGAAATAAAGGCAGAGTCAGGTATGATCGAATGTAAGGAGTTCAGCTTTTGCTATAAGGGGCAGGAACAGAATGCCCTGAACAATATCAACCTTGTGATCGAGGACGGGGATTTTCTCGGCATCACGGGCAATTCCGGCGCAGGAAAATCCACGCTGACCTACGCGTTTTCCGGTATTGTGCCGCATCATTTTCCCGGAGATTTTTACGGGGCGGTGAAGGTCAACGGCAGGGACACCGTGGACGTGCAGACGGAGGAGCTGGCGCGGTTTGTCGGGGAGGTCTTTCAGGACATCGACAGCCAGATGGTGTCTTCCGAGGTGGAGGATGAGATTCTGTTCGGCCTGGAGAATTTCGGGCTGCCTCATGATCAGATCGGGCAGAGACTGGACGAGGTGCTGTCAATGCTGCAGATCAGCGACCTGCGGCACCGCCAGATCAGCTCGCTTTCCGGCGGACAGAAGCAGAAGGTGGCGATCGCCTCAATCCTGGCGATGCAGCCGGAGATCATTGTGCTGGATGAGCCGACCGGCGAACTGGATCCGCAGAGCACGATCATGATCTATGACATTTTAAAGAGGCTGAACGAGGAATTTGGCAAGACGATCATCGTTGTGGAGCAGAAGATTATGATCTTAAGCCAGTACGCGAAACGGATTGCGGTGCTGGATGAGGGGAATCTGGTCTTTGACGGAAAGAGCAGTGAGATCGTCGACCAGCAGCCGCTGTTTGATTCGCTCGGTATCAGTGTGCCGAGGGTCGTCCGTCTGGGGAACCGTCTGAAGGACGAAGGGCTTTATAGCGGGCCGGTTCCCACGGATGTTGATCAGGCAGAAGTGATGGTGAGGGAGGTGCTGGGATGCTGAAATTTGACCATGTATCGTTCTCTTATCCGGGCATGACACAGACAGTGAAGGATCTCTCGTTTGAGGTGCATGCGGGTGAGGTCGTGGCCATGATCGGCAGCAACGGCGCGGGCAAGTCCACCGTGAGCCGCCTGGCAAACGGCCTGCTGCGCCCGGATTCCGGTCATGTCTATGTGGACGGGGAGGATACCGGGAAGGTCCGCACCAGCGTGATTGCGAAAAAGGTCGGTTTCCTGTTTCAGAACCCGGACCGCCAGATCTGCCAGAACACCGTGCGCGAGGAGATCGCGTTCGGCCCGCAGGTGCAGGGAGTGCCGCAGGACGAGACGGAAAAGCGCACGGAAGAGATGCTTCAGACCTTTGAACTGGACGGGGACTGGTTTCCGTTTACGAGGTCGAGAGGCGAACGTCAGAGGATCGCGCTGGCGAGTGTGCTGGCCTGCAGTCCGGAACTGGTCATTCTGGACGAGCCGACGACCGGACTGGACTATCGGGAATGCATCCGCATCATGGATTATATCACCGGACTTAGCCGGGAACAGGGACTGACAGTGCTGATGGTCAGCCACGATATGGAACTGGTGCAGGAATATGCCCAGCGAGTTCTTGTGCTGACGGACGGGCGTCTCGTGGGGGAAGGCCCGACCGGCCGGATCATGAAAGACATGTCGGTGCTGGGGCAGGCGCATGTGCTGCCCGCGCAGATCCCGATGCTGGCGCTGCGGTTCGGGGAGAAGTTTTCCGATGTCTATACGGTGGAGGAGATGGCGGAGGCGATTCATCGCGAGAAAGCCGCCGAAGCTGCCGCAATGAAGAATGGCAGGGCTGATGCGAATACGATAGCCGATACGAAGCATCAGGGAGCAAATGCCATTGCAGCAGGTGACAAAAGCGGGAACGCACCCGATGAGAAAGGAGCGCGGTCATGAATTTACTCGATTATGTACCCGGAGACTCCTTTCTGCATAAACTGAATCCGGTAATGAAGCTGCTGGCGGCGTTTCTGTACGGAATTGCCTGCATCATCTGCAACAATGTGATCATGGAACTGGTATTTATCCTGCTGATGATCCTGATTTCCTCGTTTGCGGGTCTGCAGAAACGGGCGCTGCGCCTGACGAAGAACCTGCTGGTTCTGGGTCTGATCATGTTTGTACTGCAGCTGCTGTTTGTGCGGACCGGCGATCCGCTTCTGGTGATCGGCGGGTTCTGCGTGTTTACAGTCGGCGGCCTGATGAGCGCGCTGCTCTTAAGCCTCCGCATTGTGGCTACCATGCTTCCGCTGATGCTGCTTTTTGCGATCACGCGGATGAACGACCTGTGCGGAGCGCTGGTGAAACGGCTGCATGTGCCGTACCGTTACGCGTTTATCGTCACGACAGCGTTTCGCTTTGTTCCGCTTTTTACGACGGAATTTCATGATATCGAGGACGCGCAGAAAGCGCGTGGTGTGGAATATGATACCGGAAACATTTTCCGGAGGCTGAAGCTGATCGTGCCGCTGTTTGTGCCGCTTCTGATCTCCAGCATGAAAAAGGTGGACGCAGGAGCGATGAGCGCACAGCTGCGCGGGTTTAACCTGCGGACGACGCAGAGCGGCTATCACGAGTACCCGTTCCACAGGTGTGACGCGGTGTGCCTGCTGTTTCTGGCGGCGGTGCTGGCCGTGTCGGTGGCAGGGATGATATTGATAAAATGAAAGCCGCGCAATTGAAAATCGCTTCGCGATTGGCGCGGCCTGCATCGCAGCAAAAAACGCTGCTCAAATGAGCGGATTCCGAATGTTGTTAGGGCGCTGGACATCCAGTAGATGTCCGTTTAGCCCTCGCCGGGTGGAATCCCATCCTCTGGATGGGATACTCGCCGACCGGAGCGGCAGCGGAGATGCGAGAGTGCGAAGCACGCAGCAATCCGTGTATCATATAGTAGGTGGACTTTACAGAAAGAAAGCGGGCAGCGAATGGACGCAAAAATTTCCCTCGGCTATGGCGAGGAACAGGTGGGATTTGAGATCAGCGGGACGGCTTCGGTCGAGATGATCCTCCCGAATCCGATGGAGGAGATCACCGATCTGAAGGCGGCGTTTGTACATTCCATCGAGGACGGTGTGATCGGCGGGAAGCCGCTGGCCGAAGTGATCGGGAGAGAAGATGAAGTAACGATCGTGGTCAGCGACGTCACGAGAAGCTGGATGCATCAGGATCAGGTGATGCCGCTGCTGGTTGATTATTTGCATGATAAGATTGGCGTGGCATATGAGCGGATGGTTGTCCTGATCGCGGTGGGGACGCACCGGCATTCCACGCGGCAGGAGCTTGTGAAGATCTGCTCGCAGGAGGTCGTTGACCGGGTGCGTGTGGTCGATCACGACTGCGACGCGCCGGACCTCGTTTATGTCGGGACGACGTCCCGGGGTACCGAGGTGCGAGTGAACCCGCTGGTGGTGGGGCGCAAAGTCATTGTCATGGGCGGCACGGTCCACCACATGATGGCCGGATTCGGCGGAGGACGGAAAAACCTGCTGCCGGGCGTATCGGGCCGCGATTCGATCCGGCAGAATCACCGGCGTGCGCTTGACCCGGAAAAAGCGATGACGGATGCCCGCGTCGGCTGCTGCAAGCTGACCGACAATCCGATCCACGAAGATATGATGGAGGCTGCGCATCTGGTTCACGCGGACTTCGGCATCAACCTTGTGGTGGCCGCGAGCGGCGTGCACAGCGGTATTTTTTCCGGCGAGATGGACGCTGCCTGGGAGGCGAGCTGCGACTTCCAGAGAAAATGCTACGAGATCGAGGTGAAAGAACCGGCGGATATCGTGCTCTGTTCCAGCGGCGGCGCGCCGAAGGATATGAACCTCTATCAGGGCTGCAAGGGCATGCTGAACGCCATGCGGGCCTTAAAGCCGGGCGGCACCATGCTCTGGACCTGCAAATGCCCGGAGGGCGGCGGCGCGCCGGATTATTTCAACTGGCTGAAGCCGCTTAAGGAGGGACATCTGGATGCTTCTTTGCGGGCGGATTTTACCATCGGCGGCTATATCTTTTATCTGACGGTGGAACAGCTGAACAAGGCCGGTCATGTCTACACACTGACTGAGCTGGATCCGGAAATGGTACGCCCGATGGGGATGGAGGCGTCCTCTGATCTGGCGGAATTAGTGAAAAAGATTGATTTCACCGGGAAAAAGGTATATGTGCTGCCTTACGCGGGGAGCGTTGTGCCGGTGTGAGGAACGATATTTCCCACTTCCGACAGTTTTTCTGCCGGGAAGGGTGCGGAAATGGCAACAGGTAACTGTTCAGTGCTTTGCAAAAGGTGCAGGGGACTGAATTAGAAATAATGGTAAAATGAAAGGAGAAACCAAAATGAAAAAGAAATTTGCAGTATGCGCAATTGCGGCGGCAATGGCAGCGATGTCTGTATCAGGCACAGCAATGGCAGAGGAGTACAAGGTAGGTGTTTTGAAACTCATGGATCACGCTTCCCTGGATCAGATTGAGAACGCGATCCTCGCGGAACTGGACGCACTTTCCGAGGAAGGCGAGGACACCTATGTCTATGAGGGCTATGTGTACAGCGGCAACGCGGATTCTTCAACAATGATGCAGCAGGCGTCCCAGCTGGTGAATGACGATGAAGTAGATATCGTGATCCCGATCGCGACGATGCCGGTAAGCATTCTGCAGGAAGAGATCGAGGATTCCGGCAAGGACATTCCGATCGTATTCGCGGCTGTTTCCGATCCGGTTGGCTCTGAACTGGTGGATTCCATGGAAGAGCCGGGCGGCATCATTACAGGTACGAGCGATGCGCTGAATACCGAAGCGATCCTGGATCTGATGTTTATCGCGAATCCGGATCTCGACAAGGTAGGTCTGCTGTACAGCCTGTCTGAGGATTCCTCCACACAGCCGATCGCGGACGCAAAGGCTTATCTGGATGAGAAGGGCATCGAGTACGTAGAAGCAACCGGTACCAGCACCTCCGAGATTCAGCAGGCAGTGGAGTCTCTGGCGGCGGACGGCGTACAGGCCATCTTCACCCCGACCGACAACACGGTTATGGCAGCAGAGCTTTCCATCTATGAGACTCTGATCGAGAACGGCATCGCGCATTACACCGGCGCGGACTCTTTCGCGGCGAACGGCGCGTTTGTAGGTTTCGGCGTAGACTATGAGCTGCTCGGCAAAGAGACGGCTGACCTGGCGGTTGAGATTCTGCAGGGCGCAGACCCGGCGACCACTCCGATCGTGACCTTTGACAATGGTATTGTCACCGTCAACACGGAGACTGCGGAAGCACTCGGCATCGACTACAGCGGATTCGAAGAGGTAGCGACACAGATCGTAGAGGTTGTGACTTCTGAAGATATGGAGTAAAATCATACAGGATTGATTCTGAACCAGACCATCTGAAATGAAAAAAGAAAACAGTCGGGCAGGATGTTTTCTGCCCGGCTGTCAGGTGGATATGCCTTTGATTTGTGCTGCGAAAGAAGTTTTTATGGTAAGTCCGCGCGTGCATTCCCGGTGCATGCGTGTTTCGCATTTCACATGAAAGGCATAAAAAAGAAAGACAAAAGACAGAAAGGAGCAGAAACCATATGAGTTTCCTTACCTCACTCATTTCCCTCTCGGTCGTGATAAATGCCCTGGAGCTGGGCATCATCTACGGTCTGATCGCGCTGGCTCTGTTTTTGAGTTATTCGATTTTAAATATTGCGGATCTTTCGACAGACGGCTGCTTTACGCTGGGCTGCGCGGTCGGCGCGCAGGTGACGATCCTGGGGCATCCGATCCTGGCAATCTTCGCGGCGATGGCAGCAGGAGTCTGTTCCGGATTTATCATGGCGTCCCTGCAGACCCGGCTGGGTGTGGAACCGATTCTTTCCGGAATCATTGTAAATACCGGCCTTTACACGGTCAATCTGGCAGTGATGGGCTTCTCGTCCAATCTGTCCATTTTCAAAAAAGATACAATTTACAGCCTGTGCAAGGATTTCTTTGGGGCGACCTGGTATAAGCTGATCCTGTCGGCGATTATCGTCCTTATCGTCTGCCTGCTCCTTGGGTGGTTTCTGGGAACCAGACTTGGGCTTTCGATTCGTGCGACCGGCGACAATGAGGACATGGTGCGCGCTTCAAGCATCAATCCGGGCTTTACCATCACGGTGGGGCTTTGCATCTCCGGTTCGCTGACGGCACTTTCCGGCTGCCTGATCGGACAGTACCAGAAATCCTGCGACATCAACATGGGGACCGGTATGGTGACCATCGCGCTTGCCAGCCTGATCATCGGAGAGACGCTGCTCGGCAAACATTCCATCCCGCGGCGCATCGTCGGCGTTATCGTCGGCAGCTGTGTGTATCGTTTTGTCATTGCCATCGCCCTGCGCCTGCATGTACCGGCGGAAGCGATGAAGCTGGTGTCCGCGGTGATCGTAGCCATCGCCATTGCCGCACCGTATCTGAAGTCGCGCGTGGCGCTGCAGAGACAAAAGGCCGCGAACGCAGCCTGAAATGTGACTGTCTGGAACAGCAGGACGCAGACCGCCTTCTTTCGATGCTGTTCTGAACTGTTATAGCGAATATAAGGAGCAGAATATGCTTAAGATTACAAATATAAAAAAGGTTTTCAACCCCGGCACAGTCAATGAAAAGGTCGCCCTTGCGGGCGTGAGCCTGACTGTGAACGACGGCGATTTCGCCACGATCATCGGCAGCAACGGCGCCGGAAAATCGACCCTGTTCAACTGCATCGGCGGAAGTTTTTTCCCGGATGAGGGGCATGTGTATCTGGACGACCGCGATATCACGTATGTGCCGGAGCATAAGCGCGCGGTAGAGATCGGCCGCCTGTTTCAGGATCCGATGAAAGGCACCGCCCCCCACATGACCATCGAGGAAAATCTGGCGCTTGCCTACCTGCGTGTGGCAAAAAAGAAAGCCGTATTTTCCAGAATCAGCTCCGCCGAGCGCAAAATGTTCCGTGAACGGCTGGCCCTTCTGGATATGGGACTCGAAGACCGCATGAAGCAGCCGGTCGGCCTGCTCTCCGGAGGACAGCGGCAGGCGCTCACTCTGCTGATGGCGACTCTCGTTCCTCCGAAAATTCTGCTGCTCGACGAGCACACGGCGGCGCTTGATCCGGCCACGGCCGACAAGGTTATCGCACTCACAAAGCGCGTGGTTGAAGAAAATCATCTGGCCTGCCTGATGATCACGCACAACATGCACTCCGCTCTGGAACTGGGCAACCGCACCCTGATGATGGACGACGGTCATATCGTTCTCGATATCAGCGGCGAGGAGCGCGCCGGACTGACCGTCGACGGCCTTCTGGAAAAATTCCGCACCGGAGCGGGCAAGGATCTTGACAACGACCGGATCCTGTTTTCGAAAGTGGAATAATAGAAAATCAGGGATTTGTACGCGAAAAATCAATCGTAAATTTTTACGATTGATTTTTCGCGTATTTACAAGCATGATTTCAGTTACAAAGTGCTGGAAATTCAAACAATTATTGCTCTTGCATCTTGACAGCATAGCTAGAAGCGAATAAAATAAAATCATATTTTAGAATTACCGGAATACAGAAATAGATGATAAATGAAAAAGCAGAAAAGTGGATGCTGGAGGAAAATTCAGATATGTATATAAAAAGACATTTAGAAGCACAGATTCTGGAAGCTTCGAGGTACTATCCGGTTGTCATGGTGTGCGGACAGCGCCAGGTAGGAAAATCAACGATGCTGAATCAGCTGCGTGAAAGCGGACGAAGATATGTCACATTGGATGATATGAATGCGCGTCGACTGGCAGAGCAGGATCCGGGGCTGTTTTTTGAGACATACGGTTCACCGCTTTTGATAGATGAATTTCAGCGCGTACCTTCTCTGCTGCTGGAAATGAAGCGAATCGTGGATCAGGCGGTTTTAGATGGAGAAGATGCGAACGGCAGATACTGGCTGACCGGTTCACAGAAGTTTTCTATGATGCGGATGGAAGCGCCCCCTCGCGAAGCTCGGCGGCAGATCGATCCGCCCATGCAGAATCGCTACGCGATGGGCGGATCTATATCTGAATCGTTGGCAGGCCGGGTAGCGGTATTTGATTTGTCGGGCCTTTCGGTGTCAGAAGTGGAGGAGCGTCCTGCGCAGTTGTTTCATCCTTCATTGGATTCGCTGCGCGAGCGCATGAAAGATGGCAAATTAAAAAATATCCATCAGATTTTCGAATTGATTTTTCGCGGCGGAATGCCAAAGCTGATAGCGATGGACATGGATCGTGAGCGCTACTATATGGATTATGTGAATACGTATCTGGAGCGCGATATAAAAGATCTTGCACAGGTAGGAAATCTCAGTACATTTTATGATTTTCTCGTATTTATCGCGGCGCGGACTTCCGGCGAGCTGCGTTATGATGAGATTGCAAACGCGATCGGTGTGTCTGCTCCGACTGCCAAATCCTGGGTTTCCATTCTGGAGCGTTCCGGTGTGGTCTATATTTTACGGCCTTATTACTCGAATGTGACCAGCCGTCTGGTGAAGACACCAAAGATTTATTTTATGGATACCGGACTGGCTGCTTATCTTTGCAGATGGCCGAATGCAGAAACGCTTGAACACGGGGCCATGGACGGCGCCTTTTTTGAGACCTGGGTGGTTTCGGAAATTGTAAAAAGCTATTACAATGCGGGGAAACGCCCGGATTTGTATTATTACAGAGATACAGACAAAAAAGAACTGGATCTTTTGATTGTGGAAGGAGATAAGCTCTATCCCATCGAGATTAAAAAGAATAAAACTCCGGCACATCCGGATAAGAACTTTGGCGTTCTGGATAAGTTCCATCTGGATGTGCAGCCGGGGATTGTGCTTTGTATGTGTGATGAAATCTTTCCATACAACAGAAACACCTGGCTTGTGCCGGTGTCTGTGCTGTAGAGTCACTCAGAATATTGTGACTAATCGGAAGACTCTGGGCTTCGGCGGATGTTCGTTTTAAGCCGACTGAAGTAGAGGCAGATATGGTCACTGCGTAAGCATCTCCCTGATTGCATTTTCCCGCGCCGAAAAATCCAGCCGATTCCAGTAAGGTTCACAGGGATTGTCCGGATATTGTTTGAAAAATGGTTCGGCGACCGGATTCTGCTGCAAGGAACTCAGGAAAAGGATCAGCGCCGCGTTATCTGTGCTGGTCGGGTTTCCTGAATTGTCGAATGTAATTGTCCAGAGACCATATTTTAGCATATCCAGAATTTCCGCCGCGATGCTCTCGCAGTTGTTTTTCAATTGTCTGATTTCATCCGCACAGCCCTGACGCAGAAGCTGTTCTGCTTCTTTTGTTTGCTTATCCTTTTGCGCATCCATTACCAAACCATCTTTGTCTCCGCGCAGCCGATAGCCCATGCGCTGCACGGCGGTGAGCGCCTGCCGCATTTCTTCCAGCTCGGAATCGGGGGAAAGGCCGTGCTCGCGGCGTATTTTGAGAATTTCCCGCTCTTTTACCAGAAAAGCGTCGATGATTTGTACAGAACCTTGTCGTGTTGTCGGAGAGTCCTGTCTTGCAATTTGTTCTTTCTGAAACCTGATCAGCCGGTCAGCCGTGTCCTCGAACCTCATTTTTTGGCGACTGGCCGCACGCCAGCGATCCAGCTTCTCATTGATGCAGGAGAGCATCAGATGCACCAGATAAAGCTGCTCTTCAAAAGAATTGTCAGTAAACAAAGCCTGGCAGGCAGCGACAGCCGCTTCCTCTCCGGCGAGCATCTGCGCTACCGGCAGATGCTGTTCCTTTGTGCGGTACAGCTGATAAAAATAAGAAAAATCCTCCGCAAGCTCCTGATCCTGCAGATACTGGCATACAAGTTTTGCGTCGACCGGAAAATCCAGTACTTCATATTCCTTTAATATACTGGAGAGGTCTTCCCATCCGCGCGCGGTCGCGAAGGTGCGGCTGGCATAAGTCTGCTTCAGGATATAAAACTGATCGGGATGCGTATCCAGATAAGCGAGGATCGCGCCGTGAACCGCTTCCCCGAGCGCGTAAGCGCGCCAGGCATCGTAATCCGCCTCGACTGGGATATATTTCAGGCGGTCGAGCGTTGCGATGTCAAATTCGTGTACGGATTTGTTGTATTCAGGCGGATTCCCGGCGGCGGCCAGCACCCAGCCGTCAGGGAGACGGTGGCTTCCGAACGTCTTATTTTGCAAAAACTGCAGCATCGCGGGAGCGAGTGTCTCCGAGACGCAGTTGATCTCATCGAGGAACAGAAGCCCTGCTGATACGCCGGTTTCCTCCATACAGCGGTAAACGCTTGCAATAATCTCGCTCATCGTATATTCCGTAACCGCGTATTCCTCTCCGCCGAAGCTGCGCCGCTCAATATAAGGCAGGCCGAGCGCACTCTGCCGGGTATGGTGTGTCATTGTATACGAAACAAAGCCCACCCGGCATTCTCTGGCGGCCTGTTCCATGACCGCTGTCTTGCCGATGCCCGGCGGGCCGATCAAAAGCAGCGGCCGCTGCCGCAGGGAGGGAATGACATAGGTTCCGTCCTTCTTTTGTGCGGTGTAGGCACGGATCGTGCGGATGATTTCTTCTCGTGCTTCCTGGATATTCATGATCGTATGGTCTCCGTAATTTTCAGGATAATATTTTGCATTTAATATCGTTCAATGATGTTGTTCAGATATCGTCGAGCACAATACAGTGCGCCCAGTCCGGGACCCTGCCCTTTATCGAATCCTGATTCACAAAGAGAAAGGCAGTTTCATAAGGCGGTGCCTCGCGCGGATAAATCCCGTCCCCGTCCGTAAAATACAAAAGCGCCCGCAGCGTACGAATTTCCTTTTTCGCTATCTGGTCGTCGAGCAGCTCAAAGACCGGGCGGAAGTCTGTGTTTCCGTAACCCTGAATTTTCAGGTCGCCGAGCGCCTCTTCCCATTCTTCTGCGCTGGTGAAGATCCGATACTCCTGTATCATGGAATCGCACTGGATGAGATGGAGGCGCATGTGCGAAAAGAAATTCTCTCTTTGCCGCAGAATGCTCCATGTTTCTTCCAGAAAACGCTGCACAAGTTCTCCGGAGCAGGAGCCGGAGGTATCGATCGCAATCGCCAGTTCATCCAGACGGTTGACTTCGCTGTATTCTAACGGCTCGATCAGGCAGAGCCGCATATTTGCGGATGCTGCCGGCGCATTCGGAGGCTTTTCGCTGCTTTGACGAATCGGGAACTGCCTGGTCAATCCGGCAGCGCTTTGATTGGACTGAAATTGCGGTTCTGTCAGAGTAGAAGAGCATTCCCGGGAGCAGGATTGTCCGTACAGATAAGGAACATAGTCAAACGAATCCAGATCCGGAACCGCTTCCTCTCTGGGTACACAGAAACGGCGCAAAAGAGTACGGTAATCGATCTCATCCCGGCGGGAGAGCACGGCTGTCTCCTGACGTGCAGCAGGTTCCTTTCCTGATCCGCGGCCATGATCCCCGCCGTGCCCGCCGCCGGAAAAGCATAAGCCTGCTTTATGACTGCTGGTTCCATATTTTTGAAAAAAGTTGTCCAGACAAAGCGAGACGAACTGTTCTTCCAGATTTTTTGGACTTTCCAGAAAGGAAGTGGCGAGCATTTCCGGGTCGTAGAAAAGGCTGTTATCTTCCGCCCAGAGAGCGTCTTTGTTTTCGCAGGGCGTTGAAGCAGCATTCAGATCTTTGTGAAGCGGCAAGACAGATGCTTTCCATAAAGAAAGATCAAATGCGGCCGCATGATCCGCATCTGAAGCAATCGCTTTTTCCTGCAGCAGACTCAGAATCAGGCGTGCCGCCTGCGCATATTTATTCATTGACAGGTTCATCCGTTTCTTCTTTTCTTTTTCATCGTTGTATTACAATGTTTAGACATTGTCAAGCAGACAATTGAAATAGAAAGACATTTCATACTGCCAGTACCGCCCAGATCACCACAGCGGCGGCGCAGGGAACGGATACGGTATCGTATCCGTTTTTTGTGACCGCTTCCGCAAACGTGGCCACGACGGCACCATGACGGTAGCTGCCGACAATCCGGCCAGACCGGTGCCGACTCCGGCGCCGATGGCAGCAACAATATACCAGAAGTATTCCATGATCATCACCTGTACTTTTTTGTCATTTTATATGCTGAATTTTTGCATGGACTCCCGCGATAAAGTGTCCGCAAATGCTGTGGACAGCCATGCTGCTTTACGGGTAATTTACACGGAACTCAGCTAAATTTTACATGCCCGTTTTCACTATTATAGGCATCGAAAGCAGGGATTGCAATAGGCGAAAGTGTTAAAAAATATATATGGAAGATGGCGGTTGTCTTTTGCTTTACGGCCGTGTATAATGTGACCTATCGGAAGGAGAGGACGCTTGCGTACTCGGAACCGATAGGTCAGTGACAGACCGAAGGTCTGGAACTTGTCACACGGAGGAACGAAGTTCCGATAGTGTGACCTATCGGAAGGAGAGGACGCTTGCGTACTCGGAACCGATAGGTCAGTGACAGACCGAAGGTCTGGAACTTGTCACACGGAGGAACGAAGTTCCGATAGTGTGACCTATCGGAAGGGCGCTGGACATCCAGTGGATGTCCGTTTAGCGCCGACCGAAGCGAAGCGTAGAAGGACGCTTGCGTACTTATCGGAGAACAGATTGGAGAAAGCTATGGAAATTCGTCAGGCAAACAGCAGCGATCTGCCGCGAATCATGGAAATCTATGAGATTGCGCGGAACTATCAAAAAGAGCATGGGAACCCAACTCAGTGGGGCGATTCTTACCCTCAGGAGGAACTGATCCGGACAGATCTCGCACAGGGCTTCAGCTACGTGCTGGAGGAATCCGGCAGGATAGTCGGCACGTTTGCCCTGATTGAGGGGGAGGAGCCGACTTATCAGAATATCGAGGGCGGCAGCTGGATCAGTGACGGGCCGTACGCAGCGGTTCACCGCGTTGCCGGGGACGGTACTGTGAAAGGGCTGGGGTCGGCTGTTCTGGACTGGGCTTTTTGCAAATATGGACATATCCGTATTGACACACACAAGGATAATCTCATCATGCAGCATGTGATTGAAAAAAATGGTTTTACGTACTGTGGGACGATCTATGTGGAGGATGGATCCCCAAGGCTGGCTTATGAGCGGATTGCCGTCCGCAAAGCGATTTTGATCGGGAACCGGGAGCGCTTTGAAAAATTTTATCCGAATACGGAGTTTGCGGACTCAGTGGAAAAGATATATCTGACGATGGAGGAAGTCGGGCAGGCGCTTTCGGGGCTGCACGGACAGGAACCTTCAATGAATGCCGCGCAGCAGCGGCTTATGGAGGCGCGGGATGCGCAGTTTCTGGCGGCGGACGCGATCGCGAAAGTGCCGGAGAGCCTGCTCGCGCTGCTGCCTGATTTAAAAATCATCCACTCAGAAGGTGTGGGGTATAACGGGATTGACTGCGCTGCGGCGGCCAAAAGGGGGATTTATGTCTGCAACAACCGGGGCGTAAACGCGGATGCGGTGGCGGAGCAGACCATCCTGCTGATGCTGGGCCTGCTGCGGAGCGTGACGGCGGGCGATCAGGCGGTCCGAGCCGGGGAACAGATTCGGCGCAAAGAATTGATGATGGTGAACGGGATCACAGAACTTGGCGAGTGCCGCGTTGGTCTGATCGGCTTTGGGGATATTGCGAAAGCCGTGGCAAAAAGACTGGAGCCGTTTGGCTGTGAGGTGTTTTACAATGCCGCCCATCGAAAATCAGCGGAGGAGGAACAGAAGTATCATGTGAGCTGGATGGAGCGGAAGGAGATGCTTTCCGCCTGCGACATCATCAGCATCCATGTCCCGGTGACGCCGGACACAGTCGGGATGGTCGATGAGACTTTTCTGCGGGCGATGCGCCCGAACGCGCTGCTCATCAACACGGCGCGCGGAGAGATGGTGGATAATGAAGCACTGGGACGGGCGCTTAACGAAGGCTGGATTGCCGGGGCAGGACTGGATACGGTGGCGCCGGAGCCTGTCGCTGCCGACCATCCGCTGCTTGGGCTGTCCGCGGAAGCGGAGAGGCGCCTTTTGTTTTCCCCGCACATCGGCGGCGTGACGACAGGCGTATTCCGAAAGGGGCACCGCAGCATCTGGCTTGCGTTTGAGCAGGTGAGCCGCGGAGAGCGGCCCGCGAATATTGTAAATGGATTGTAAGGACAGACTGGCTTGCCTGGGACAGGATGTCAGCAGAGTCCGCATCATGGTGCTGCTGTTGGCAACGGACGTATTTCAGCTCTCGATACCCTTCCGCGCCCGCAGTCCCCTGTCAAACGGATGCTTTATTTTTCGGATTTCCGAGACATAGTCCGCACACTCGATCAGCGCCTCGTCCGGCTCCTGGCCGGTCAGGATGACTTCGAGCTGCGCGGGCTTTTTTTTCAGAAAAGCAAGGAGCAGATTTTCATCGAGCAGCCCGGCGCGGATGGTATAGATGATTTCGTCAAGAAAAAGTACGTCGTAGTCTTCGTCAACGGCCTTTTGCGTGACGGCGCGCAGCTGATTCTCATAATACGATTTGCGCTCCGCTTTTTCCGCAGGAGTCATCTGAAAACTGAATTTTTCCTGCGCAAGCCCCTCCACGATGGTGATATTTTCCGACAGCTTCAGGACATTCCGCTCGCTGGTGGAATTGTCTTTCATAAACTGATAAATCAGGACATGCAGGCCATACCCGGCCGCACGGGCGCACAATCCCATGCCGGTCGTCGTTTTTCCTTTGCCGTCGCCGCAGTAGATGTGGACGAGGCCGGTCTCTTTGCGCTGGGGTGTCTGGTTTTCCATATTTGAGAACTCCTTTCTGAACCGTTCTTAACTGTTCAGTACCTTTCCTGTTACGAGAAAAAGCCGATTTACAATCTCGTCTCCGCTGCCGCTTTGCTTAGCGCTGCGATGAGGCTTTTCCAGATACTTGAGTAAAAATCAACGCGGCAGAGGCGAACGGTCTGCCGCAGATGTGACATGCACATCCATCTGCGGATAAGGAATGTGCAGTCCTGCCGCGTCAAATTCGATCTTGATGCGTTCGTTCATCCACCAGAGCACCGGATAATACCTGTCCGTGGGTACCCAGCAGCGCAGTCCCAGCACAACGCCGCTGTCTCCCAGCTCCGAGACAAAGACGAGGTGCTCTTCTTCGTGCAGGACGTCCGGATTCTCCTCAATCAGCCCTTCCAGCACTTTTTTGGCCGTCTCCAGACTGTCCTCGTAGGAAATGGAAGCCTTGACCTCCAGCTTGCGCCGGTTGGCGGCGGTGACATTGACCATGACATTGTCAGCGAGCGTGCCGTTGGGGACGATGACGCGCCGGGTGTCGGTCGTCAGAAGCGTGGTGTACATGATTTCAATTTTCTGCACGGTGCCTTCCATCCCCTGCGTGATGATATAATCGCCGACATGGAACGGCTGAAAGACGAGGATCATAAACCCGCCTGCCAGATTGGAGAGGCCGCCCTGAAACGCCAGACCGATCGCAACACCGGCGGATGCCACCAGCGCCGCAACGGAGGCTTCGGTCACGCCGAACTGCATGCCGATCCAGAGGATCAGAAAACAGTACAGCAGGATTTTGCACATGGAGCAGGAGAACGTCACCGCTCCGGCCTGCATTTTCGTGCGTGTGAGCATGCGGCGGAACGCGTTTACCGCCCAGGCGATCACTTTTCTGCCGACCAGATAAACAACAATGCACAGCAGTACCTTCAGCAAAAAGGCCACAACAAGCGGTACCGAACTGCTGATGTAGTCCTGCAGGCTGTTAAACCAGTTTGTAAACATGAAAATCGACTCCTTATGAAGTAGTTAGGTTCCATTGCCGTCAATAATACGTGACGACTACATACCCGTAATAAACGTTTTCATAAAGCAGCTGTGCCATCTCATCCGGCAGATTGACACAGCCGTGGGAGCCGTCGGTCAGGTAAATATCACCGCCGAACTCCGATCTCCAGGAAGCGTCGTGCAGGCCGTAGTTGCCGTAATAAGCCATAAAATAATCCACTTCGGACACATAATCCGCGCCTCGTAAAGTGGCGGGAGATTTCATGTAATAAATCGTATAAATGCCTTCCGGAGTCCGGCAGTCATCGTCGTAATAATCGCCGCTGACACAGTCGGATTCGCCCAGAAGTTCTCCGTCCCTGTAAAACCATACCTTCTGATTGGTGAGGTCGACTTCAATGTAACTGTCGCCGATATCACCGCCGGCAGTAAAGGCCTCTCCGGTCTGCGTCCAGACCGCTTCCGTCAGAACCCTGCCGCTGCCGCCTTTTTTGAGCAGGTCCAGAATCCGCTCTGCCGTGGCGTCCGCATCCATGCTCCAGCCATACGTGCCCTCGGTGATTGTGATGGTCTCTCCGGAACTTGTTGTAAATTCCCGTCCGTTTTCCAGCGTGTTGTATTGTTCCGCGAGCTCCAGCACCCAATCGTTTAATGCGTCTTCGTCATAAACCAGTTCGTGATCATCAGAAACGGACACCCAGGCGGCGGCTGTTTCGGCGGTCAGTTCACTTGTCACTTTATCCGTCCGGATGGCAAGCACGAAATCCTCATAGATGCTGCCCTTTGCGTAAGGATTTGAAAGATCCGTGTCCGCGTTGTCCGTATCGCTCACCCAGGTCTTTGCAAACCGCCACTTCTGATTGGCCCTCCCGGTAAATCCCTTCAGGACGAGGCTGCTTCCCCGGTGCGCGAAAGTGGAATTTACAGTCAGGTAAGAACCGTCTGACGCCTGAATATAGAAGCAGCCGTCCCCGGCATCTGTCAGAGTAAAAGCCTGTATCCCGCGGGTGGAGGCAGAGGAATCCGGAATCAGTTCGGACAGCTGAACGCTGCCGGTTACGGCATTTCCGGCATTATCCGCGGAATCTGTGCCGTCCGTGCTTTGTTCAAAGGAACAGGTAACTGCCTCCCCGGAGGACAATACACTGAGACGCCATGCAGAACCGGACAGTTCTTCCAGATAAAACTTCTGCTGATTCACTTCGAGCCGGTCATAGAGCTGAAGGGAATGTTCCTCTTCCGTATCTGATACCGTACAGGCCGTGGCATCCAGCACAAATTCATCGCTGGTGATATTCGTGATCTCATACAGTCCGGATGATAAGGAAGCTGCGCCTGCACAGACAGGAAAGAGGAGACAGAAAAGAAAGCTGGTCAGGCAAATCTGCAGTTTTTTTTTAAGAAAAAAATCATGGAAAACCTCCGAATATCTGCTGTTATGAAAGGATTATAGCAGAAAACAGGTACTTTGCAACCTTTAAACTTTACTAATTTTTGCGGCTGTGCTAATATGGAAATGTCGGTTTGAAACAACGGGAAAAAGGAAGTCCGTCTGCGTTCTGCATGGGAACAGGACGACCGCAGTCCCATTGGCTTAGGATGACGGGTGGTTCACGACAACGCAGGATCATATAAAGATAAGGGGAAAACAGCATGCAGTGGAGAACAGGATCGGTTGGCCGGAAGGATTTGAAAGCGGGCATTTCCGTACATACGGTGATCCGTGCATTCGTATGTGCCGCGGCGATGCTGCTTGCAGCATTTGCCGGCGGCTGCGCGATGGGCGGCGCGACAGGAGAGAATACGGTAGCGGGACTGGCTGCTCTGGAAGAGGGCAGTTACAGCGAAGCGCAGGAGCTTTTTGAGGAAGCGATTGACGCGGGGGAGCAGCAGATGCTGGCATATCGCGGGCTTGGTCTTGCCTATATGGGACTTGGGGAATATGAGAGCGCGGCGGAGGCGTTTACAGAAGCGCTTGCGAACACGGACAGCCGTATGCCCTCAAATACAGAAGATATCCGTCTTTATCTGGCCACGGCGCAGTACCGTCTGGAAAATTATGAGGATGTCATTGATACCTGTACACAGATTCTGGAGGATTCCGAGGACGGGAACGCCGACGCTTATTTTTTAAGAGGCGCCAGCTATCTGACCGAAGGACAGACAGAGGAGGCGGCGTCGGATTTTGACGCGGCGGTGGCTCTGGATTCCGATAATTACGATCTGTATCTGAATATTTACGAGAGTTATGATGACGCGAACCTCTCGGCGGTCGGCGTGACTTATCTGCAGGCAGCACAGAGTCTGAAAGGCAGCGACACCGAATATTATTATAATCAGGGGCGGATTTATTTTTATCTCGGAAATTATGACGAGGCACAGCAGATGCTGATCGGCCCGGTGGAAGAGAAGTATGAGCCGGCCATGTATCTCATCGGCAAGGTATATCTGGCGCAGGAGGATTACGCACACGCGCTCAGTATTTACCAGCAGATTCAGGAAGAATTCGGAGAAAGCGCAGAATGCTACAATGGTCTTGCGATGTGCGCGATTCAGAAGGGTGATTATGATGCGGCGCTCTCCTATATCAGCCTGGGACTTGCCCTTGACGGGACAGACGGAAAGCAGGAACTTTATTTTAACGAGATCGTTGCCTATGAGAGAAAACTGGATTACGCGACCGCGGCAGCAAAGGCGGAGATTTATGTGCAGAATTATCCGACCGATGAAGCGGGACAGAAGGAGTGGGAATTCCTGCAGACGCGAAGCTGAAAAAACCCTGTAACATGAGGAGTGCCCCCGGCATCTGGCACACCGGGGGCTATTATGAAAAAATTTATCTGTCTGTCAATTTCCATCGGAAGCAGCATGTTCACTTTTTTGCACGGCTTCCTGTTTGAATCTGAAAACATGATAACAATGAAATATGAATAAAATATGAACAAAAAGTAAAAACATAGTTAAAATGACATAAAATTGGCCAAAATTAAAAAAACTGTTGTCTGTTATGCACATATAGTGATAAACTGTGGTGGGAAATGATATGTTAAAAAATACTAACAACTAATATAAGGATTAAGGAGGAAATGATTATGAGCCAGACACCTACCCCGCACATTGCGGCAGAACCGGGAGATTTTGCAAGGACAGTGCTGATGCCGGGAGATCCGCTGCGTGCGAAGCACATAGCGGAGACGTTTCTGGAGGACGCGGTACTGGTAAACAACGTTCGCGGCGTGAATGGTTATACCGGCCTGTATCAGGGGAAAAAGGTATCCGTAATGGCGAGCGGCATGGGAATGCCGTCGATCGGCATTTATTCTTATGAACTGTTTCATTTTTATAATGTAGAAAACATTATCCGTATCGGCACGGCCGGCGCATTGCAGCCGGATCTGAAGATCCGCGATCTGGTGCTGGGCATGGGCGCCTGCACGGATTCCAACTATGCGGCGCAGTTTGAACTGCCGGGTACATTCGCACCGATCGCATCCTATGAACTGCTGAAAAACGCGGCCGAGGCGGCAGCGGCGATGGGCGTGAACTATCGGGTCGGCAATCTGGTCTCGGCGGATGTCTTTTACAGCGACCGTCCGACGACAGAGAAGTGGCAGAAAATGGGAGCACTGGCGGTCGAGATGGAGGCGGCAGCGCTCTATATGAACGCGGCCCGCGCCGGAAAGAATGCCCTGGCGATCTGCACGATCTCAGACAGCATGGTGACCGGCGAAGAGACGACCTCCGAGGAGCGCCAGACCAGCTTCAATGACATGGTGAAGGTCGCGATGGAGATCGCCTGAATCGAGGGCAGCAGTATAAATGAGAGGTCTGCGGTGGATACCTGTGAAGGCTTCAGTCAGGCAGACATACAGGTTCAGAGAGGAAGGATGTCGCATGGATATCAAACGAGTGTTTCTTATCGTCCTTGACAGCTTCGGTATCGGTTACGAGCCGGACGCGGATCTGTTCGGGGATGTCGGAGCCAATACGCTGGCTTCGATCGTTAAATCAGAACGTTATGATACGCCGAATCTGGAGCGGTTCGGAATGTTTAATATTGACGGCGTGACCTGCCGTGATGCAAAGAACGCTGCGCGCTGCGCGGCTGCTATGGAATCTCCGATTGCCGCCTACGGGCGTCTGCGGGAGAGTTCGATGGGGAAGGATACAACGATCGGGCACTGGGAGATCGCGGGGATGATCTCGCCGGAGCCGATGCCGGTATATCCGGAGGGGTTTCCGGAGGAAGTGCTTGCCCCGTTCCGGGAGCAGACCGGAAGAGGCGTGCTTTGCAACAAGCCGTATTCCGGCACGGATGTGATCCGCGATTACGGCGAGGAGCACAGGAAGACCGGTGATCTGATCGTGTACACTTCAGCGGACAGTGTGTTCCAGATTGCGGCGCATGAGGAGGTCGTTCCTCTTGAGGAACTGTATGAGGACTGCCGGAAGGCGCGTGCGATCCTGCAGGGGAAGCACGGCGTAGGACGCGTGATCGCCCGTCCCTTTGTGGGAAATACTGCTTCCGATTTTACGAGGACCAGGAACCGTCATGATTTTTCATTGATCCCGCCGAAGCGTACGATGCTTGTGAGCCTGATGGAGCACGGCTTTGATACGTACGGGATTGGAAAGATCAACGATATTTTCGCGGGCCAGGGCATTGCGCATACAACACCGATCTCAGATAATGAAGACGGGATGAACAAGACGATCACCCTGATGGATGAGGATTTTACGGGGCTTTGTTTTGTAAATCTGGTGGATTTTGATATGCTCTACGGGCACCGCAACGACATCGACGGCTACGCCGCGGCAGCAACGCTCTTTGACCGGCAGCTGGGGCAGATGATGGAAAAATTAAATGACGATGATGTTGTGCTGATTACGGCTGACCATGGCTGTGACCCCGGATTTCCGGGCACGGATCACTCGCGTGAATATGTGCCGATGCTTCTGTACGGAAAAAGAGTGCGGCCGGGTGTTTCTATCGGCACAAGGAGCAGTTTTGCGGATATCGCCGCGACCGTCCTGGAGATGTTCGGCATTCCGGAGAGTCTGGACGGCAGGAGCTTCTGGAAAGAAGTAAAGCGCCAGGGATGAAATATGGAAGATACAGATTGGCCGGGATGGAACAGGAGATAAGGCGATATGCAGGATCAGGAATTAATAAAAAAAGCATTTGAGGCGCGGCAGCGCGCGTATGTTCCATATTCCCATTTTTCCGTGGGAGCGGCGCTGGAGACGGAGGACGGGCAGATTTTTTCCGGGTGCAACATCGAGAACGCAAGCTACACGCCGACCGTCTGTGCCGAGCGCACCGCCTTTTTCAAGGCCATATCGGAAGGGTACCGCAGCTTTCGTCAGATTGCGATCGTAGGGGGATATTCCAAAGAAAAAGATGGTCGCGTTGCTTCGGCGGCAGAACGCAGCTGCGATGCAAAAAACGCTGCGCGTTGCGCGGCTGCTGATGTGGAGATGGAACTGGACAGCTTTGCCCCGCCGTGCGGCGTTTGCCGTCAGGTGATGGCGGAGTTTTGTGATCCGGAGAGTTTCCGGATCATTTTGGCACGCAGCCTGAAGGATTATCAGAGCTATACGCTGAAAGAGCTGCTGCCGCTGAATTTCGGGCCAAAGGATTTGTGAGCGACGGAAGAAAATACCGGAAGCGGACTGTAGATCGCACCAGACCGGATATCTGCCGGTATCAGGTCTGTAATAAACAGAAATAAACAAAGTGTAAGGGGGACGATTTTTGATGAGAATGTATGACATTATTATGAAGAAACGCAGTGGCCAGGCGCTGTCGGAAGAGGAGATCCGATGGATGATCGCGGGCTACACGAAGGGCGACATTCCGGATTATCAGATGTCGGCGTTTCTGATGGCTGTGTATTTTAAGGGAATGACAGATGAGGAGACGGCGCTTCTGACAGACGCGATGGCCAAATCCGGGGAACAGCTGGATCTGTCCGGCCTGCCGGGAGTAAAGGTGGATAAACACTCTACCGGCGGCGTCGGCGACAAGACGACTCTGATCGTCGCGCCGGTCGTGGCTGCGTGCGGCTGTACCGTGGCTAAGATGTCCGGCCGCGGACTGGGGCATACCGGCGGGACCGTTGATAAACTGGAATCCATTCCGGGGACACGCACCTCACTGTCAAAGGAGGAATTTCTTGATGTGGTGCGGCGCACAGGGATCGCGGTGACGGGGCAGTCGCCGAATCTGGCACCTGCGGACAAAAAGCTGTATGCGCTGCGTGATGTGACGGCCACGGTTGACAGTATTCCGCTGATTGCGGCTTCTATCATGAGCAAAAAGCTGGCGGCCGGGAGCGACTGCATTGTGCTTGACGTCAAGACGGGAAGCGGCGCATTCATGAAGACGGTTGAGGATTCTGTCCGCCTTGCTGAAAAGATGGTGGCGATCGGCGTCCATAACGGAAAACAGATCGCCGCGCTGATCACAAATATGGATATTCCGCTGGGGTATCAGATCGGAAATTCACTGGAAGTTGAGGAAGCGGTACGCACTCTGCGCGGACAGGGACCGGAGGATCTGACGGAGGTGAGTCTCGCTCTCGCGTCTCAGCTTCTGTTTCTTGCGGGAAAAGGAGAACTGGATTACTGCAGAGGACTTGCGCAGGATGCGCTGAAGTCCGGAGCGGCTCTGGAGAAGCTGGCCGCCATGATTGAAGCGCAGGGCGGTGACGCGGAGTGTGTCCGTCATCCGGAGAAACTCGGCCGTGCACCGATAGAGGTGGATGTGACGGCAGAAAAAAGCGGTTATATTAGAAAGATGGATTCCGCGGGGATCGGGATCGCCGCCATGCTGCTCGGCGCGGGACGCGAGACAAAAGAGAGTGAGATTGACCCGCTTGCGGGCATTATCCTTAAGAAAAAGACCGGCGATTCCATAAAAAAGGGAGAGCCCATCGCGACGCTGCTGACATCCGACCCGGCTAAAGTGGAATCCGCGAAAGAGCGTTTTCTGGAAGCGGTGTCAGTCGGAAGGACGGCGCCGGAGAAAAAGCCTCTGATCTTTGCGCGGGTGACCGAGCGGGGGGGGTAGAGTAATCAGACCGGCAGGATAAGAAGGAATCGCAGGGACTGCCTGTGAAAGCAGGAAACAGTCAGGAACTGTTATGAATGAGGGATAACGCACATGGCAAATGAAGAAAAGATGACTGCGGCTGAGGTAAAAAAAGATCAGGCAGGGCTGGGCAGTCAGAAACAGCGCAAAAGGACGGTCTGTGTGATAGGACACAAAAACCCGGATACGGACTCCATCTGTTCCGCGATCTCGTATGCCTGGCTGAAAAATCAAAGCGAAACGTGTTTGAATGATGCGGGTGATACGCCCTATAATTATGTGCCGGCCCGTGCCGGCCGCATCAGCGCCGAGACACAGTATGTGCTGAACTGCTTTCACGCGAAAGCGCCGATTTTTCTCGATAACATAGGGACGCGGGTCAAGGACATGGAGATTCGCAAGGTTGAGGGCGTGCGAAGCAACATTTCCCTGAAACAGGCATGGACGCTGATGCAGGAGCAGAATATTTTTACGCTGCCGATCACAAATTCCAAGAATAAGCTGAAGGGCCTGATCACGATCAATGACATCGCAAAATCCTATATGGAGGAATATTCCAGTTCCATTGTCTCTACGGCGAAGACGCCGTACCGGAATATCCTTGAGACGCTGGAGGCGGAGATGATCGTCGGCGACCCCGAAGGAGTTTTTGACAGAGGCAAAGTCGTGATTGCGGCTGCCAACCCGGATGTGATGGAGAACTATATCGATGAACATGACATGGTTATTCTCGGCAACCGGTACGAGGGGCAGCTCTGCGCAATTGAGATGCAGGCGGACTGCATCATCGTCTGTCTGGGAGCGCCGGTGTCCCGTACGATTCAGAGCATGGCAAGGGACCGCGGCTGCACGATCATCGTGACGCCGCTTGATACCTATGCGGTGGCGCGCCTGATCAACCAGAGCATGCCGGTGAAGTTTTTTATGCGGGAAGAAGAGAACCTTGTGACCTTCCGGCTTGACGATTACACGGAGGAGATCCGCGATACCATGTCCAAAAAGCGTTATCGTGATTTCCCGATCCTCGACCGAAGCGGCAATTATGTAGGAATGATTTCCAGACGGAACCTGCTGGGTGTGCGCAAGCGCAATCTGATCCTGGTGGATCACAATGAGGTTTCTCAGGCCGTGGACAATGTGCTCGACGCTGAGATTATGGAGATCATCGACCACCACCGGCTTGGCTCTCTGGAGACGATCAATCCGGTCTATTTCCGCAATCAGCCGGTCGGCTGTACCTGCACGATCATTTATCAGATGTTCCTTGAGAACGGTGTTGAGATTCCGCCGGATATTGCGGGACTGATGTGCAGCGCGATTCTTTCCGATACGCTGATCTTCCGCTCGCCGACTTGTACACCGATCGACGTTGCGGCGGCGAAAGCGCTGGCAAAGATCGCCGGGATAGAGTGCGAAGATTTTGCGAAGAAAATGTTTACCGCGGGCAGCAACCTGTCCTCAAAGACCCCGGAAGAAATCTGCTATCAGGATTTCAAAAAATTCGAGGCGGGCGACCGGAATATCGGCATCGGTCAGATCACATTTATGAGCATGGAAGAACTGCAGGGCATCAGAGAACGCATTTCGCCCTTCCTTGAGAAGCTGGTTTCCTCGAAGGAACTGGATCTGGTATGCTTTATGATGACCAACATTATAGAGGAGGGAACGGATCTGATCTGCTTCGGAAAGGACGCTGAAGACGTCATCGAAGCCGCTTTTCATGAGAAGCTGGAAAACGGCAGTGTCTATTTAAAGGGGATCGTTTCCCGCAAAAAGCAGCTGGTACCATCTCTGATGACCGGGATCAGCCAGATTACGGGGGCGTGAGCTTCCAGTGCAGAGGAATAAAAATGAGCAGATGCGTCTGTGAGGAGGTGCAGGATGGGAAGAGAAAACTGGAAGCCGGGCAACATGCTTTACCCGCTGCCTGCCGTGATGGTGAGCTGCGCGCGCCCGAATGAACGTCCGAACATCATAACCATTGCCTGGGCGGGGACGGTCTGTACGAATCCGGCTATGGTTTCCATCTCCATAAAGCCGGAGCGTTATTCCTACTCCATAATCCGGGAGACCGGCGAGTTTGTGATCAATCTGACGACAAAAACCCTGGTGCGTGCTGCCGATTACTGCGGCGTGCGTTCCGGGCGCGACGTGGATAAATTCCGGGAAACGCATCTGACTGCCATACCGGCGGTGCATGTCGGAGCCCCTCTGATCGGGGAGAGCCCGGTCAACATCGAATGCCGTGTCAAAGAAGTGCTGGAGCTTGGCTCTCATCACATGTTTTTATCCGAAGTGCTCGGCATAGATGTGGACGACCGGTATCTTGACGATAAGGGCAAACTTCAGCTGAACGACGCGGAACTGATGGTGTATTCCCACGGCACCTATTATCAGCTTGGAAAGGCACTGGGAAGTTTTGGATACAGTGTGCGAAAGAAGCGGGAGAACGGTGCGTCCGCGCGAAAAAAAAGATAACCGTATGGGAACCGGGGGGAGAAAATTCGAATATACGTTTGGTTCATTATGACGAAAAAATGATAACCTGTGAATTTTTGTTTACAATTTAATGAAATGTGGTATACTGATACTAATTTCGTCTTGCGGTCCGCTCTGCCGACAGTGATTTTCGGAAGGGGAGAATCGAAAATCAAACAGCCTGAATGACGGGTCCGGAGCGCGGCAGGTCGGATGATACCCAGGGAGTATGGATAAAAAATAGCAGAGGTAACTTATGGAACAGTATATCATCAAAGGAGGCATCCCGCTGGCAGGCGAGGTGGAGATCTCCGGGGCAAAAAATGCGGCTCTCGGTATTCTTGCGGCGGCCATTATGACCGATGATACCGTGCTGATTGACAATCTGCCGGACGTCCGGGATATCAATGTTCTTCTGGAAGCAATGGAGAGCATTGGCGTTCGGGTAGAACGGATTACACGTCATGCGGTTATGCTGAACAGCAAAGATATTGGAGACCTCATTGTTGATTACGAATATATTAAGAAAATCCGGGCTTCTTATTATCTGATCGGAGCCCTTCTTGGCAAATACAAAAAGGCCGAAGTGCCGCTTCCCGGCGGGTGTAACATCGGCAGCAGACCCATTGACCTTCATATCAAAGGTTTCAAGGCGCTTGGTGCAAAGGTATCGATTCGCAACGGGTTTATCATAGCGAACGCAGAGCACCTGCATGGCAGTCATATTTTCCTGGATACCGTTTCCGTTGGCGCGACCATCAATATCATGATGGCGGCTTCCATGGCAGAAGGCTATACGATTATTGAGAACTGCGCGCGTGAACCGCATGTCGTAGATGTGGCAAACTTCCTGAACAGCATGGGGGCCAATATCCGCGGTGCGGGTACGGACGTCATCCGTATTCACGGCGTGCCGAAGCTGCACAGGACGGAGTATTCCATTATTCCGGATCAGATTGAAGCGGGCACATTTATGTTCGCGGCGGCTGCGACCAAGGGTGATGTGATGGTAAAAAATGTCATCCCGAAGCATCTGGAGGCGACGACAGCGAAGCTGCTTGAGATTGACTGTGAGGTGGAGGAGTTTGACAATGCGGTGCGTGTTGTGGCGTCGAAGCGCTTAAGCAGCACAAACGTTAAGACGCTTCCGTATCCGGGCTATCCGACGGACATGCAGCCGCAGATTGGCGTGACACTGGCACTGGCGCGCGGCACAAGTATTGTGACGGAAAGCATTTTTGAAAACCGATTCAAATATATGGATGAACTGACCCGCATGGGAGCGGATGTCCGCGTGGAGGGCAATACGGCAATCATCACGGGTGTGGATAAACTGACCGGAGCACGAGTAAGCGCGCCGGATCTGCGGGCGGGCGCTGCGCTCGTTATCGCGGGGCTGGCCGCTGAAGGCATCACGACGATAGACGACATCGCATATATCCAGCGTGGTTACGAGTGTTTTGACGAGAAACTCCGGAGTCTCGGCGCAGAGATCGAGAAGATCAGCAGCGAGAAAGAAGCGAGAAAGTTCTGCCTGCGGACAGGCTGAGACGGCCGGGAATCAAAAAAGAGCACAGAGCAGTTTTACGGGGAAAGCATGGAGCAAGGGCTTTCCCTCTTTTTTTATAAATAATTGTCTGAATTTTGTATAATATTCATAAAATTAAGACATCAATTAAAATAAAAACAGTTTGAATAAAATAAATTAAATAAATTTTCAAAAATAGTGTTGACAAATCGAAAAAGCCATGGTATAGTACAACCATCAACAAACCAATTGTTGTTCCTATAGATCAAGTACCTATAGACAATAACAAGAAAGAGAGGAGGTCGATTCCAGTGGACACAGTCTCACATTCTTTATTTCAAAACAATTGCGGCGGGATAAATGTTTCCTGTAGAAAAGACCTCAGCCGAATCTGATTCAAGAGATATCGTAAAAGAA
Organism: Clostridiales bacterium; assembly: GCA_020860715.1. Classification (GTDB taxonomy): domain Bacteria; phylum Bacillota; class Clostridia; order Lachnospirales; family Lachnospiraceae; genus Choladousia. Next base: position 11,455 of record JAJBTU010000003.1, on the reverse strand, counting down.
CGATCCGTGGAGAGTATACAGAATCATCCGGCAGAGCACATTTATCCCAGGAAGAAGAGATACGGACTCGCAGGTTCGTAAAGAACAATACAAAAAGTACTGAAAGAAAAAGATTGACAGATCAATACAATCGATAAAATCGAATGTGAAATCAGACCGGATCAATCGGATGGCCTTAAAAAGCCAGTCAGCGTAAAAGATGTGAATCAGAAAATGGCCTGTGCTGACAGGATTCAGTAGAAGTCATTTATAAAAATTCGATACCGATTTCGGATTCCATTCACAAAAGAGATTCAGACGAGAAATGAATCCACGCGAAACAAAACATATTAAGATTTCATTTATGAGGTGAAATCAGAGAAAAGATCACAAGATTGAGAGATTATATCATTGAAGAATCGGGAAATCTGGAGATCAGAATCACATTCGAAGAAGAATTCAGAGAAAAAAGAATGAATCTTCAAAAGATAAAATTTATGCCGCAGAATTTATAAAACAGATTATTCGTGTAAAGAAACGATAAATCGGATTTTATAAATAAACAGGAAAAGCACTCTCCATATATATAATAGTACAGAACGTACAGATAAAAATTAAAATCAAATAACATACAGATCGGAGGGCAAAAAGCCCTCCGATTTTTTATGAGAAAAATGTGGAATGAATACGGGCCAGATGTTTGCTGCTGATTTAAGATTGCTTATCATTAAGAGGTGCAGGAGGCGCCTTGACAGATACATCTCCTTATGATAAAAATGAGTCAGAAAAGGAGAGAAAGGGAGAATTGAGTTATGAAAAGAACTATGAAATCTTTGCTTGTAATATTAATATCATGGATCGTGGTATCTTCATTCACTTCTTTCAAAGAAGTATCCGCGGCAACCAGTATTAATTATAACAGTAAGGTAAGCGCATTTACAAGCAACAGCAAATGGAAGGATGGCGTAACCTGGTCTGAAAAACAGGAGCCTCGGAGTGAGCCTCTGAGTTCAAACTGGCCTTCCCAGGGGTGTCTTGCGTACGCATGCGATTTTGTAAAAGAAGTTTTTGGCCATAGCAGCTATAAAGCAAACGCAACCTATTTTACTGATGTAAGCAAGATTCAGGCAGGGGATGTGATCCATTATTCGAATCATTATTTTGTAGTGTTATCCAGAAGCGGGAATAAGCTGAAAACCGCAGAAGGGAGTTATGCTCTTAAAACAGGCGGAAGAAAACAGGTCAGTATTTCCAGCAGCAGATATTCTATTGTAAGTAAGAACGGTAAATATTATCTTTATAAAAGTGATACTAAGACTTATTGCACTTCAAACTTTTATGGTTATCATCATCAAACGTTGGCAACGAGTGTTACACTTAATAAATCAACTGCGTCATTAAATGCAGGTTCTACGGTAAAATTGAGTGCAGCTGTTTTGCCAAAAGCAGCTTCTGCCAGTGTTACCTGGAAAAGTTCTGATACAAGTATTGCAACGGTAAGCAGTTCGGGAGTTGTAAAAGGTATTAAAGCAGGAACCGTTACTATCACCTGCAAAACAAACGATACGTCAGATAAATCCGTAACGTGTAAAGTTACTGTTAAGTCTGCTGCGAAAGTGAAAGTAACAGGCGTATCACTTAATAAAACAAGTTTGCCTGTTATTAAAGGGTATACGGCACAGTTGACAGCCAAAATATCTCCTGACAGTGCAACGAATAAATCTGTGACGTGGTCGAGTTCTAATACCAAA
>JAJBTU010000003.1:0-9625 GCA_020860715.1 Clostridiales bacterium | reverse complement strand
GGTCTGGTGAAGGGGATTAAAGCTGGCAGCGCTACAATTACATGCGTAACAAAGGATAGCTCAAAGAAAGCAACATGTAAAATAACAGTTACCAATGCATCTACACTGTCAATCACGAATGTATCTGCTCCTTCTGGAACGCTGGCAGCCGGTTCGGCGTTTACAATTGCTGGTCAGATAACTTCAAATTACACGATTACTTCCATTACAGCAAAAGTTGAGACGTCATCGGGAACCAGTAAATTTTCAAATACAGTAAAGCCTAACAGTAAATCATACCCGGTTTATAATTTAGATTCCAAAATGAATTTTTCTAAATTGGCAGCCGGGAAATATGTATTTACTATTACTGCGACTGATTTAAAGGGAACCAAAACATTAGTTTCCAAGTCCTTTACGGTGAAAGCGGCCAGCTTTACAACATCTGGGATTACGTACCCGAGCAGTATTTCGAAAGGCAAGGATTTTACTATTAAAGGGACTGTGAAATCGACCAGTAAGATAACAAATATATCTGTTTCCATTATAAATACAACTACTGGCAAACAAATGAGCGGCGGATCGGTGAACCCGAAAGCTACTTCATATAATGTCAATAAATTGGATAGTAAATTGAATTTTAAATCTTTGGAGAAAGGGAAATATGTCTATCGGCTGAGCGCTACAAACGCTTCCGGTATTACAAAGTACATTGTTACAAAATCATTTACAGTAAAATAAAAGGGGAAAAGCTCCGCATTTGCGGAGCTTTTTTAACAGGGTTCCTCTGAAGGACTGCTTATTATTTATACTATAAAACTATAAAACCGCTGTCCCATACTCTATAAGGAAGGAACAGCGGTGTCGATCACAGCAATCCGCGGCAGCGTATGTAGTTTTCGATCAGATTTACACTGCCTTCAATACCGATGGAACTGCTGTCAATACAGAGATTGTAGCTGACGGCAGCGCCCCATTTTTTCTCCGACTGGAAATTATAATAACTTGCGCGTTTCTTATCCGTTTTCACCAGCATGTCACGGACCTTTGCGTCCGGAAGCTGATATTCTGCTGCGATGCGTTTTGCGCGGAAATCATCATCCGCATGGATAAATACGCTGACGAGCTCCGGGCAGTCTCTTAAAATATAATCGGCACAGCGTCCGACGATAACGCAGGAATTTTCACCAAGCTGCTTGATGGTGTCATAATTAGCCTGGTAAATCTGCTGATCGATGGTCGGTCCAGTGTACATCACGGATGGATAGACGTCCATTACGATAGAGTAAAGCAGGCTGTTTGTCGGTTTCTCATCGTAGCTTTCGAGTACCTTTTCGCACAGGCCGCTCTGCTTTGCGATGACCTTGATCAGTTCCTTGTCATAAAATTTGATGCCCAGCTTTCCGGCCAGCTTTTCTCCGATCTCATGCCCGCCGCTGCCAAACTGACGGCCGATCGCAATTACCACTTTTTTTGCCATATGCAGTACCTCCCATTATCATTATTTTTTATAAGGATTCCCTGGATTTTCGGAATCTCGGTACCCCTTACAGCATATGTTATAGTGCAGTAATTATAACATGAATTTTTTGTTTTGTCTCGAAAAATCTGAAAATAAATAATGTAAATATTTTGTTTTTGAAAAACCTGAGCGGAAATTTTGATTTGAATAATAAAAAGACCGATGAGTCCCTTGTGGGGGATATCGGCCTTTCAGGATATAAAGCATGGAAAACCTATTTAAAATCTTTGGCAAACAGCAGGACGTAGTCATTTTCATCATAGCGCTTTTTTCCCATGGACATTTTGCGCATGAATTTATTTGAATGACGGATGGCCTGATCTACCAGTGCAATGACATCCGCTACGGACATCGGCGTTTCAGTGGGAGCCGCGTCCGCTGCTTTCTGGCGGATCACTTCAAATCCATCCTCACTGATCATATAGTCAAGTTCATTTGCGTGCTGCTGCGCAAACATTGACAACTCCTCTGCTGTGTAGACCGGCAGGTAAATCTGTGCGGTAAACTTCATCGTGAAGCGCGGATGTTTCATAAGAAGTTCGTGTACGTATCTCTGCTCATCCTCGAGAATCACGATCAGTCCGTCTGTGCGGAATTCCATGGCAGTCGTCATCTGCTCTACGGTATTGTCGTCCATATCTCCCGCTTCTTCGATGATCAGAGTACCGCCGGCAATCTTCGCGATGGTCGCGGCGATATCTCTGCGGTTCAGATCCGAGGCGTAGATACGGGCCATCTTGGCGGCTTTCAGTCCCTTCTCCTGCGCGATTGCCTTTGCGATTCCGATAGCGAGTGTTGTCTTGCCCGAACCGTGCGGACCGAAAATCAGAAGATTTCCTGTGCGGGAGGTCCGGTCATCTCCTTTGGCCATTGCCTGAAGGATCGCATTTTCAATCTGGTCTTCAAGACCTTCTATTTCTGTGAAGCCTTTGAAGAGCCCCCGCAGATAAGGAGGAATCGTCAGCGGATCGTCAAAATATTCTTCGCCGTCGTCGTCTTCATAGTCATCCTGCTCAAAGCCGTTCTCATTAAAGTTGTTCTCATTAAAGCCATTCTCATCAAAGACGTTTTCATCAGGACCGTTCTCGTTAAAACCATTTTTATCAGAGACGTTCTCGTTAAAGCCATCTTCATCAGGGCCGTTCTCATTAAGGCTGCCTTCACCCCGCGCATCTTTTGCCGCTTCTTCTGCAGGAATATCCGGAACGGTTTCCTGCAGGCTTTCGGTCTGGTGAGAATAAATCTCCGCTACTTCCTCTGTAGGAATCCGAATGGTTTTAGTCGCAAGCAGCTCTTTGCGCGCGGCCTCCTGCAGTTCTTCTTTGGTGTTGACAATCCGGCGGGTCATACTGAGGTCGGTTTCTTCCGCGTAGGATGGAAGAGAGGTCCGGTTCTTCAGCAGCTTCTCCGGGTGGTTGGAGTATTTGATAGCTTCCAGCTGCTTTGGAGTCAGCTCTTCTGCCGCAGCCGCAGCGATGGATTTGCCGCCGGAGAGCTTTCGTGTATCTTCCGGATTCGGAGAGAAGGAGCGCTCCTCCTCGTCGGTCGCTGCATCCGTTACAGGTGCTGCCGGCTCGTCAGGAGCCATATCTTCCACGGGAACGGCTGAATCCGCCGCTGCTGAATCAGAGGCCGCTGCGTCCGTCACAGGCGCTGCCGCTTCGGGTGCTGCCGGCTCGTCAGGAACCATATCTTTCGCGGGAACGGCTGAATCCGTCGCTGCTGAATCCGCCGCCGCGGTATCATCGGCAGAAGTCATAGTATCCGAAGTATCTGCGGATGCTTCCTCAGCCTCTCTTTGAGCTCTGGCTTTGGCCGCTGTCTGCCGGCCCTTTTCGCCCATAGAGAGAAGAATGTCGTCGATGGAAAGCTTTCCGGCTTTGGGCTCCGGCTCTTCATGACGTTTTGGTATTTCCTGAATATTCCGAAGCCGTTCTTCTACAGCGACCGGCACATCGTCTTCGTTTAATTCCGGCGTTCTTGCCACACCGGAAATCACTTTTCTTACACTTTTGGCAAGCTCGATCTGCAGATCATCCTGCTCGGAGGGTTCGGTAAAATCCGGATCATCCAGAGAAAAAACACTTGGATCCAGTTCTTCCTCCATCAGCGGGGGCAGGCCTTCCATTTTCGCGGATGATTCCGCTTCGGGCGCCGCCGTGGATCGAAGCGTCTGTGCGGGCTGAGAATCTTTCTCCAGTTCCGCCTTGCGCGCGGAGACTTCTTCGGCAATCTCTTTTTCTGTCTGAGCGATAATGTTTTCCGCAAGAACGTCGCCGTCCGCTTCTTCCGTACTCCGGATGGTGGTGCCTTCCTCCTCAGCGTCTTCGAAATAATCGCTCTGCGCGTCTTCCTGCAGGCAGATGTCATAAATCTGCTGCTGCTTCGGGGTCAGCATGGCGTAACGTTTTTTCAGATCAAGCGCTTTCTTCACATATTTGCCGGAATGGAACCACAAAACCAGGTCATCACAGGTGGCCAGACATTTCTGTATCTGCCCCGCCTGCTGATAAACAGTCGCAAGCTCATAGGCCCAGCGTTCGGTGTATTCCTGGCCGAGGTATTCTTCCAGAATTGGAATCAGTTCTTCTGCGGAACTTCCTCTGCCCTTATAAATCATATATTTCAGGATATAGCGATTGTTATCATGCGGAGCTGTCTGCACATATTCCGAATAATATTCCAGCGCCTCATCAAATTGCCCGAGCGCTGTCGTCACCTCAACCAGCCGATAGAGAACGGTGCGCCCGACCGGAGATTTGCGGTATGCGCGAAGAAGCATATCCTTGCTCTTATCTAACTGTCCGGCAGCTTCGTAGATCTCACTGATCAGACAGAGCGTCCGGACATTTCTGACCCGCCGCCATTCAATGGAATCCGCCAGCTTCGCCGCCTCCTCATAATCTCCCTGATCTACAAGCTTATCGATTTCTTCCAGCTTGAGATTGTATTCGTATTTATCCAACTTAGGTCACCTCGTTGTTTTCTGATAACTGTTCGGTACTTTCACAGCTACGTCTTTTGTTTCTTTCTTTCCCTGTTTTAACTCTTTTCTGTTTAGTGTATCATACCTGTTTTTTCTTGTCAAAAACAAGATGAATAAAAGAGTAAAAAACGTGCAGCAGTTGCAATGTATTTTCGGATATGATAAAATACGGGCGGTTATAATGGAAAGGAAAAAGAGCATGGAGCTTTTAAAATATCGTATTAATACCTTTTTTCAATACAAAGATCTGATGATCGAGCTGGTAAAGCGTGACCTGAAGCTGAAATACCGGCGCAGCTTTCTGGGCTATGCCTGGTCCATTCTGCAGCCGCTGCTTCTGATGATTGTGCTGACAGTCGTGTTTTCCAACATTCTGGGAAAGGAGATCGAGAACTATCCGGTCTATCTGCTCTCAGGGCGTCTGATGTATGATTTCCTGAAAACGAGTACGACGCATGCGATGAAGTCCGTGACGAAAAATTCCGCTCTGCTGCAGAAGGTCTATGTGCCCAAATACATTTTTACCGTAGCGGGGATTACGGGCTGTATGATTGAGATGGTCTTTTCATTCGGGGCGCTGTTTTTGGTCATGCTGTTTACGGGAGCGAGATTTTACCTGACGCTGCTTTTGACTCCGCTGGTCGTCATTCAGATTTACCTGTTCTGCTGCGGGCTGGGGCTGTTTCTGGCACAGTTTAACGTGTTCTTCCGCGATGTGGAGCACATATACGGCGCGGTTATGACCGCATGGCTGTATCTGACGCCGATCCTCTATGACATCAGCCGGCTTCCGGATACGCTGGCTTTTCTGATCAAGGCGTTCAATCCGCTGTACTATTACGTGGCGCAGTTCCGGGATCTGGTCTATTATGGGAATATTCCAGGGCCGCGGGTGTTCTGGGGCGGCTGGATCATGGCGATTCTGATGCTGATTTTCGGGACCTGGACGTTCCAGAGGTCGAAGGACCGGTTTGTGTTGTATATATGATACAATTCGTAGTATCATAATATCGTATATAGAAAAGGATAAAACATGAGTACCCCAATTATCGAAGTCAATGATTTGACGGTTCAGTTTAATATGGCAAGTGAGAAGGTCAATGACCTCAAGGAATACGCGATCAAGCTGGTGAAGCATGAGCTGATGTTCCAGGAATTTCTGCCGCTGCAGAATATCAGCTTTCAGGTGCAGCCGGGCGAAGCCTGGGGGCTGGTCGGCGTGAACGGCGCGGGCAAGTCTACGCTGCTGAAGACGGTCAGCGGCATTTTGAAGCCCTACAAAGGTTCTGTGGTCGTGCGCGGCACGACGGCTCCGCTGATTGAGCTGGGAGCAGGCTTTGACCCGGATCTGACAGCCCGGGAAAATATTTACCTGAACGGAATGGTGCTGGGACATTCCAGAGCGTTTATGGAGGAGCATTTCGATGAGATTGTCGCGTTTGCCGATATGAATCAGTTCCTGGATTCTCCGCTGAAGAATTTTTCTTCCGGTATGAAAGCGCGGCTCGGCTTTGCTGTGGCTACGGTGGTGAACCCGGATATTCTGATCGTGGATGAGGTGCTGGAGGTCGGCGATATGCGTTTTCGCCGGAAATGCAATGAACGGATGCAGCAGATGCTTTCTACCGGGACGACGCTTCTCTATGTTTCGCACAACATTGAGTCGGTAAAAACGCTCTGTGATAAAGCCATCTGGCTGGACAAGGGACATATGCGCATGACCGGAGACGCCAGAGAGGTCTGCGACGCATACAAAGAAGAACAGACGCGGATGATTCACCAGCGCAGGGAGGAGAGACGGAAGAAGATGAAGGAAGAAGGGAAAAAATACGATTACCTGATCGTGGGAGCCGGCTTGTTCGGCGCGGTTTTCGCGAATGAGATGACCAAATCCGGCAAGCGCTGCCTGGTGATCGACAAGCGCAGCCATGTCGGCGGCAATATTTACACGGAGGATGTGGACGGGATTCAGGTGCACCGGTACGGCGCGCATATTTTTCACACCAGCGACGAGGTGATCTGGAAATATGTCACAGATCTGGTGGACTTCAATCACTATATCAATTCGCCGGTGGCGATCTACAAGGATGAGATCTACAATCTGCCGTTCAATATGAATACCTTCAGCCGCCTGTGGAATCTGAAAAAGCCGCAGGAGGTAAAAGATAAAATAGCCAAGCAGGTGGCCGAGCTTCACATTACGGAGCCGAAGAATCTGGAAGAGCAGGCGCTCTCGCTGGTGGGGCGGGACGTTTATGAGAAGCTGGTCAAGGGCTACACGGAAAAACAGTGGGGCAGGGACTGCAAAGACCTGCCGGCGTTTATCATCCGCAGGCTGCCGCTTCGTTTTACTTATGACAACAATTATTTCAACGACCGTTATCAGGGCATCCCCATTGGCGGTTATACGAATCTGGTGGAGATTCTGCTGGACGATGTGGACGTGATGACGGATACGGACTTTTTTGAATATCGGAAATCTCATGCGGACAGTTATGACAGGGTCGTGTATACCGGAATGATCGATGAGTATTTTGATTTCTGCTATGGTCATCTGGAGTACCGCAGCGTCCGCTTTGAGACGGAGCGCGTGGAGGAGTCCAATTATCAGGGCAACGCCGTGGTGAACTATACAGACCGGGAGGTCCCGTATACGCGCGTGATTGAGCACAAGCATTTTGAACCGGAGGCGGAGCAGGAGCATCCGAAAGACTTCTCGATCATCTCCAGAGAGTACTCAACGGAATGGCATCCGGGGATGGAACCGTATTATCCGGTCAACGATGAGAAGAACAATGCGCTCTACGAAAAGTACCGCGAGCTGGCAGAGAAAGAAAAAAATGTGATTTTCGGCGGACGGCTGGGCTCCTACCGGTATTATGATATGGACAAGGTGATCGCGGCGGCGCTGCAGGCGGCCGAGGCTGAGCGTATGCCGTGGCTGAATAATGGTGGGGAAAAGGAATGATTGCGTTTCGGCTGAAGCAGAAGATCAAAATGCTGCTGCAGAACCGGCTGCTTCCTCTGGTGTACGGCGTGTACCGCCGCAGACCGGTGGAGAAGGGGCTGGTGCTTTTTGCGGACGCCCATCACACGGAAATGCCCTTTTCCATGCGCCGGATGTATGATGCGGTGCACCGGATGGAAATGGACGCCGCGGTTATCGCGGACTCACCGGATAAAATGGCACCGGCAGGCGGTGCCGGAGCGAACCCCCCGATAGGCGGCGCCGGATACCATATAGAAAATTTTGTGACGGATTTTGATACCCTCTCTTTTCCGGCGCTGGCGCGTTATCTGCTGCGCTTCATGCGGCGCTACGCCGTGGCCGAGTACGTATTTATCTGTGATTATTTTCTGCCGGCGGCATCGTGCCGGAAGCGCCCGGAGACAACGCTGGTGCAGCTCTGGCATTCCTGCGGGCTGACCAAAAAGATTGCCTATGACGCGGGGGAGGATATTCCGAAAGGCTACAGCGGCGACATGTTCGGCAACTACACGTACCTGACGATGAGCGCCGAGGTCTGCGTTCCGGTGCATGAGCGGGCGCTGCGCCTGTCACGGGAGCATATTTTCGCGACCGGCATCAGCCGGACCGATTTTTATTTTGACCCGGACTGGAATGAACGGTGCAGGGAGAATTTTCGGAGACAGCATCCGGAAGCGGCGGGGAAAAAGGTGGCGCTCTGGGCACCGACGTTTCGGGGAAATGCCGCTGCGCCCCGGCTTGAAGGGCTGGAGGCAATCCGCCATGCCGCGGATGTTCTGAAGGATGACTGGTGTTTTATAATAAAAGCGCACCCGCATGTGGACCGGCATGGGATGGTTTCCAACAGTTCAATCCCCACGGAGGAACTGTATGCGGCTGCGGACGTGCTGATCACCGATTATTCGTCGGTGCTGTTTGACTATCTGCTGTACCGCAGGCCGGTGATCCTGTTTGCGCCGGACCTTGAAGAGTATGAAGAGAAGCGGGGATTTTATATTGATTACAGGAGCATGCCGTTTCCGCTGGCACAGACGGAAGAGGAACTGACGGCGGCTCTGGGGCTGGCGGCGGACAACACGATGACGCCGGCGCAGAAAGAAACGGGCGCTGCCGTGCGGGATGCCGGGAAACGGGACATGGATGGAGAAAACAGCGCTGCAGGCGGAGTCGGCGGATGGTACGCAGAACACGCGGAAGAGATCGACGCTTTCCGCGAGACTTATGTCGGAGCCTGCGACGGCCGCGCAACGGAGCGGATTCTGAAGCTGGCGGGACTTACCTGAGCGGAAACATATGCGGGAATATAATGGGAAGCAGACATCGCAGATATGGAGGCGGAATGAGATGAATATCGCGATTATCTTTGCGGGCGGGAGCGGCGTCCGGATGGGGACCGGGATTCCAAAACAGTTTCTGGAAATCAATGGAAAACCAATTCTGATCCACACCCTGCAGCTGTTCCAGAGGCATGAAGAGATCGACCGGATCTATCTGGCCATGCATCCGGATTATATGGAGTATACGGAAGACCTTGCGAAGGAATACCGGATCAACAAACTTTCAGCGATCGTTCCGGGCGGGGAGACCGCACAGGATTCCATTTACAATGCGCTGAAAAAGGCGCAGTCGGATGGGAATCCGGAGGACTCTGTTGTGCTGATCCATGACGGTGTGCGTCCCTGTGTGGACTATCATGTGATCAGCGATAACATTGAGAGCGTGAAAAAATATGGGAGCGCGATCACGGCGACGCCGTGTTATGAAACGATTCTGGTGAGCCGGGACGGATGCTGCGTGGAGGATGTGCCGCTTCGCAGCGAGAGTTATGCCGCACAGGCACCGCAGAGCTTTTATTTAAAGGACATTATGGAGGCACACGAGAGGATGCGGGCAGGAGAGCACCGCTATGAAGGTATGGTGGATGCCTGCACGATTTACCGTGCGCTGGGCCGTCAGCCCCATATTGTACCCGGGAACCGGGGCAATATCAAAGTGACGACGCCGGAGGACGTCTATGTGTTCCGCGCGTTTTTGCAGTACCGGGAGAATGAGCAGGCGTTTGGGCTTGCGCAGCCGGATTGGGGAGATTTTGATGGGAGACCAGCTATGAAAAGTCAAGCATAAATTAGCAAAAAATTCTTTTTTGGTA
>JAJBTU010000038.1 GCA_020860715.1 Clostridiales bacterium | reverse complement strand
GGGCCTGATCATAATTTGACAAACCCATAGCCTGGTTCTTATAAAACACCGGGTTTCCAAAAGCCGCCATTTCACGGATCCGGTTCTGTATACGCGGAGCAAGGTTGGATGTATCAATATATACGCCATTGGCCAGTGTAATTCGAAGTTTGCCATCTACATCCTCTTTGTTAAAACATTTTTCTTTCCTCCACGGTTTTTCCGTGTTTTTATGAATTTCCGTATCTGAATCTCCACTCTCATTTTCATCTGTGGAAAAAGGCTGCTGCACTCCCCATTCCTTCATCTTCTGTTCCAGAAATTCTCTGGAGTATCTTTTCGTGTGAAGCAGTACATCCCACTGATCCGGATATGCATTCCAGTTTTCATCAACAAAAGCCGTATTCCCCTCATGTAAAGCCTGTCCCTGCAATGGCAGCGCAATCAGGTTCCCAATGCTGCCTTTTGGAAGACGATCCTGCATCGGAAGCATTCGGTCATAATATCGAAATGATTTCAGATTCACTCGTTCCGCGCCTTTCTGAAGCAAAGCATAACCAAATTTCCGCGCCAGGGCAGCATCTATAAACTCTTTAAAGAGAATCCATACATGTGCCCCTCGTCCCGAGCGGGAACGTTCCACCAGAGGTTCCATTCCATACGCAAGACAAATTTCCCGCATTGCTTTGACTTCTTCCATCCACATTGTATCCGTATTAGCGAAATCAGCTTCTTCCGCATCCTTTTCATGATTATCAAAATCATATACCAGAAAACGACAGGTGCCATTGGCATGCAGCGGATAAACGCCAAGCACCACTTCCTGTCCGTTTACTGTAGTGCCACGCAGATGCTCCTCAATATCAGAAAGATTCAATTTCCGATAAGACTGCCAGGAACAGTTGTGACATGATATTTTCTTCTTTTCCTTTTTGGGACATCCTGATTTCCAGAAATTGTTGCATTGCGTAAAATATCCAACCTTTCCAGTCTGCTTATTCACAAATCTCTTACTAAAAACATCCTCACGTCCCCAGAATGCACCATGTTTATCTGAGGTGAAACAGACATAACATGATCATCTGCATGTGCGAGGCTTCTGATATACTTCAAGTCTATCAGATAAAGATTTAAACGTTTTTGTTCCATATGTAATTCCTTTCGATACGGTCATACGATCGGTAACACCCCGACCATTTAAGTTCGCTTCACGAATGGGCGGGACTAAAACAGGCCGCGTTTTCACGCAGCCTGTTAAAAAGATTCCACTCACAGTAGGACTCACTGCTTTTATCGGTTCCACTTACAGTAGGACTCACTGCTTTTATCGGTTCCACTTAACGGTAGGACTCACCGCTTTTTACAAAAGTACATAACCTCCTAAAAAAGAAGTATGGAACTTTTATAAGATAGGAATGACCTATCACAAGATTTAGTTTAGAAGATATCAATGCAAATGTCAACAGGAATTTTAAATTTTCCCCAATCCACGATAATAATTCCACAAATACCAATTTTGCTCTCATTTTTTCCTTAAAAATAAGGCTTTCTAAGCCCTTAAATGCAGACAAATCCCTGTCAAAACAAAAGCGTCCGTATAAATCTTAAAAAGTTTTAAAGCAACTCTTTTAATTTGGCAAGGGAGCAAAAAGACCCTTTACCAGATTAAACTATACCATTCAAACAGAATAGAAAAAACCGCCTCCAAAGAGACGGCCTCCGCTATCTAATAACAAATCATTGATAAATCATTTCTGCCCTGATGATCTCCTCAGCACGGTTCTGGATATTTCCCTTACGCTGCACCCAGCCCCACCAGGGTGCCCCCAACGCGAAGCGTTTTTATATGGGGCACCCGATCTGCCGCCGGTGCTGCCTGCCAGTGGCAGGCGTTTAGCACCGACCGGAGCGGATACGGAGATGAAACGAGGGGGCGCTTCCACCAATCACGGCGCTTCAAATCCTTAGTCACACCTTCGGCATCTTTCATCTGATCAATAATGATTTCTAATCTTCTTTCGCCCACCCGAACGAGTAGCGGACAGCCTTATGCCATCCTTTGAGACGGCTGTCGCGTTCCTCCTGCGTCATCTGCGGGGAAAAGACCCGTTCCGTCTTCCAGTTCGCATGGATTTCCTCAGGACCGTTCCAGTAGCCGACAGCGAGACCGGCCAGATAGGCTGCGCCCATGGCAGTTGTCTCAATACAGCTTGGACGGTAGACATTCTGGCCGAGAATATCCGCCTGTACCTGCATCAGAAAATTGTTGGCGCTTGCACCGCCGTCAACTTTCAGGCCTGCAAGCCGGATGCCGGAATCTTTTTCCATCGCCTGCAGAACATCGCTGGTCTGATAGGCGAGCGATTCGAGCGTTGCCCGTACAACGTGATATTTATTGACGCCGCGCGTAAGGCCGACAATGCATCCGCGCGCGTAAGGATCCCAGTAGGGCGCGCCAAGCCCGGTAAAAGCCGGCACGACATAGCAGCCGTTGGAATCTGGCACACGTCCGGCGATCCATTCCGTGTCCGGAGCAGAATCAATCAGACGCATTTCATCTCGAAGCCACTGAATTGCGGCGCCGGAGACGAAAATAGATCCCTCCAGCGCGTAGGTTACCTTTCCTCCGATGCTCCAGGCGATCGTCGTCACAAGCCCGCTCTGGGAGGTAACCGGCATGCTGCCGGTATTCATCAGAAGGAAACCGCCGGTTCCGTAGGTATTCTTTACCTCACCGCGGGCGAAGCACGCCTGTCCGAACAAAGCCGCCTGCTGGTCGCCAGCCGCCCCCGCGATAGGGATCTCACCGCCAAAATAAGAACTGTCCGTCATCCCATAGACACCGCTGGAATCCACTACCTTCGGCAGCATGCATGTGGGAATCCCCAGCGTTCCTGAGATATCCTCGTCCCACTGCAGCGTATGGATGTTAAACAGCATGGTGCGTGAAGCATTGGAAACGTCCGTTACATGCACTCTGCCTCTGGTGAGTTTCCAGATCAGCCAGGTCTCGACCGTACCAAAGAGCAGTTCGCCTGCCTCGGCTTTTTCACGGGCGCCCTCCACATTTTCCAGTATCCAGCGAATCTTTGTCGCAGAAAAATACGCGTCCAGCACAAGGCCCGTCTTCTCACGGATCATGTCGACCATGCCCTGCTCCGCAAGGCTGTCGCAATATTCCGCCGTTCTCCGGCACTGCCAGACGATAGCCCGGTATACCGGCACACCCGTGTTTTTGTCCCAGACAATGGCCGTTTCCCGCTGGTTTGTGATACCAATCGCAGAAATATTCTCCGCACGCGCCCCGATTTTCTGCATCGCCTCAACCGCTACTCCAAGCAGCGTGGACCAGATTTCATCCGCGTCCTGCTCCACCCATCCCGGCTTCGGAAAATACTGGGTAAACTCTTTCTGCGCAATACTGCGGACAGTTCCCTCATGATCAAACAAAATACAGCGATTGCTGGTCGTCCCGGCGTCCAGTGCCATAATGTACTGTTCCATACACGTCTCCTCACATTTTCTCTTCACGCAGTCTCTATTATGCAGCGATCCCGAAAAATCAGGCTCGTCCAGCGAGCCGTCACCCGCTCAATTCAGGAAATCATATACCAGCGTTGAAATCTCCTTAACCAGATTTCCTGCGTTTCCGGCGCCCATCTCGTCTACGCCGGTCGACATCACACAGAGAATATAGGTTGTCTTTTCGCCATATACGATCGCCACATCATGCGATTCCTCATCGGTATCGCCAGTCTTGTTCGCGACGGAAATCCCATCCGGCACGCCGGCCGGAATTTTGGTCGTGACATCCTGCTGGAGCAGCAGATTCAGCATGGCCTCAGAGGCTTCCTCTGAGACACAGGTCCCGTTGTAAATTGATTCCAGCAGCGCCGCGCAGTCTTCTACGGTCGTGTGATTCGTCCCTTCCCCGGTCGATTCAAAACTGGAATCGGAAGGATGCAGCGTCGTATAGACACCCGTATCCGCATATCCGTTTTCTGCTATATAGGAATTGACCAGCCTGCAGCCCGACGTAAAGCTGCCGCTGCTGCTGTGCAGGCGCACCAGTTCATTATAGGACTCGTTGCGTGAATAAACAATCATCGTATAGAGGCGGTCTTCAATCGTCGCCGATGCGGTTTCCTCACTTGAACCATGAATCGAACAGTAATTCGCGATCAGGTCATCCATATTCTCATAACAGGACTGCATAACGAACAGCTTGATCAGACTGGCTGCGTACATACTTTCATTGTTGATGGAGACAACATTGCCTGCATCCAGATCTTTTACATAGACACTCCATGTGCCGGAATGATCCGCAAGCGTATCTTCGATCAGCGTTTCCAGTTCTCCTATATCATCGTATGCGGCTGCTGCCTCTGTTTCGGTCTCCGTCTCGCTTTCCGACTCGCTTTCCGTCTCCGTCTCTGTCTCTGTCTCCACGATCCCCAGCGCTTCTTCAATACCGCTGTCATAGTTCGAAAGTCTCCGAATGATCAGACTGATGCCGACCGCAAAAAGTATAATTGCGACAACAACAATGGCTATGTAAATGCGTGACCGTCTCACTTTCCGCTCCCGCTCCAGCTGCCGGTTTAATCTGCTCCATTCATCGCTCATAACATTTCTCCTCTTCCACTCACAGAATCGTTTGCACACCCCGAACAATACCGCGGTCATGCGTACGGTCTGTGACTGAAATGTGATCTTTTTGTGTAACCGTCCAGAACAACATCCGGTAAAAAAGCAGGAAAAATCCCGGACCGAAACAAAACCGGACCGGGACTCCCCTTTCCCCATAACCTGCTTTATATTTTATTCTGCACTGAACAAATTCTTATTCACATAACCTACCGTGCCATTGTAGCTGATCTTATACCAGCGTTCCGTAGAGCCGACAGCCGTCACCTGCGTGCCTGATGCGATCGTACCGATGATCTCCCCGTCCTGAGACGGCTCCGAGCGCATATTCGCTCCGGCAGTTGCCACCACTGTAAATACTTCCGCATAGGTCTCCACGCCATATTCTACGTCAATCGATGAGGTGTCTACGGAAACCGTGTCAGGCGATGCCGCAGAGGCCGTCGTATCCGTACCTGTGGTATCCGTACCTGCCGTGTCCGTACCGGAAGCATCCTCCGAGGCCGTATCGGTGCCGTTCATCTCCTCCAGAGTGCCAACGTATTCTTTGTAAACATAGCCGTTGGATTCATAGCCATCAATAGATACCATATACCAGTTCGTTGTCTCGCCGACCACATTGATCTGATCACCGCTCGCATAACTGGTAAAGATCTCGGATGTATCGCTGGTACCCGGTTCCGTACGAACATTCAGGTCGTCCAGAGCATACATCACACGAATCGTATCATACTGAGTCAGTGCCGCGTTCTCCTCATCCACCGTAGTGTCCAGTGTGAATGTCTGCGGTTCTGTTTCGGTCTCCGTCTCCGTCTCGGTCTCTGTCTCAGTCTCCGTCTCCGTTTCCGTCTCGCTCTCTGTTTCGGTCTCCGTCTCGCTTTCCGTCTCGCTCTCCGTCGGCGCTTCCGTCTCCGTTTCCTTCTTCAGCTGCTCACACCCGGTCGCCGCAAATACTACAGATACGCACAGCAACAGCGCCAACAGCCATCTTTTGCTCTTGTTCATCATAAAAATTCCCTCCATTAAAACCTATACTCTGTCCTCAATCGGCGTCCATACCGGCTTTATCACTCCCTGAAATCCGCAAAAGGCCCGCCATATGCTTAGCATCATACCACTCTGCTCAAAAAATAGCAAGCGTTATCAGAGCTTTTTTATCTTTTATTACACATTTTATACTATTTTTGTTGCGTTTTTATTCGTCTCTGTTCTGCCAGGCAATCCGGTCTTTATTCCTGTCTTATACTGTCAAGGATTTCCGAAACCGTGAAAAATGATGCATAATAATCCGGATAATTTTCCAGCAGATATCCCGTGATCGAACGTCGTGTCTGTCTGAGATAAGTCTCACTAACAGACAGATAGTCATCCGAAGCCCACAGGCCGATCAGATAGCAGTACCCTGCTCCGGTCAGATAGACAGACTCATCGGAGATGTACTCTACTTCCGAGCCATAAGGATAAATCAGCGTATCACAGTCCCCGATCAGACTGCCAACCGCATCCTCCCATTTTGTGATATCTTCTGCCAGCTCATCATAAGACAAATCATTCATATAGGTATAGCTGTAGCCCTGCGTCGCAAAAGTCCAGCCATCCTCTGTCAGCTTTGCGGCAATCTGCTTCACAGTATCAGCGTTGCTCTCCCAATCCGCATCCCTGTTTTCTTCCACCCCATAGCCGAACACACCGTATTTGCCGGACAGGCCGATAATCCCCCGCGCGCCCTGATAAGAAAAGTCCGGATGCTCCCCGATGAATTGCTCCAGCACCGGAACAGTGTCATACGCGCCTGTCTGTGTCACACCTTTCGAATCCACATAGGCGGCAGCCACACTGCCTTCATCATCAAGCACCAGTTTCGTAGCGATCCCGTCCCCGCTGCGTACATTCGCATAATTCAGGTTCTCCACGGATATAACAAGCGGTTTTTTGCCTTCAGGCAGCAGCAGTGTGGACTCTGACAGTGTGATATTGCCGAAACCGTCATCGATTTTTTCAGCCAGAGAATGAATGTCGATCAATAGATAACCTTTCTCGTACAGCTGAGTCAGGATTCCCTCAAACTCATCCAGTGTGATCAGGTTCTGACTGTAGGTCGTCGCATAACTGTCGCCGTCAATAGCCAGAGAAGTATCCGCAATCAGGTTCGGGAAGTTCAGGTGAAGGACTTCGCCTTCATACTCCACCAGGGAATTTTTTGCCAGGCGGTACTCCTCAATCGCCGCTGCGGCCCGTTCGTCTTCGGAGAGCAGGCTGCTCTCTTCCAGCAGTGCGATCGCTTCCTCATACCAGTAGCCAGATGCGAGAGTTTCCGCTTCCTCCAGAACAGCAGTCCGCTCCGCCTCCAGATCCTCCTCGGCTTCCTCCAGTTCACGTTCCGCCTGCATCTTTGGCGTCTCCACCGGTGAATTGTTCTCATATTCTCCAACTGTTCCGATGCTCTCGGCGATCTGGTAATTGATCACGCTTCTGGAACACCCGCCCGCGCCAAAAAGCGCCGCGGCTCCAACCAGAACTGTCAGCAGCATCCGTTTCGTTCGTGCTGTCATTGTCCTTTTCTCTCCTTAATCCCTAAGGCCGGATCCGCAGATCCGGGAGCCGAGGCACGTAAATCCGTGATTTGCAAGCAATGCTTCCGTCTCATCCATATCTGCGGCATTCAAAATCAGAACCGGAGTCTGCCCGTCGTCTCCAAAGGAAGAATAGAAATAATTGATGTTGACATTCCCATCCTCAATCACCCGCAGAAGCGGCTCTATATCATCATTTGCGCCCATCTGCACTGCGATAACCTCACATTCTTTCGCAACAAAACCTGCATTTGCAAGACCGGATAAAGCCCTGTCAGGATCATCTGTAATCATCCGCACGATACCGAATTCCGGAGAATCCACAGTCGACAGGCCGCAGATGCGAACCCCTTCCTCGCGCAGCACAGTCGCTGCCTGCCGTACAATTCCTTTCCTGTTTTCTACAAAAGCCACAATCTGTCTGATCATCGCCTTATTGCTCCCTTCTTCCGTATAGATCTCTTACTCCATTTCTTTTTGAATTATACACGCCATTCCCCTGATCCGCAAGACTGCTTCCCTTCCGGTTTTGTATTTTTTTCTTAAGGTTTCCCGCCATTGCTTTACATTTTACGCGTTTTTCATTATACTCTTTTTATCTGTTACATATCTTTCACGTTCATTCCGCGTTCCGGGTTTTCCGTACAGTCCGTGTACGAATCCGGGATGAAAATAAGGGGGAGGGGATTCATTTGTATGTAAGAAGGTTTATTTCTGTTCTGACAGCTGTTCTGGCCGTCGGTGTCTGCGTATTTATCACCTATATCAGCCGGGATGTGGAGATGACATCACTCGCGGTCAACCTTGGATTTCTGGCGGTGATGCTGATTGCGATCTTAGCCTCGCTCTTTACGGGCCTGCTCCGGCTGATGCGGATCAGCAAATCTCTTTCAAAAGCCGCAAAAACCATCCGCAGTTCCGCCGGCGACGGCGGGGCGCTGCCGCAGGAAGGGCTTTTTGAAGAGCGTTTTCTCGACGACTGCTATTCCCAGTATTACGAAATGTCCGAGCGGCATCCGGACGGTTCCTGTGACCTCGGAGATTTCATCAATGAAGATTCGATAGAGACTTATATTCATCGCTCTCTTCTGGAACTGATCCCGGATATCCTGACAAGTCTCGGCATCTTGGGCACGTTTATCGGCCTGGTGCTTGGGCTTCGAAGTTTTGACCCATCCGGCTATGAGCAGATGGCGGATTCCGTATCGCCGCTGATTGACGGCATCAAAGTGGCGTTTGTCACTTCCATTTATGGTCTTGCGCTCTCGCTTCCGTTCTCGTTCAATCTTCGCAGCGAACTTGCTGACATGTCCGATAATCTCGAATCCTTTATGGATGCTTTTTATCTGTATGTCCGTCCCAGCCGTGAAGTGGACGCCGCGTCCCGTCTGGCGGAGCAGGCAAAGAGCCGCGAACAGATGACGGATGATCTGACCGCAATCGTAGCGGAACAGATGGCCAGAAGTTTTGAAGCGACCGTCACTCCTGCTTTTGAACAGATGACCGGTTCCATCCGGCAGATTGTAGAGACATTTGCGCAAAGCCAGGCGGATTCCGTCGCTAAGATCTGCGACGCCATTATCACGGATGTTCATACAGACATGGATGATTCGTTCCGCAAGCTGAACCAGTCCGCAAAACAGCTGGAAAGAGCGCAGGCTTCCTACACAGATTTCATGGACCGCTCCATGTCCCGGCTCCAGAAAATGTTTGGCGACCTGCAAAGCCAGGTGGAAAAATCCGAACAGTACAATGAACAGACGCTCAGCAAACTGACGCAGGCGCAGAAAGACGCGTTCCGCATCAGCGAGGAACAGACCGCCACCTATCAGGAATATATCCGCTTCATGTATCAGACCATCGAAAGTTTTTCTGCTGTATGGGAAGCCAACAACGAAAAACTTCAGGGCTATACGGACGAAATCGCAAAAATGGGGCCGGTGCAGTCAAATACGGAAATTCTGGATGATCTCGCCGCTCTTTCGGCTCAGCTGGAAGAGATACGCAGACGCCAGATGACCGCGGCAAACCTGTCCTCCGACCAGGATAAGACGGAGCAGCTTCTGGATGAAATGATGAAAAAGCTGAACCATCTGGAAAAGCTGGCCGCCCAGCCGGTTCTGTTCCGCAGAAAGAGCAAGGGGTGAAGCTATGCGGGCAAAACGAAAGAAATCCTACAAAGGACACAATGTATGGCGTTCTTATTCTGACATGATGGCCGGACTTCTGCTGCTTTTTGTGCTTGTTATGTGCATCTCTTTCATGCAGGCGCAGAAAAACTATCAGGAACGTCTGGAGGAAGAATCCGCGCATCAGCAGACCACAAGTCTGCTGCAGACACAGCTGGAGGAACAGCAGGCTCTGCTGAACGAGCAGGAATCCGAACTCGATGAGCAGGCTGCGCTTCTCGCCAGCCAGCAGGCAGATCTCGATGAGCAGAGTGCTCTGGTCACCTCCCAACAGGAAAGTCTGGACGCGCAAAGTGCGCTTCTCGCCGAACAGGAATCCGAACTTGCGGAACAGGAAGCTCTGGTCGCCGCACAGCAGGCGGATCTCGATGAGCAGGCCGCGCTGGTTGCTTCCCAGCAGGCTACTCTTGAAGAGCAGCAGCAGAAGATCGAGCAGATCATTGGTGTAAAGGCGGATCTGATCGCGGATCTGAAGCAGGAATTTGACGCGCAGAATCTGACGGTAACTCTGGATGAGACCGACGGCTCCATTCTTCTGGATTCCAGTGTACTTTTCGGTTTCAACGAATATTCCCTGACGGAAGAAGGGCAGGCGCTGCTCGGCCAGATTTTGCCGGTTTACTGTTCTGTGCTCCTTTCTGATGAATATTTTGATTATCTCGCAGAGATCCGGATTGACGGCTACACAGACACGTCCGGCACGTACTTTTCCAATCTCCAACTCTCGCAGTCCAGAGCGTTTGCCGTCGCCTCGTATCTGCTTGATCTCGGGACGATTTCTTCCTCTGATATGGAACTTCTTGAAGAAAAGCTGTCCGTCAACGGCCACTCCTGGTCAGATCCGGTCTATGCGGAAGACGGCACGATTGATGCGGACGCGTCCCGCCGGGTAGAGATCAAATTCAGCCTGAAAGACGAGGATATGATCAACGAGCTGAGTGAAATTCTGAATGAGGCAGCGGCGGAGACATCTGACGGCACAGAAGCGGCAGACGCCACAACAGTGACCGGCACGGATGCTTCAACGCAGGCTGGCGCAGACGCCGCAGCGGAAACCGGTGCGGATACCACAGCAGTGACTGAATAACAGACAGCAGCTCTGTCTCCGATGATAACCGGAACACGTATTACAGATGAACCCAAAATACGCCGGGACCCGTTTCTTCATTTAACGGTGCTCGGCGTATCTTTTCCTGTCTGATAAGATACCGCTTTACATCAATGATCCGTTCTTTTCTTCCTTCACGATCTGAATGTGCACATCGCGCAGCTGTTTTTCTTCGACCTCTGCCGGTGCGCCCATCATCACATCCTGTGCGTTTTTGTTCATCGGGAACGGGATAATTTCACGAATGCTCTCCTCTCCCGCAATCAGCATCACCATACGGTCTACGCCCGGAGCGATACCCGCGTGAGGCGGCGCCCCATAGCAGAACGCATTGTACATGGCCGGGAACTTCGCTTTCACATCCTCTTCGCCAAGTCCCACAATATTGAACGCTTTGACCATAATCTCCGGATCGTGGTTACGGACCGCGCCAGAGGAAAGCTCTACGCCGTTGCATACCAGGTCATACTGATATGCCAGAATTTCCAGTGCTTTTTCCCGGCCTGCCGTCGCCTGTTCCATCCCGCCCTGTGAGTCAGGAGCACAGGCGGCGTCATCGCCGCAGCGATGATTCTGCATGGCGTTTTCTGCTTCTTCGAGCACTTTCAGACCGCCCTGCGGCATGGAAAACGGGTTGTGGCAGAACTCCAGCTCCCCTGATTCTTCGCCGATCTCATACATCGGGAAATCGACAATCCAGCAGAACTCATAGCTTTCCTTATCCATATAGCCGTCGAAACGGGTGCCGATCATCTTCAGCAGCACGCCGGCTCCTTTCTGCGCAGCTTTCAGGCTGCCTGCACAAAGTGCCACAAAATCGCCCGGCTTTAAGCCAAGAGCTTCAACGACGGTATCTTTTCTCTCTTTCACAAATTTAGAAATGCCGCCGACGACCTCGCCCTGCTCATCTAAGCGGAACCAGAATGCTTTCTGTCCGCTCTGTGTTTCCGCGTCCGCGCACAGCTTATCGATCACCTTTCTCGTACCGGTAAAAGCCGGGGCCACAACCGCTTTTACTGTCTGCCCCTCGAACGGACCAAAGCCGCATCCGCCAAGCGCTGCGGTTGCATCCTGCACTTCCAGGTGAATCCGCAGATCGGGCTTGTCCGTGCCGTATTTTTCCATCGCATCCAGGTACGCGATACGTGCAAACGGAGGCCGGGACGCTTTTTTATAAATCCCGTATTTTGAGAAGATCGGCGGAAGCACATCTTCCAGAACCGCAAATACATCCTCCTGATCCGCAAACGCCATCTCCATGTCGAGCTGATAAAATTCTCCCGGAGAGCGGTCCGCACGCGCGTCCTCGTCGCGGAAGCACGGCGCGATCTGGAAATAACGGTCAAACCCGGATGCCATCAAAAGCTGTTTGAACTGCTGCGGCGCCTGCGGGAGCGCGTAAAATTTGCCCGGATGATTTCTTGCCGGCACCAGATAGTCTCTTGCGCCTTCCGGTGAAGAACAGGTCAGGATCGGCGTCGTAATTTCCATGAAATCATGCGCGATCATACTCGCACGCAGATCCGCCACGATTTTGCTTCTCAGCACGATCTTATCCTTTACTGCCGGATTGCGCAGATCCAGATACCGGTATTTGAGGCGGAGATTCTCATCCGCGTCCCTGGAATGATTGATCTGAAACGGCAGCTCATTGTAGCGGCATCTGCCAAGCAGTTCGATCTTCTCCGGCACCACCTCAATCTCGCCGGTCGGAAGTTTATCATTCTTGCTGCTTCGCTCACGTACCACGCCTTCTACCGAGATCGTTGACTCATAATTTATCCCGGACAGCTGCTCCATAATTTCTTCCGTCTCTACAACAATCTGTGTCGTCCCATAAAAATCCCTGAGAATCAGAAATCCCAGATTTTTGCTTACCTTGCGGAGATTTTCAAACCAGCCGACCAGCTTCACATTTGCGCCGGCATCGCCAATCCTCAGTTCTCCGCAGTTATGTGTTCTTCCCTGCATATTCGTTTCCTCGCTCCTGATTTTTCTGTATCATTCTAACTGTTCCGTGCCTTCACAGGCATTCTCAGTTCTGCGCAGCTTTCATGCGGTTACGGTTGAAATTGATCAGGCAGCCTGCCCGGACGATCTCTTTCTCCGTCTCGGTCATATCCGCAATATACAGTGAAATCTCCTGTATCGGCGTAACCGCTGCCGCATCCATCTTCATCACATACGCTTTAATCTCTTTCATATCGCCGTCCAGCGCTGCTTTCACATTCGGCACATAGATGTAATCACCGACCTCAAAGCACGGTTCGCTTTCGTCTGCTTCCGGCTTCATCTGGAACGGCAGCATACCCCAGTTCATGACATTGGAGCGATACCGTTTGGTCGCGTATTCCGTACAGATATTTGCCAGGCCGCCAAGCACTCTCTGACAGCTTGCCGCCTGTTCACGCGCGGATCCGTCGCCGGGCTTTACGCAATAAATCATGCTGCCGATCTCAATACTCTCAGGGTCGGCGGACGGATCCAGTTCCTTAATCCGGTCAAACGCCGTCTGCAGCATCGGTTCAAGCGCAGCAGCAGCTGTCCCGCCTGCCGCAAGCCGGGTCCGTTCCAGGCGGTCCACTTCTTTTGCTCTTTCCACATAAGCCGGATCACGCCGCGACAGTGTGAATTCCGCCAGGCCAAGCGGATTGGAACGATAGGAAGATGTCTCGCCGGACGGGATCAGCTCGTCCGTGGTCGTGACCTTATCCATAATCTTTGAACATACGCGCAGCAGAATGTTGTCGGCCAGCGGCTCCATATCCGGCCAGTCTTTGATGTTCGGTCCATAAACAAGAGAGGCTCCGGCATCCGCCTTTTCAAAGCCCTGATATACCCGCGCGCGGTAAGCGCTGTCATCATAGCTGTATTTTGGAACCTGATATACCGCCGCAGTTTCATCTGACCTGTCAAAGTATGCTCCTGAAACTGTCTTTCCCCGGGAGCGCTCCTCCAGAAACGTCTCCGCGGAGGTCAGCACACCTCCGCTGGCCGCAGTCGCCGCGATTGACCGCGCGTCCATCAGGGCTACCGCTGAGAGCTGTCCCGCCCCCGGCTTGGAGCCTTCCCGGTTCGGGAAATTCCGTGTCGTGTGGCGAATACTGAACGCATTGTTCGCCGGGGTATCGCCCGCGCCGAAGCATGGTCCGCAGAACGCAGTCTTAACCGTTGAGCCGGCTGCCATCAAGGCAGAAACTGCACCTTTTTTCACCAGATCCATAAAGACCGGCTGAGAGGACGGATAAACTGCCAGCGTAAATTCACCGCTGCCGATACTGCAGCCGTTCAGAATGTCGGCCGCTTCCATCAGGTTCGTGTAGGTACCGCCTGCGCAGCCCGCGATGATCGCCTGCTGAACATGAATCTTTCCGTCAGCCACCTTATCCGTCAGGTGGAAATCTACGGAAGTATTCTCGGTAAGAGCTGCCGCGCTTCGTTCCACCTCCCGCAGGATGTCTCCCGGATTGGCGAGCAGTTCATCAATCTCGTACGTATTGCTTGGATGGAACGGAAGTGCAATCATTGGTTTTACCGAAGAGAGGTCCACGTAGACCAGCCCGTCATAATAAGCAACATCCGCCGGATTCAGCTCCCGATAGTCTTCCCCACGCCCATGCTCTGTCAGATATTCTTTTGTATCCTCATCCGTTCTCCAGATCGAGGTAAGACAGGTCGTCTCCGTCGTCATGACATCGACGCCATTGCGGTAATCCGTCGTCATGGAGGAAACGCCCGGCCCGACAAATTCCATCACTTTATTTTTCACATAGCCATTCTTAAACACTGCTCCGATGATCGCCAGCGCAATATCCTGCGGGCCGACACCCGGATTCGGTTTCCCGTCCAGATAAATCGCAATCACACCCGGATAGGCCACGTCGTACGTATCGCAAAGCAGCTGTTTTACCAGTTCGCCGCCGCCCTCGCCGACCGCCATCGTACCAAGCGCCCCGTAACGGGTATGGGAATCCGACCCCAAAATCATTTTGCCGCAGCCGGCCATAGTCTCACGCATATACTGGTGAATCACCGCAAGATGAGGCGGTACATAGATGCCGCCGTATTTTTTGGCTGCCGACAGACCGAATACATGATCATCTTCATTGATCGTACCGCCGACCGCACAGAGGGAATTGTGGCAGTTGGTCAGGACATATGGAATCGGAAACCGCTCCATTCCCGACGCTTTCGCCGTCTGGATAATGCTGACAAATGTAATATCATGCGAGGTCATCGCATCGAAGCGAATCTTCAGATTCGACATATCGTCCGATGTATTGTGTGCTTCCAGAATGGAATACGCGATCGTACCTTTGCGGTCCTCTTCTTTGTCCGCCTCTTTCCCGCAGACAGAAGCTACCTTCGCTTTCTCTTCTTCCGGGATAATCTCTGTGCCGTGGATCAGCCATGCGCCGCTCTCGTATAATTGAACCATATTCTCCCGCCTTTCCCTTTCCGGTAACGTATGAACGGTTCCTCCATCGCATATCCGCGTGAGAAACCCTGTTTTCATGTATTCCCATGTGTTCTCTTCCATCAGAATGCATGCCAGAACTGCATTCCCAACATAGCAAGTCACATTCTAGCACCTTTCCACACATTCCACAACATTTTTTTCATCCGCAGCGCTGCTTTCAGTAATTTCCTTCAGATTCCCGGAGTTTCGTAATTTTTTCGTTCCTTTAAATTCAGCTTGTCATCCCTGACAAAAAGTGCTAGACTGGTATGCGATATTGAATTTTTTCATAACAATTTTCCCGCAGCGGCAACAGGCTGTCCCTTCCTGTGAAATCCCAGCCGGCTGCGGCATCGGATGGAGCCGTATATATGGTAAATTCTTATATAAGAACAATTGAATTCGAATATGAAAAAGTGAGCCGCCACTGGCTGAAAATACACACCATGATCAGTGCGGGGCTTGCTGCTGCCTCTTTTTTATTGGAGGCAATTCTCTATTTTATCCTGAAAGCACTGAATCTGATGGAATCAACAGCCTCCCGCTATGCAATGAAATATCTGTTGATTCCCACCGGTCTGAATCTATTGATCCTTTTGATTATATTTATGTTTCGAAAACTTTATCCAAAGCGTCTGACTCTGCAGTCTTACGTGATTTCAATCGGACTTGTGGGAATCTGCTTTGTTCTGTTTACGATCCACAGCATTTTCCCTTCCCTGTATTTTCTGTTTGCGATTCCGCTGATGTTTTCCTGTCTGTACGGAGACTATGTGCTCACCAGCGTGACCGCCATCTGTGTGTTTATTGCCAGAATCGTCGGCGATGTGGTGATCGTATGGGATTCAGCCAAATCTGCTGTGCTTGATGAAAGCTACAACTCCGTCAATTTCGCCGTCTCACTCCTGATTCTGACCGGATTCTACATCTCCTGTCTGACTCTGATTTATTTTGAGCAGGAAAAAAGCCACGCAGCAGTAAAGAAAGAGGTGGAACGCGTTCAGTTCCGGCAGGGTATGATTCTCGACCAGCTCACCGCCCTGTACAACCGCACCGCCCTGGACGAAGTACTGGGGCATCTGAGTGAAGATGACATCGGTCTGGTCTGCGCAATGATCGACATTGATCATTTTAAGGAAGTCAACGATACGCTCGGCCATACCGCAGGAGACGATTATCTTCGAAAATTCAGCAATGTGCTGCGAAACGCCTGTGACCAGCATCTTATCTTCCGCTATGGCGGCGACGAATTCTGCATCCTGTTTAACGGTATTACGCTGGAAGAAGCGACCACACTGTGTCGGCGTATTTACCGGGAATCCGCCAGAATTCTGGATCCGAAAACCATTGGCGGCAAGACTGCCGCCGCCAGTTATGGTCTCTCGGTATTTGATAAAGATCTCAGCCCGGATGAACTGATCCGAAAAGCGGACCAGCAGATGTATGCGATGAAGAAGCAGCAGCGATAAGTATTGCCGCGCAAGAATTATATATGGATGCACAGTATATATCAATTTTCGCCACCAAAAGAGCTGCGTTTTATAATCTGATTTTCGTACCCTTTGTATCCCTCGAGGCGGCGCGCAGCCGGGTCAGGGTGACGGTATGTCCTTTATATTCCACCTCGGAGTTCTGTGCAGTCCCGTTCTTTTCTACCCAGTAGGCTTCTGCAACGGAGTCCCCGTCCGCCAGCTTCATGCCGCGCACGCCGACAGCCGTCTTTTTCTTAAGCGGAATCTCGGATGCGGCAAAGCGCAGGAAATATCCGTTTTCCGAGGCAAGCACAAGGTTCGCGTGCTCGGAAGCCGCATGCACGGCAACCACCGCATCCCCCTCCTGAAGTTTGGTCGCAGCAGCTGTCTTTCTGGAAGTATCAAACTCACTGCCCTCCACCTGCTTGACCATCGCCTGTCTGGTCACGAACGTGACAACCGTCTCTTTGATGTCGTTCATTGCCATGACGCCGACAAAATTTTCCTCACTGCTGTTGTAGTTGCAGAGGTTGTCGACCGGCGTACCCTTATCGCGGAATTTGCCGAACGGCACATTCTGCATTTTCAGCAGATGTATCTTGCCGTTGTCTGTAAAAATACAGATGCGGTCCGTGTTCAGGCAGTGAAGCACATACCTGCTTTCCGCATCCGCCGCCTCTTTGTTTCGCTCATAAATGGTCTCATCCATCGAACGGACATAGCCGAAGCGATCCATCAGAAAAACAACCGGCAGTTCCTCGATCTTTGGCTCTTCCAGCACAATTTCTTCTGCATTTTCGATTGCGGTTCTTCTGGGATGTCCGAATTCTTTTTTCAGAGAATCCAGCTCTTTTATGATCACCTTCGCCATGGAATCATAATTATTCAGAATGTCCTGGTATTCCGCGATGTTTTTCATAGTCTGTTCATGCTCCGCCATCAGCACCTCGAGTTCGAGACCGATCAGCTTATACAGGCGCATGTCCAGGATCGCGTTTGCCTGCGGCTCGGTGAAGTTCAGCTTCGCCGCCATTTTGCGCGATTTTTCGGTCTTGAAACGGATGCCCTCTGTCACGCCGTTTACCAGACATTCCTTCACCTGATCTCGGCTGCGGCTTCCCCGCAGAATCTCAATAATCAGATCAATGATGTCGCAGGCACGGATCAGGCCTTCCTGAATCTCGCTCTTTTTCTGCTCCTTATCGAGCAGGTTCTGATATTTGCGGGTGGTCAGCTCGAACTGGAAATCAATGTTGTATTCCAGAATTTTCTTCAGGCTCAGGGTCTCCGGCCTGCCGTCCGCGACTGCCAGCATATTCACACCGAAAGTGTCCTGAAGCCGCGTCTTTTTGTACAGCAGGTTCTTCAGTTTCTCCGTATCCGCGCCGCGCCGCAGCTCCAGCACAATGCGGATACCGCCCTTGGAGGACTGGTTGGAGATATCGATGATGTCGTTTGTCTTTTTTGTCTCAACAAGGGAAGCAACCTCATTTAAGAATTTTCCGATATTCGCGCCGATCATCGTGTAAGGAATCTCCGTGATCACCAGGCGTTCTTTGCCGCCCTTCACCTTCTCGACCTCCACACGGCCGCGCAGACGGATTTTGCCCTGTCCGGTCTCGTAGATCTGCAGCAGCTCATCCTGGTTCACTACAATGCCGCCGGTCGGGAAATCCGGTCCCTTGATGTATTTCATCAGATCCGCATTGGTCAGCTTATTATTTTTAATCAATGCCTTAACGGCGTCGATCACCTCCGCGAGATTGTGTGTCGGAATGCTTGTCACCATGCCGACCGCAATGCCTTCCGAGCCGTTTACCAGCAGGTTCGGAATCCGTACCGGAAGCACCATTGGTTCTTTTTCCGTCTCATCGAAGTTTGGTCCGAAATCCACCACATCCTTGTCCAGATCCGCCAGAAACGCGACCTGCGTAATCTTCTGCAGACGTGCCTCCGTATAACGCATAGCCGCCGCGCCGTCGCCCTCAATCGAGCCGAAGTTGCCGTGGCCGTCCACCAGCGCCAGTCCTTTCTTGAAGTCCTGCGCCATCACCACCAGAGCATCGTAGATCGAGCTGTCTCCGTGCGGATGGTATTTACCCATCGTATCGCCGACGATACGCGCACACTTCCGGTACGGCCGGTCGTAGCGGATACCCAGCTCGTACATATCGTAGAGCGTCCGCCGCTGCACCGGCTTTAGGCCGTCGCGCACATCCGGCAGGGCGCGGGATATGATGACGCTCATCGCGTAATCAATGTATGATTTCTGCATGATCTCGGAGTATTCCGCTCCGATGATGCGTTCTTCCTGTTCCATGAGAACCTCCTTATACGTCTAACAACGCATCCTGTGCATGTTCATAGATGAACTGCTTGCGCGGCGGGACTTCGGTGCCCATCAGCATTGATGTGACGCTGGAGGCGAAGCGTGCATCCTCGATAGCCACGCGCTGCATGACGCGGGTGGCAGGGTTCAGTGTCGTCTCCCAGAGCTGCTCGGCGTCCATCTCGCCCAGACCTTTGTAGCGCTGCAGGGTGAAGGGCGCTTTGTGCGTTTTGCGGTATTTTTCCAGCGCCTTGTCGTCGTAGAGATACTGCTCTTTCCCTTTGGATGGAATCACTTTGTACAGAGGCGGCATGGCGATGTAGACATGCCCCTCGTAGATCAGCTCCGGCATGAACCGGTAGAACAATGTCAGAAGCAGGGTGCTGATGTGCGCGCCGTCGACGTCGGCATCGGTCATGATGACGATCTTGTCGTAGCGCAGCTTTGTGATATCAAAATCGTTCCCGTAGCCCTCGGAAAAACCGCAGCCGAACGCGTTGATCATCGTCTTGATCTCGGCATTCGCCAGCACCTTGTCGATACTCGCTTTTTCCACATTCAGAATCTTGCCCCGAATCGGCAGGATGGCCTGAAAATTGCGGTCGCGGGCAGTCTTCGCGGAACCTCCGGCGGAATCGCCCTCCACGATGAAGATTTCACAGATACTGGCGTCACGGCTCTCGCAGTTCGCCAGCTTGCCGTTGCTGTCAAAGGAATATTTCTGTTTTGTAAGAAGATTGGTCTTTGCGCGCTCCTCTGTCTTGCGGATCTTCGCCGCCTTCTCCGCGCAGGAAAGGATATTCTTGAGCGCATCCAGATGCTTGTCAAAGTAGCGCACGATCTCATCCCCGGCAACCTTGCCGACCGCGCGCGCCGCGTCCTGATTGTCCAGCTTTGTCTTGGTCTGTCCCTCGAAACGCGGATCAGGATGCTTGATGGAAATCACGGCCGTCATGCCGTTGCGGATATCCGCGCCGGTGAAGTTCGCGTCCTTCTCTTTTAAAACGCCGATCTGCCGCGCATACGTATTCATGACTGTCGTAAAGGTTGCCTTAAAACCGGTCAGATGCGTGCCGCCTTCCGCGTTGTAGATATTGTTGCAGAAACCGAGCACATTCTCGTGGAATTCGTTGACATACTGGAACGCAACTTCGACCTGAATGCCTTCCGACTCTCCTTTAAAATAAACCGGATCGCCAACCGGCTCGGATTCCTGATTCATCTCGCGCACAAATCCGGTAATACCTTCCGGCTCATAGAAAAGAATGTCCTCTACAACTTCCCCGCGCCGGTCCTGAAAATGAATCTTCAGCTCCGGATTGAGGTAAGCGGTTTCATGCAGACGGCTTTTCAGCTCCGTCGCGGAAAACCGCGTCTTTTCAAAGATCTCCGGATCCGGCAGAAACTGAATCCGCGTACCGGTCTCTTTCGTCTTTCCGATCACCGGAAGCAGACCGTTCTCCAGTTCGATCACCGGCACGCCCCGCTCATATCGGTCGTGATGGATTTTTCCGCCCAGCATGACCTGCACATCGAGCCAGGTCGAGAGCGCGTTGACCACAGAAGAACCTACGCCGTGCAGACCGCCGCTCGTCTTATACGCGCTGTTATCGAATTTGCCGCCCGCATGCAGGGTCGTAAAGACCAGCCGCTCCGCCGACATGCCCTTTTCATGCATCCCGACCGGAATCCCGCGGCCATTATCCTGCACGACGGCCGTGCCGTCCTTTTCCAGATACACTTCAATCTGGCTGCAGTAACCCGCAAGATGCTCGTCCACTGAATTGTCCACAATCTCGTAGATCAGATGATTGAGTCCCTTACGGGATACGCTGCCGATATACATTCCGGGGCGCTTGCGCACAGCCTCCAGCCCTTCAAGCACAGAAATGCTGCTCGCGTCATAGATCTGCTCCCCTTTGCTGTTCTTTGCCATGTTATGATGCTCCTCTTTGCAATATCTTTATCTTTTATATCCGTTCTATTCCGTATTGCCTTTTTACATTTTTCATGCGGACTTTTATCGTAGCTCAAGGATTGGTCTCATCCTGATATTTTACAGTTTCTCAGCCACCTCGCCGCGCTTCTTGTAAATGGAATTTGCCGGGACCGCTTCCCGCACCGAAGAGAGCGGATAAATGTTGGAATGCGGACCAATAACCGTTCCCGGATTCAGGACTGAACCGCAGCCGACCTCTACCTCGTCGCCAAGCATTGCCCCGAACTTTTTCAGACCGGTCTCAATACGTTCTCTGCCGTCCTTCACGACCACCAGCTTCTTGTCAGATTTCACATTCGATGTGATGGAACCGGCACCCATATGTGCCTTATAACCCAGAATGGAGTCGCCCACATAATTGTAATGCGGCACCTGCACTTTATTAAATAAAACGACATTTTTCAGTTCGGTCGAATTTCCCACGACTGCCCCCTCACCCACGATCGCGCTGCCGCGGATAAACGCACAGTGCCGGACCTCAGCATTTTTCCCGATAATCGCCGGTCCATGGATGTAAGCGGTCGGCGCAACTGTCGCAGACTTCGCGATCCAGATGTCATCGCCGCGCTTTTCGTATTCCTCCTCCGGCAAAGTGTTTCCCAGTTCGACAATAAACGCGCTGATCTTTGGGAGCACCTCCCAGGGGTATTCCGCGCCTTCAAACAAATCTTTTGCAATGGTCTCCTCTAAGTTATAAAGATTTTTGATTTTGGCAGATTCCATAGTCTCCGTCCTCCTCATTCCTCTATTTCAAAGCCGCCTTCCTGCCTCTCTATTTTTCGTTTTGCTTATGCTATCACTTATTGTCAACTACGTGATATTAACACAATTCCTGTGGTTTTGCAATTATTATTTATATCCCCTGTTTCTTACAGCTTCCCCTTTGCGTGGTTTATTATTGCTGTAGGTTTTACTGCCGTAAGTTTTATAAGTGCTGTTTCTGCCTGTACGGGTTTTATTCAAGCCTGACTTACCTGTACCGGATTTGTAATATTTTGCAGCTTCATCAAACAGCGGACGCATCGCGAGCTGATTGTTCAGGGAAAGCACACCCTCCGTTCTGGAGCGGATGAACTTTTCAAGTTTTTCCATGTATTCATCGCTTGTGATGGTCCCTTCCGCGACATAATTCAGACCCTTCTCCCAGCTGGCGGTCAGTTCCGGATTCAAAAGAGAGCGAATCGAACAGTAAACAACGTCATGGATCATCTCGCCCTGCAGAGTCGGCGATAAAATCTGTGTCTTTTTATTCAGGGCTATGTACTCATTGGCGACCAGTTTTTTCAGAATTTCCGCACGTGTCGCGCTCGTGCCGATACCGCTGCCCTTGATCTGCGCGCGAAGTTCCTCATCTTCGATCAGCTGACCGGCATTTTCCATCGCCAGAATCATCGAACCGGAATTGTAACGCTTCGGCGGAGACGTCTCGCCCTCCCGGATGCCAAGGGAGAGCACCGGAAGCTGCATCCCTCTGCGCAGGCCTTTCAGCGCTTCCAGCAGGTCCGTGCCGAACTCCGTCTCACCTTCATCCGGCCCGCCGTTCCGGCCTGACTCACTGTTCTGCCCCGTCTCACTTTTTTGACCCAATTGATTCTTCTTTTTCCGGTCGTTCGGATTCCCAGCCACCTTAAAGTATCCTTCCGAAAGCAGCACTTTGAAGGAAAAGAAAAATTTTTCTTTTCCCATTGCAGTCACCATCGTGACCTTCTGAAATTCCGCTGCCGGATAAAAAATGCTCAGAAACCGCCGGACGATCGCCGCGTAAACGCCATAGGCATGCCCTTTCAGCGAACCCAACGCGCCAAAGCCCTGTCCGGTCGGGATAATTGCATAATGGTCGGTGATCTGCTTGTCATTCACATACCGTGTCCGCGCAATTCCTTTATAAGCGCCGGACGACAAAATCTCCTCGGCCGCCTCCGCTGCCGGGGCAAATTTTCTCAAACCGCCGATATTTTTATGGATCTCTTTCGCCACTGCTGTGGAAAGCACACGGGCATCCGTACGAGGATAAGTGACCAGTTTCTTTTCATACAGTTCCTGCACGATCTTCAGCGTCTCATCCGGACTGATCTTGAACGTACGGGAACACTCATTCTGAAGCTCCGCCAGATTATAAAGCAGAGGCGGATTTTTCTTTTCTCTCTTCTTTTCAATAGAATCGATGCGTGCTGTCTCTCCGGCCAACGCCTGAAATATCTGTGCATCCGGCACGCCAGGCTGAGAACGTTTCGAAGCTGCGGCAGTATTCACGCTCCCCGGCATCAGGCCTGCGATCAGGGCCTCGGCATCCGCCCGCTCCCGGAAACCGTTTTCCTTATAAAGTTTCGGTGAAAGGTACCAGTCGGAACCCTCTGCCGCGCGAAATTCGCCTTCAATATCCTGTCCGACATTGCTCTGCATGTCGGACGTAGGCCGCGCCATCACCGTCAGGTGATTCTGCATGGTGCGGCTCTCCGCATCCTGTCCGACATTGCTCTGCATGCTCTGTGTCATAAGGGATCCTCCGACTTCGTCGGCAATCCTTATGACATTGGATGTAAGCAATGTCCCGATTTCCTCAGGAAATCGAGGACGGTACCGCGCCATTGTTTCTTCCTGCTGCCCATTCGAAAGACTCCGCCCCTGCACTGTGCCGCCCGGCAGCGCAACCGTCTGCACCACCCGGTAAAACGGTGTCTTTACAAACTGCCGGATCTCCCGCTCGCGCCGGACGACCATGCCAAGCACACAGGTCATCACGCGGCCGACCGAGATGACCGCGCGGTCTTTCCCCAGATAGCTGGAAATCGCGTTGCCATATTTTAGTGTCAGGAGACGGGAAAAATTGATTCCCATCAGATAATCTTCTTTCGCACGAAGATAGGCCGCGGACGCCAGGTTGTCGTACTCAGACAAATCCTTTGCTTCCTCGATGCCGCGGTGAATCTCCTCCTCCGTCTGAGAGTCAATCCAGACACGCAGACGCTTCTTCCCGTGCACCTTTGCCTCCTGCTCCACCAGACGATAGATGTATTCTCCTTCCCGCCCGGAATCCGTGCAGACATAGATCGTGTCCACATCGTCCCGATTCAAAAGACGGCTCACGATTGCGAACTGCTTTTTCACAGACGGAATCACCTCATATAAAAATGTATCCGGTAAAAACGGCAGCGTATCAAGACTCCACCGCTTATATTTTGGATCATATGCGTCCGGATAGCTCATGGTCACCAGATGACCGACGCACCAGGTCACCACATAGGAATCCGATTCCTGATAGCCGTCGCCGCGCCGCATATTCTCATGCAGCGCTTTCGCAAATTCCTGCGCCACGCTCGGCTTCTCCGCTATGAACAATGATTTTGCCATGCAATTTCTCCATCAATCTCTTTCATCATAGATAGAACTGCCGCAGTCCATTCGTTCTACGGCAGTTCCGCCATAACTCACTTAAAGTGTCTGCCTGGTCTCAGACATTCATTTTCGCCAGGGCTTCTTCCTGCACTTCGATCACGCGGTCACACCATGCATCATACTCCGGATCCGGGACCTGACTTTCCGGGTGCATCCGGATATAATCGAGCGCCAGACGCACGCCCTGATCAAAACGGACCGTCTGCACAAAATCCGGCACCAGCCGTTTCAGCTTTGTATTGTCAAAGAAAACCGTGTTGGATTTGTCTCCCCGCAGATTTCCCCGAAGATCCCATTCCTTTGGCGCACAGGAAATCAGAAAATCGGAAGCCACATAATATGGCTTAAATTCCACGCCCAGCGCATCCGCGATCACCCGGTGGATCTGGTTCCAGGTCAGCACCTCATCACCCGTGATCTGCACGGCTTCCCCTATCGCGTGAACATTGCCCATCAGCCCGATAAAGCCTTTCGCGAAATCGTCATTCCAGGTAACTGTCCAAAGGGATGAGCCGTCCCCGGGAATAATCACCGGTTTCCCCTCGATCATTCTTTTGATCACCTGCCACGAACCATTCGACCCGTGAACACACACCGGGATCTTCTCTTCATTGTAGGTGTGGCTGGGTCTCACGATCGTCACCGGAAAGCCTTCCTCCCTGTAATAACGCATCAGCAGCTCCTCCCCGCTGATCTTATCCCGTGAATACTGCCAGTACGGATTCGCAAGCGGCGTGCCCTCATCAATCCGGAAGTCCGAAAGAGGCTTCTGGTATGCGGATGCGGAGCTGATGTAGATAAACTGCCTGGTCCTCCCGGCAAACAGTCTGTGATCCCGCTTGAGCTGTTCCGGAACAAACGCGATAAAATCCGCCACCACATCAAACGTCTCATCACCGAGCAGTCCGGCCACTTTTTCCTCTTCATTAATATCCGCCCGGATCAGATGTGCGCCTTCCGGAAGTCCCTCCAGGCGGTTTCCCCGGTTGATCAGCCACAGCTCATGGCCGGCCAGAAGCAGCCGCTTTGAAATGGCCTTGCTGATGACACCGGTTCCTCCGATAAATAAAACTTTCATGAATCCGTCCCCTCCCGTTCTTCTGGTGCTGTTCAGTTACTCTTTCGGACTATTCTAGCATAATACCCGGCTTTTTCCAACACCCTCTTTCTCCGCCCCGTGAAATCATACCCTCTTTTTTGCTCTGCCTCTCCTGGCCGCCACACTGCTTGCGACATCCATCACGACCAGCGTACAGATCGCATAGATCACAAGCACCAGGGCAAAGGGAATATCCCGCAAGGCGATGCCCGAACCATTAAAAATAAACGCAGTCAAAAGCAAACCGCCGATCATAGAAAGAAGCGCCTCCAGATAACCTTCCATCCTCTTGTTCTTACCCGACATAATTGTTATCCCCCTTTTGGATTTTTAAGAATTTTTGCTCAGAATCGTTTTTTCTGATTCCCTGAGCCTTACTCTGAATCCAATATACTCTCCGGGGTGTCCCAAAAGCAGGTCTTGAAAAAGAACATATGTTCTGTTATCTCTGAATTTGCACAGGAATTGTATGAATAGAAATCATGCGGTTTTCGCAGTCAGAATCACGAACGATACCGTTTTTCCAGACGCGCGATCTCGTCTTTTACCTCCGACACGACTGTTTCCGGGCCGACGATCTTAACGCCGTCGCCAAGAGCCAGGATCCAGTGGATGAACTGGTTGCTCACTTCTACCCTGACACTGACTGTAAAATGTTCTCCGTCTTCTTTACGGATGCTGATGCTTTTCCCAAAACGGTCAATGATCACGCCGGCCATCCGGTTCTCACAGAGAATCTTTACCGTCTCTTCTCTGCCGCCGTACATACCAAAGACTTTCCGGGCGTACTGCGCCATATCAAACTCCCGGAACGTACTTCGCCCCTCGCGTTTTTCGCGGGTGATTTCTATGTGGAGCATCTTGTCCACACGAAAATGTTTGATTTTTGCTTCCGCGCTGTCATACGCGATCAGGTAATAATTCTCGTCGTCCCAGCTGAGCGCCCAGGGACTGACCTGATAATACGCGCCGCCGTGGCGCAGTTCCATCTCTTTGTCCGCATTCCACTGAAAATACTGAAAACGAATCTGCCGGTTGTCCGCAATCGCCTCATGAATCGAGTCGACGCCATAGTATATGGTCTCGTTCATCGTCTTCACACGTCCGGCCACATAGACCTGGCGAT
This sequence comes from Clostridiales bacterium, assembly GCA_020860715.1. Lineage (GTDB taxonomy): Bacteria > Bacillota > Clostridia > Lachnospirales > Lachnospiraceae > Choladousia. The sequence goes on along the minus strand of JAJBTU010000038.1, from coordinate 150,592 downwards.
GCAGCTGTTTGGCCTCGTATTTGCTCGCGAGTCCTTCAATTTTTTTTATCAGATCGTTTGACTTTTTTGCCGTGATAAATTTTGCAGACTGCACGGAATCCACGAGAAGTTTCAGTTCGGCAAGTTCAAACTGACGGTTCCCGACGTGATAGTAATACGTGCGCTCACGCTGTTCTCCGATAATATCCAGACCGAACTGCCGCAGGGTTTCGATATCACTGTAAAGGCTTTTTCGCTCAGCGGAAATCCCGTATTTTCCGAGTTCCGAGATGATCTCAGCCATACTGACAGAATGCGTCTCATCGGTCAGCTCCATCAGGATTTTCATCAGGTATACGATTTTCAGTTTCTGGTTTGAACTTTTCGCCATGGCCGCTATCCTCCGGTAGAAAAAGAGCCTTGCCAGACAGCAAGGCTCACATTCAGGTATGCTTCACTCTTTTGCGGCAATATACCCCAGCGCCTTCAATGTTTCTGCGCACAGCACCGCGCCGCCGGCCGCGCCGCGGACAGTGTTGTGGGAAAGGCCGACGAATTTATAATCGTAGATCGTATCCTCACGGAGACGCCCGATGGAAACGCCCATGCCGTTCTCGTAGTCCACGTCCAGAACCACCTGCGGGCGGTTGTCCTCCTCCATATACCGGATAAAATGCTTAGGCGCGCTCGGAAGCTCCAGTTCCTGCGGAAGTCCGGAGAAATTCACCAGCTTCTCAATGAGCTGCTCTTTGGTCGGTTTTTTGCGGAACTTTACGAATACTGCTGCAGTGTGACCGTTTAGTACGGGTACACGAATGCACTGGCAGGTGATCTTCGGCTCGGCTGCCGGTTTGATCACGCCGTCCTCTACAACGCCCCAGAGACGAAGCGGTTCTTTTTCGCTCTTTTCCTCCTCGCCGCCGATGTACGGAATCACGTTTTCCACCATCTCCGGCCAGTCTTTAAAAGTCTTTCCCGCACCGGAGATTGCCTGATATGTAGTGGCAACCACCTCGTACGGCTCAAACTCACGCCACGCGCTCAAAGCCGGAGCGTAGCTCTGGATCGAGCAGTTCGGCTTCACCGCGATAAATCCGCGCGTCGTACCAAGCCGCTTTTTCTGGGAAGCGATCACATCAAAATGCTGCGGATTGATCTCCGGCACCACCATCGGAACATCCGGTGTCCAGCGGTGCGCGCTGTTGTTAGAAACGACCGGTGTCTCAGTCTTTGCGTATTCTTCCTCGATCGCACGAATCTCGTCTTTCGACATATCAACTGCAGAAAAAACAAAATCGACAGAAGACGCTACCTCTTCCACTTCGTTCACGTTCTTCACGATCAGCTTCTTCACGCCTTCGGGCATCGGGGTCGTCATCTTCCATCGGCCGCCGACTGCCTCCTCATAGGTTTTGCCGGCGCTGCGCGGACTCGCCGCCACCGTTACAACCTCAAACCACGGATGATTCTCCAGCAGAGAAATAAATCTCTGTCCTACCATTCCTGTCGCTCCCAGGATTCCGACTTTCAGCTTCTGCTCCATTTTTTCATTTCTCCTCATGTAATATTATAATGATGCAAGGGATAAAACCCTTTTATCACTCGAAGCATTTGTAGTGTGTCTTTGTGTGGCACACATTTGTCTTCACAGAATATACTCGTTTTATAGGAAAGTCAAGTAAATTTTTCACATATCAGCCATAAAACGGACATATTCTCAACACATTTCGCGGGTATACTCGCAAATGAAACAAATGAAGGACATCAGACCGACATTTGTTTTTCATACATTTTTCTCTGGCGGGCAGCAATGCCCGCCCTCCTTTATGTCGAGAAAGCGTTCTCAATGGCCAGACTCGAGGGGCGCCTGCGCACCAAAGAGGATGGACATTAGAGAACCAAGACGGCATGAGCAAGTAGCGCAACAGCGCGGATTGCGGCGCTGAGCGCCAGTGGCGCTCGTTTAGCGCCGACCGGAGCGGCAGCGGAGATGTCGGCGGCGATGACGAGAGTGCGTAGCACGGAGTCATCGGCTTTCTCATGATAATCCTGTCTCATGGTCGAGAAAGCGTTCTCAATGGCCAGACAGATACTCCTTATAACTCTCCAGCACCTCCCGCATGGCCGCCTCTCCCGGCGCGCCTTTTGTCAGGCGTTTTTCCACACAGGTCTTCATGCTGATCGCGTCATAAATGTCTTCCTCAAACACACTGCTCTCGGAGCGAAATTCATCGAGTGTCAAATCGTCCAGCGCCTTGTTTTCCTCAATGCAGCGCAGCACCAGCCGGCCGGAAATACTGTGCGCGTCGCGGAAAGGCACACCATGGTTCACCAGATAATCCGCCACGTCGGTCGCGTTTGTGAAGCCGTTTTTCGCGGAGGCTTCCATCACGTCTTTGTTGAATTTCATTGTGTCCAGCATTCCTGTAAACAGCGGCAGACAGGAATTGACCGTGTCAATCGCGTCAAACGTGCCTTCCTTGTCCTCCTGCATGTCCTTGTTATAGGCGAGAGGGATCCCTTTCATGGTCGTCAGCATTCCCATCAGAGATGCATAAACGCGGCCGGTCTTGCCGCGCACCAGTTCAGCGATATCCGGATTTTTTTTCTGCGGCATGATGCTGCTTCCGGTGCTGTAGGCGTCGTCGATCTCCACGAACTGATATTCATTGGAATTCCAGAGAATGATCTCCTCGGAAAAGCGGCTTAAATGCATCATGATCGTCGACAGCGCGCTTAAATATTCAATCACATAATCGCGGTCGGACACGGAATCCATACTGTTTAAAGTCGGGCCGTCAAAGCCCAGCAGTTCCGCTGTATAATCGCGGTCGAGCGGATAAGTCGTTCCCGCGAGAGCCCCGGCCCCGAGCGGGCAGTAATTCATCCTTTTATATAGATCAGCGAGCCGCGAACGGTCACGCTTAAACATTTCAAAATATGCGCCAATATGATGGGCGAGCGTGACCGGCTGCGCCTTCTGCAGATGAGTAAAGCCCGGCATGAAGGTGTCCGTATTTTCCTCCATGATGCGGTACAATACTTTCAGAAGTTCTTTCAGAAGCCGGTCGGTCTCCTTTACCGCATCGCGCACATACATCCGCATATCCAGCGCTACCTGATCATTGCGGCTGCGCCCGGTGTGCAGCTTTTTCCCCGCATCCCCGATGCGCGCGGTGAGATTTGCCTCTACAAAGCTGTGAATATCCTCATATTCGGATGTGATGCTGAGCGCTCCGTTCTCCACATCCGCAAGGATCCCGTTCAGCCCGTCAATGATCGCGTCCCGCTCTTCCTCCGTAAGAATCCCCTGCTTCGCGAGCATTTTCACATGAGCCAGGCTGCCCTCAATATCCTGTTTATACAATCGTTTGTCAAATGAAATTGACGCGTTAAAATCATATACCATCTGATCGGTCGCCTTCGTAAAACGGCCGCCCCATAACTGTGCCATCCTGCTCTCCATTCCGCCGCCGGCTTTCGCGGCACTGATTTTGCAGCAGTCAGAATACTGTCAAAACGCAAAGGCCTCTGCCGGGTGCCGGCCAAAGCGAAGGCAAAAGCCGCTGTCCAGCTGTTCTGAATGCTTCCAGCAAAGTCTATCACAAGCCTTTCCGACTTTCAAGACAGAAAATGCCGGACAAGAAAAGCCGGATCATCAGAACGTTTCCGTTTCAGAAGAATAAATTTCAAACAGCGGTGTCCCTGCTTCCACTTCTCCTTCTTTTAAAAGCCGAATCCGCCGATCCGGGGGAAGTTCCGCAAACAGCACCGGGGAAGCCAGTGAGGGCGCATGCTCCCGCAGATATTCCAGATCCAGTTTTAAAATCGGGTCGCCTTTTTTCACTTTCTGTCTTGCTTTTACAGGGGCTTCAAAGCCGCGGCCGTTCAGTTCTACCGTGTCGATTCCGACATGGATGAGGATGCTGACACCGGTATCCGTGATAAAGCCTATCGCATGTTTTGTATCAAACACAAAGTCGATTTCCCCGTCTTCCGGTGCCCGCACGATTGGGTCGGTCGGTGTAACGACCGCTCCTTCACCCATCATTCCTTCCGCAAACGCAGGATCCGGACAGGTATTAAGAGGCGCTGCTGTGCCTGTAATGGGGCTGCTGATTACAAGGATTCCCTTATCCGCCGCAGGCTGCAAATCCTCCGCGGCACTTTCCAGATACTCCTCCAGATTCGATTTGATCACCGTAACGTGCGGGCCATAGATCACCTGTACGCCTTTCCCCCTGTGAATCACGCCCGAAGCGCCGGATGATTTGAGCAGAGCGTCATTCACCAGAGAGGATTCTTTTACCGTACAGCGCAGTCTCGTTGCGCAGCAGTCCACATCCTCAATGTTATTTTTCCCGCCAAGTCCCTGTGTGATTGCGGCGCTGACGGTATCCTGTCCGGCTTTTCCATTCGTGCTGCCCGTGGTTCTGCCTGATTCATTCCGCATGTCTCCGTTTTTCCTTTCCGCGCCGCCGCGGGCATGCCTCTCCGTTTTCCCGGAAGGCCCTGCCTCGTCAGCAGCGCCCTCCGGACGCGTGCCTTTTTTTGCATGGGCAGTGTATTCCGCCTTTGAGCCAAGGCGCGGGGAGAGATCCACATCCTCCCGTCCGGGCGTTTTGAAATCAAATTTCAAAATCAGAAACCGGAAAATAAAATAATACAGGAAAAAATAGACGATACCGGCCGGAATCACCAGCAGCCAGCTGGTCTTCGCATTGCCCTGCAAAATACCAAACAGGAAAAAGTCAAGAAATCCGCCGGAAAAAGTCAGGCCAATCGCAATATTCAGCATATGGGCAACCATATAACAGCTGCCCGCCAGCACCACCTGCACCGCAAACAGAGCCGGAGCCGCAAACAAAAATGAGAATTCGAGAGGTTCCGTGATCCCGGTCGCCATACAGGTAAGCGCCGCAGAAAGGAGCAGGCCGCCCGCCTGTTTTTTCTTCTCGTTATAAGCGCAATGGTACATGGCGAGTGCCGCGCCCGGAAGTCCGAAAATCATAAAAATGAATTCACCGGAAAAATAGCGGGTCGCATCCGCACTGAAATGTGTAATATTCGCAGAATCCGCCAGCTGTGCAAAGAAAATGTTCTGCCCGCCCTCAACGATCCGGCCGGCCACCTCCATCGTGCCGCCGACCGCCGTCTGCCAGAACGGCATATAAAAGACATGATGCAGACCGAACGGAATCAGAGCCCGCTTGATCAGTCCAAAAAGAAGGGTCCCGATATAACCTGACTTTGTGACCAGGCCGCCCAGCGCATAGATGCCCGTCTGCACCACCGGCCAGACATAGTACAGCAAAATTCCGGCAAGCATATAGACAAGCGTCGAAATGATCGGAACAAAGCGGCTGCCGCCGAAGAAAGAAAGCGCATTCGGCAGCTGAATCCGGTAAAACCGGTTATGCAGCGCTGCCACACCCAGTCCGACGATGATCCCGCCGAATACCCCCATCTGCAGCGTATAAATGCCGCACGATTCCGTAACCGTTCCTTCCAGCACGGAATCCGCGATCCCGCCGTCCACAATCTGCCCATTGATCTCCAGCATCGCGCGGATGGCGGCATTCATGACAAAATAAGCGATCACCGAGGAGAGTGCGGCAACCTCCTTTTCTTTTTTTGCCATACCGATGGCAACACCAATCGCAAACAAAATCGGCAGGTTGTCAAACACAACGCTGCCGACATCATTCATAATGACCAGAAACGCATGCAGCACAGTGCCTTCTCCGAGAATTCCGGACAGCCGATAGGTCTCAATCGTCGTCACATTCGTAAACGAACTGCCGATGCCCATCAACAGCCCCGCCACAGGGAGAATTGCAATCGGCAGCATAAAGCTGCGCCCTATGCGCTGCAGTACACCAAAAATTCTGTCTTTCATCGTATCTTCCGGGCTGCGTCTGTTCATCCGTCTCCGCATCTCTGCCTCAGGCAGGCGCTTCGCTTCCGCACACAAAAAGCGGCTGTCTGCACAGAACGCAGGCCTTAGCTCCCTTCACAAGATTCCATAAAAGAACCGCTCTTGCTCTTTTATGTAGAAGATACGTAATATCCCGTCTCTGCAGGATGATCCATACACGCCAGGTTTCTCAGCTTTGGCCGTCCGGCGGCTTCAGCGAAGAGGCACTTCCATATTCTTTGCAAAATTTCTGCAAATATACGTGTCCCCAAATCTCACAGCCATGCCTTTAAACCGACGGTTTCCTCTTCGCCGCTTCCTCTCTCTCCCGTTTCGAAAAGACACATCCGCAGTAATCCTGACGATACAGCCCATATTCCGCCGAGAGTTCCACCGATCTTTTATAACCGTTTCTCTTTTTAAAATCACACGGCAGCCATTTTATCCGATATTCGTCCGCAAGCGACTCTCCAATCTCATTGATTTTCTGCGCGTCTTTGAGCGGGCTGATGGTCAGCGTAGTCGTAAAATAATCAAACGCGTTCGTATTGTCAGAACACGCAATCCTCGCCGTCTCTTCAAGGCGCAGCCGAAAACAGGCATCGCAGCGCTCATTGCCCTCCGGGATCTGTTCCAGCCCGCGTACCGCCTCATAAAACTCACGGCTGTCAAAACGTCCCTCAAGCAGGCGCACCGGATTCAGAAAGACACCCTTCTCTCCCATCTCCCTGATCAGACGGCGTTCCTCCGCAACCCGTTTCCAATATTCTTCCTCCGGATAAATATTCGGATTATAATAAAACACTGTAATTCGAAAATACCGCGAAAGATATTCCAGCACATAACTGCTGCAGGGAGCGCAGCAGCTGTGCAGCAAAAGAGAAGGCGGGCGCTGCTTTTTGGCCGTCTGTAAATCCAGAATCCGATCCAGTTCTTTTTGAAAATTACGTTTATTGGGCATTCGGTACCTCCTGCTGACTATGGCCCGATGTTTTTCCGCCGCTGCCAGGCATCCGGGTTCTGTAAAAAAGCGATCCGCATGCTTCTGCCCCGGCACTGGCAGAAATCGTTTCTCCATCCGGAAAGCAGTATACCATGAGCTCTCTGAAAATGCCACTGGCTTAATGACGATTTGAGTGTCGGCTTTTTTCGAAAAAGCATATTTTATTTACATACAGAATAAAAACTGGAGGTGTAATTGTGAACCCGTTACTTGAACTTCATGACGTAAGCTACGCCTATCACAGCAAAAGCGGCGAAACTTATGCCTTATCCGATATCTCGTTTCAGGTATTCCCCGGAGAATTCATCGCTGTAATCGGGCCGAGCGGCTGTGGCAATGCGATGTGAAAGCTGCGGCGACAGAGGCGCCGCAGAATATATGGGCTTCCTCCCCATCCCAGACGACCTTATCCAGAATCATTCTGAGATACTCTCTTTTCTCCAGAACACTCAGGGTATGAAAAGCGTTTTTAAAAGACGAGAGCTGTTCCATCAGAAGTTCAGGCTGCCAGGAGTCGTAAGAAGGCAGGTTCTCTCCCAGTTCTGCCTTATTCTTTTCCAGAGAGGCACACTCTTCGCTCAGCTTTTGTATCTGTTCTTCGATCTGACTGACAAACGCCTCACTTGCGGATGATCTGGCAAGCGCGCCGATCAGGTTTTGAATTTCCTTTTTGCGTTTTCGCATTTCTTCTTCCAGAACCTCTGCCGCACGTTCTGGCTCACCCGGGGTATCTTCCATCCGGTTCTTCCAGGCTTCCAGTATGGCATGGATGCCTGCGGTTTCGTCCGCATAGCGCAATACCTCACGGTAGACAAGCTCATCCAGCAGATTCCCCTGCACGTTCTCTACAGAGCACTTTTCTCCATGGGTCGCATCTTTATATTCACAGAGATAGGAAAATTTGCGTTCGCCTTTTTCCGTTACCTGATTTGCCGAATAATACTTCGGACGCATTGGATGTCCGCAGGAACAGTATAGCAGTCCGGATAGAAGCGCTATGGAATTCTGCGGTTTCCGCCATGCGGCGCCTTTTCTTTTGTTTCTTTCCAGCAGATTCTGCGTTCTGACAAAATCCTCTCCGGAAATGATTCCCTTATGCCGTCCACGGGCAATAATCCATTTCTCAGGTTCTGTATTCCTGCTTTTGTATTCTGCAGAAGAGGTCTTTCCGTAAGAAATCATGCCATACCGGCCATCCGCTTCTTCCTCATCCATACAGACCTGACAGCCACGGTTCCGAAAATAATCGCAGCCTTCTTTGTCCGCTGTACAATAGACAGGATTCATCAGAATATCCCTGACCGCCGTCACTGTATATTCTTTCCCCCGCTTTGTCCTGATATCATGGCTCAGAAAATATTCTGCAATGCCTGTCAGCGACTGTTTCTCCAGATATTCTGAAAAGATAAAATGAACGGTCTTCATCTCCTCTTCATTTGGCGCCAGCCGGAAACTCTTCCTGCACTTACCGCTGACCGTAACCTTCTCCTCTGCCTCCGCCCGGAATCCCAACGGGGTATTGCCGCCAAGCCAGCGGCCCTTTCTGGCAAGCATCATCATATTATCTCTGACCCGTTCGGCAATCTGCTCCCGCTCCATCTGAGCCAGGACGCCGGCAAAATACAGCATCGCCCTGCCGATCGGTGTTGTTGTATCAAACCGCTCACTGATGCTGACAAAATAAATATTCTTTTTATCCAGTTTTTCAATCAGACTGGCAAGATCCGCAATATTCCGCCCCATCCTGTCCAGCTTATAGCAGACCAGATATTCACATTCCCCCTTATCGATCCGTTCCATCATTTTCCGGAACTGAGGACGCTTTGTATCCTTTCCCGAATATCCTTCATCTTCAAACTCAGTAATTTCAGCTTTGTCTGCGCCTTCAATATAATTCAGCACATACTCCCGGCACATGACAAGCTGGTTCTCCACGCTCTCACCCCGGCCGGTCCATTTTGATTTACGGCTATATAGAAAAATCCTCATGACTGCTTCCTTTTCAGTACCATCACGGATTCTTTATATATATATAAATAATTATTTCATTTAATCCATATTGACATTCGTGCAGTCCGGGCAGGGTTGTTTTGATACCCTGCCCGTAATCATCAGCACAGCCCGGTCTTTTCCAGCACATCCGACACCATGTGAACCGGAATAATTTCCAGGCTTTTCTTTACTTCCGATGGAACCTCATCAAGGTCATTCTCGTTTTCCACCGGGATAAAGACTGTCCTGATGCCCGCCCGGACTGCAGCCATAAGTTTCTCAGGAAGCCCTCCGATCGGCATCACACAGCCGCGCAGGGACACTTCTCCCGTCATCGCGATCTTCGGAGAAACAGCTTTTCCGATGACAAGGGAAACAATCGCAGTGGTCAGGGTAATCCCGGCTGAAGGTCCATCCTTCGGAACAGCTCCGGACGGAACATGAATATGCAGATCGTGATTCTCAAATAATTCTGCTTTTTCCGGGAACCTGCTCTTCGCAAGGCTGACCGCAATCTGTACAGATTCTTTCATAACATCGCCAAGCTGCCCCGTTATAATTACATTTCCTTTCCCTTTGGTAAAGAGTGCTTCGATAAACAGGATCTCGCCTCCCGCCTGCGTCCACGCAAGTCCGGTCACCACGCCGGGCTGCTTTTGCTCCAGCATATGGTCATGCAGAAGCGGTTTTCTGTCCAGATATTTCTGCAGCTGTCCTGGCGAGACGGATATACACCGCCTGTTTCCTTCTACCAGGCGAACAGCCGCTGTGCGGCAAAGCGTATCCAGCCTCTTTTTCAGGCCGCGCACTCCTGCTTCCATGGTGTAATCGGAAATGATCGTGCGCAGCGCGGCATCGGAGACCTTCAGTTTTTCCTGATGAATACCCATTTCTTCCATTGCCTTCGGCAGCAGATGCCGTTTCGCGATCTGAAATTTTTCTGAAGCCGTATATCCGGGGAACTGGATGACTTCCATGCGGTTCAGCAGCGGCTCCTGAATCGTGTCCGTGGTATTTGCCGTGCAGACAAATAAGACATCCGAAAGGTCATATGGGACATTCATATAGTGATCTGTAAAGGTACTGTTCTGTTCCGGGTCAAGGACCTCCAGCAGGGCGCTTGAAGGATCGCCGCCATAATCCTTTGCCAGCTTATCCACCTCATCCAGCACCATCACCGGATTTGATACTCCGCTTCTTTTGATGCCTTCCATAATCCGTCCCGGCATGGCCCCGACATACGTGCGGCGGTGTCCGCGGATTTCCGCCTCATCACGGATGCCGCCAAGGCTCACACGCACATATTCTCTGCCCAGTGCTTTCGCTATGCTCTGTCCGATACTTGTCTTTCCGGTGCCCGGCGCTCCGACAAAAAGGAGGATCGACCCGGACTGCTTCTGGTTCAGCGTCATCACCGCCAGCTGCTGCACAATTCTGCGCTTTACCTTATCCAGCCCAAAATGATCTGCATCGAGGATTTTTCGCGCTTCTTTTAAATCCACCAGCTTCATTTCTTCTTTTTTCCAGGAAAGCGTGGTCACAAAGTCCAGATAATCATACAGCATCCCGTATTCATGGCTGTCTTGCCCTTCCTGCTTCATGCGGTTGAGAACCTTCACAGCCTCGGCGTGAGCCGTCTCATTCATTCCTGCCGCTTCGATTTTCTTCTCAAACTTCCGCGCATCAGAAATATTCTCCGGATGCATCTCATCCAGTTCATTTTGCAGAAATTCGATCTGTTTCTTAATTGCCTGTTCCCGGTAAACCTTTTCGTTCTGGTTCTGCTGCGCCGCTGCCGCTTCCTTTTTTACTTTTTCCGCCTCAACGTACTGGAAAATCGCCTGTTCCATACGCTCTGTCCGCTCAGAAAGTGTATCAGCCGCCAGGATCAGGTATTTTTCTTCATTTGAAATCGGCAGGTGATAAGACAGGGTCGCTGTCAGTTCCCCCAGGGATTCCCATTGCTGAATATAATTACGCGCAAGCAGGTGAAACTGCATGTTCTGCGTATTTTGAATGCTCTGAATAAAAGCCATCCGGGCATTGTCAAAATGTTTTGCGGACTCTTCCGGACTCATATCGTCTACATCCTGGCGTTTACTCAGCGTTACCTCAATCGTCCCGTCTGCAGCGTCAATCGAATCAATATTAACGCGGCTGCCGGTTTTGATTTTCACGTTTCCTTCTTTGTCAACCGCTTCGATCGTACCGGTAATGCCAATCGGATAAAAATCATATGGCTGCATTGCCTCCCGCGGCTTGTCCTCTTTCAGCATCAAAAACACTACGGTCTGTCCCTGTTCCCCTTTTTCCCGGGTAATCTCCTTAAAATATTCCCCGGCAAAATACAGATTTATTTCCGGGGCAAGCACAATATTATAACAAGGAACTATAATCATTAGCCCTCTCCCTTCCTTATTCGTATCCAGAATCAGACGGGAAAACTCTCTTCTTCCCTGTCCGCTGCTTCAGACCGGGCGCGGCGTCAGCTGCAAAATTTCCTGCCCGGCCGGGCGCATAAAACGGGAAAACCGCAGAACTTTGCCTATTCTGTGGTTTTCTCTCTTATCTGAGGCTGTGTTTTCTCGCAGCTGCACAATTTAATAATCCATTTCGCCTGCGCCTGCCGGTGCTGCCGGTGCCGGTTCTTTGATTTCTCCAGCTGCCGCTTCCGTGGTCAGCAGTGTGGAAGCTACGCTGGTCGCGTTCTGCAGGGCGCTTCTCGTTACCTTCACCGGATCAAGAATGCCTGCCTGTACCATGTCCACATACTCTTCCTTGTAGGCATCAAAGCCTGTGCCAGGCTCAGATTCATGAACCTTATTCACGATCACAGCGCCTTCCAGTCCTGCGTTTTCCGCGATGTAGTAAAGCGGCGCTTCCAGTGCTTTCAGGATAATCTTCGCTCCTGTCTTTTCATCGCCTTCAAGAGCATCCGCTACTTTCTCCACATCCTTAGACGCATGTATGTACGCGGAGCCGCCGCCGGCGATAATGCCCTCTTCCACAGCTGCTCTGGTCGCTGCAAGCGCGTCCTCCATGCGAAGTTTCGCTTCTTTCATCTCAGTCTCGGTCGCGGCCCCGACACGGATCACCGCTACACCGCCTGCCAGCTTCGCCAGACGCTCCTGAAGTTTTTCTTTGTCATAGTCCGATGTGGTCTCCTCAATCTGGGAGCGGATATGGGATATTCTTGCCGAAATCGCGTCTTTGTCGCCAAGCCCGTCCACGATCACGGTGTTCTCTTTCTGAACCTTTACGGATTTCGCTCTGCCGAGCATATCCATCGTCGCATCTTTTAATTCCAGGCCGAGCTCATCGGAAATCACCTGGCCGCCTGTCAGGACTGCGATATCCTGCAGCATTTCCTTGCGGTTGTCGCCATAGCCCGGAGCCTTTACACCAACCACATGGAAGGTGCCGCGCAGCTTGTTGACGATCAGGGTCGTCAGCGCTTCACCCTCGATATCCTCCGCTATGATCAGCAGCCGCTTCCCGGACTGTACGATCTGCTCCAGCAGCGGAAGGATATCCTGGATGTTGCTGATCTTCTTATCCGTGATCAGGATCAGCGGATCATCCAGCACAGCTTCCATCTTCTGGTTGTCTGTTACCATATAGGAAGAAATATAGCCTTTGTCAAACTGCATTCCTTCGACCAGCTCGATCTCCGTCTTCATGGTCTTTGACTCTTCAATCGTGATCACGCCATCCTCGGAAACCTTCTCAATCGCGTCCGCAACCATCTCTCCAACGGTATCGTCCCCGGAGGACACCGCGGCAACTCTGGTGATCTGGTCCTTGCCGCTCACCTTTTTGCTCATACCCTTGATGGATTCTACTGCGGCATCGGTTGCTTTCTTCATGCCCTTGCGCAGTTCAATCGGATTCGCACCGGCAGCGATATTTTTCAGGCCTTCCTGCACCATCGCCTGCGCAAGTACGGTAGCGGTCGTAGTGCCGTCCCCGGCCACGTCATTTGTCTTTGAAGCAACTTCTTTGATCAGCTGCGCGCCCATATTTTCAAACGGATCTTCCAGCTCAATCTCTTTCGCAATCGTCACGCCGTCGTTCGTGATCAGCGGAGAACCGTAGGATTTATCGAGCACTACATTTCTTCCTTTCGGTCCGAGTGTCACGCGAACCGTATCCGCCAGCTTATCTACTCCGGCTTCCAGAGCCGCTCTTGCATCAACGCTGTATTTTAATTCCTTTGCCATAATTCAACTGCCTCCTGTTTAAATTACAGGAAACGGCATTCGTCGTTTCCACAATTATTTTTGCAGCTGTTTCTTTCCTGCACAGCTGTCTGTTCTCAGATTCACCTTAGTCTTCCACCAGAGCAAGGATATCGCTCTGCTTTACGATGATATATTCTTCCTCATCAATCTTTACTTCCGTGCCGGAATATTTGGAGTAAATAACCGTGTCTCCCGGCTTTACCGTCATCTTTACTTCTTTGCCATCCACAAGACCGCCCGGACCAACTGCGATGACTTCCGCCTCCTGCGGTTTTTCCTGTGATCCGGACATCAGGATGATACCCGACTTTGTAGTTTCTTCTGCCTCGCGCTGCTTCAGTACGACTCTGTCTGCTAATGGTGCTAACTTCATAAGTGCTAATCCTCCTTCAATCTTTTTGTGCAGGCGCCTGCGGGTTCTTCCATAAAATTCTCTCAGGTGTCGTTTATTTTTTTGTTATACGGAATATAGCACATCTATCAGCACTCGTCAACAGTGATTGCTAATAATTTATATTTATTTTAGATTTGTATAGCGGACAACCCACTGTACATACTCTGTAGACAGGAAATAAAAGGAATGGCTGTCCATTTACAGGAGGTGATCTTATGAAGAAAGCGCCAATCCGTGTGGTCTTCCATGGCCCTGATACATACATCGATAAACCTGATGAAAACAGTCTGCGTCTGGAACAGGCAAATACGTTTCTGGTTTCGCAGGCTGTCAGGAGACTGAACTGTTCACAAGAGCAGATACAGGCAGTTTTAGACAGGCTAACCGCAATGGAAAAAGAGAAATAACGAATGCTCTGCATCTCCGGAATAAGACCGCCCGATTTGTTTCCGCTGCTCTCACATCGGCAAATCCACGCTGCTCTCTTTAATTTCCGGGCTGCTCGTTCCTGAGAGCGGCTCCATTTTATTTAACAGCTCGCCCGGCTTTCCGTCTCCCGTGAACGGCACAGGCAGCCGCCGGACAGAGAAAAAGAGACGCCATAAATCCGAACCGTCCGTTCAGGATAAGATCGGATATATGCTGCAAAAAGATCATCTCTTTGAGTGGCGTACCATTTACCGAAATATCACGCTCGGACTGGAACTGCAGCGCCGCCGTCCGAATGCACATCATGCTTCCGCAGGCTGCCGTCAGACCGGTGAGAAAAAACATTTTCAGGCACATGGGGCTGACAAACAATCGCTCCGGCATGTAGACCAGATGCTGAACGATTATGATCTCTACCGGTTTCGCAGCGCAAAACCGTCGGAACTGTCCGGCGGCATGCGCCAGCGGGCCGCTTTCATCCGCACGCTGGCACCGGATCCGGACCTGCTCCTGCTTGACGAGCCTTTTTCAGCGCTTGATTTTCAGACGCGGCTCTCCGTATGCAATGATGTCGCGGCGATCCTGCGCCGGGAAAAGAAGACCGCCCTTCTGGTGACGCATGACTTATCAGAGGCATTGAGCATGGCTGACCGGGTGATTGTGCTGACCAGACGTCCGGCACGCATCCAATCCGTTCTGGAAGTAACTTTCAGCCAGAAGGATCTGACGCCGCTTGAACGTCGGAGTGCGCCGGAATTTCAGGGCTATTTTAATTATTTATGGAAGGAGCTGAACCCACATGAATCATGATGAAAACCGTGTATACACAGATCAGGAACCGGTCTCCGTATATCAGCAGAAGTATCTGCAGAAGCTGCAGAAGCACAAAAAACAAATTACAGCTGCCCGGATTCTGATCTTTGCCCTGTTTCTGCTTTTATGGGAGGCGGCTGTCCGTCTCGGATGGATCGACGGTTTTATCTTCAGCAGTCCTTCCCGCCTTTGGAATACGTTCCGGAGTATGTGGAAAGACGGCAGTATTTTCCTGCACACAGGTGTTACTCTGACTGAGACGCTGATCAGTTTTGCGCTGGTTGTTCTGATTGGCATAACCATGGCTGTTCTTCTCTGGTACAACGATACACTTTCCGAAATTCTGGAACCTTACCTTGTTGTACTGAACAGTCTGCCAAAGTCTGCCCTCGCGCCGCTTCTGATCGTCTGGCTTGGGGCAAACAGGAGGACTGTCATTGTCGCAGGTATCTCGGTTGCACTCTTTGGCACTGTTCTGAACCTGTACACCTCTTTTAAAGAGATGGAGGCGGATAAAATCAAACTGATCTATACGCTTCATGGCACGAAGAAAGACGTTCTCTTTAAAGTCGTTCTTCCGGGTACGCTTCCCCTGCTGATCAGCATTATGAAGGTGAATATCGGTCTTTGTCTCGTCGGTGTCGTCATCGGAGAATTCATCGGTGCACGGCAGGGTCTTGGTTATCTCATTATTTATGGGAGTCAGGTTTTCAAACTCGACTGGGTAATTCTGTCAATTGTTATTTTGTGCATCATTGCGGCAGCGCTGTACGCTCTTTTGAGTCTTCTGGAGAAAAAAGCATCCCGCTGAACCGGAATCCTGCCGCGCCGCCCCAGCGCAAAAAATGCTTTCACGGGCGGCGCGGGGCGCCGTCAGACAGATGTAGAGTTTCTTCTTTGCGGCAAACTTGTCATTCCATGGAATCTGTGGTATTTTCTTTTTTAAATATGGCTGTATTTGCCTGTGTTTTTATCATTCAATCCGGCCAATGTAAAACGAAGGAGGACTGCTATGATCTATACAGTAACCCTGAATCCTGCTCTGGATAAAACAGTCGAAATCCCTTTCCTGAAAGTCAACGCGGTGAACCGCATCACAACCATGCGGACGGATCCGGGCGGAAAGGGAATCAATGTATCAAAGGTAATTCAGAAACTGGGCGGAGACAGCATTGCTGTCGGTATTCTGGGCGGACACACCGGGCAGCTGATTCAATGCGCCCTTACGGAAATGGGGCTGCGGACAGATTTTACTTTTACAGAAGGCGAGACACGCACAAACCTGAAAATCATCGATCCCGTCGGACACACGAATACGGATATCAATGAGCCGGGGGGCTCTGTTCCGAATGGTTTGCTGGATGAAGTGCTGCAGAAACTGCTGGCAGTTCTTGATCCGGCCTCCATTGTCGTCCTTTCCGGAAGTCTGCCGAAAGGGGCTCCGGCTGACACCTACGCCACATGGACAAAGGCCTGTGCCGCAAAGGGGGCAAAGGTTTTTCTGGACGCGGACGGAGAATCTCTGAGAGCCGGTCTTGAGGCTTCTCCGTTTCTGATAAAGCCAAACAATCACGAGCTTTCCGAGCTGGCAGGACAGACGCTTACGTCCCCGCGGCAGCTGAAAGAAGCTGCGCAGAACCTGATGAGGACCTTTCATATCCCGAAAGCAGTCATATCCATGGGAGCCGCCGGGGCATTGTACGTAACGGAAGAGGAAGCCGTCTGCGCGGAAGGTCTCAAAGTGCCGGTCGGAAGTACGACAGGCGCCGGCGACAGTGTTGTCGCCGCTCTCGCAGTCGCCGGAGAACGCCGTCTGAACCTGGAGGACACGGTGCGGCTTTCTATGGCGGCCGGTGCGGCCAATGCCATGGAAAGCGGAACGCAGGCCGCAGAATACGATGTGATACAAAAGCTGCTTCCGGAAGTTGTTTTCCGGCGATTGTGATTTTAAATCATAAAAACGCAGAAAACGGGAAGACTAAAAATCAAAATAAGATGAAAAGGCAGGCAGCATTATGAAATCATTCGAATACATCATCACAGACCAGCTTGGAATCCACGCACGTCCGGCAGGGCAGCTTGTAAAAGAGGCCCAAAAATACACGTCCGACATCACCCTCTGCGCAAACGGCAGAACCGCAGGCGCAGCGAAGCTGATGATGATCATGCGTCTCGGCGTTAAAAAAGGCATGACCGTGACGATTACCGCGGACGGCGAAGATGAAGATGCCGCAATTGCGGGAATGCAGGCATTTTTCCTGGAACATCTGTAATTTTGTTTTCGTTGCCGGCAGCTGTAGTAAGCAGAAAGGAAAGGATCTCACATGGAACAGATTCAGGGCAAAACGATTTTTAATAAAATAGCCATTGGGAAAGTGCTTCTTTACCAGAAAAATGAGGCAACCGTAAAAAGACGGCACATCGACGATGTCGGAGAAGAACTCCGCCGGTTTGACGCGGCAAGGGAAACTGCCCTCTCCCAGCTGGATCAGATTTATGAAAAGGCCCTGGCCGAAGTGGGCGCGGATAATGCGGCAGTTTTTGAAGTGCATAAAATCATGCTGGAGGATGACGACTATCTGGATTCGGTCCGCAATATCATTCGTGAGCAGAAACTGAACGCGGAGTACGCGGTGGCAGCGACCGGAGGCAATTTTTCCCGGATGTTTGAGCAGATGGACGATTCTTACATGCAGGCCCGCGCCGCTGATGTAAAGGACATCTCAGAGCGTCTGATCACAGTCCTTTGCGGCGGCAGTACAGCCATACGCCGCATCGGTGAACCTCACTGTACAGATTCTGTGCTTTCTGCCTGCCCGGAAGACGGACAGCCTGCAGAGCCTGTCATTCTGATGGCGGACGACCTTGCGCCGAGCGAAACCGTACAGATGGACAAATCCAAAATCCTGGCTTTTGTCACACGGCATGGATCCTCCAATTCTCATACAGCGATTCTGGCGCGCACGATGAACATCCCCGCCGTGATCGGCATCGATATACAGAACGACTGGGCGGGAAAGACCGCCATCGTGGACGGCTACACAGGGACTGTGACGATAGACCCGGATCCGGCCACTCTGGAAGAAATGACGGCAAAAATGCAGGAGGATGAGCGGAAACTCCGGCTTTTAAAAGAACTGCGCGGGAAAGAAACCATCACAGGAAGCGGGAAAAAGATTCATCTGTACGCGAACATCGGCAGTGTATCGGACATCGCTCTGGTTCTGCAGAATGACGGCGAAGGCATCGGCCTTTTCCGGAGCGAATTCCTGTATCTTGAGTCAAAAGACTACCCAACGGAAGAGGAACAGTTCAGGGCTTATAAAATGGCCGCTGAAACCATGGCCGGCAAAAAGGTCATTATCCGTACACTGGATATTGGTGCGGACAAGCAGGCGGACTACTTCCATCTGGCAAAGGAAGACAATCCCGCCATGGGATACCGCGCCATCCGCATCTGCCTGGACCGCCCGGAGATCTTCCGTACCCAGCTGCGCGCGCTCCTTCGCGCGAGCGCATACGGCAATATCTCCATCCTGTTTCCGATGATCATTTCCGTGCAGGAGGTGCAGGAAAGCAAACGAATACTGGAAAGCGTAAAGGCGGAACTGCGTGAAAGCCGGATTCCTTTTAAAGATGTGGAAATCGGTGTGATGATCGAGACTCCGGCCGCGGTCTGGATCAGTGAGGCTCTGGCGAAAGAGGTGGATTTCTTCAGTATCGGCACCAACGACCTGACCCAGTATACACTGGCGATCGACCGGCAGAACCCAAAACTGGACGCCATTTATGATCCCCACCATCCCGCCGTGCTCAAAGCCATTCAGACCACGATTGAAAACGGTCACAGAGGCGGCGCCTGGGTCGGCATCTGCGGAGAACTCGCCGCCGATACCACCCTCACGCAGACTTTCCTTGACATGGGAATTGACGAACTGTCTGTCTCGCCGTCCTTTATCCTGCCGGTAAGGAAAGCCGTGCGCGCGCTCTCTTAAACCAGTTCCTGATACGCCTCCACCTGAATCTGATCGAACGTGCTCATCCTGTGATAAATCTCCGCGCCCATGTCGATCAGCGGGAAGGCGGCGGCCGCACCGCTCCCCTCTCCTAAACACATTCCTGCGTCAAGAGCCGGTTCAAGTCCCAGTTCTTTTAAGATTCTGCGGGACGCGGGTTCCTTCGATACATGGGTCGCCAGCATATAGTCTTTTGCCGCCGGGCAAAGACGAACCGCAAGCAGGGCCCCGACCGATGAAATAAAACCGTCAATCAGCACCGGCACATGATAAACGGCTCCTCCAAGAAAAAGGCCGGCGATCCCGGCGATATCGAATCCACCGACATCCGCAAGCACAGTAAGCGCATCCTGCTCATAAAGGTTCCAGCGGTCGACCGCTTCCTGAATGACACGGATTTTCGTGTTCAGCCCTTCCGTAGAAAGTCCCGCTCCGCGGCCGGTCATTTCAGCCGCCGGCACCCCCAGCAGAGCGCTCGCCACGGCACTGGAGGTCGTCGTATTGCCGATCCCCATCTCTCCGGTCGCGATCAGGTCATAGCCCTGCCCGTTCAGTTCCCCTGCCAGAGTGATTCCGGTCATCAGCGCGCGCACTGCCTCCTCACGCGTCATCGCTGGCTCTTTTGCAAAATTTTTCGTCCCATACGCAATCTTCCGCTTTTCTACGCGCGGAGTGTCGGCCGCCATTCCGATGTCGACCGGACGGATATCCGCCCCTGCCAGACGGCACATGATTGCCGCGCAGGACTTCTCATCCAGAAAATTCTCCGCGACGATCGCGGTCACCTCCTGCCCGGTCTGCGTCACGCCCTCCTCGACAATGCCGTTGTCGGCACACATCGGTACAAGGATCTTTTTCTTCGTGCGAACCTCCGGATCATGCTGCGCTGCCGCAATGCGCGTGATGGCATCCTCCAGCCAGCCAAGGCTGTGCAGCGGTTTTGCAATGCTGTCCCACCGTTTCCGGCTGACCTCAGCCGCAGCCGCGTCGCCGGGGATGATGCTCTCCAGTATCTGATGAAATCGTGCTTCGTTCATTTTCGTCTATCTCCTCTTTCCCTTCTTATTTCTTCCGGTCCGCATAACCTAGTATTTTCTTACCGTTCTGCATCACATATCACTTTCTTACCGCTCTGCATCCGAATAGTTCCGCGCCCGCGCCAGAAATCGTGCGGCAAAGGCGGGATCAGACCAGTAATACAGATGCGGGTACCCCGCTGCACTGTGACCGTCGGCATGAATACACCTCCACGTGCGCTTTCCCTGCGGCTTCTGCGCGATATAATCGTTTCCGGGATTCGTGCTGTCAAAGTAATGGAATTCGTGAGCGCGGATAGTCTCACTGGGACGCAGCAGGCCGGCCGCATCCGGCGCCTCCCTGTTTTTCTGTTCTTCTGTCTGTTGTTTTTCGTCCTGGCACCCCGTCGTAAGTGTAATATATCCAAAACGTCCCAGTTTCGGCGTCTTATAAGACTTCCCCGCTATGCAGCCGCACATCGGCCACGCCTGCGCCTCCATATCCTCCATGGATTCCTGCAGGTACATAAATCCGCCGCATTCCGCCAGAAAGGGCATACCGCCTGCGTCTGCGGAGAATCCGGCCAGTCCCGGTGAAGCATTTTGGCCCATAATTGCCTCCCGGACTGCACCTCTCATCGGCTCATTCTCTGAGAGCTGTTTCGCGTACAGTTCCGGATAGCCGCCTCCAAGAATCAGGCCGCCGATGCATTCCGGAAGCCGCGTATCATGCAGCGGTGAAAACGGTACCAGCTCCGCACCAAGCAGTTGAAGCAGATCCAGATTGTCCCGATAATAAAAGCAGAACGCTTCGTCCTGTGCGACGGCGATGCGTGTGGAAGCCGCCCGTTTTGATGTTTCCGGCAGCAGGACCTGCACACTCTCCGGCAGCGTCAGCGCCTCATCCTCATAATCTTCCGCTTCCTGCGCCAGCTGCAGGATCCCATCCAGATCCAGGCTCTGCTCCAGTTCCGCCGCCAGCCGTGTCAGTCTCTCTTTCAGATCCGAGATCTCTCCCGGCGTCACCAGGCCGAGATGGCGGCTTTCGATCACCGCGTCCTCCATTCTGGGGACATAGCCATACAGGCGCACGCCTGTCTGCTTTTCGATTTCTTCTTTTAACAGCAGGTATGTCATTTTTGTCGTCTGGTTCAGGATGACGCCGCGGATCCGGTCTTTCCCTGATGGTGTCTGATAATTCAGATACCCCTGTATCAGCGGGATCACCGACAGACTCATACCGCGTGCATTCACAATAAGGATGATCGGTGTATCCGTCACGGACGCCAGGTCATAAGAAGATGCTTTCCACGAAATTCCTCCCAGTCCGTCATAAATTCCCATGACGCCTTCCAGCACGGAAATACCGGCGTTCTTTGCATTTTTTGCAAACAGATGGCGCGTGACCTGCTCATCCGTAAAAAATGTATCCAGATTCCCTGACGGCGTGCCGATCACTCTGGAGTGGAACATCGGATCAATATAGTCCGGCCCGCATTTAAAGGAGGCCGGATTCAGGCCGCGTTCACAGAATGCCTGCAAAATTCCGCATGTGATCATGGTCTTTCCGCTGCCGCTTGACGGTGCGGCAAACATGACTCTCGGCAAATGCAGCATATATGTGGTCTCCCTTCCGGTTTTCCCGTTCTTTGCATACGGCAGTTTCCGCCGGACGCAGTATGACAGTTCTTATTTTCCGCTGACAGCATACCACAAAACAGCGTCTTGTACAATCCGCAAAAATCTGTTATGATGGGCTCTGGCAGTCATCAGACAAACTGCCAGAAAGGCATAGACAGAGAGATTCCTGTGATGATTAAAAATATTATATTTGACATTGGAAATGTTCTGGTTGATTTTGATTCAGAAACTTATTTAAAAGGCTTTGGCTTCGCGCCTGAAAAGGAAAAGAGAATCCGCGAAGCCACTTTTGACGGCCCGATCTGGCACGAATTTGACCGCAGCGTTATACCGGTAAAACAGCTTCGCGAAACTCTTGCCTCTCTTGTCCTGCCGGAAGACCGGGAGGATGTGCTGCAGGTATTTGACCACTCGGACGCGACCATCCGCAGACGGGACTTTGCCATTCCGTGGATCCTCTCTCTGCAGGAGCAGGGATTCAAGACCTGGTACCTCTCTAATTATTCGAGATGGACAGCCGAGCGGACGCAGAACGCGCTGGATTTCCTGCCTTTTCTGCACGGCGGTCTGTTTTCCTATGAGGTCGGCCAGATCAAGCCGGAGCCGGAGATCTTCCGGTCTTTTCTGCAGCGATTCCCGGAAATCCGCCCGGACGAATCTGTATTTTTTGACGACTCCCCGGCAAACATCCGCGCTGCCTGCGCGCTCGGTTTTCACGGAATCGTTTTTCGAAATCAGGAACAGGCAATGAAAGAACTCCAGCGCTTCTGAAGAGGAAAGCGCCGCAGAGATCAGGCGGTAAAATCCCGCCTGGCTCTTTTTTTTACAAAATAGTTCAGAATACCTCCGGCTACAATGATCACGGCGGCCATGGCCAGCACTCGTTTCGCAGCCTCCTGCGGGAGGCTGCTTTTGCTGCCAAGCGTCTCTGAGTAAAAATGTACCACATATTCAATTTCGTGAGGCGTGCCCATCGCAAGCGTGTCCGCGGTCACAGTGATGTCCGTATCCAGATCTGATACCGGAATGGTAAATGAAGAATTTGCATCCTCCTCACTCTGATTCAGATATTTTTCCCCGTCGACAATCATATAATCATAGTTCGAACTGCTCCAGGTAATGCGAGCGTAAAGCTGTCCGTCTTCCACCGTCAGAAGCGTGGGCGACTCTATGCTGGCCTTTCCGCTGCCGCCGGTCATAGTGACCTCTATCGCATATTCGCCGTCCGCAGTCTGCTCCGACGCGCGCAAAGGCTGAACCATCATAAAAGAAAAGAACAGCGCGGCAATCAGCAGGCCCGGGGCTGACAAAAGATCCTTCTTATACGCCATATTTTTTCGCATATTCGTCTGTAATTCTGGGCGCTGTTTTCCCTGCGCCGCTCTCTTTCTCTGTTTCTTCATCTGTGCCCTCTGCTCCTCCACGCATATTCCTTCAGTGCCGCATGTTCTCTGCTGCCTGCTGTATTTCACTGTGACTTTTGCCGGCGCACTTTCCCCGTCACAGATTCTTCTTTTTATAAAGAAACCAGGACGCTGCCGCCCCAAACACCAGCAGATAGAGCAGCAGTACCAGAATGCCCGTATACGACCAGGCTTCCCCGGCCGCTATGCTGCGCAGCATGCTGCTTGTCTGCGACAGCGGCAGGGCTCCCACCACCTGACGCAGCCCGTTCGGCATGCTGTCTGTGGAAAAAAAGGTGTTGCAAAGGTAGGACATCGGCATGATCACATAATTGGAAAACCGCGGCACATCCGCATGGTTTGTCGCAATAAAGGATACGACCACACCGATCGTGGAAAACACAGCTCCGTTTAAAAACATGATCAGAAAAGACCAGCCATTGAAGCGCAGGCCCGTCCCGATCGGGAGGACCAGAAGAATGATCACGCTGCCTGCATACATACCGCGCAGGCTGCCGCCGATGATCTGCCCCGTCACAAACTGCCACAGCGGCGTCGGCGAGATCATGACCTGATCAAACGCTTTTTCATATAACCGCTGGACATTTAAATTCTGCGCGATCGCGTTGAAACTCCCGTTCATCGTTGTCAGTGCAACCACACCGGGGATCAGAAATTCCAGATAGGATTCGCCGTGGGAGAACGTCTGCACTCCGAGGCCGAATACCAGGATATACATCAGAGGTGCAATCATCGCCGCCAGTGTGATCTTGTAAAAATCCCGGCGGAACTCCACCCATTTTTCCCATAATACCGTTATGATTCCCATTGTACTTCGCTTTCCGTCATGATTTCCACTGCTGTCCGTTTTCGTATCACAATTCCGCTATAATCTGCTATTTGCCGCAAAAATCTCCTGTTGCGGTTTGGAAGTTCAGCGCGAGGCGCGGCGCACGAACACATCCTCCAGCGTCGTATTCCGAAGAGCGGATTCTCCGCTTAAGCCCGAAAGATACGCAATCGCATCCTCTCTTTTCTCAAAGAATCGGCTCTCGATCCCGTCCTCTGTCGTCTGATCCACCGCATAGCGCCCCAGCGCATCAATCATATGCCCGGGCGTATCCGTCTCCTCCAGCTTTCCCTCCAGCATCAGGGCGACTCTGCCGCAGAGGCTTTCCGCCTCCTCCATATAGTGCGTTGTCAGCAGGATCGTCAGATTCTGCCCGTTCAGCTTTTTCAGCAGATTCCACATCTGCCGCCGCGCCAGCGCATCCATCCCTGCGGTCGGCTCATCCAGAAGCAGAATCTCCGGATCCGTCAGAAGGGCGCGGCAGACCATCAGCTTGCGCTTCATACCGCCGGACAGCCTGCGCACGGTGCGCCTGCGGTAATCGATCAGGCCGCAGAACTCCAGAAGTTCTTCCGAGCGCTCCCGTATCTTTTTTTTCGGCATATAATACAGGCGGCCCTGGTACTCCATAATCTCATCCATCGTCATATCCTGCCGCATGGAATATTCCTGCGTGATCAGGCTGATCTTCCGCTTCAGGCGCGCGTTCTGGCGGGTCAGCCGCTCCCCGTCTATGAGGACTTCTCCCTCGGTCGGCAAAAGCAGCGTGGACATCATGCCGATCGTCGTCGTTTTCCCCGCGCCGTTCGGCCCCAGAAGACCGAAAAACTCGCCTGTCTCAATCTGCAGGTTCAGGTGGTCGACCGCCAGAAATTCATCGTATTTTTTCGTCAGATTTTTCAGTTCAATCATGAATTTTATCCTGCGCGGTCATGATCCGGTCTGCAGAATCGCCCGGTGCATCCGCGTTTTCTCTTACCACGATCACCGAATAATAGCTGGGCTGATCCGGAATCTCCCCGACGTCCATGTAGCACTTTTCCGAATCCATCCCGCAGTTTTCAATCATCATGCCCTTCAGGTTCTTCTCGCGCAGAGTCTTCTTTACAAGCGGCATCTTGGAAGCCGCCTTCATCAGCACCTTCGTCCCCGGCAGCTCCAGCGCGTCCTCAATCTCATAGGTGGATGGGATGATATGAAGCTGTTCAGAACGGTCAACAAGGCTGTCGCCCAGTTTCGCGCTCACCGCGCAGAAAGACGGCACGCCATTGATGATCTCCGCCTGATAGCCGCGCTCCTTCACGATCCGATGAACATAAATATAAGTACAGTAAATCGTCGGATCTCCCAGCGTCAGATAGGCGACATCCTTTCCCTGCTCCAGATATCCGATAATCTGCTCCGCCGCCTTCTCATAAGCCGCGTTCAATACCGCCTTATCCTTTGTCATCGGCGTCGACAGATTCAGACATTCCTTCTCATCCAGCCCTTTTACAATGCCGGCCGCAATCCTATAACTCACCGCGGACTCCTTACCGTCCGCCGGCACCGCCAGCACCGGACAGTTCTCGATTGTCTCCACCGCCAGATAGGTCATCAGCTTCGGATCCCCCGGTCCCACGCCAATCCCATACAGCTTTCCTGTCATGTCATTTGTCCCTTTCCAGTGTATTTCGCAACTTTTCCTATCATAAGCTATCCCCAAAAATATGTCAACCGGCAGTTCCGCGTCCGACACATCTGTCACCTTTTATGCCTTCTCCCCGCCGAAAGATATGATATACACCGGATTGTGTGCGGTCATCAGGTGATAGTTCCCAAGGGAACGGGATTTTGACACGGACACCTGCACGATGTCGGCATCCGCAAGATGCATCCCGCGGATCAGGTTCATAACCTCCGCAATGCTCTCCAGCGTGACTGTGTTGATGACGACGCGGACAGCCGGATTCTTTTTTAGCAGAACCTCTATGATTTCGCGCATATTTCCGGCACTGCCGCCGATAAAAGCGTGCGTCGGAGCAGCCA
Organism: Clostridiales bacterium; assembly: GCA_020860715.1. Classification (GTDB taxonomy): domain Bacteria; phylum Bacillota; class Clostridia; order Lachnospirales; family Lachnospiraceae; genus Choladousia. Next base: position 124,870 of record JAJBTU010000038.1, on the reverse strand, counting down.
GTTCCTGCAGCGCTTCCGGCGCGGTCCCTTCTATGATGGAAAGATTGGCCACTCCAAACTCATGACTGTTTCTCCGGATCAGATCTGTCCCGTTCGGGTTGCGCTCAATTGCGTAGACCTGACCCGCAGTGCAAAGCAGAGCGCATTCAACAGATACCGAACCGGTACCGGCTCCAATATCGTACACGATGGAATCCTCTTTCAGGCGCAGCTTTGCGACAGACAGCGCCCGGATCTCCTCTTTGGTCATCGGTACATCGCCGCGCACAAATGCTTTATCCGGGATCCCCGGTGTGAGGATCCGGCTGCCTTTCGGATTTTCCACCATCATGACATACAGGTCTGCCGCGGCGCAGGAATTTTTCCCTTCTGCCTGTGTCCGCTTTGCATTTTCCGTCCGATGCCGCTCCACATCCAGAGTATCGCCCAGAAACTCCTCCGGAGTTCCCGTATCAATCCACTCGTCCGGATAGGAAAGATTGGCTCCGACGGTAACCTTCACATCTCCCATGCCACCGTCCGCAAGCTGCCGGCAAAGGCGGGAAATATCGTTTTTCCCGCTGACCAGAAGAATAATCTTTGGATATTTTTTTACATAATTGGCAAGTGCCAGATCTTTTCCGTGCGCGCTCAGAAGTTTTGCGTCCTGCCAGGATGTGGGGATCTGTGACGCAAAATATACGACCGAAGAGATCCCGCAATAATAATGAACTTCTCCTGCCGGGAATGTCTCCGCGATCTGGCGCGCGCCGCTGTAAAAGCCGACGTCGCCGGACATCAGGACCGCAGCGCGCCGTACCTGCGGATGTGCTTCCAGCCAGGCATGGATTTTCGACGCGCTGTATTCCGCGACCATCTGCGGAGTCCTTATATTCGGTCCCACAGTTCTCGATTGCAAAATCCTGACAGCTTCCGCCTGTTCTGTCAGAGAAGAGTCCAACAGTGCCTGCGCGCATTCCAGCATCCGCTTTGCCCCAAAGATTACCTCCGCTTCCCGGATCTCACGGGCAGCCTCGCGTGTCATCGTCTCGGGCGTGCCCATGCCGATTCCAATGCAGCTGATGCGGCGGGCAGAAACATGCTCACTTTTTGCATTACCATATTTCTCTGTTTGCGTTTGAACATCTGCATCCATTTTTCCGTCAGAATGACTCTGATCAGGATCTGCCGCTGTCCCCTCAGCTTCTGCCGCTGTCTCATCCGTTTCTGCCAGAACTTCCTCAATTCTCGCCCGCACTTCCTCCCATCCGGCTCCGCTCTCCTGCGGTCTGCGGATAACGACCGCCGTGATGCCACACTCCCGCACCGCTTCCAGCTTTTCCGGGAAGCCGCCGGAGATACCGGTATCCTTTGTCACCAGAAAAGAGGCGTGTGTCTGCCGCAGCATCGCTGTATTGATCTCTGCAGAGAATGGTCCCTGCATGGCACAGATCTGCTTTCCTTCCAGTCCGAGTGGGCGGCAGGACGCGATCACTTCCGCGGATGGAAGGATGCGCGCGAACAGGCGGTTTTTGTCAGATATGTGTTCGGTAAATACATGCAGTTCCTTGCTGCCGGTAGTCAGAAAGATGCCGCCTTTTTGTGCTTCCAGATACTCAGCCGCTTCTGTGGTCGAGTTTACGTAGATTGTCCGGATGTTTTTCTCATCGCCGGAACCTGACGTCCCATTGACCGCGGCCGCGCCTTCCGGTCTTAAATACCGCACATACGGCACCTGCTCTTTCTCACACGCCTCGCGGATATTGTTTGACACCTCTACGGCATACGGATGCGTCGCATCCACCACCAGTGCGAAAGGATTCTTCCGCAGGAAAGCCCGCATCTGCTCCATGTCCATCCGTCCCTGATGGATTGTGCGCCATGCGGAATCGGCATCTGTCCGCAGCACTTCTTCTCCGTATTCTGTCGCCACGCAGACAGTATGTCTGATATGGTGTTCAACGAGATATTCAGATACCTGCCGTCCCTCAATCGTCCCGCCAAAGATCAGAATGTTCATGCAACCGCCCCCCCCAAACCGCCGCGATCACGATCGCAGGCAGCATATTTGCCACTTTTAACTTGTGTTCCCAGATCAGATTGACGCCCACACAGAAGATCAGCATAGAGCCCACCAGCGAGATGGCATCTAAAGCGCCCTCCGTCATCAGTGGGGAGAGTGCGCTTGCCAGTATCGTAATGGAACCCTGAAAGATGCCGACCGGAATGGCAGAGAAAATGCATCCCTTTCCCATCGAAGCCGACATCACCATGATGATCAGAAAGTCCAGAATGGCTTTCATCATCAGCGTAGTAGGGTCGCCGGACATGCCGTCCTGTATGGAACCGACGATCGCCATCGCGCCGATGCAGACCGTGAATGAAGCGGTCACAAAGGCGTTGACAAACGAATTGTCGTTGGCATTGCCGCTCTTACGCTTCAGCCATTCTCCAAATGTCTCGATCCGCTGCTCAATATTCAGTCCTTCTCCGATCAAAGAGCCGAGCGCAAAGCTGACGATCACCATCAGCGAGCCGCCGGAGCTTAAAGCGCCGTCGCTGATGGTCATCATTTTTTCAAGTGCCCCGGATATGCCGATAAACATCGTGCAGAGACCTGTGGCTTTCATCATCGTCTCCTGCAGCCGGTCGTTCATCAGTTTTTTCCCGACCATGCCGATGAGGCCGCCCGCCACAATCGCCGCCACATTTATCAATGTACCTGTTCCCACCATAGTTTTTGATTCTCTTTCTATAAAATATCGTAACTGTTCAGTACCTTCACCGTTACGAGGGAAAATCCATTTAAAATCGCTGCGCGATGGGATTTTCCCTTGTAATATTTATGTTTTCATACGTACCTCGCAGCAAGTGCGAGGTACTGTCCTGAATAGTTACAAAATATCTATATCCCTGCCGCGTCCTCGATCGAGATACCGGTCAGGATCGTGCTCTCCTCATCCACATAATACGTGATCGCGACTTCATCTCCCACATCGTAAGTCACCGCGTCTGAATCGTCCGCCGCAGATACCACATAGTAATCCTCCGTGCCGAGGGAGAAATAAAACATCGTATTGCCGTCCACGACTGCGGAGCGGATATCCGTAATCGTGCCTGTGACAATATCTGTCTCAGCGTCAATGAGTTCCACCGGGTCTGTCACTTTAATCCCGTTCTCGACCAGCAGTTCTTCATAATTCGACTGGCATTCGGCCACCGAGCTGCCCGTCGCCGTGATCTGGTAGTCGGAGACATTTACCATCGCGTACATTTTTACCAGATCCGCTGAATCCTTCAGGGACATAAAGTAAGTCGGCTCGTCGGAAATATTCAGCAGGATCGGGAACGTCGACGCGTAACCCAGATGCTGCACCGCACCCTCCGCGGAAGACATCGCGGAATACTCCGTCGCGCCGGTAATGTTGTAGTAGCGCGCTTCCTTCGTGCGCTGATTTACCAGGATAAAGCCCACGTTGGACTCGTCATTTCCCGCCGAGGTCACGCCGGTATACAGATACACATCATCGTTCATCGCAATGTAGTTGTAACCGTCCGAGGTCGTCGTGATGCCCTTCTGGCCCAGCCAGGAATTGATCCAGCCGTTGACCAGCGTGCCGTGATAATTATACTGCGCCACGAGCTGATCCGCGGAGTAGACGCGGTCCACCCAGGTCGGGACTTCCGTATAATAGGTACTCTCTCCCGTGATCGCGTTTACCAGCACCGCACCCTCCGTGTCCTCGCCGCCAAACAGGCCGATCCTGTGCACCGTGCGCGAGCATACCCACCAGGGCGTTCCGTCCTCATCAATCTCAAAATTTACATCGCCGAACATCATGGTCGGATAGCGGAACCGCAGAAGCCGGTAGATGTTTCTGCCAAAATGCTCGCCGGTCGAATATTTCATTCCCTCATCGAGCTGCACCAGATCCGCCTCCTGCGTCACCATATTGACAATGATGTAGCCCGGCAGACCATCCGCGCGGTTGTTGAACCATTTGATAATGTTGCCGTACAGAAGCGGAGCCACGCGCACCGGATTATTCTGGTAATTGATCTGCGAATACTCCTCATCCGACACTTCAAACTGCGACACCAGACTGCTGTTGCTGCTCAAATTGCCGAGCGCGCGGCTTCCCAGCTGCACGCTGGAATCCTTATCCAGCATCGGGATCTTATCATAGGAAATCTCCGCCACTTCCTCCGTAAAATCGCCGGTCTGCACGTCCAGCAGATTGTAGTAGGCAGCCGCATGGAAAATCTCCGAAGAAACAATACCGCCAATGGCCGAGCCCAGAATCAGAAGCACAGCCAGGATCAGCGGGATTTTGCAGTTTGCCCACAGTACGCCCTGCGGCAGCGTCACCCCGCTGCGTGTAATGCTCATTCCCGACGATACTGCCGTAATCACAATATAAATCACCAGCAGAACAAACAAAAACAGCCAGAATTCCATCGATTTCAGGTTGATCGGAGGCAGCATCACGTAAAAATAGATGCCTCCCAGAACCGCTGTGATCAGCAAACGCACGATCCGTTTCAGCAAACCTCCAGTTCCCTTTTTCATACTCATTCCCTTTTCCTTTCCGCCGGTTTTCCTGTAAATGCCCATTTGCACATGACATCATCTGCAGTATTGTAAAGCCTATGTGAACTCCCCTTTGTCCAAGGCCACCAGGGTTGCGGCCGCCCCTCTCATAACATCTCAAAGCACATGTTTCATGAATTTTGCTGGCAGATCAGTCCCATTCCCTCACGATATAGCGCCAAAACAGAACCAGCGCAAGGATTGCCGTGAGCAGATCCGACGCTGCCTGTGCCATCAGGATTCCACTGTATCCCAGAATACCGGAGAGCACAAAAAGCACAGCCGCAAAAATGATGCCCTGCCGGCTGAACGACAGCCAGAATGCGCCCATTGCCTTTCCCGCCGACTGGAACGTACAGGTAGTGACCAGAACAATTGCAACGAAGAGCATGCCTGCCTGCTGCCATCTTAGCATCTCCACGCCTGTCTGTATCAGGCCCTGATCCGCGGTAAACAGCCCCAACAGGGGCCGCGCCGCCGCGGAGAGCAGCACAGCAAACAGCACGGCCAGCGCACATTCAAATTTATAACAGAACGCCAGAATTTCTTTCAGACGTTTCTGGTTTTTTGCCCCGTAATTGTAGCCTGTAAGAGGCTGCGGTCCAAACGCAAACCCTACCAGGACCAGTACCGCGATCATGTTGACCTTCATCACAATCCCCATCGCCGCCACTTTGTCGTTGCCGTATGGAAGCAGGCTGCGGTTGGTCAGAGTCATGCTTAAGCTGGTCATAAAATTGGTCACAGATGCAGGAATGCCAATCGCAAGAATCTGCCGGATCTCAGCCCCTGTGATGGAAAACCCCCGCGGGTCCATGGAAAGCTTCCTGCTCTTTTTTTGCAGCGCCCACACATAATACAGATCCGTACAGATATTTCCGATGACCGTCGCGATGGCTGCTCCCGCCGCTCCAAGACCCAGAGTGGAAATGCAAAAAGGATCCAGGACAATGTTCACCACCGTACCCAAAATGCTGCCAATCATGGAATGCTTTGCGAGGCCTTCCGTCCGCAGCTGGTTATTCGGCGTAAAGGTCAGAATAATAAACGGCGCACCAAGCGCAATGTACGTATAATACTGGGACGCATACTGCCGCGTATCCTGATCCGCGCCCAGCAGATTCAGCATCGGCGTCCGGAACAGAAGCAGAAGCGCCGCCACCAGAATGCCTCCCAGAAAGGAGACATAAAAGCAGAAAATGCTGATCCGTTTGCCGTCCTCATCACGTTTTTGCCCGAACAGTCTGGAAATCACGGAGCTTCCTCCCAGCCCCAGAATGTCTCCGAGCGCGATCATGCAGGTAAAGATCGGCGCGCTAAGCGAAACGCCCGCCACAAGATTTGTGTTTCCCGTCTGCGCAATAAAGTAGGTGTCTACCATATTATAAAGCAGCGAAACCACCATGCCCATGACGACCGGCATGGACAGGCTGAAAAAGGCTTTGTGCACCGGCGTCTTTTCAAAAAGTTCGTTTTCCATACAGTCTCACCCGATCCGGTATCCGCGCGGCGTCACCATCCGCCCGTTTATTTCCTTTGTCATCGAATTCCCGATAAATACGGTCGTGAACATATTGACCTGCGCTTCCCGCAGCTCCTGCAGGGTATACAGCTTTGCCGCTTCCCCCTCGCGTCCGATGTTCTCCACCGTCCCGCAGATGCGTTCCGGCGGCAGCACGCGCAGCAGGATATCACAGGCCCGTTTCAGGTAGTCCGGGCGTCCTTTGCTAGACGGATTGTAAATGCAGATGGAAAAATCCGCCTCTGCTGCCAGCTCCAGCCGTTTCTCTATCTTTTCCCAGGGAGTCAGCCGGTCGCTCAGGCTGACCACCGCAAAATCATGCGTCAGCGGCGCTCCCAGCACTGCCCCGCCGCTTAAGGCGGCCGTAATCCCCGGGATCACTTCCACTTCGATATCCGGATAAGTCTCTCCAATCTCCAGCATCAGTCCGCTCATCCCATAGACGCCGGCATCCCCGCTGCAGACCATGGCGACCTGTTTGCCCTTTGCCGCCTCCTCAAACGCCATCTCGCAGCGCTTTGCCTCCTGCGTCATCGGCGTCGTCAGGAATTCTTTTCCCGGATAGGACTCCTTAAGCAGATTCACATAGACCGTATAGCCGATGATCGTGTCGCACGCGGCCAGCACCTCCGCCGCCCTCTTGCACATCAGGCCCGCTTCGCCGGGTCCCATACCTATTACATACAGCTTCTTTTTCACATTCGTTCCTCGCTTTCCTTCAAACTCATTCGTAACTCTTCACTGCCTTCATAGTTACACTCGTTCTATTACACAGGAATGCTTCTTCATCAAACCTGTTTCAAAATCTTACACTCCAGCTTTTCTCCGCCACAGCAACGGTTACACCATCTCCCGCCTGTTTTCTCAGGACAAGCCGTCCTCCTGCTTCGGTCGGGTCCGGCTGCCCGTATCTGGCTGCTTCCCCGAGTTCTGACCGGGCGGGCACTTCATTCATCACAGGTCCTAAATCCGGCTGTCCAGACATCTCCCTCGCCATGCAGAGCGCCGCGCGCTCACAGACATTGTCCACGCCGGTCACATGTTTCACAAAAGAAGACGGCGAAAAACCGCCCTCCACCGCGGCGAGTACCTCTGCCGGATACGTTTCAAACTGCAGCTCATTTTTTCTGCAAAATTCCAGCAGCCCCGGTTCTTCTTTTTTTAAATCGATCGACGCGACACCCGCGATTTCTTCCATGGTAATGCCCAGTTTTAAAAGCGCCTGTCCGACTGCTCTTTCAATCTCCTGCTCCGTCTTGCCTTTTCGGCAGCCAATGCCGAGGACAAGGCTCTTTGGATAAAGATTTAAAATAACCGGCGGCGTCAGCACCGCCCTTTTGTCAGGCTCCGTTTGTTCAGAAATCGGATCTGTTGGTTTCGGAGCAAAAAAAGGCAGCCCTATGCGTATCAAAGCGCCCGTCTGAATTCGTGCATTTCCCTTGGAGCCGTTTTCTGCCGGGTTCAAATCAGGCACTGTCTTTTGATTCTGATTTCGCATCAGCTCCAGCTCCGGCGGCAGCTTCCCTTCTATCCTTCCCTCACATACCACTCCGACTTTCTCGCCGCGCAGGATTGCCGCGGAAATTTCTTTTGCCGCTTTCATGCTGCCTATCCGAAGATGATTTTCTTTAGCAAATACATCAACTGCAAATTTTCCATTCACATCCGTCGCGGTCGTGATCACAGGCACAGCTCCAAGTATCGAGGCCGCCTGCTCCGCCAGGCGATTTGCCCCGCCGAGATGTCCTGAGAGCAGGGATATCACGAACCGTCCTGCCTCGTCGATCACCAGCACCGCCGGATCCGTCGTCTTGCTTTTTATAAAAGGTGCAATCGTGCGCACCGCGATGCCGCACGCTCCCACAAAAATAATGCCGTCTGCTCCGGATAAAAACAGACTGCCGCACCAGTCTTTCAGGTTCAGGCTGCCCGTGCTCTCCGGGCCGGAGGAAGGACCGGTCCTGTGCCCACTGCCTTCATATCGCAGAATATCATACTCATCAGCAAACGCCGCGGCAACAAGTTCCGCTGTCTGCCCGCCGTGCGCGGTAAAATATGCAATCCCAAGCTGTTTCATATAAAAACCATGCGTCCTTCCGATTCGTTATACCGCACTTAGATTAACACAGTTTTTCCATAGTGTCGAGGGCTTTGAATGAATTGTTTTTCATTCAAAGCCCCCGATAAAATTACGTACTTTTTCATACGTATAGTTACAAAATTACTATTTCAGTTTTCCAGCGACCGGAAATCGACATATCCCACTGCCAGTCCCTCCGCATAAATCGGATAAGTTCCCCCTTCCATGTTCAGATACAGATACGGCATTTCATTCGCTCGGACAATCCACGCGACTGTGACCGTAACGGTCTCTCCTGCCAAAAGGTCAGTAATGTAATTGTTTCCGTTATTCTCTTCTCCTCCGGCAGTATAATAATCCATCTCGTAGCCGCAGGATGCCGTCATGTAGTCCCAGTCTCCCTCCTCGAGCGTACTGCGGTCATAAATGATCATCATACCGTCGTCATCCTCTGTCAGGGTCATCAGGTCGGCGTTATAAAGGACATTGTGCAAATCGGATCCTCCGTTATTGGTAAACTCGATCGTGGCGCAGATCAGCTTCTGTTCTGCTTCCTCGGTCTTTACCACCGTGTTCAAAGTATCAATACCATCTCCAGCCTTCACATATTCGATCAGCTCCGGCAGCAGGTTGCCGTCTTCATCCGTACTCTCCTGCAGCTCATCGGTGTACATTCCGGAATCCAGTATGCTCTGCCAGTCGTCACCCAGTACGCTCATGTTATCCGATACCTGAACATCACTGACCCGGACACTGACCGTATGCAAAAAGTCCTCGTCCGCTTCCCTGTTCGAATAGGCTGATATCTCAAAGGAATCGCCGATCTGGTGCAGATTTTCCTCCACAGCCGACACTTCCACGGTTGTAAAAATGCCGTCCGTCACATCATAATCTGCCAATTCCGTCTCTTCTTCATAGTCACTGATGGTATAGGCTTCCTCCAGTAACATCATCTCTTCGCTTCCGATAAGGCTTATGCCTTCCGCAACCTTGAGCAGTTCCTCCTTTGTCACTTCCTCGTTCAGGGAATAGATGGTAAGCATACGCCATACCTCCGGATACAGGATATACATCTTTTGCATCGTGCTTCCGCTGCCATCGTCCTGATAATTCAGACTCAGCCAGACGGCATAGTGTCCGTTGATCTCCAGCACCTCACTGTCCACCACACTCGTCTCCAGAATCAGGGTTTCCGTGGGATCTTCATCCATGATCCGTACTCCCATACTGAAACTTCCGCCATAGAGATCATCCTCATAATCCATCTTCCAGCCGTCGTCGTACTGCACCATCCCCTCCGGAATATAGGAGGCTTCCACGGTCACATCTGCCGGGATTTCCTCCGGCGCCTCCAGTCCGGAAAGCAGCGCAGCCGCGGAGCTGTCGGCATCACCGGATTCCACCTCCGTCTCTGCCGGTCCGATCGTAATGTTTACCCCATAATTTCCTTCCGCTTCGGTAAAAAACCGTTCCCGGATCGCGACGCCCGCAAAGACAGTCGTACACATCAGTGCTGCCGCGGCCGCGACGAGCAAAAAAGTCCTGCCAGCCTTCTTTCGCGCCGGTTTTTGCTGTGTGATGCTTTGCTGACCCGATTCACTTCGGGCAGTAAAATCACGAATCTTTCTGTCGCTTAAAATGTGTTCCTGCTGCTGTTCCACTTTTACCTGCGAGGCCACCTCGCGCTCGATCATCGTCCTCATACTTTCCGGCATTTCCGGAAATTCCTGTCTCATATTCTCTAATTTCATATAGACACCTCTCAGTCTGCATATCGTTTTTTTAATTCTGGTCCGACCTTCATCCATTCTGCAGAGAATCCCTGTCAGGGCAATTCTCCGGCTCCAGTTCCCTGCGCAGCCTTGCCTTTGCCCTTGATAAGCGGCTCTTTACCGTATTCTCATTCACTTCCAGAATCGATGCGATTTCCCGGATGCTGTAGCCTTCCATATAGAAAAGCGTGACGCAGATCCGCATTTCATCCGGCAGCGTCTCCAACGCCTCATACAGCTCCGAGTAATCCTGCCCCACAGCCTCCTTCTCCGGCAGGTCTCCCTCCTCGATAGAAACCACACGCTTCTGCTTCCGCAGAATGTCATAGCATTCGTTGATCAGAATTCTGGTAAGCCACGTTTTGGCAAATTCGTCGCTGTGAAGCGTATGCAGCTTCGTAAAGGCGCTGACAATCGCTTCCTGAATCGCGTCCGCGCAGTCCGCATCCTCCCGCAGCAAAGTCTTTGCCACATGATACAGGGAATCTTCCGAAGCAATGATCAGACTCCCCAACTGATCTTTCGTCATAGGTTTTGTTCCTTTCTGTCAATCTGTCCAAAACGGTATGCTTCCCACCGTCCGTATAAATCGTCACTGTTTGTAGTATATTTCATATCTTTATTCTGTCCCGGTCATTCATGAACACCTGTTACACAGCTTACATTCTTTAGACGTGCAAAGAAGTCTAAAAGTTCCCTGCCCGATAAATTTTTTTGCGGCAGGCAGCAACTTTTATATATACAAAAAACAGGACCGACGATTTTCGATCCTGTTATCTTTTTCATTTTTTACAGCGATTCAGAAAAATTTATTTTTCTCATTCTTCCTCTATAAGTTCGTGCTCAATCCCCTCACCTGCGTTTAATGCAGCAACGCCTCTGCGTAAATGTGCCATATTACTGTCAGAATAGAATGGATCTGCAGAAATCTCAAATGGAATCCTTTTTTCCATACTGGATTTTAAATCCCCGTCCATTTGAAAACTTACATTCACTGCTTTAGCCACAATTCATCACTCCTATGATTCACATTTTATTATTAATAGAATCGATACTATATTTCATAGCAACGATGCAATAAACTCATAATCGTTTTTTGGTCAGAACCTCTGATACCCAAAGACTTCAAATCAATGGTTTCCTTTTCCATTTTGTCTAAGAATCGTTTCATATCGGCTGCAATTTCTTCGCTAAGTTTCTGTCTTGAATCTGCTGTGATTAACTGTCCCAATCGGAATACATCGTTTTTATGCTTTTTGATGTTCTTACTGTCGACAGGCTCGCCACCTGCTTTTCTCTCTGTCAAGTCCAGCCATGCTTTAGCCTTAAACAGAATCAGGCATGTCTCTTTCAGTATCGGAATACCATTTATAACAACCTGTCCGCTTTTCAGCAGATTATAGTAAGCATTATTCAATAATATTGCTGAAAGACTGGATATTTCATCATCAATCGGCAAAGGTGTTAAAACTGCGTTCGCATCTAAAGCTATATGCTCTGGCTTTCTTGAAAAAATTTCTATCATATAAGGATAATCTTTGCTTTTCGGAGAAGTAAAACGATAGAACTGAGCATTTCCCGTGCTTTTGTTTTTATGTTCGTACTCAGCCTCTTTGATATATTCCCAAAATGCTTTTCCAAATTCTGCAGTAATGGATTCAACGATCAGAACAATATCAATATCCTTTGTTGCGCGAAAACTCCTGTTTTCACTTTCCATTAATAAATCGCAGGCTGTTCCGCCTATAATGACATACTGATCTTCAAAACCCCGAAACTTTTCTTTAAATTTTGTGAATCCTGTTACCATTCAGCCGCCCCACACTCCCTCCAGTAATTCTTCCACTGCTTCTTCTATACGTTCATCCTCGTTCTCCAAAAAGGACAATGCAACAGATATCTTGTCTGCCATATTGTTGCCGGAAAACTGCCTTGGATCATATTCCCACAATTCAACCCTGACCTGTTCATCCGGGTCAACCAACTCATTCATCAGCACTCCCTTGTTAAATGCTTTCGTATAAATAGCATAGGTTGCTGTTCTGCCCGGATTCAGCATTGTTTCTTCTGCCAATACAGTCTCTCCGGCAATAACCATTTCATTAGTTACTTCATTTTTTTTCAGGTAACCAACCTTACGAACTGGAGAAGACAAGTAATCTTTTAGCCTTTCGTAGAGTTCGGGGCGGTCATAATCCGATTCAATAACTTTGTTTACACCATCCTTTGTCACATGAAACATGCCTGCCGCTTCCAGCTGTTTTACAGCCCGGCTCATAGTCATCGCCGTAAAAGGAAGTATTTTTGTTGCCTCGGAAACATATAACTTTTTCTTTTTTTGATAGAGATAAAGCAAAACCAGCTGCTGAGTGGAAAACATAAATTTTTTTAGTTCTTTTTCCTCTCCATTTTCTTTTGCTAAGAATGTTCCCATAAAAGGCAAAAATATCTGTCTGTCCGTGATGAAAGGTATATTGTTCTCTATCATCTTATTTCTTCGGTAATAAGATATTGTCGGAAGTTTTAAAACCACAGGTACATTATCAATCTCCTGAATTTTTTTAATTTCCTTCTTTAGTGCAGGCAGCGTTTCAAGTTCTTCCTTTGGAGTTAATACAATACACTTGCAGCCATTAAGTGTTACCGCTGCAAAATCATAGCTGCCTGCAATATACAACGGTAATCCATTTTGTTTATTCCAATTTTCGGACTGCACTTGTATTCCAAAAACATTTGTAAGTAAATCCATAGCAATCCCTCTTTTTCACTCAATTTATTAAATTATAACTTTTCAAAAGTTAAATGTCAATGTTTTTGAGTTAAAATAGGTTTTTCAAAATTGTCTCCGCAAATTGGTTCACTCAAATTACCACTTCTCAAAATGCACCCGGTTTTCTTCATAATCCGGATGAGCGCCATTCTTTTCTTCCGCAGGATATCCAAACGCAATAACAGAGTGCGGAATTACGGAATCCGGCAATGAAAAAAGGGTTCTCTGATTCTCCACACGATCCATCTGCGGCCAGGTTCCAAGCCATACAGAACCAATACCGAGGCCTTCCGCTGCAAGTATCATGTTTTGTCCCGCAATTGCTCCGTCAATCACCCAGTAGTCCTTCGCATATGGAAATGCCCGTTCCAGATCACCCAGAATAAGGATTCCCAGATCACAGTGACGGAGGGGCTCCGCCGGCCCGCCATTGGCATCCGCCATTTTATTCAGCATTTCTTTGTCACGAACAACAAGAAAACTCCAGTCCCGTGTATTTGCGCAGGTAGGTCCGGTCATCGCTGCCCGAAGTATCGTATGGAGCTCCTTATCCGCGATATGCCTGTCCGTAAATTTGCGAATACTTCTCCTGTTTAATATTCCTTCCACTAATTCCATTGCATAATCTCCTCAATTCACTCCAGCTCCAGCACCACATTCACCGCTGATCTTAAAGCCATTGTCACTTTATAATCTGTAACGGCAAGCTCCCGGCCGCTTCCAGGCTCCCGTACGGTCCGGATCCCGTCTGACAGCCGAAGCGTCACTTCACAGGTATAGTCCAGATCGGAGCGGAGAATAATCCGGTGATTGTCGTATACGAACATCTGGATCCCTGCAGGTCCCTCAAGCACTGCGGGCATACCGTGGCATACCGTCCGCCGGATCACATTCAGCACTTCTGCCGGATAGTGATACAGATCTCCCATGTCATCCGGAATTGTGAGGATGCTGATCTTCCCTCTTGCGTAACTGCACTGAAGCACGATCGGGAATGCGCTTTCTGTACCATATCCGGCTGCCAGTTCCCAGACATCGTTCGTGCAGTATTCCATCTGGGGAATCAGTACCGGTGCGTCCCCGCTGTAACAGCCGCAAATGTTCAGGCCGTTATCCTTGCTGTCCGCATATTTGCTCACAAATGCTTTCCTTGCGCTGTATGTCACATTTACAAACTCTCCGAAGGCGGGACCGAGTCTGCGGACAAAGCCGCTGGTCACAATAACCTGCGCGCCATTTAACAGGCTCTTTTGCATCTTTTTCACGATTTCTTTATCATCCGCGGCGCCCTCGCTTAAGAAAATGGTCTCCGCCTGTTCCGGGTAGAAAAGGCAGGGTTCAAACGGAATGCCACACATGCCAAGATAGTTATGAATATTGTTCTCTCCGCGTGCGTTTGCCGGGCGATAGGCGGCGGTTCCAATCGGATTTCCAACCTTATCCAGAAGTTCATCCGCGTCCGCAAACATCTGCTCCAGAGCCGCGCAGAATGTCCGGTAAGCCGGATCGTTCAGCATGGAACCCAGGCAGTACAGGGTGACCTCTCTCGCTTTTCCAAACAGCGTCAGATAGCCCTGTTCCAGATAAGAAGTCAGATTATAGGTACACTCATATGGGTCAAACCAGCCCCCGAGATTCCGCCCGGGCGCGGCGCTTTCATAATAGCGCATGGTAAAATAGCTCAGATACTTCGGAATATGCTGCTGCGTGTACTTCGGATTGCGCGTCTCCGTCCCGGTGTAGATCGAATCAACCATAGCCGGCTCCATCCCCAGATCGTAGCCTTCCTCGTTGAAGCTGTCATACCACTGCGGATATTTTACAATGACATTGACTGCCGGATTGATTTCTTTTGCGGTCTTCATCACAATGTCTTCCGTAATCCTCTTTTTCTCCGCCAGGCGAAACTCAGACCAGGTGCGGCTGCCCTTCTTCTCAACACAGGCCGGGCAGCGGCAGTTCAGAAAATAAAAATCGTCAAAAATAAATTCGTCAAATACCTCCGCGTTGAGGGCGACGGCTTTCCGCAGCGTTTCCTCATCTTTTGGAGTTGAGTAGCACAGGGAGGCAAATCCCTCCTTACTGCTGTCGGCACAGGTCGCAATCCCGCCGGATGCGGCAATCCCCCGGCTCTCAAAATATTCCTTTACTTCCAGCAAATGCTCCTTTGTACACCATTCTTCACTCCGGTAGCATTCCAGATATACCCGCCCGATTTTTACGTGATCCGTCAGCAGACGGAATTTCTCTTCAAATTCTGAAAAATCCGTGATCCGGTTGACGTCTCCCACCGGACAGTAAACGGCAACATTAAAATTCCGATAACTCAGCCTGACTCTCATGGCGTCCCTCCTCATACTCGTTTCCATATGTATCTATTTCCGGCCATAAAACTCCGCCACTACCTGCTCCGCGGGCTTCCCATAGATATCGTATTTTTTATCTGATGCCGCCTCCGCAAGAGAATACTGTCTCCAGCTCCAGTCCCAGAGCGCGTAGCCTCCGACCCAGTCACGCCTGCTTCCGGCCGCAAACATGGTGCGGTACCAGTCGGCCTGACCTTCCAGATCCACATCGCCTGACAGATTCCAGTCGTTTGGCACCTGATTGGAGCCCTTCGTGGACATGCATCCGCACTCCGCAAAGAAAAACGGTTTGTCAAATTTCCGAACCACCGCCTCGATCCGGTCCAGCTGGCGTTCCCAGTCGTTGATCGGATAATAGCCGCTCGAAGAAATCACGTCCACCGCATCCCACCATTTGACGTTGTGTTCCTGGTATTTGTCTGTATTGTAGGAAACCAGACCGCCATACTCGTTACGGATATCTCCGATCAGCTGCCGCCATTCCTGCTCCCGGCGCTCGCTCTGTACCATTTCACAGCCCGGAAGGAACATCTCGCAGCCTTCCCGCTGCGCGATTTCCGCGTAATGCAGCTGAAAGTCCGTATAGGCCCGGAACCAGCTGCTCCACTTGGGTTCACAGGGAACGTCCTCGTCAAAAAAGTTGATGTGCGCCCGCCAGACGCCGTTGCGGCAGTTCACGGTCGGCTTCAATGCCACACGCAGTCCAAGACCTTTCGCCATGCGGATTGCCGATGCCAGCTCCCGGTCGCTTACCGTTGCATCCGAACGGTAATCAATATCCTCCGACTGCGGCGTATCCTGCAGCCCCATCGGGACGAGGATAATAGCGTTCGCGTTGGTCCGTTCTGCAAGATTCCGGAGGCTTTGCACCGCTTCCGGTGTTTCAAGGCTGCCCTTCGGGGCAAATGCAGCAAAAGTGATTCCCTTAATAAATTCCATCCGCTCCTTCTCCTTTTTCCCTGATCTCTGTCGCCTTTCGAAATTCCGTCGTGAACGCCGGATGATACAGTTCCGAGCGGTTGTACCCCGCCTGCGCGACCGTGTCTCCGACGATGATCAGCGCCGTCTTCGTGACATTGTTTTCTTTCGCGCACTGCGCCAGTGTCGAAACCGTGCAGATGTAGCTGCGCTCGTCCGGCCATGTTGCTTTGTATACAATGGCTGCCGGCGTGTCGGCCTGATAACCGCCGGCCATCAGCCGTTCGCTTAAATTCTCCAGCATTCCGGTACTTAGGAAAATGACCATCGTCGCACCGTGAGAAGCCAGCTTCGCGATCTCCTCTTTTTCCGGCACCGGCGTCCGCCCCGCCATTCTCGTAATAATCACCGTCTGGGAAATACCCGGCAGCGTATATTCCATATTCAGAGCAGAGGCCGCCCCGCAGAACGCGCTCACACCCGGGCAGTAATCATAGGCGATCCCGGCCTCGTCCAGCAGGTCCATCTGCTCCCGGATCGCTCCGTACACACAGGGGTCGCCGGTGTGCAGCCGTACCGTCGTTAAGCCTTTCGCCTCCGCGTCGCGCATGACGGCAAACACTTCCTCCAGCGTCATCTTTGCACTGTCGTAAACCTCACAGTCTTCCTTTTTATAATCCAGCAGCTGCGGATTGACCAATGAACCCGCATAAATGATCACGTCCGCTTCGTTTAACAGCCTGCTGCCCCGCACCGTGATCAGATCTGCCGCGCCGCTCCCGGCGCCTACGAAATGTACCATCGCTGGTCCTCCTTGCAAAATCCCCTGCAGTCGTGCAGGGGATTTTATCTTACTATCATTTGCTTTGTATACTTACTGTTTCACGCTCAGTCTCACCAGCGCCCGGTGCAGCTTTGCGGTGGCGTTCGCGTACTCCTGATCAGTCAGACCCTGTCTTGCCAGGCGCTCCTCGGCGCGTTTCTTCGCGTTCTCAGCACGGTCTTTGTCGATATCCTCTTTCCACTCCCAGGTGGTGGCAAGGACACGGCAGGTGCCGTTCATGACCGAGAGCATTCCGCCGATGCAGGCCGCATACCGCGTAGTGCCGTCTCCGAGCACAACATGCGCCTCTCCCATACCGATCGCAGTACAGTAATTGCAGTGTCCTGCAAGAATTGCAAGATCGCCGGTGATCGTCCGGCAGACGATGCGCTCTGCCTCTCCCTCAAAGAGAAGGCCGTCCGGTGTACCGATTCTCAATGGAAAACTACTCATAAGCCGTCTCCTTCCTTACCCCTGTTATTTTTTCGTCCTTTTACGCTTCCCGCGCAAATTACAGCATCACGCAGCGCAGACACAGGTTTTACAGGTTTTTCGCTTTTTCAAACACGTCGTCGATCGTGCCCGCGAACAGGAAGCAGCTCTCAGGAATATGGTCGCACTCTCCGTCCAGGATCATACGGAATCCGCGCAGGGTCTCTTTGAGCGGCACGTACTGGCCGGGCAAGCCGGTGAACTGCTCCGCTACGGAGAAACTCTGAGAGAGGAAGCGCTGTACCTTTCTTGCGCGGTTTACAGTCGTCTTATCCTCCTCGGAAAGCTCATCCATACCCATGATGGCGATAATATCCTGCAGTTCTTTGTAACGCTGCAGCACCATCTGCACCGCTTTCGCGATCTCATAATGCTCGGTGCCGAGGATCTCCGGAGAAAGGATACGGCTCGTGGAATCCAGCGGATCCACTGCCGGATATATACCCTGGCTTGCGATGTCACGGGAAAGTACCGTGGTCGCGTCCAGATGGGTAAATGTTGTCGCCGGAGCCGGGTCTGTCAGGTCATCCGCCGGCACATAGACTGCCTGCACGGAAGTGATGGATCCCTTTCTCGTCGAGGTAATGCGCTCCTGCAGCTCGCCCATCTCGGTCGCCAGCGTCGGCTGATAGCCAACCGCGGACGGCATACGGCCAAGCAGCGCGGATACCTCGGAACCCGCCTGTGTAAAGCGGAAAATATTGTCAATGAAAAGCAGCACGTCCTGATTCTTCACATCACGGAAATACTCCGCAATCGTCAGTCCCGAAAGGCCGACACGCATACGTGCTCCGGGCGGCTCGTTCATCTGCCCGTAGATCAGCGCCGTCTTGTCGATAACGCCGCTTTCCTTCATTTCGTTGTAAAGGTCATTGCCCTCACGGGTACGCTCGCCCACGCCGGTAAATACGGACAATCCGCCGTGCGCCGTCGCCACATTGTGGATCAGCTCCATGATCAGGACGGTCTTGCCTACGCCCGCGCCGCCGAAGAGGCCGATCTTGCCGCCCTTCGCGTACGGGCAGATCAGATCTACGACCTTGATGCCGGTCTCAAGGATCTCCGTCGCCGGAGTCTGCTCCTCATAAGACGGAGCCGGACGATGGATCGACCAGCGCTCTTTTGCTTCCACCGGCGGTTTTTCATCCACCGGCTCACCCAGAAGGTTGAGCACCCTTCCCAGGCATTCCTCACCCACCGGTACCGTGATCGGGGAACCGGTGTCCACAGCCTTCGTGCCGCGCACCAGACCGTCTGTCGAACTCATCGCGATGCAGCGCACGGTGTTGTCTCCTGTCTCCTGCGCTACTTCCGCGACCAGCTTTTTGCCATTATTATCAATCTCTATCGCATTCAACAATGCGGGCAGCTCGTCATGCGGGAACCGGATATCCAGAACCGGGCCGATCACCTGCACAACCTCGCCAACGTGTTTGTCACTCATCTTAAAATCCTCCTAATCCCCTGTCATCGGCACATCCGTGCCGGTGACGCAGGCCGCGCCATTCTCTTTATACGCCCTCCGCGCCCGCGACGATCTCGGTAATTTCTGTCGTGATACTGCTCTGGCGCGCCCGGTTGTAGCTCAGGTTCAGCTTCCCGATCATTTCCTCCGCGTTGCTGGTCGCCGCCTCCATCGCGTTGCGCCGCGCCGCCAGCTCACTCGCCAGCGCGTCACAGACACCGCCGTAGATCAGGCCTCCCAGGTACTCCGGAACAATGGCGTCAAAGACCTCCGTACTGTCCGGCTCATACAGGATCAGATCGCGGACCGGCTTTTTCTCTGAAGCCGCGCCGTCTCCGGCATCTGCCTGATCAGCATCGCTTTCCAGATCGGTCAGCGGAAGCATCGGAGCAATCTGAGGCCGCTGAGAAAGCATGGACACAAATTCCGTATAACAAAGCTCTATGTGTCCGAACTGACCTTCCCGGTATTCCCGGCAGAGCAGGCGTGCGATCTCAAAGCAGTCCGCCACGGAAACATCCGCCACAGTCGCAAAATCCTCCGTGAGGATCTCCACACCTCTGCGCTGAAAATATTCCACGGCCTTTTTCCCGATCGGAAGCACCACGTAATCACCTGTATTCGCTGCCTTCCCATCTGTACCTGCGGCTGTACCGGTATTTGCCGGGCTGTCTTCACCCGCCAGATTCTGTGACGCCGCCGCTTCCAGCTTTTTAAACAGATTGGAATTGTAGCCGCCGGCCAGACCTCGGTCGCCTGCGATCACAACATAGCAGTACCTGTCTGCCTGTGAACGGCTGCCTGCAGCCGGCTTTGCATATACGGAAGAAAAATCCGTGTTCCCTTCCGCGATATCAGCCAGCGTCTGATGCAGCTCTCTGAAATACGGGCGGCACTGATCGGAACGGTCCTTTGCCCTGCGCAGTTTGGAGGATGCTACAAGTTCCATTGCCTTGGTAATCTGCATCGTGCTCTGGACACTCTTGATACGCAGCTTTACCGCTTTCATGTTTGCAGCCATGTCGTTCCTCCCTCTTTATAGGTTTCTTTATCATAATGTCGGGGCCGGAAACCCCTCCTGCAAATGATGTCTGCGGATGTCTCCTCACTTTGTGGCCAGAAACTGATCCGTGTAATCCTGCAGCGCCTGTTTCAGATTTTCCTCCGTCTCTGTCTCCAGCTTGCCTGTCTCACGGATGGCCTGCATGGCTGCCGCACCCTGCGCGTTCGTATCCAGGAACGGGTAAAGCCCCGCCTCATACGCACGGACGTCTCCAGTCTCTACTGAAGTAAGATATCCGTTGTTCGCCGCGTACAGGATCGCCACCTGCTTTTCAACCGGCACCGGAGAGTTCTGGTTCTGTTTTAAGACCTCCACGATTCGCGCGCCCTGATCCAGACGGGACTTCGTATCCGCATCCAGATCGGAGCCGAACTGTGCGAAGCTCTGCAGCTCACGGTACTGGGAATAGATCAGCTTCAGGGTACCGGATACCTTTTTCATCGCCTTGATCTGCGCATTGCCGCCGACACGGGATACCGAGATACCAGGATTCACCGCCGGCATAACGCCGGAGTGGAACAGCTCGGTCTCCAGGAAAATCTGACCGTCCGTGATCGAGATCACGTTGGTCGGAATATAGGCGGATACATCGCCTGCCTGCGTCTCAATGATCGGAAGCGCCGTCAGAGAACCGCCGCCATGCGCATCGTCCAGCTTCGCCGCACGCTCCAGCAGTCTGGAATGCAGATAAAAGACATCGCCCGGATACGCCTCACGTCCCGGCGGTCTGCGGATCAGCAGAGAAAGCGCACGGTACGCCACCGCATGCTTGCTCAGATCGTCATAAATGATCAGCACATGCTTGCCCTGCTGCATAAAATACTCGCCCATCGCGCAGCCCGAATACGGTGCAATATACTGCAGCGGGCTTGCCTCAGAAGCGGTCGCGGCCACGATGATCGTGTAATCCATCGCCCCGTTTCTGGAAAGGGTGTCACAAAGAGAAGCTACGGTCGAACGTTTCTGTCCGATCGCCACGTAAATACAGATGACATCCTCGCCCTTCTGGTTGATAATAGTATCGGTCGCCAGCGTCGTCTTTCCGGTCTGGCGGTCGCCAATGATCAGCTCACGCTGTCCGCGGCCGATTGGGATCATGGAGTCAATTGCCTTGATGCCGGTCTGAAGCGGCTCCGTAACCGGCTGCCGGTCACAGATGCCTGGTGCCTGGCTCTCAATCGGGCGATATTCCTTCGCCGTGATCGGACCCGCGCCGTCGATCGGCTGTCCGAGCGCGTTCACCACCCGGCCGATCAGTTCTTCTCCTACCGGCACTGATACTACCTTGCCGGTACGTTTTACGGTCTGTCCTTCCTGAATCTTTTCGCCGGAACCAAACAGAACGATCGAGACACTGTTCTCCTCGAGGTTCTGTGCCATGCCGAAGCTGCCGTCCTCAAACTCCAGCAATTCTCCGGCCATGCAGTTCACAAGCCCGCTCGCTCTGGCAATGCCGTCGCCGACCAGCAGAACGGTACCTGTCTCGTCCTGATGGATCGCGTTCTCGTAATATTTGATCTGGCTGCGGATGACCTTGGTGATTTCTTCAGGTTTTAATTGCATGGTCTTATCCATCCTTACCTCTAAATAATTATAACACTACTTCCTTCAGCTTCCGGGAAATCCCTGCCATACGGCCCTGCACAGTACCGTCAAGCTGTTTTCCTTCCAGTTCCACGCGCAGTCCCGCGACCACCGAAGGATCCACTTTCTTTGTCAGGATCACCGTCTTCCCGGTCTGCTCTTCCAGCTTATCATTTAAAGCTGCCGTCTGCTCTTCCGTAAGCGGGACCGCACTCGTGACCACGGCCTCGGCAATGTTGTGATCTGAATTGTACCGCCGTGTGTACTCCTCGCAGCATCCCGCGTATTCCCGGAGAATGCCCTTCTCACACAGCAGTTTTAAAAAGTTCACCAGATACCGTTCCGCACAGGGGCCAAACGCGGTCTCGATCAGGCCTGTCCGCTCTTCCTTCGCGATGGACGGCTCCGTAAGCAGCGCCAGATAATCCGGATTTTCCCGGAACAGATCCAGCACCTCACTCATCTGCGTGCGAATCGTATCCGTAAGCGACTCCTCGGCAGCAAGCTGATACAGGCTGCCCCCATATACTCTGGCTGTCTGTGTCATGCGCTCTCACCTACACTCGCTATAAATTCATCAATCAGCTTCTCGTGATCCTCTTCGCTAACCTCCCGCTCGATCACCCTGCCGGCAATCTCCACGGCCATGCTGCCAATCTCATCCTTGATCTCATTGACCGCCTTACGCTTCTCCTGCTCAATGTCGCTCTCGGCCTTTGCCTTGATCGATGCAGCCTGTCTGGAAGCGTCGCGAAGGATCTCCTCACTCTGTACCGTCGCCGTCTTCTGCGCCGTCGTCAGAATGTCATTCGCCTTCGTCTTTGCCTCCAGCATGCTCTGCTCATAATCCGCTTTCATCGCCAGCGCTTCTTCCTTCGCCCTGGTGGCTTCCGAAATCTCCGCGTCCGCGGCGGCTTTACGCTTCTCAATGATGGCATTGATTGGCTTAAACAAAAAGCGTTTGATCAGATACATCTGGATAAAAAGGTTGCATATCTGTGCGACAAAGGTCCACGGTACGAGGCCGACTAAATTCTGCACATCCATGTCCGTAACCTCCTTTCCTGATTCCTTGCCCTGCCGTCAACTGTCAGATTGACAGCAATCCATGTCCTGTCGTCAGCCCTACGGCTGGCCGTGCAGGAATTATGCAAGGAGATTCATGAACATATTCGGCGCTACGAAAATCAGCAGCAGGCCGGTAACGAAACCATAGATACCGGTGGTCTCTGCGATCGCGCAGCCCATCAGCATCGTAGATGTCACATCGCCCTTGCACTCCGGCTGGCGTCCGATCGCTTCCAGAGCCTTTGCTACTGCGTTGCCTTCACCAATACCAGGTCCGATACCTGCAATCAGAGCCAGACCTGCGCCGATTGCACACCCTGCCAGCACGATACCTTTTGCCAAAACTGTGAAATCCATTATAAAATCCTCCTTTTATGTTTAAATCTTAATTTTGCTCCTGTGTAGTAACCATTTTTTATCTTCGATTTGTGCACTGCCTTTCATACCGGTATCCGCATATTCCTTTGCGTATGCCTGTATTTCACCCCTCCGCCGCGTTCGCGATATAGAGCGTCGTCAGCATGCAGAAGATATAGGCCTGCATGACGCCGGTAAACCAGTCAAAGTATACCGACAGGATCGCCGGGATCCCGACATCCAGGAACGGGATCATAGAGAGTACATCGCCCACCAGACCCGGCAGCAGGCCGAACAGCGCACTGCTCGCCACCGCCAGCGCGGCATAGATCAGCGAATTGATGACGATGCCCGAAAGGATATTGCCGAAATGACGGCACGCCATACTGATCGGCGTCGCGATCTCCGACAGGATATTGAACGGCGTCAGTATCGCAATCGGCTGCGTAAAACCCTTGAAGTAACCTCCAATGCCGCCCGTTTTGATCTTCTGCCAGGTGATCATGACAAACACCACCACCGCCCATGCAGCCTCCGTAGAGAGATCCGCTGTCGGGCTTCGCAGTCCCACCAGGCTGATCAGGTTTGAGACCAGACTGGTCGAAAAAAGCGCCGCCACAAATGGGATCAGATAGCGGAAGCTCTCTCCCATGTTGCCAATGACGAATTTATTCGCCGTCTCCACCAGCATCTCCGCGACTGCCTGCCGCTTCGATATATTTTCCACCTTCAGATCATGCGTCAGCCAGATGCACAGTCCCGTGATCAGGATCATCACTAACCAGCTGACCACAAGGGTCTCGCTGATCTGCAGATCCCCGAGGACCGGGATGTTCGTGTGTATCGTAAAAAAGACTTTCGCCCCTGAAATATCAATGTTCATAATTTTCTCCACCTCCTCACCGGCTGATATTATTTTTGTAACTGTTCCGTACCTTCACAATTACCTTTTTCCTCCGCGCAGCTGCCGGACTGCGCGAAACACAATCTCAATGCTTTGTATGACTGACAATTCCCATCAGCTTAATCCCAAAGCCGGGGAGAAACAGAGGTACAATCCCCGCCACAAACTGAAAGCAGGGAGCTACGATCGCGGCGATCACCCAAAGCATCTGCAGCAGAAGGCGCTGCGAATAGCTGGCTTTCACCTTCGACCTTGCCGCGTCCTCATCGGCTGCTGAAGCCGCGCTCTGAACCATCAGACCCATCAGAAAGAAATTGAGGACGGCGATCAGTCCTCCGACAACGCCTCCCAGAATCACGGTATAGTCAAACGGCACCGTATCCGGCATATTTACATGCAGGACTGCAAACACAATCCACATCACCGCAACTCCGACGCCCGTCATAATGGCTACCCGGCGCGTCTCCTCTCTGACCGCCGGCTGAATCTCGCCGATCCGTCCGCTCATGCGCATCCTCCCTTACAAATGGTCGTTAAACGATATCTTTTTATCAGTTTTGTCTGTTTTGTCCTTTTTTATCACCGAAAGATAAAACTTATATGCGGTCATCCCGCTGCCGCCCAGTCCGAAGAAAAAGCCCGGGATATAAATCCAGCTTCCGGCCGGACCATGTGCGGTCAGCCACCAGCAAAGTGCAAGACACAAAAGGAGCGGCGCGATCAGCGATAACCCGAACTGACCCAGCAATGTTATATTTTTTATGAAATCCGCACCTTTTTTCATTGCATCTGCTTCCCTGTCCTGCCGTCAGCCGCAGGACTGACAACGCAGGCCGCGCCATGGCCTTAAATCGAAATTCGTTTTATTCTATCAATTTTTACCTCTGTTCGCAAGAGCATTCCTGTAAATTAATTATAAAATCTTAAAAGGGCTTATCCCTGCTGTTTCGCGATTTTTACGATCCGGCTTGTACCAAGACGCGACGCCCCCAGCTTCAGAAATTCTGCTGCGTCGTCAAGGGAGGAAATTCCCCCTGCCGCCTTGATTTTCACATCGCTTCCGACATGCTCCGCAAACAGAGCAACATCCTCAAAAGTCGCGCCGCCCCTGCCAAAACCGGTGGAGGTCTTGATAAAGTCCGCTCCCGCTTCCGTGACGATCTCGCAGAGTTTCACCTTTTCCGCATCCGTCAGCAGACAGGTCTCAATGATAACCTTCAGGATCCTGCTGCCGCAGGCCGCTTTCAGTGTGCGGATCTCATTCAGAAGGCAATCGTATTTCTGATCTTTCACCCACCCGATGTTGATGACCATGTCAATCTCATCCGCGCCGTTCGCAATGGCATCCTTCGTCTCATATTCCTTGACCGCCGTAGTATTGTATCCGTTCGGAAATCCGATCACCGTGCAGACCGCCGGCGTGCTGCCGGCAATGCCGGTCAGGTATTCCTTTGCCTGTTTCACATAACTTGGCGGGATGCAGACAGATGCCGTCTGATACGTTACCGCATCGTCGCAGATCTGCCGGATCTGTTCCCAGGTCGCGTCCTGTGCCAGTAAAGTGTGATCCACATGTCGAAGTATTTCTTTTAATTCCATTTTGATTCCTCCTTATTTTCAATACCATTCTCCTTTTATGTATGGTTCAGCGTCGAAATATTTTTTTCTCCATTATCAAATTCTGCCAGTATTTGATAAGCACAAACTGCCGTTGCCTGAGTCGCTGTTGGTCTGAGCATGATTATCCTCCTGACTGTTTCACGTTTTCACCATACAAAGCGTGTATATGCGGTTTATTATGCTTCCCACCTCGTTCACTTTGCATCCGTACAATAAACATAGATAATGCCGGCAATCAAATCACCTCCTGCTCATACTTTCATGCTCCCTGCGCACTTCCCGATACAGTTCATAAAAGTTCCAGGCGCAGTTCGTCTCCGTCAGCACCGCTTTCAATGCCACAGAGGCATTGGATTTGCGCAGCTCGCGTAAGAGCCGATCCAGTCCGGCCTCGGTGAAATTGCAGAGTACCAGAAGTTCTTCTGAAATTACAGCTGCGCCAGCATTCGAAGTTTCATATTTCCCAGCCTCCTTTTGCTGCTTTCCTGCAAGTTCAGACAGACCTGCTTCTTCCGGCTGCTTTCCCGCAAAGTCATCCAGTCCCGCAAGTGTGCCAACCTGCTCCCCAAACTGTTCCTCCGAGATGTTTTTAATCTGTATCCCAAGACGCACCAGCACGCTTTTCACCTTGCGGACTTTTGCGTCCTTATTCGGACTGTAGTAAAGTACCGTCTCTCTTCCCGCCATATAGTTATTCCTTTACTGATGATTTCTTTTCTTCACCGCCTGCCACAATAAGTACAGCAGAATCAGCACCCACACAGCCGCGATCGAAGCCAGCAGAATCACCGCGGTCTGCGGAAGCGGCCCCAGATCCTGCCGCCCGCCGGAATCGTCGTCGGTAATCTCGATCTGATCCAGCCGGTAAAGCGAGGTCACATCGCTGTACAGCGTCTCAAAATAGTCGTCATTGATCGTCTCCCCCCTGCGCGCGGATTTCACCGTATTCTCGATGAGCTGACCCGCCGCGCTCCGAAGAGAGGTCGAGCCGTTGAATACCGCAGTCGTAAATGTATTCTCAATATTATTCAGAAACAGTTCCGCCGCATCGATCTTGACACTGTAATAGGTCTCATTATCCTCACCCGAGCGGGACAGGTAATCCTGATATTCATCAGACTCCTGAGCCTTCGTCGTCACGGGGATATAGCCTTCCGTCTGGGAATAACCGATCTGTACCTCATTCGTGAGCAGATACTGCGCGAACAGCCAGGATGCCAGCACCTCCTGCGGATCGTCTTTATTAAAAATGCAGATGGACGGTCCCTGAGAGATCATCTGCGGGTTCTCCGTATCATACTGCGGAACCTCCATGACCACCGTCTCAAACTCAATAATCTTGTCTTCGCTGATATCCACCAGCGGCGCGTCCGTGCCCATCCAGGTCGCGCCCGCGGTCGAATCGACTGCAAAAATGCACTGCCCCGCGTTCAGGAAGTTGGCCGGATATCCTGAAATCTTAAAAGTAGAAAACGACCGGTCTTCCGCGTAACCGGATATCTGATACAGCAAATCCCGCGTGGTCTCATTGAACAGCAGAATCTCCCCGTCCTCCGTGGAATATCCGGCGTCAAGCTGCTGCAGCATGGTGATCATCATGTTGTCCGTTGATTTGTAGATAAACGGGATCATCACACTCTGCCCGTTCACCAGAAAGTTCCCGTCCTCATCCTTCTCCATCGCCGCCTCTGACACTTCCCAGATAAAATCCCAGGTCAGCGTCTCAGGAAGCTCATATCCCAGCGCCTCCACATAAGTTTTGTTCACATAGCAGGCCTCCGTTGAACGCATATAGGGAAGCGCGTAATACGTTCCGTCAATCTGGCACTCCTCCAGAAACTGCGGCACGATCTCATCGACGGTCGGAGAATCAAATTCCACTTCACTCCCGCCCAGTCCGTATTGTTCATCCGTCAGCAGCTCGTCCAGAGCCACCACCTGATTGTCTCCGGTCAGGTAGGTCGCGATGTGATCCGGGTATGTGATACACACATTCGGCGTCGTGTCCGTCGCAATGTTCGTGATAACATCATTGTAAATATCTGTATAGTCTGTATACAGACGGATATTCACCGTAATATTCGGATACAGTTCCTCAAAATCCTCGATTGCCTGTTCATAGATGGCTACCTGCGTCTTGTTCGTATCATTTTTCGCCCAGAACGAGATCTCATATTCCGCGGAGGTGTCAAACTCATCCGGAACCTCAAATGCTTCCTTCGCCTCCTGCGAGCCGTGGCAGCCCGTCAGCGACAGCAGACAGCTTATCATCAGCAGAAGCAGCACAGCAAAACGTGCCGGCCGCGCCGCAAAACACCCTGCCGACGCACCGGGCCACAGCATCTTCCCGCCGCATCCTGCCCTGCGCCTACGCGGATTGTTTTCATTTGAGATCTTATTTTGTACGCCTTCCGGCTTTTTCTCACTCATCTGTATGTCCTCTGTGTTTCCTTATTACATTGCCACTTTTCTACAGATTTACTACATTCCATACTCTGACGACTCGGGATTGTCTGCATGAACCTCACTGCTTCAGGCCGCCTCTCGACACACCTGCCATGATCTGCTTTCGGAAGATCAAAAACAACACGATCAGCGGCACCGAGATCACCACCACCGCAGCCATCATTGCCGGGATATTTTCACGGCCAAAGCCGTTTTCCCGGATCTCCTGAATGCCGTTTGACACCAGATAATAATTCTGGTCGTCTGTGATCAGCCGCGGCCACACGTATAAATTCCAGCACTCGATCACTTTCAGGATCGTGATTGTTGTCATCGTCGGCTTCGAGATCGGCAGCATCACCTTCCAAAGATAACGGAAATCCGATGTGCCGTCCACCTTCGCCGCGTAGTACAGGCTGTCCGGGATCTGTTCAAAGTTCTCTTTCAGTAAATAGATATAGAAAACACTCGTCACCGACGGCAGAATCAGACCGGCAAACGTGTTCCGCAGGTTCATATTGGTAATCGTCACAAAGTTTGTAATAATAACCAGTTCATTCGGTATCATCATCAGCGAGAGAAAAAACACAAACACCGCGTTTTTCCCGCGGAACTGAAGCCGTGCGAACGCGAACGCCGCCAGCGTAATCACCACAAGCATAATGAGCGTCGTCCCCACCGCGAAAATCAGCGTATTCGCCAGATAGCGCGCAAGCGGCACCTCCGTAAAAGCCGAAACATAATTTTCAAATACAGGGTGCAGCGTAAACAGCTTCGGAACAGATTCTGAACTGTACTGGCTGTAGCTTTTCACGGATGTCAGCACCATCCAGTAAAACGGAAACAGGACGATTACCGCCCACAGCGCCAGAAATACACCCTTCACCACACCGAAGACGCGGCCGCGCACCCGCGCCGAGGCTTCCGCTTTCTTATAATCAACAGATGTATCCATATTGATCTACCTACCATTCCTGTCAGTTTATCATGTATATAATAGCTAAAACCAGTGCAGAACAGTGCAGGGATGGACTCGGACTATGAAAGATGGTCGAGTCCGCTCTATACCTGTCTGCACGTCACAAGAATTAATAATGTACATTCTTCCTGCTGACCATCAGGTTGATGCAGGTAATGGTCAGTATAATCACGAACAGAATGATCGCCGCCGCGGACGCGTACGACGGGTACCCGCCGCTGTCGCCGTAGAGCATATCATACACATAGCCGACAATGGTATTCATCCCGGCCGCGTTCAGATCCGTGCCAAAGAGCGCAACCACGTCGCTGTATGCCTTGAACGCGCCGATAAAGCCGGTGATCACCAGATAGAAAATCATCGGAGAAATCATCGGCAGCGTGATTTTGCGGAAAATCC
Organism: Clostridiales bacterium; assembly: GCA_020860715.1. GTDB lineage: Bacteria > Bacillota > Clostridia > Lachnospirales > Lachnospiraceae > Choladousia. Next base: position 95,673 of record JAJBTU010000038.1, on the reverse strand, counting down.
GGAATTTCGACGTACCGTCCACACGTGCCGCCTTGTAGTAATCCTCGTTGACAGAGGCGAGCGCACCGGTCAGGATCAGAATTTTAAACGGCATCACGACCCAGATGGTGTACGTGCAGAGCACAAACATTTTTGCCCAGTACGGCCCGTCGATGAAGTCCACGGAGGTTCCCCCGAAGAGATTGATCAGCTGATTGATCAGGCCGTCGCTGTAGGGCGTCTTTTTAAAAAGGATCATAAAGACCAGACCGACCGCCAGCGTGTTGGTTACGTACGGCAGAAAATAGACGGTCTGCAGAAAATTGCGGAACCTTTTGACAGAATGCAGCGCAACCGAGATCAGCAGCGCAATGCCGGTCGAGACCGGCACCGTAATCACCACGAGAATAAAGGTATTGATCACTGCCTGCAAAAAGTACGGATCGTGCAGGACATAGGAATAATTGTAAAGGCCGGTGCCAAAATACGTCTGCGACGTAAAATTATAGCCCTCTTCGAACGAATAGATGAACACATCGATCAGAGGGTAGACCAGGAATGCGCCCAGAAACAGAATCGCCGGGAGCAGGTACAGCCACCCTTTCACCTTATCAAACCGCCCTCTCGCCATATTCATAGCCGCTCCTCCGAATCCCTGTCAAACAGAAATACCTTTTCCGGCCGCAGCGCAAAACGAACTGTTCCGGCCGACGTATCGACTTTATTTTCCGTGCCGATGATCGAGCGGACGACCGGATTCACCGAAGCCTTATTTCGCGAAAGCACACTGATGTCGCGTCCCATCACCTCAACACCATTCAGATCGCAGCAAAGCGGGCCGTCCTCACGAAGCAAAAAGCCTTCCGGACGAATACCGACCCAGACGTCACAATCCGGCAAAACGGCAGTCCCTTCCCCGGCAGATACGCTATCCGCGTGAGGAAAGGCCCCCTCGCTGCGCATCGGCGGCAGGTCACACCGGCGATGCAAAAAACGCTGCGCGTTTCGCCGGTGTTCCAGCACCGCGTCCTCTCCGATATACAGCTTCCCGCCGCGCACCCGTCCCTCAAAGACATTGATCGGCGGCGTGCCGAGAAACTTCGCCACAAACAGATTCGCCGGGCTGTCATAGACCTCCTGCGGCTTCCCGATCTGCTGCACCACGCCTTCTTTCATCACCACGATCAGATCCGAAATGCTCATCGCCTCATCCTGATCATGCGTCACGAAGACTGTCGTAATCCCGGTCTCACGCTGGATCCTGCGGATCTCATCCCGCGTCTGCAGCCGCAGGCGAGCATCCAGATTGGACAGCGGCTCGTCCAGAAGCAGCACCCTCGGCTGCTTCACTAATGCCCGCGCGATCGCCACTCGCTGCTGCTGTCCTCCTGAAAGCTCGCCCGGTCTGCGCTCCATCAGCTTATCGATCTGCACCAGACGTGCCGCCTCATCCGCCATCGCCAGCATCTGCTCCTTCGAGAGCCGATCCTTACCCTTGCGGTTCTCCAGCGGAAACAGAATATTCTGCCGCACCGTCAGATGCGGATACAATGCGTAATTCTGAAACACCAGACCAATCCCGCGCTTCTCCGGCGGCAGTTCGGTCACATCATCGTCCCCGAAAAAAATTCTGCCGTCTGTTGGCTCCAGAAGACCGCTGATCAGATTCAGCGTCGTACTCTTGCCGCAGCCGGACGGTCCTAAAAGCCCGATCAGCTTCCCGTCCGGAATTGTAAATGTGAAATCATTCACCGCGGTCACATCCTGCGGTATGCTTGAAGCGCCTCGGATCCTCTTCCGGTCACGGTTTGGAAATTTCTTTGTCAGATGTTCTAATCGTATCTCCATTTCATTCTCCCTGAATTTATAACTGTTCAGTACCGTCCTGAATAATTACCTGAATTTCACATATTCGCGAAATCTCTAAAGTGCTGCCGAAGACGAAACCGGTTCTCCGCGCAGCCCGCATAATTTGCAGCCAGTATAACACGCTTTCCCGGAAAGCGCCATTCTTTTTCCCACGAAATTATTTCTGCCATCCTTTCCCTGCAGAGCATCGCCGCCTCTTTTCGCTTCCGGCGGAATCTTCTTCCGATCCCTGTCAGCTGCGCGCCCCGTCTCCCGCTTTATCTTTGGCGGCAGTCACCTGCGCGCCCACTTCTTCACCCGCGACAAAAATCCGGCAATCCGCGGCCGCACAGGAAGAAGAACCAGCCAAAGCCGGCTTGAAATAATATAGAGCGGATGACGTACCGATATGTATTTCCCTTTACGGATAAATCCGGTCAGCACACCGCGAATCTGTTCCCGTCGGATGGGACCCTCAATCTCGCTCTGATTGTCTCCCACCAGATAATAGCCGTCTGCTGTACATCGGCAAATTCGATGAAGCACCAGTATCCCGTGCTCACGCCGATAAAGAACCACATCGCCGCGCGACGGATTTGCCCCATCTGCCCGGTGTTCTCCGGCAGAGACAGCCGCCCCACCGTTCTTCGCACGCTCCGCCAAAGGCGCAATGATCGCCTCATCCCGCCCTTCAATAAACATGGGATACATGCTGGTACCCTTCGGTTTTATCTGAATCGTCTTTCCCTCATTTAAAATCCGCTCAATATCCGCTTTCTGATTCTGCATACGCTTCCGTTCCCACCGTCTGTCAACAACCTGCGCTTTGCCCGTTTAATACATTTCATAATAATCCTGTCGTTAGTGATTTGCAAGCCATTTGCCCGCAATATTTTGTATAAATTATCGCTTGACCCTGTACCGGTATTCCTGTATTATTTTTCTGTCAGATCATTTCAGACACAGTTAAATTTCGCATCAGCAAAATAGACCGATCAAGGAGGATGCCATATGAAACCGGACAGCTGCTGGATTTTACAGGAAATCGCCGGAGTCCCTTATATTTTGCCCTACGGACAGGCCGCGGCCTGTCTCAGGCGCAGTCTGCGCGTCAATGAGCCCTGCGCGTTTCTCTGGGAGCAGCTGCAGGCGGACCCGTCCCGGGAAGAACTGCTGGATGCGTTCGCGGCGCACTATCAGGCGACAGAGGAAGAACTTCCGCAGCTTGCCGCTGATCTGGACGACTTTCTCGCACAGCTTACCGCCTACGGGATTCTGCGGCCGAAACGCTGTGCCGACATCAGTTCCTGCGCTGCCCCTTCAGGTGAAGATCCCGCCGCAGCCCTTCCGGAGAACTGTCATGTCCCCGCTTATGAGAAGCCCGCAGCTGCCGGGAAGCAGCCGACGCCGCGATCCGCTTCCGGCCGGCAGCCCGCAGACGGCAGCCCCGCCGATACCCGGGAGCATTTTTTGCGCATCGGCGGCCTCACGCTTCGGATTCTCGGACCGGATTCCGCCATGCCTCCGGAATTTGCGCCGTTTGCCTGCGCACCGAACGATCCTGCCGATCAGACTATCGAGATACTCCCGCCGCCAGGACCCGCGAAACGGGTTCCTGACGAAAACGCGTTCCCGGATACCGCACAGGCTCCGCATCGCACCTGCTCCATCCTTATCTTCCACCCGCAGCTGGTCGTACAGGACTGCGAAGCCGAATATTTCCTGCACTTTCCGCAGGCTCCTCAGATTTTTGCTGCCCGCCTTAAAAAGGATGGCACCGCAGCCCGCATTTTCTGCGATCTGCCGCTAAATGAACCGTCTGTTGCGGATCTGTTTCACACAATCCGCATCATTTATCTGTATTTCGCGCAAAAAAAAGGAGTGTTTGCACTCCACTCCGCTTCGATTCTCTATCAGGGAAAGGCATGGCTTTTCTCCGGGCAGTCAGGCACCGGCAAATCCACGCATGCGCAGTTGTGGAACCGCCTGTTTGAAACCCCCATCCTCAACGGCGACCTCAACCTGCTCACGATTCGTGACGGGGAACCCGTCGTCCGCGGGCTTCCCTGGTGCGGCACCTCAGGCATCTCGACCGCAGAAGACTATCCGCTCGGCGGGGTCATTCTGCTGAAGCAGGCCAGACACAACCTCTGCCTGAAACCGGGAGCGGACCGGCAGCAGCTGCTTCTGGCACAGCGATTCATCTCTCCCTCATGGACGTCTGACCAGCTGCTGTGCAATCTGCGGTTTGCCGGGGAACTCTCCGCACTCGCCCCCGTCCGTATCCTGAGCTGCACCAAAGAGGACGCGGCGGCAGTCTATCTGAAAGACATGATTGATTCCGGAACCCTGTAGTACTCCGAAATTCTGTCCCGTTCCGTCCCCTGTGTCCTGTCATTCGGGCGGCAAAAGGAACCTTCTGTTGTTTCAGAAATCCTTTATCATCCGCTCCACCTCTGCCTCATCCTGTATCTCGCACCTCCGGTCGCGAATCGCGTAAACGCGGTCGCAGATTGTAAGAACGGTAGGACGGTGAGTGGTCAGAATGCAGGTGCGCGGATACTCATCACTCATAATATTCCGCAGCAGGCGGCGCTCCGTCGCAACATCCAGCGCGGAGGTAGCCTCGTCCAGCAGCAGGATCGGCGATTTGCGCAGAAGCGCACGCGCAATCGAAAGCCGCTGTGCCTGCCCCTCAGAAAATCCGCCGCCACGCTCTTTGATCTCGCTGTTAATCCCGTCCGGAAGTCTTTCCACAAAATCCCACGCACAGGCCATCTTCAGCGCCTCGATGATCTCCTCATCCGTCGCGTCCTCCTTGACATTGCGCATATTTCCCGCAATCGTACCGGAAAACATCGTATTTCCCTGCGGCACATAAGAAAAAAAGATACGTGCGGCGGGGGACATGGAAACAGAGTCCTGCTCCGCGGCGCCCCCGACGAGAGTCAGGCTCCCTTCCTGCACCGGCATCAGTGCAAGCACCAGCCGCAGCATCGTCGTCTTCCCTTCACCGGACGGGCCGACCAGCGCCACAATCTCATGCGGTCTGGCGCAGAACGTCGCATCCTCAAACACCTGCGTACCATTCCGGTACGCATAACGGATGTGCTCGGCGTACAGTCCGATGCCGTTCTCTCTGTTTCGAGCCAGAAATTCTTCCACTTCCGGCGCATCGCTGTAATCCTCCCGCGGCATCTCCACGATATCCATCAGCCTGCCCGCGGATGTCGTCAGAGAAATCGCGCTCGGCACCAGCGAGGTGATATTGCTGAGCGAGCTGCTCAGGGTACTGGAGAGAGAAAGAAACATCGTCATCGTACCATAGCTGATCGCCCCGCTCCAGACACGGTGAATTCCCCAGCCATAACAGGAATAGGAGACGATTAGCCCGACTGTCGTCAGAAGCAGCGACGTCCACACGGACATCCGCTTAAAATCCAGCTTCATCTCTATGTATTCTTTCTGCAGATCCTTCAGGTACTGCACGTACATCGGAATCAGCCCGAACGCCTTGATCGTCTGGATGTTGGAAAACGCCTCCTGATTGAAGCAGGACATTTTCGCCCCCATGGCCGCGCTGCGCTTATTGTTGTTTACCATACGCCGCATCAGCTTCCGGGAAAGCAGCACCGACACCGGCAGCCCCAGCAGGGCGAATACCGCGAACGTCCAGTCATAGTAGACGACCATGGCAAACGCGCTGATAAACCGAAAGACATAGATAATCGTATTCGGAATAAAACTCAGCACGCCGCTGGATATCTGGCTCGCATCCGAGTTCCACCTTGTCAGCAGATCGCCCGTGTGATAATTTGTCAGGCTCTCCCAGTCCGTCACCAGGATCTTTTCAAAAATCTCGGATTTAATCTCCGTATCGACCTTCATACTGATCCATTCCGACGCATAACCTGAAATCAGGCTGACGACTGTATTGCCGACATTCAGCCCGATCATCATGCAAAACGTCTGCACCACCGCGCCGGTCTCGTGTCCGGTGATGATATCCACCAGATCACGCGATACCAGGCTGGACAGCAGCGATACCACCGTCCCGGTCAGGCCGAGCGCCGTGTAAAATACCATCTGCAGCCAATAGTGCCGCGCATAAGAATAAATCCATTTTGTCTGCGCGATAAATTCCTTCAGGCGCCCCGCCTTAATGCGCCCCCAGTAAAAAGCCAGTCGCTCTCTCATATGCTTCTCACTCGCTTATTTTTTCATCCGGTCCCCCGTAAAATTGCCGCCCTTTCGTCAGCACACTTCTCTTCTTCGTCGAGTATATCATAATTGCTCTCACAATGCTACAGAAGAAAAAAGAATTCTGTCATCAGCCTGTCGGACCTGACGGCTTCCGCCGTCGAAAACAAGTCCAAAAATCCTGTGAAATTGCGACAAAATTTCCGGGAAAATTTTTCAAATCCCGTTGACAATGACAGGAAATGCCCTTATAATAAAGATAATTTTTTAGAGCGAATTTCATATAATCACAAAAAATGAAATGGGGTGTTCAAATGAACGGAAGGTATGAAAAACCGATGATTCTGGCAGATGCCGATGCGGCGGAAGGCGTATACATGGCGTCCGGCTCGTCAGGATCCGGTACGATCAAATGTGAAAGTATCTACATGAACGGAGTATGGCAGGCTCAGGCAGGAAATTCAATCACCTGGAGTTCTTCCACCGGTTATAAGGAAGCCTTTGGCTGCCTCGGCTGCCGTGCGAACAGATCGAATGGCTGCGGGTTGCTGACAGATTATGTGGAGTCCGGTTATGCGTCGAGTTATGAGAGTGATATCGGATATCTCAAACCAACGTGGGAGCGGAAAGGTTACTTGCCGGATCAGTCTGTATATGATACCAACGATTGGGACGTGGGTTGAATACATATCATACTAGGGAAACATCGAGAGATGTTTCCCTTTTTTGTTTTGCAGGAAGTTTCGTTCCTATAAAGCAGATAATTTCGCGAGGATGCGTCAGGGCACATTCTTTTTTGTCCCTCCGAATGAAACGATGATGTTTCTTACCACTTAAATATTACAATCCCCACAATGGCGACCACCATGCCGACTGCTTTCCGCCATTCCAGCGGCTGCCGTTCCACGCCAAACAGCCCCATCAGCTCAATCAGATACGCAACGATCAGCTGTGCAGCGACGATGAGCATGGCCGCGCGGGCCGGTCCTAAAGCGCCCATCGCCTTTACGACAGTAATGGTGATGAAAGCACCGATCACGCCGGAGAGCAGCATGTATTTCGGCTGCACGTCAAGAAGGGCGGTCACGTTCGTCCGGTCTGTGAACAGCCATGCGGCGATACAGACGAGCATAGCCGTAAGCTGCACAAAAGCAGACGATAGCCAGAGACTCGTCTGCTTTGTCATTTCGGTGTTAAATACACCCTGTATGCTCATAAGTGCGCCCGATAAAAGTGCTGTTAAAATTCCCCACATATCTGATTCCTCCTGATTTACGCCGGAAATTGGGTAGAATAAAAAAGAATGCGCCTTGGCGCATTCTCGCGCCGAGCGCGGTCGCTCTAGCGACGTATTTCCATACGCGCGAGTGCGCATCTCCGCGGAGCGTTTTTGCTTTATAGAAACGAAGTTCCTATAAAGCAAAAAACTTTCTGCCGCTATGTGCAAAAAGCTTTTTCACGAAGCAGTTCTCCTGACAGGAGTATCTGCAATTTTTATGAAATTATGTACGCAGGCCGGGAAAAAAAGCCTCCGGCCGCTCCCCCCGCGGCTACATTCCTGAACGCCCTGCTTTCACCGCCGTTACATGGAAAATGACTTTTCCAGCCTTCTTACCATCTCATCAATATCTTCCTTCTCGATCACGAGCGGCGGCACAAGACGGAGCACATTGCCCTCGGCGCTCAGCACCACAAGACCGTTTCCGAGCGCGGCTTTCACAATGTCGCCGACCGGACGCCCTTCTACCACGATCCCCTGCATGAAACCCTTGCCGCGGCGGGCGGTCAGGAAGTCGTATTTCTCTACGAGCGCATCCAGCTGCTGTTCAAAATACGGAGTGAGCGCCTGCACATGCTCCACGATATGAAGTTTCTCGAAAAGGTCAAACACTTTGGAGACGGCCGCGCAGGCGAACGGATTGCCGCCGTAGGTTGTGCCGTGGTCGCCGGGTACAAGGGAGGCCTCTGCAACCTTTTCACTGAGAACAAACGCGCCGACCGGCACACCGCATCCAAGTGCTTTCGCGCAGGTCATGATGTCCGGCTGCACACCGTACTGCTGGCAGGCAAACCAGCTTCCGGTCCGCCCCATGCCGCACTGAATCTCATCGATAATCAGCAGGATGTCTTTTTCGTCACAAAGTGCGCGGACGCCCTGCAGAAATTCCGGTTCGGCCGGATAGACGCCGCCCTCGCCCTGCACCGTTTCCAGAATGATCGCGCAGGTGCGGTCGCTGACCTGCGCTTTTACGCTCTCCAGATCATTGAAATCCGCGAATCTCACACCGCCCATCAGCGGCTTAAACGCCTCCTGATAATGCGGATTGCCGGTCACGGAGAGCGCGCCGACGCTCCTGCCGTGGAAGGAATGATTCATCGCGATAATCTCATACGCTGCCGCCCCGTCATCTGCATCGCCGGCACAGCCTGCCTGCGCGCTGGCTGCTGAAGCATTATCCAATTTGCCCGTATCGATTGCCGGTGATACAGCAGCGTCAGCGAAACGCGAAGCGTTTTTTGCATCGCTGACGCGATCTGCCGCCGATGCAAAGCGAGGGCGCTGATCGTCCAGTGGACGATCGTTTAGCGCCGACCGAAGCGGAGCGTAGAGCGTTTCCATAGCCGTAGCCGATTTCCGCGCCTGCTCCTTCAGATAAGCGTATTTCCGCGCTGCCTTGAGCGCGCCTTCAATCGCCTCGGTGCCGCTGTTGGTAAAAAACACCTTGCCAAGGCCGCTTGCCTTTGCCAGCTTTTCCCCCGCCTCCGCAAGCGATACATTGTAAAACAGATTGGAGGTATGTATGATCTTATCGATCTGTTCCTTTAGCGCGTTGTTGAACTCCTCATTGCCGTAGCCTAACGCAAACACCGCGATCCCGGCTCCGAAGTCCAGGTACTGTTTGCCGTCCACATCAGTGAGGTACACGCCCTCTCCTTTTTCAAATACGACCGGAAAGCGGTTGTAGGTGTGGAGCACATACTGTTCTGTTTTCTCCATAATATGTCCCGATTCGCTCTGATTTGCCATGGTATGATTCCTCTTTCTTCCTTTTCTGCTTAACCTGAAATCTCATACATTGTCCGGTACTGATTGCGGCCGGCCTGTTTCAGTTCTCTTCGTAGTAGCGTTCCTCTTTGTCTCCGATGATCGCCGTGCCGATTCCCTTGTTTGTAAAGAATTCCAGCAGCAGACAGTGCTCGATCCTGCCGTCCAGAATGTGGACTCTGGAAACGCCCGACTCAATCGCCGCGATGCAGTTCTGCAGCTTCGGCAGCATGCCGCCGCCGACATTGCCGCTCTTTAAAAATTCTTTCGCTTCCGGAATGGTCAGTTCGCTGATCAGCGAAGTGTGATCAAGCGGATCCCGGTAAACGCCCTCGATATCCGTCAGAAACGCCAGCTTTGCCGCTTTCACCGCCGTCGCAATCGCGCAGGCGGCGTCGTCCGCGTTGATGTTGTACGAATGGTACTGGTCGTCCGAGCCGATCGGGCAGATGACCGGAATAAAATCATTGTCAAGGAGCGTGTCCAGAAGCTGTGTATTGACTTCCTTCACCTCGCCGACGTAACCGATATCCTTGCCGTCCGCCAGCTTTTTGTCCACGCGCAGCACCGTGCCGTCCTTGCCGCTGATGCCGACCGCTTTCAGGCCGGTCTTTTCCATCATGGAGACGAGACCCTTATTGATGCGGTTCAGCACCATCTCCGCCACTTCCATCGTATCCTTGTCCGTGACGCGCAGTCCGTTGACGAAATTCGTCTCCAGGCCGACCTTATTGATCCATTTGGTGATTTCCTTGCCTCCGCCGTGTACGATGATCGGCCGGAAGCCGACCAGCTTTAAAAGCGCCACATCCCGGATAACGCTCTTTTTAAGTTCGTGATCCACCATTGCGCTGCCGCCGTATTTGACGACGATGGTTTTTCCCTGAAAGCGCTGGATGTACGGCAGCGCCTCAATCAGGACGTTGGCTTTCTGCAGCCAGAGTTCCATGTCTGTTGATTCCATGATTTGAAAACTCCTCCTTAACTCCGATAGTCTGCGTTGATCTTTATATAGTCGTGGGTCAGGTCGCAGCCCCATGCGGTAGCGGCCGCCTCTCCCATTTTGATGTCGGCGATGGCGGTGACGGCGCTCTCAGAGAGGATGCGGGTTGCTTCCTCCTCGCTGTAGCCGGTCGGCACGCCGTTTTCGATGATCTTGATCTTCCCGGCCGCGCTTTCGAAATACACGTCGGCCTGATCCGGGTCGAAGACCGCGCCGGAATAGCCCATCGCGCAGAGGATACGGCCGCAGTTCGCATCATGTCCGTAAATCATCGCCTTGACCAGGCTGGAGGAGACGACAGACTTGCTGATCGTCACGGCCTGCTCCTTACTCGCGGCTCCGATGACCTTTACCTCAAACATTGCGGTCGCGCCTTCGCCGTCCGCGGCCATCTTTTTCGCCAGGACCGTATTGACCTCATTTAAGGCTTCATAGAATGTCTGATAGTCTTCGTTTTCCCCGGTGATCTCCGGGTTGCCCGCCAGGCCGTTCGCAAGCACCAGGCAGGTATCGTTGGTCGAGGTATCGCCGTCAATCGAAACCATGTTGTAGGTGTCCGGCACGCTCGTACTTAAGGCTTTCTGCAAAAGCTGCTGCGAGATATTCGCGTCTGTGGTGATAAAGCTGAGCATCGTACACATATTCGGGTGAATCATACCGCTGCCCTTGCACATGCCGCCAATGGTCACGGTTTTGCCGCCGAGTTCCACCTCTACAGCCACCTCTTTCACCACGGTATCCGTGGTCATGATGGCCTCCGCCGCCAGCGTACCGCTCTCTTTGCTGTCGGAAAGCAGCGGCTTCATCATCTCAATCCCCGCACAGATTTTATCAATCGGAATCTGATTCCCGATCACGCCGGTCGACGCGACCAGTACCTGATTTTCCTGAATCCCGAACAGTTCCGCTGCTTTTGCGGCCGTATCACGGCAGTAGCCGTAGCCCTCCGCTCCGGTGCAGGCGTTTGCCACGCCGCTGTTTACCACCACTGCATGAGCACCGGCGAAACGCGCAGCGTTTTCTGCATCGCCGGTGCGACCTGCCACTGATGCGCAGCGAAGTGGCGTTTCCATAGCGCCGGCGAAATGCACAGCGTTTTTTACGATCTCCTGATCCCACTTCACCGGCGCTGCCTTAACGAGATTTGTCGTAAAGGTACCCGCCACGCGGCAGGCCGCTTCACTGTAAATCATAGCCATATCCTTTTTGCTTTTCTTAATACCGGCCGCGACGCCGGACGCCTGAAATCCTTTTGCGGCCGTCACGCCTCCTTCGATTTTTTTCATAACCAGTTCCAACTCCTTCTTACTGCTTTTTCGTTATATGAAATATCCGATTATTACATTATTATAGATTATAGTCATTCTGTCTGCGCAACAGATGAACCGCTTTATGCCATAATCATTTTGTTTCCGGTTTTTACGGGAACATCGGCGCGATCCGCAGTCCTTCCGCTTCGTCCTCTCCAAACAGCAGGTTCATGTTCTGCACCGCCTGTCCGGCCGCGCCCTTGACCAGATTGTCCATCGCGCCCATCATGATCACGCGGTTCGTGCGCGGATCGATCTTGAAATTTACATCCACAAAATTGCTGCCCTCCACCCACTTGGTCTGCGGGCAGACATCCTTATCGAGGACACGGACAAAATATTCATTCTCATAGTACCGGTCATAAATTGCTTTCACATCCTCATAGGATACCTTTTTCGTCAGAGACGCATAGGCGGTGATCAGGATGCCGCGGTTCATCGGCACCAGATGCGGAGTGAAATTCAGCACGACCGGCTTCCCGGCCGCATAACTCAGCTGTTCTTCAATCTCCGGCGTATGCCGGTGGCTCGCCACACCGTACGCTTTAATATTCTCATTGACCTCACAGTACAGATTGTCCGTCTTTGCGCCCCGTCCCGCGCCCGAAGTGCCGGATTTGGCATCAATAATAATCGTCGCCGGATCAATCAGCCCTTCCTTTACCAGCGGATAGATCGACAGGGTGCTGCAGGTCGGATAGCAGCCCGGATTGGCAATCAGCCGCGCTCCTTTTATGCTCTCCCGGTTGATCTCGCACAGGCCGTACACCGCCTCGTCCAGAAACTGCGGGGCCGCATGCTTCAGCCTGTACCAGTCCTCGTATACCTTCACATCCTTCAGGCGGAAATCAGCGCTTAAGTCAATCACTTTTGTTCTGGAAAGAATCTCTTCATTCACCAGAGACGCGCACAGTCCCTGCGGCGTCGCCGTGAAAATCACATCCGCCTGATCCGCAAGCGCTTCCATATTATCATCCATGCACTTTGCGTCCACAAGCTGAAACATGTTCTGATAAACCGATGCATATTTCTGATCCACATAGCTTCTCGAGCCATACCATACAATCTCCGCGTCCTTATGTCCGAGAAGCAGCCGCACCAGCTCACCTCCCGCGTAGCCGGTCGCTCCGATAATTCCCACTTTTATCATAATAAAATCTCCATTTCATAGCGTCAGCGAAATAAAACACTTTTTCTGCATCGCTGACGCGATTTCTTATCTGAAAAGACAGCAGGTACATCATACTACCATGCTGCTTTTCTGTAAAGCGCTTTTATGATTGCATAATTATACACAAGTAATGTATATTATGCAAGCCTTTTTTTCATATCCTGCTGCCTTTCACGCCCTTACGTTTCCGCCCGATTCTGGAAAGGAGGGAACATCAGAATTATGGCATTGGTTCTGCAAAATTGGAGTTGAAGCCGCGCCATGAAAAGTCATGCTGTCGCATGAGGCGCGGCCTGCGTCGCGCATCTGTTTTGCAGATGCACGACAATTGACAAATTGCTTTCATGAAATTATACTTGTTTTAAAGGAATACGAAAGGACCTCATAATGGCAAAGCAAAAGGACCTCAAAACCAACGCCATGCGGATTCTTGACCGCATGAAGATTTCATATACCTTCCAGACCTATGAGTGCGGGGAGTTTATCGATGGACAGCACGCGGCGGATCTGCTGGGACTGCCCCATGAGATTGTTTTCAAGACGCTCGTCACGGTAAGTCCGGAGCACACATATTATGTGTTTGCACTCCCGATTGATGAGGAGCTGGATCTGAAAAAGGCGGCCAAAGCCGCCGGATGTAAATCACTCTCCATGATTCACGTAAAAGATATTCAGGGCGTCACAGGTTACATACGGGGCGGCTGCACCGCGATCGGCATGAAAAAGAATTATCCGGTCTTTATGGACGAATCAGCCCTGCGCCATGAAAAAATTGCCGTCAGCGGCGGAAAGATCGGCGTACAGCTGACGCTTGCGCCGCGCGATTATGAAAAAGCGTGCCAGGCAGTTTTCTGCCCGCTGACGCGACGCCGGGATGAATAAACAATCCCGATAACCGTTCTGTTCCTTTTCACTCCAGGATCAGTTCATCTACTGTCACAAACACATATCCCTGCTCCGTGAGTGCATCTACAATCTGCAGCGCCGCCTCCACGGAGGATTCATAACAGTCATGCAGCAAAATGATGTCGTCCGGTTCCACTGCCTCCAGCACCCGTCTTACAACATCGTTCTGGTTCTTCGTCGTCCAGTCCAGCGGGTCTACATCCCAGAGCACAGGAAACATTTCAAAAGAGCACTCCAGATCCTCTCTCCACGATCCAAACGGCGGACGCACGTATTCGGTATTCTTTCCGGTAATTTCCCGGATAAGCGCACTCGTTTTCTCCACCTGTTCACAGGCTGTCTCCACACTCAGGTTGCTGATCTTCACATGATCGTAGGTGTGGTTCCCGATTAGATGCCCTTCCTCATCCATCCGCCGGATGATGTCCTCGTTGCCCGGTATATTTTTCCCGATCACAAAAAAAGTAGCGCACACGCCGCGCTCTTTCAGTCCGTCCAGCAGCTTTGGCGTATAGACCGGGTGCGGTCCGTCGTCAAAAGTAAGAGCTGCCGTCATTGTTTCTCCGGATACTTCTGCCATGGCAGTTTCCGGCAGTCCCCGATACAGGGGAATCAGCAAAACAACCGCCGCAGCGCAGGCAAAAGCTGCCGCCGTCAGTCCACGCCAAATAAGTCCGTCTTTCCCATGCTGTGATTTTTTCATGCCGCCCCGCCACCTTATCCATAGATTGAAGCGGGCAGGGTGCTTCCCCCTGCCCGCACATAAAGAACGGTTTCACAGTAATCTATGACGGTTCCTTTCGGAAAATGCAGCATATCCGGTTTACACCACAGTTGATTCCCATATTACCTGATAACGGTTCCGAACAAACCTGGCACCTGTTACTTCAGCAGCACCTTGCGGAAATTCTTCTTTCCTCTCTTTACGACAAGGCCGTCCGCGAATTTTTCTCCCGGAATGACCGCTTTGACATCCGTGATCTTTTCACCGTCCACAGTCACGCCGCCCTGCTCGATCGCGCGGCGTCCCTCAGAGCGGGACGGCACCAGGCCCGCTTTCAGAAGCAGGGAAATCAGGTCAATGCCGCCGTCTGTATCCAGATCTTCCTCAGAAATCTCCGCCGTCGGCATATCCGCGGCGTTTCCGCCGCCGGAGAACAGCGCGCGTGCGCCTTCCTGCGCCTTTTTTGCCTCTTCCTCGCCATGCACCAGACTCGTCAGCTCGTATGCGAGAATCTCCTTTGCCTGATTGAGCTGGCTGCCCTCCCATTTGTCCATCTCATCAATCTGCTCCAGAGGCAGGAACGTCAGCATCCGCAGACATTTGAGCACATCCGCGTCCGCCACGTTTCTCCAGTACTGATAAAAATCAAACGGGGATGTCTTGTTCGGATCAAGCCACACTGCGCCGCTCTGTGTTTTTCCCATCTTTTTGCCTTCCGAGTTCAAAAGCAGTGTGATGGTCATCGCGTACGCGTCCTTGCCCAGCTTGCGCCGGATCAGCTCCGTACCGCCAAGCATATTGCTCCACTGGTCGTCGCCGCCGAACTGCATGTTGCAGCCGTAGTTCTGGTACAGCATATAGAAATCATAGCTCTGCATAATCATATAATTAAACTCAAGGAAACTCAGTCCGCGCTCCATCCTCTGCTTATAACATTCCGCGGTCAGCATCCGGTTCACGGAAAAATGCGGGCCAACCTCGCGCAGCAGTTCTACATAATTCAGCTTCATCAGCCAGTCCGCGTTGTTGATCATCAGAGCCTTATCGTCTGAAAAATCAATAAAACGGCTCATCTGCACCTTAAAGCAGTCAATATTGTGCTGAATCGTCTCCGGCGTCATCATCTGACGCATATCGCTGCGCCCAGACGGATCGCCGATCATTCCCGTGCCGCCGCCAAGCAGCGCGATCGGCTTATTGCCCGCCATCTGAAGGCGCTTCATCAGGCACAGCGCCATAAAGTGTCCGACATGAAGACTGTCTGCCGTCGGATCAAACCCGATGTAAAACGTTGCCTTTCCATTATTGACCAGCTCACGGATCCTGTCCTCGTCCGTCACCTGGGCGATCAGTCCCCTTGCCACCAGTTCATCATAAATCTGCATTGCTTTGTCCTCTCTTATTCTATATAAATTTCTGCCGCCGCACTCGGGTCACCAGCTCATGATTGTCGCGCGTATGCACGAACATGTTCATGATGTTCTCAACCGCGTCGTCGGATTTCATACCGTTGAGCGCTTTGCGCATAATATACATGGCTTCCTGCTCTTCACGATTCAGCAGAAGGTCTTCCCGCCGTGTACCGGACTTTGGAATATCGATAGCCGGAAATACCCGCCGTTCGGACAGCTTGCGGTCGAGCACGAGTTCCATGTTGCCGGTGCCCTTAAATTCCTCATAAACCACATCGTCCATCTTGCTGCCCGTATCTACCAGAGCCGTAGCCAGAATTGTCAGGCTGCCGCCCTCGCGCATATTTCTCGCCGCGCCAAAGAACCGTTTCGGCATATGCAGCGCGGCCGGATCCAGACCGCCGGAAAGCGTCCGTCCGCTTGGCGGTACGGTCAGGTTGTACGCCCTCGCCAGACGCGTAATGCTGTCCAGAAGGATGATGACGTCCTGCTTCTGCTCCACCAGCCGTTTCGCCCGTTCAATCACCATCTCGGATACGCGCTTATGATGCTCCGGCGTCTCATCAAATGTGGAATAAATCACCTCGACATTTTCCCCGCAGATCGCTTCCCGGATATCCGTAACTTCCTCCGGGCGCTCATCGATCAGAAGAATCAGGATGCGCATTTCCGGATTGTTTCTCAAAATCGATCTTGCCACATCTTTCAGCAAAGTCGTCTTACCCGCTTTCGGCGGGGATACGATCATCCCTCGCTGTCCTTTTCCGATCGGAGAAAACAGATCCACAATGCGCATTGCAATCCCTCTGGGATCGCGTTCGAGCCGCAGCCGCTCATTCGGGAAAATCGGGGTCATATCCTCAAAGTTCGAGCGCCGCATCGCCTCTGAAGGCGGAAGTTCGTTAATCTTCTTTAAATAAAGCAGAGCGCTGAACTTCTCCTGCTGCGATTTGATTCTCGTGTTGCCATAAATAATATCTCCGGTCTTTAAATTAAACCGGCGGATCTGCGACGGGGAGACATACACATCGTTCTCACCCGGAAGGTAATTTGCGCTTCGAATAAAGCCATAGCCATCCGGCATGACCTCAAGGATGCCGCTCACTGACTGTCCGCTGTCCAGCTGAGAAAGCTCCGCGGGCGGGCGGTCTGCTTCCGAAAAACGGGATTCCGCCTGCTGGCGGGAAAAATCCGTCTGCCGTGCTTCCGTCTGCTGCGAATTCAGATCCGGCGTACCGGCCGCTGCCGGCATGGGGCCTTCCGCCGATCTGGCTTCCGTCTGTACTGCAGACTCAGACGTATTGTCCCGTATGACGCCGCGGTTCTCAGACGCATGCCCCTGCTCTGCCCTTGTTCTGGTGCGGTCATAGGGCCGGCGTTCCCCATTGTTCCGATCATAAGAAGGTCTTGTCCCGCCCTCCGGCAGGTGTCTGCGGCGCTGCATCGGTTTTGCGCCATCCTCGGGGGAGCCGGCCGCGCGTGTCCTGACACGTCTCTCCTCCGGTCTGGCCGTACCGGTGTGACTTTTTTCCTGGGCAGATCCCTCTTCGGCCTCAGTATTCCCCTGCGCTTCCTGTTCTTTTGCGGCCTTGTCTTTCTCATCCTGCTCCAGCATCACCTCGATCAGCTGTGCTTTGCGCATGGCGGACGTTCCTTTCAAGCCTCTGGCTTTCGCAAGGTCCTTCAAAATCGCCAAAGACAGCGATTCATATTTTTCTTTCATAAACACCTCTTGAATTTTATAAAACTGATTTGAAAAAACTCTGATAAATTCACGGGAAAATTATTTGTCTGAGTAGACAGAAACGTTCACGTTAATCTGATAAAAACGATAGCACAGTTTTTTTTAATTGTCAACGACTGTGTTTTAAAATAATAAAGCATTATACGTTTTGTTTTTGCTTTACAGGAACGCGGTTTCCTGTAAAGTAAAAAGGTTCTGTATGGATGAAATCCATACAGAACCCACAGCAATCTGATCACACCAGTTCGATCACAACGATCGGAGCGCCATCGCCTCTGCGCTGGCCAATTTTGACAATTCTGGTATAACCGCCGTTGCGGTCTGCGTACTTCGGCGCAATCTCGTCAAACAGCTTCGCAACCAGATCAACCTCTTTCGTATTCTTTTTCCGTCCGGCAGCCTCCTTCGGGACTTCCTTCACCGGATAAAGAACCTTGAGCATCTGACGGCGTGCGTGCAGACGGCTCGGCTGATCCTTTTTGATCTGCTTCTCTACTTCATCGTAAACGGTAACCTTCTTGCCGTCCTTTACTTCCTTTACGCGCTTTCCGTCTTTATCCTTGCGCGCTACTTTTGCAGTCACGGTAACCGTATCATAATTGTCACGTTCCTTCACAGCGAGGGCGATCAGATGTTCCGCCATTTTGCGGACCTCTTTTGCTTTCGCCTCTGTGGTCACAATCTTGCCTCTGTAAATCAGGGACGTTACCTGACTGCGGAGCAATGCCTTTCTCTGATCAGAGGTTCTGCTGAGTTTTCTATATCCTGACATTGTAGTACTCCTTCATTATTCTCCATGCCGCCACGCTCTTCGGGCTTACTGACGGTATGCGGTGCTATTGTCTTTTTGTTTCCTGTTATTTGACGGCGCTGCCGCTCTCCGGTACTGCCGCTCTTCGCTCTCCGAAAAAATCACTCGTCACTCGGATTCAATGACAGGCCAAGTTCTTTCAGCTTGCCCAATACCTCTTCCAGAGACTTCCGGCCGAGGTTGCGGACCTTCATCATATCCTCGGAGGTCTTGCTGCAGAGTTCCTCCACAGTATTGATACCCGCACGCTTCAGACAATTGAAGGAACGAACGGAAAGCTCAAGTTCATCAATGTTCATCTCAAGAACCTTTTCCTTCTCGTTGTCTTCCTTCTCATTCATGATCTCAACTGACTTTGCGTTCTCAGAGAGGTCAATGAAAAGTCCCAAATGCGCGCTCAGGACCTTTGCGGCAAGGCTCACCGCCTCGTCCGGCTCCAGAGTCGCATTCGTATAAACGTCCAGCGTCAGCTTGTCATAGTCGGTCACCTGACCTACACGGGTATCCTCAATTGTGATATTGACACGCTCTACCGGGGTATAGATCGCGTCAACCGCAATCACACCGATCGGCATATCTTCACTCTTGCCTTTTTCCGCGCTGACATAGCCGCGGCCTTTCGTGATGGTCAGCTCCATATAAATTCTGGAGTCCGGGCCGCCGTTTAAAGTCGCGATAACCTGATCCGGATTCATGATCTCTATGTCCTGATCCACCTGAATATCCGCACCGGTCACAACGCCCTCTCCCTCAAATTCAAGGTAAGCGATCTTGGCCTCATCGGTCTCACTGGTATTCTTGATCGCCAGTGATTTGATATTCATGATGATTTCCGTAACATCTTCCTTCACACCGGGGATCGAGCTGAATTCATGCAGTACGCCTTCGATTTTGACCTGGCTCACGGCTGCGCCCGGCAGAGAAGAAAGCATGATTCTTCTTAAGGAATTACCGAGTGTCGTCCCATATCCGCGCTCAAGCGGCTCCACTACAAATCGTCCAAATCTTTTATCTTCCGACATTTCCGCGATTTCAATTTTCGGTTTGTTAAAATCAAGCACTCTATAGCCCCTCCTTTTCTGGGTTCGTTGACTGAGGGTATCACGCGGTGCGCGCACTTATTACTTCGAATAGAGCTCGACGATAAGCACCTCGTTTACCGGAACATCAATCACCTCTCTGGTCGGAAGTTCTTTGACGGTTCCCTTCAGTGCCTCCGGATCTGCCTCCAGCCACTCCGGAACCATACGGCCGCCGGTAGATTCAAGAATATCCTTGTATCTCTGGGAACTCTTACATTTTTCTTTAATCTCAATCGTGTCGCCGGCCTTCACAAGGTAAGAAGGAATATTCACCTGTTTGCCGTTCACAAGCACATGCTTGTGATCCACGATCTGGCGCGCTTCTTTTCTCGTTCTCGCAAAGCCCAGACGGAAGAGAACATTGTCCAGACGGGTCTCCAGCATGATCATCAGATTCGTACCGGTCTGGCCCTGCATTTTGTCTGCTTTTTTATAATAGTTGCGGAACGGCTTCTCAAGTACGCCGTAAATGAATTTTGCTTTCTGTTTTTCACGGAGCTGCAGACCATACTCACTCACCTTACGGTTCGATCTTTTCAGCTCTCTTTTGGATTTCTTGTCATATCCCAGAACGGTCGGCTCAATGCCAAGCGATCTGCATCTTTTAAGAACAGGAACTCTGTTTACTGCCATTTCTGTAGACCTCCCTGATTAGACTCTTCTGCGCTTTGGCGGACGGCATCCATTGTGCGGTACCGGCGTCACGTCGCGGATACTGGTAACTTCAAGACCGTTAGCGGAGAGCGCACGGATCGCCGCTTCTCTTCCTGAACCCGGTCCCTTTACAAATACATCTACGGTCTTCAGGCCGTGAACCAGAGCTGCCTTTGTCGCAGTCTCCGCAGCCATCTGCGCTGCGTACGGAGTAGATTTTCTTGAACCTCTGAAGCCAAGTCCGCCTGCGCTTGCCCATGACAAAGCATTCCCCTGTGCGTCCGTCAGAGTAACGATCGTATTGTTGAAGGATGATTTGATATGTGCCTGTCCGCGCTCGACGTTCTTCTTAACACGTCTTTTTGTCGCTTTTTTTGTAACTTTTTTAGCTGCCATATCTGACTTAACCTGCTTTCTTCTGATATTATTCGCAGCTGCTTATGTCCTCTCAGCTGCGTCCTGTCTGTTTCGCATCTGCTTCACAAAACCATTACTTCTTCTTGTTCGCTACAGTCCTCTTCGGTCCCTTGCGTGTTCTGGCATTGTTCTTCGTGTTCTGTCCGCGCACCGGAAGGCCTCTTCTGTGACGGATCCCTCTGTAGCATCCGATCTCCTGAAGTCTCTTGATATTGAGTGCGGTCTCATTCTTAAGCGCACCCTCTACCACATACTCCTCACTGATGATGTCCTGGATTCTGCGAACCTCTTCATCCGTCAAATCTCTGACGCGCGTGTCAGGATTTACATTCGCTGCGGCAAGAATCTTGTTTGAACTTGTACGGCCAATGCCGTATACATAGGTCAAACCGATTTCCACGCGTTTTTCTCTTGGTAAGTCTACACCAGAAATACGTGCCATGTGATTGTCCTCCACATACTTGTAATTCATCCGATCTGGATGGATTACCTACGCACTCGCCCATCGCGACAGCGATCTTATTTGCGAGTGCTCCTTTGATGTTGTTTCTAACTGGGGCGTGCGTTACGCCCAGCCGTCATACGACGGCCTTTCCGGCTCATTAAGCCATGATGCAATGTGCGTCAGCTCCCTGAGGGCTTCCATCTTCTCTGCCCTCCGGTCATTTCCGCAATCCATCTTGCGCGGCCACCCTATGTTTCCAATGATGTCCTGATGCCGGTACCATCATTGTACGCTCTCTGCCGCTTCCGCGGCAATCATATGAGCGCCTCATCCCCCGGCGGTTTCAAGGGGGAATTGTGCATCGCCTTTTCCTGTGCCGGTATTAAAAGCAATATCGCAACGAAATAAATCCTCTATTCTATAATGAGATATCATCTATATTAAGTAAGAGCGCTGCCCTGCTTTCTTTCAAAAACAGGAGCTCATTTATTCCATCGTTATATTGTTTCTCTGACAGCTGTTGTCTTTGCTGTCTGTTCCGCCTGCTGAGAGTGTCAGCCCTGCCTCTGTTTGTGCTTCGGATTCTCGCAGATAATCATGATTCTGCCTTTTCTCTTGATCACCTTACACTTTTCACAGATGGGCTTCACCGATGATCGAACCTTCATGGTCCATCCTCCTTTCGCTCATTTGCCGTTTTCCATTTACAGAGGAACGGCATCTGCTGCTGCTTTGCTTTTCGCAGCAAATAGAATGCGCCCTGGCGCATTCTCGCGCCGAGCGCGGTCGCTTCAGCGACAAAATACTGCACGCGCGAGTGCGCATCTAAAGACACTGAGATCGTGTCTCCGCAAAAAGCTAATCCAGTATATCACGCAGATTCCGGAAATGCAAGCATTTTTTGCCCCTGAAATAAGCCGTTTTGCTCATTTTGAATCTACGCAGAATTTATTTATCTCTCCAGATGATTCTGCCTTTTGTCAGGTCGTAAGGGGACAGTTCAATCGTCACCTTATCACCCGGAAGGATACGGATGAAATTCATACGAAGCTTGCCGCTGATGTGCGCAAGCACCACATGCTTGTTTTCGAGTTCCACCCGAAACATCGCATTCGGAAGTTTCTCGATCACTTTTCCTTCTACTTCTATGACGTCTGCTTTCGACATAATACTCTCCTTACTTTATTTGGCACCTGGTTTTATATTTCCTGTTCCCGCGTTTTCTGTATCATCCTGTATTGTTTCAAAATGCGGCGAACATGAGCGTCCAGCGTAATATCACACATCTGTGAGAGCAGTTCCTCCGGCAGATGCGTGATCATCTGAACATGTTTCGGATTCTTCTTCTTTGGATGATCCAGAGTGCGGAGTCTTCCGTCCGCAAGCAAAACATACTCCGGTGTCTCCTCGAGTACAACATTCAGGCTTCCTTTATCATGTCCCGCTTTTGAAACTGCAAGTTTCCTGGCTGTCCAAACCTTCATGCTGTTTCTGTCCTTCCGTTTCTGATATTCGGTCCGGATGTCTGTTCCGGATGTTCGGTACTGGTGTTCTTTCCGGATGTATGATACGGATGTCCGATCCGGATAACCGCGCGGGCAGCGCGCAGCAAAACCATGATTATTCTGTCAGGGTCAGTATCTCCGGTTCTCCGTCCGTGATCAGGATCGTGTTCTCATAATGTGCTGCCAGACTCTGATCCTCCGTCACAACGGTCCAGTCATCGTCCAGCCATTCCACATCCGGGCGGCCGGCCGTGATCATCGGCTCAATTGCGAGCGTCATACCTTTGACCAGGCGAATCCCTCTCGTTCTCTGCCGGAAATTCGGGATCTGCGGATCCTCGTGAAGCTGATGGCCGATCCCGTGTCCCACAAGATCACGCACAACTCCGTATCCGAACGATTCCGCGTAATCTCCAATTGCCGCCGAAATCTCATGAAGCCGATGTCCTTCTTTTGCAAAGGCTATGCCGCGGAAGAAACTCTCCTTCGTCACATCGATCAGCTTCTGAGCCTCAGGTGAGATCTGTCCCACACCGTATGTGCGCGCAGCGTCAGAATGCATTCCCTTATAAATCAGACCCGCGTCAACGCTGACGATATCGCCCTCGTGCAGGATCCGGCCTTTGTGTGGAATTCCATGCACCACTTCCTCATTGACAGAGATACAGAACGATGCCGGAAATCCATTATAATTCAAAAAGTTTGCCGTACAGCCGTAGCGGCGGATCGCCTGCTCACCGATCTTATTCAGTTCCCATGTCGACACACCGGGGCGGATAGCCGCCTCCAGTTCTTTGTGTACCAGATCCAGAAGCCTTCCGGCTTCCCGCATCAGTTCGATCTCATGTGCGGTTTTAATCGTAACAGCCATCTCACGCCTCCAGGATCCGGACGATCGCCGCAAATACATCATTCATATCCTGCGTGCCGTCCACCGTCTTCAGAATGTTCTGGCCATCATAATAGTCAATCAGAGGCTGTGTCTGCCCGTGATAAACGGCAAGACGTTTTTGCACCGTTTCAGGCTTATCATCATCGCGCAAAACCAGCGGTTCCCCGCAGACTTCACACGTATCGCCTTTCTTCGAAGGATTGTAGACCGTGTGATAAGTCGCGCCGCATTTCAGGCAGGCTCTTCGTCCGGACATTCTGCGAATAATATTTTCATCCGGCACATCCACATTGATTGCAAAATCCAGACCGCTGTTTCCGTCGACTGCATTCTTTTTCAGCGCCGCGTCAAGCGCCTCCGCCTGCGGAATCGTGCGCGGAAAGCCGTCCAGAATATAGCCGTTTTTGCAGTCGTCCCAGGAAACACGGTCAATCACCAGATCCACAGTCAGCTCATCCGGTACCAGAAGTCCCTGATCCATATATTCCTTTGCCTTTTTTCCAAGTTCCGTACCATTTTTGATATTCGCCCGGAAAATATCTCCCGAGGAGATGTGCGGGACCTGATATTTCGCCGCGATCATTTTTGCCTGCGTGCCTTTCCCGGCACCCGGCGCTCCAAGCATGACAATTTTCATCCTGACTCCTCTTTTCTTGTTGCCCTAAAACACATTATAGTGTACTCTCATTCATCCGGAACCACAAAGGCCGGAGCCGGGCTTCCCCGTATTCTGAAATGAGAGTACACTTTCTCTTTTGTTTCCTGATTACTCCATCAGGAATCCTTTGTAATTGCGAACCACCATCTGCGATTCGATCTGCTTCATCGTCTCCAGAATGACGCCTACGATAATGATGATCGAGGTGCCTCCAAATGAAACCGATGCGCCAAACACACCGTTGAAGAAAATCGGTACGAGCACTACGATAATCAGTCCCACAGCGCCGATAAATACCAGACTGCCAAGCACCTTGTCCAGGTATTCTGTCGTCGGCTTGCCCGGACGAATGCCGGGGATAAAGCCGCCCTGCTTTTTAATATTGTCCGACACCTCAATCGGATTAAACGTGATCGAAGTATAGAAATACGCAAAGAATACGATCAGAACAATATACAGGATCAGTCCGAGAGAATACACCGGATGGCTGAAGTTAAACCAGTTGTTCTGGCTGAGCATACTGATAATGGTTGCTCCGATTCCGGATGTGCTGATGCCCGCAAAGCTGACTACCATTGACGGGATCGACATCAGCGAAGAAGCAAAGATAACCGGGATAACGCCAGCCGTATTGACCTTCAGCGGAATATGTGTAGACTGACCGCCTACCAGCTTTCTGCCCTGCATCTTTTTCGCGTACTGCACCGGAATCCTTCTCTCGCCATCGTTCAGGAAGATAACCAGAACGATTGTGACAAGAACAACCGCCAGAATGATCACCGCTGCCAGCGCGCCTCTCGCAAGGGTTTTTCCCTTGATAAAAAGTTCATACAGGCTGACAAAATCAGACGGAACGCTGGAAAGGATGTTGACCATCAGGACGATGGAAATACCATTCCCGACACCATTTTCCGTAATGCGCTCACCAATCCACATCAGCAGCGTACTGCCTGCTACCAGTGCTACGATCACCGTGATGGCATTCAGCGCGTTGAACTCTTCAAGGAGTCCGCTGCGGCCAAAGCCGATGGTCATTGCAACACTCTCGATCAGAGCAAGACCGACTGTCGTATAACGCGTGATCTGTGTGATCTTCTTTCTGCCGTCCTCTCCGTCACGATGCATCTCTTCCAGCGCGGGAATCGCGATGGTGAGAAGCTGAATGATAATGGAAGAGGTAATGTACGGGGTAATGCTCAGAGCGAATATTGACATATTCTCAAAGGATCCGCCCGTAAACGCCGAGAAAAAGTTGAACGCATCATTGGAGTACGATGAAAACCACGATGCAAAATAGTCCCTGTCCACACCCGGCACAGGCAGCTGCGATCCAAACCGGATCACGCAAATCATGAGAAAGGTGTAGAACAGCTTTTTCCGAATATCCTTGATCCGGAACATGTTTCTGAGTGTCTCTAACATATTAGATCACCTCTGCTTTTCCACCGAGCTCCTCGATCTTAGATTTTGCGCCCTCGCTGAAAGCATCAACCTGTACGGTCAGTTTCTTTGTGAGCGTACCGTTTCCGAGTATCTTCACACCGTCTTTCGGATTTTTGATTAAACCGCTCTCAAGCAGCGTATCAACGGTAACCACCGTATCATTATCAAAGCGCTCGAGATCACTGACATTAATCACTACGATCTCCAGAGAGTTTCTGTTCTTAAAACCTCTCTTCGGGAGACGTCTGTACAGCGGCATCTGGCCGCCCTCAAAACCGATTCTCGGTGCTCCGGAACGAGCTTTCTGACCTTTGTGTCCTTTGCCGGCCGTCTTGCCGTTTCCGGATCCGTGTCCGCGTCCGCGGCGGAAATTATTGCTGTGGACACTGCCCGCAGCCGGGCTCAAATTTGATAAATCCATGATGAACCTCCTATCCTATGTCCTGGAATCACGCCTCTTCGACTTTTACCAGATGAGCGACCTGTTTTACCATGCCCTTCGTGGCGTCGTTATTCGGAAGCTCTACCGTCTTGTGCATCTTTGTAAGGCCAAGTGCCTTAACCGTGGCGCGATGCTTCGGAATCGCGCCGATCGGTGATTTTACCAGTGTAACCTTTACCTTGTCTGCCATATCACGACCTCCTTATATTGTCCTTAATTCACGCAGTGAATCAAGGACGTAGGCCACCGCAGCGCTACGCGCTTACGCAAAGGAATCCTCCCGCAAGCGGGTCCCTCCTTTGCATATAGCATGCGGCGGCTCTCCCGATCAACCCAGAATCTCTTCCACAGATTTGCCGCGCAGTCTTGCTACTTCCTCCGGGGACTTCATCTGCTTCAGGGCTTCCAGCGTAGCCAGAACCACGTTCTGCTTATTGTTTGAGCCGAGTGACTTTGTACGGATGTTCTTGATGCCGGCGATCTCCAGTACGCTGCGGACAGGACCGCCCGCGATGATACCGGTACCTTCCGGAGCCCTTTTGAGCAGAACGCTTGCTCCGCCAAACTTGCCGATCGCATCATACGGTACGCTTGACTGCTCATTCATCGGAATCGTCATCAGTTTCTTTGCTGCGTCTTCTTTACCCTTGCGGATTGCCTCCGGAATCTCCACAGCCTTGCCAAGTCCGGCGCCAATGTGTCCGTTGCCGTCCCCGACTACGACAAGAGCAGTAAAACGCATGTTGCGTCCACCCTTTACTGTCTTGGATACACGCTTGATTGCCACCACCTTATCAGTCAGCTCCAACTGATTCGGGTCAATGATCTCATGTTTCATGTGTCTTCCCTCCTCTTAGAATTCCAGTCCGGCTTCTCTTGCCGCATCAGCGAGTGCCTTGATCTTGCCCTGATAGATAAAGCCGCCTCTGTCAAAGACAACCGTTTTGATGCCTTTATCCAGAGCTCTCTCGGCAATTACTTTGCCAAGATAAGCCGCTGCCGCCACATCATTGGTCTTTTCAAGTTCTGCCTTGACTTCTTTCTGCAGCGTACTCGCGGAAACAAGCGTATTGCCAACCGTATCATCAATAATCTGCGCATACATATGATTGTTGCTGCGGAATACGGCAAGACGCGGTCTTTCAGGGGTTCCGCTGAAACGGTTGCGAATTCTCTTATGTTTATTCACACGAACTTCTGTTCTTGATTTCTTATTAATCATCTTCGCACTCTCCTCACTTATTTCTTACCGGTCTTACCAACCTTACGGCGAATCACTTCATCCGCATACTTGATGCCCTTGCCCTTGTACGGCTCCGGCTTTCTCTTTTCACGGATCTCCGCAGCGTACTGGCCGACCTTTTCCTTGCTGATACCGGATACAATGATCTTGTTGCCGTCGACCTTTGTCTCAATTCCTTCCGGATCATCCATCTCTACAGGATGAGAGTAGCCAAGGGTCAGTGTCAGCTTTTTGCCGGCTTTCTGAGCACGATAACCAACGCCGTTGATCTCAAGCGTCTTTGTGTAACCCTCGCTGACGCCAATCACCATATTGTGAATTAAAGTTCTGGTAAGCCCGTGGAGAGATTTCATTTTTTTCAGATCATTCGGTCTGGAAACAACCACCTGGCCGTCTTCGAGCTTAATGTCCATCTCTTTCGGGAGCACGCGGTTCAGCGTTCCCTTCGGTCCCTTCACGGTAACCTCATTTCCCTCTGCAATCGTGAC
Source organism: Clostridiales bacterium (assembly GCA_020860715.1). Lineage (GTDB taxonomy): Bacteria > Bacillota > Clostridia > Lachnospirales > Lachnospiraceae > Choladousia. The sequence continues at coordinate 68,250 of JAJBTU010000038.1, read as the reverse complement.
AGTAACGCCTGCCGGGATTGCCACTGGCATTCTTCCTATACGTGACATGCCTGTATTTCCTCCTTACTTAGATTTTCGGAAAGGACTTATGCGTCCTCTCTGTTTTCAGTAAACTTGCTTCTCGAACTACTAAGGTTCGAGAAGATTCCCGCCCCATATTTGCGCAGCAAATGTGTGACGTAGAATGTTCCGATTTACGCAGTAAATCGAGAACACCTAGGCCGCCGCGTGAGCGGTGGCTCAACTTTACTACTGCAAAAAATTGCAGGTACTTACCACACAAACGCCAGCACTTCGCCGCCTACCTGCAGCTTTCTTGCCTGCTTATCCGTGATCACGCCCTGGTTTGTGGAAAGGATTGCAATCCCCAGTCCGCCCAGAACTCTCGGCAGTTCATCCTTGCCGGCATACACGCGAAGACCCGGCTTGGAAATTCTCTTAAGGCCTGTGATGACCTTCTCATTCTTGTCAGCACCATACTTCAGTGTGATATGGATGGTCTTAAAATTGCCGTCATCTTTCAGATCATACTTTCTGATATATCCCTCATCAACCAGGATGTCAGCAATCGCAATCTTCATCTTGGACGCCGGAACATCAACTGTGTCATGCTTGGCAATATTTGCATTGCGGATTCTCGTGAGCATATCCGCAATCGGATCTGTTATCGTCATGTAAGTTTCCTCCTATATTTTTCCAGACTTTACATGCTTTGTCATAAATCCCGCAAGGGATTTGTGACGCAGGCCACCGTCATTGTGCGAAGCACAATTTCTTATACGGTGGCTATCCCGTTTTCGTAAAACTCGTCAGAGTTTTGCGACGCAGGTCGTCGTCATTGTGCGAAGCGCAATTTATTATACGACGACTTCCCGTGTCGTATATTTGCGCAGCAAATGTACGACGTAGGCCGAGCCAATTCGCGAAGCGAATTTTTAATGCGAGGCTCACCTTAGCTTATTTTACCAGCTCGCCTTTTTCACACCCGGAATCTGACCCTTGTACGCCAGTTCGCGGAAGCAGATGCGGCAGATGCCGTACTTTCTCAGTACGGAATGCGGACGTCCGCAGATTCTGCAGCGTGTATACGCTCTTGTCGAATATTTCGGTTTGCGCTGCTGTTTGATTTTCATTGAAGTCTTTGCCATGGAACTTCCCTCCTACTTCATAAACGGCATGTTAAACAGTCTCAGCAACTCTCTTGCTTCCTCGTCTGTCTTCGCAGTGGTAACAAAGATTACGTCCATGCCGCGCACTTTGTCGATCTTGTCATACTCGACTTCCGGGAAAATCAGCTGTTCTTTAATGCCAAGCGCATAGTTTCCTCTGCCGTCAAACGCGTTCGGGTTCACGCCCCGGAAGTCACGTACACGCGGCAGCGCGAGATTGATCAGGCGGTCTACAAAATCATACATCTTCTCACCACGAAGAGTCGTCTTGCATCCGATCGCCATACCCTCTCTGATCTTGAAGTTCGCGACAGAATTCTTTGCTTTTGTCTTCACAGCCTTCTGGCCGGTGATGAGCTCCATATCCTGCATCGCGGAATCCAGAAGTTTGGCATTCTCTTTTGCCTCGCCAACGCCCATGTTGACAACGACTTTCTCGAGCTTCGGGACTTCCATGATGTTCTTATATCCAAATTTCTTGATCATAGCATCTACGATCTCATTCTGATAAGTTTCTTTCAGTCTGCTCAATTGTGCACCCTCCTCTCCTGATTAGTCAATCACATCTCCGGTGGATTTTGCCACGCGGACTTTCTTGTCACCATCCATCTTAAAGCCGATTCTCGTTGTCTGACCTTTGTGGAGGTACATCACATTCGACGCGTCAAGAAAAGCTTCCTTCTGCACAATGCCGCCGTTCTGATTTGCTGCGGACGGTTTGGTGTGCTTTGTCACCATATTTACGCCCTCAACCAGGACTTTACCGTCCTTCACAGCCAGGACCTTACCGTCTTTGCCCTTATCCTTGCCGGCAATCACCTTTACCTGATCGCCTGTCTTAATCTTATTCATGTTCCGGTCCTCCTTATAATACTTCCGGCGCCAGAGAAACGATCTTCATGAACTTTTTGTCACGAAGTTCGCGCGCAACCGGCCCAAAAATACGCGTTCCGCGCGGAGTCAGGTCATCCTTGATGATGACAGCCGCGTTCTCGTCGAATCTGATATAGGATCCGTCCTTGCGGCGGATGCTCTTAACCGTGCGCACCACAACAGCCTTCACAACATCGCCCTTTTTGACAACACCGCCTGGCGTTGCATCTTTGACCGTAGCAATGATCGTATCGCCGACTGACGCATATCTTCTGGTGGAACCGCCCACAACACGGATGCAAAGAATCTCTTTCGCACCGGTGTTATCCGCTACTCTGAGTCTGGTTTCCTGCTGAATCATGCCGATATACCTCCTCCGTTATTTAACCTTCTCAACAATCTCGACAAGTCTCCATCTCTTGTCCTTGGACAGCGGTCTTGTCTCCATCACTTTTACTGTATCGCCGATTCTGCACTCGTTGTTCTCATCGTGTGCTTTCAGCTTATATGTCTTCTTGACGATCTTGTTGTAGAGCGGATGCTTTACGTGATCCTCTACAGCTACCACGATCGTCTTATCCATGCGGTCGCTGACAACCTTGCCCGTACGGGTTTTTCTAAGATTTCTTTCCACGGAAGTGCTCCTTTCTTATATTGTCATAAATCCCGCGGGGATTTGTGACGCACGCCCCGCCGCTGCCGTCATACGGCTTTTCGGGGTCATTTCCATTATCGAGATTACGCGTTCGCCTTCTCCGTGATAACAGTCTGGATTCTTGCGATGTTCTTGCGAACCTCTTTGATTCTGCCTGTGTTATCCAGCTGATTCGTCGCGTTCTGGAATCTCAGATTGAAAAGTTCCTTCTTGGCAGCCACCAGCTCTTCCTGTAACTCTGCCGCGGTCTTGTTCTGTAAACCTTCTACATACTTCTTACTCTTCACTGTTATCACCGCCTTCTAAGTCTGCACGAGAAACGATCTTACACTTGCAGGGTAATTTGTGCATAGCGAGACGCAGCGCCTCACGGGCAACATCCTCAGGAACTCCGGCCAGCTCAAACAATATGCGGCCCGGCTTTACTACAGCCACCCAGTATTCCGTGGTGCCTTTACCGGAACCCATTCGGGTCTCAGCCGGCTTTGCTGTCACGGGCTTATCCGGGAAAATCTTGATCCATACTTTACCGCCACGCTTGATGTAACGGGTCATCGCAACACGGGCCGCCTCGATCTGGTTGGACTTGATCCAGCAGGGCTCGAGTGCAACAAGGCCATATTCACCGTTCGAAATCGTGTTGCCTCTTAAGGCTTTGCCCTTCATGGACCCACGAAACTGCTTGCGGTGTTTTGTTCTTTTCGGCATTAACATTATTTATCGCTCCCTTCTTTTTTAGATGGAAGTATTTCGCCCTTGTAGATCCAAACCTTTACGCCAACTTTGCCGTATGTGGTGTTTGCTTCGGCGAATCCATAATCGATGTCTGCTCTCAGTGTCTGAAGCGGGATCGTGCCCTCACTGTAAAATTCGGAACGGGCCATATCCGCGCCGCCCAGACGTCCGGATGCTGCGGTCTTGATGCCAAGTGCGCCGGACTTCATTGTTCTGCTCATTGCGGACTTCATCGCGCGGCGGAAAGATACACGGTTCTCCAGCTGAGCGGCAATGTTCTCCGCCACAAGCTGAGCATCCTTATCCGGTCTTTTGATCTCCTTGACGTCAACGATCAGCTTCTTGGAGATCTTCTTCTGAAGATCCGCTCTGAGCTTCTCAATCTCAGCGCCGCCCTTGCCGATCACGATACCCGGCTTTGCCGTATGGATGACCACCTTCACTCTGTCGGATGCGCGCTCAATCTCAATCGTGGATACGCCTGCGCTGTACAATCTCTTTTTCAGATATTCGCGGATCTCGTGATCCTCGACGAGGCAATCTGCGAAATCTGCTTCTGCATACCATTTGGAATCCCAGTCTTTGATAATACCAACTCTAAGACCATGCGGATTAACTTTCTGCCCCATGCCAGTCCTCCTTACTTCTCATTCAGCACGATTGTGATGTGGCTCATACGCTTCTCAATGCGGTAAGCCCTGCCCTGTGCCCTCGGTCTGATTCTCTTCATTGTCGGACCTTTGTTCGCGTAGCATTCCTCAATATAAAGGTTCTCCGCCTTCAGGCCGTTGTTGTTCTCAGCATTCGCGACTGCGGACTTCAGCAGCTTCAAAATCACCTCGGATGCGTATCTCGGATTGTATGTCAGAAGCGCGAGCGCGCTCTGCACATCTTTTCCTCTGATGGCATCCAAAACGTAACATGCCTTGCGGACAGAAACGCGAGCGTAAGATACCTTCGCTGACGGTCTCGTATCCTTCTGGGCATTTCTCTCTCTCTTAATCTGGGATCTATGTCCTTTTGCCATTGGATTCGTCTCCTTTCCTCTACCCGGGTTTTAGCGTGCGCGGGACTTTTTCTCATCCTTGCCATGACCTCTGTAGGTCCGCGTCACTACAAACTCACCAAGCTTGTGGCCTACCATATCCTCTGTGATATATACCGGAACATGCTTTCTTCCGTCATGCACCGCGATGGTATGTCCAACCATCTGCGGGAAAATCGTCGAACGGCGGGACCAGGTCTTGATGACCTGCTTGTTCCCCGAAGCGTTCATCGCATCTATTTTCTTCAGCAGACTTTCATCAGCAAACGGTCCTTTTTTCAGTGAACGAGCCATTGTTACCCTCCTTATATTCTCAATCAGCTTAAAGCCTTACCGTCTCTTCTTCTTACGATCAGCTTGTTGGAAGCCTTCTTCTGCTTTCTGGTCTTAAGACCCAGTGCAGGCTTGCCCCACGGTGTGCTCGGACCCGGACGTCCTACCGGAGCCCTGCCTTCACCACCGCCGTGCGGATGGTCGTTCGGGTTCATAACCGAACCGCGGACGGTCGGACGCACGCCCATGTGGCGCTTTCTTCCCGCTTTGCCGATATTGATCAGGTTGTGGTCGCCGTTGCCGATGACACCGACGGTTGCGCGGCACTCTGCCGGAACCATTCTCATCTCTCCGGACGGAAGACGCAGGGTCGCGTACTTTCCTTCCTTCGCCATCAGCTGTGCACCGTTGCCGGCGGAACGCACCATCTGTCCGCCGTGTCCCGGATAAAGCTCGATGTTGTGTACCATAGTACCAACCGGAATCGCAGAAAGCGGCAGGCAGTTGCCGACACGAACCTCAGCCTCCGGTCCGTTCATGACCGTCCAGCCAACCTGCATGCCCTGCGGAGCAAGGATGTAGGACTTCTGACCGTCCGCGTAGCAGATCAGTGCGATGTTCGCGGTACGGTTCGGATCGTATTCAATGCCGAGTACCTTTGCCGGGATCCCGTCTTTATTTCTCTTGAAATCCACCAGTCTGTATTTTCTTCTGTTGCCGCCTCCCTGGTGTCTTACCGTAATCTTACCCTGATTATTCCGTCCTGAATTCTTTTTCAGCGATACCGTCAGCGACTTCTCCGGAGCCGACTTTGTGATCTCTGAAAAATCAGAACCGCTCATATGCCTTCTGGAAGGCGTATATGGATTATAGGTCTTGATTCCCATGATGTTTCTCCTTTTCTAGATTGTTATCCTGCTTCGCAGCAGATAGAAATAGTTTCCTGTGTACAACACATCCTCGTGTGTCATACCCGAACACATCAGGAATGAATCCTTCCGTGCCGGAGGAAATCTTTACAGTCCCTCAAAGATCTCGATGTCCTTGCTGTCCTCAGTCAGCCAGACGATCGCTTTCTTCGACTTCGCTGTCTTGCCGTAGGTCATGCCGCGGCGTCTTGTCTTTCCTTCCAGGTTCATGGTGTTGACTTTCTTCACCTTCGCGCCGTCAAACATCTTCTCGACCGCTTCCTTCACCTGGGACTTTGTCACGTCCGGATGAACCAGGAAAGTGTATTTTTTCTCAGCCATGGCGCCCATGCTCTTCTCCGTGATCACCGGCTTTAAGATCACGTCATAATACTTGATATCTGCCATTACGCGTACACCTCCTCGATTGCTTCCACAGCAGCCTTTGTAGCAACCACCGTGTTATATTTCAGGACATCATAGACGTTGATGGTATTGGTCAGCGCGGTCTTTACATCCGGAATGTTCCTTGCGGAGAGCATTACGTTCTCATCCTTCTCATCCAGGACAACCAGTGCCTTATCTACCTTCAGCGCGTCCAGAACGGCCTTCATGTTCTTTGTCTTAATCTCAGAAAGTTTCAGCTCGTCGAGAACGATCAGCTTGTTCTCCTGCACTCTGCTGGTCAGAGCAGACTTCAGAGCCAGTCTCTTTTCTTTCTTATTCATCTTGAAGGAATAATCTCTCGGAACCGGAGCGAATACAACGCCGCCGCCCGTCCACTGCGGAGCACGGATTGATCCCTGTCTCGCATGTCCGGTGCCCTTCTGTCTCCACGGCTTCTTGCCGCCGCCGGAAACCTCAGAACGGGTCTTCGCTTTCTGCGTTCCCTGCCGCTTGCCTGCCAGCAGGCTTACGACCGCCAGATGTACGAGGTGTTCGTTCACTTCCACACCGAACACGGCGTCATTCAGTTCCATCTGGCCGACTTCTTTGCCTTCCATATTATAAACAGATACGTTTGCCATCTGTGTTCTCCTCCTTTCCTGTCTCAAGGCTTATTTACCGCATTTCACGGTATTCTTCAGTGTAACGAGTGCCTTCTTCGGACCCGGAACAGCGCCCTTTACCAGGATCAGGTTGTTCTCTGCGTCCACACGAACGATCTCAAGGTTCTGAACCGTCACACGGTCAGCGCCCATACGTCCTGCCATCTTCTTGCCCTTAAACACGCGGCTCGGATCCGATGCGGAACCATTGGAACCTGCGTGACGATGATATTTGGAACCATGCGCCATCGGGCCTCTGTGCTGTCCATGTCTCTTGATCGCGCCCTGGAAGCCCTTGCCCTTGGAAATTGCAGTCGCGTCAACCTTCTCGCCTGCCGCGAACACATCCGCCTTGATCTCCTGCTTTACTTCATAGGACTCCGCGTCGTCCAGACGGAACTCTCTTACGTATCTCTTATAAGAAACGCCCGCCTTGTCAAACGCGCCCTTCTGCGGCTTATTGACAAGTTTTTCTCTCTTGTCCACAAAACCGACCTGAACCGCGCTGTAACCATCCTTCTCCACCGTCTTGACCTGCGTTACCACGCACGGCCCGGCCTGAAGAACAGTCACCGGAATCAGTAAACCGTTGTCGTCGAAGATCTGAGTCATCCCGACTTTTGTTGCCAAAATTGCTTTCTTCATTGCCTTTCCTCCTGTTTTTCTACAGCGGATCGTGGTTTTACAAGTTCAGAGCATTGACAAAATGAAGAACGCACCCTCGCCGGGTGGCATCCTCGCCCTGCGGGCGGGATATTCCGTGCGGATTTATCCGCTAAGGGGCGGGAATTCATTTTGCAATGGGCGGGACGCCCATGATCGCCACAGACAGCAGCTGCGAAGCAGCGAATAGTTCGCGAAGCGAACGGGTCTGCGGCCGATGCTCTGAACAGCATCCCCAGGATCATCCTAGTCATAGGAGCGGTTTATTTCCACCTGAATAGGATTTGCTCAATACTGCGTGCAGAATTACTTCTGCTTCATCTTGATATCAATGTACACGCCCGCCGGCATCTCCAGTCTTGACAGTGCGTCGACTGTCTTCTGGGTCGGTGCGATGATATCGATGAGTCTCTTGTGTGTCCTCTGCTCGAACTGCTCTCTGGAGTCCTTGTACTTGTGTACCGCACGAAGAATCGTAACTACCTCTTTCTTCGTCGGAAGCGGCACCGGTCCGCTCACCTGTGCTCCATTCTTTTTTACAGTGTCGATGATCTTTTTCGCGGATGCATCCACCAGCTGGTGGTCATACGCTTTCAGTGTGATTCTCATTACCTGAGTTGCCATAAAAAAAGTCGCCTCCTTATTCGCACTTTTTCGACAGACACGCCAATTGGAATTGCGCTGCTGCGCAAGGCGTGTCCCGCATCGTGCATCTGCTCTGCAGATACCCGACATTGAGTACGACAAGCGGTGACTGTACACTCACCCGTGTGTGTCATGCGCCCACACGGTGTCCGATATGCTTATCGGAGCCATTAAAATTCTGTACAGTGACTTGTCGCCAGCTTTCATAACCTGACATTCGCTCCACGGAAAAACCTGCGGCGCACACCGCAGCAACCTCACGCTTCTACGCTATCAAGGCCACAACAGCGTTAATTATAAAGGAATTTCCTGCGTATTGCAAGGTTTTTCTTCCGGAAAACAAAATTTTTTCTCAAAAAAAATGTATTTTTTTTCATACAATCCGCATGCCGCATCATAAGAAATTCTTTTGTTTTCTTTGCTTCCCGTTTCCTTAAAAATGGTATATACTGGATTCAGCAATAACGAAGGGAGAAAATGTATGAAAAAGAAAACCTGTTTTGCAATGCTCCTCCTGCTGCTGGCGCTGTGCTTTGCAGCGCCCTCCGTCATCCACGGGCAGGCCGCTGACAGCAGTGCCTCTTCCGAAACGGAACAGCTGACCAACACCTGGTATACCTCGGAAAGCGGAGCAAAGTACTATTACACGTCGGACGGCACGCCCGCCACCGGTATGACTAAGATCGGAAATTCTTACTACTACTTTAGTTCGAACGGCAAGATGCAGACCGGTCTGAAAAAAATCAACGGGAAATATTATTACTTCCGTTCAAACGGAAAGCGCCTGACCGGCTGGTATACCGCCTCAAACGGCAAGAAATATTACTTCAGCCCAAAGACAGGCGCACGTGTGAGCGGAAAACAAACGATCGGCAGTTACATCCGCTATTTTGACAAAAACGGCGTTCTCTACCGCTCGATCAACAAAAACAAAAAAATGGTCGCGCTCACTTACGACGACGGTCCGTCGAAGAACACGGCAACCATTCTGAACACGCTGAAGAAATACAACAGTGTCGCGACCTTCTTTGTGGTCGGGAACCGGGTTTCTTCCTATAAGTCTACGGTTAAAAGAGCCTACAGCATGGGCTGTGAGATCGGCAACCATACTTATGACCATCTCACCCTGACGAGGCTTTCCAGGGCAAAGATCCAGAGTCAGATCTCAAAGACAAATTCTGCCGTCAAAAGAATCACCGGCGTCTCCCCGGTCGTCATGAGGCCGCCAGGAGGCAGCTACAACAAAACAGTAAAGAGCACGGTAAAAATGCCGATCATCTACTGGTCAATCGATACACGGGACTGGGCAACGCGCAGTTCCTCCAAGACAATCAAAGCCGTACTGAATCATGTTAAAGACGGCGATATCGTTCTGATGCACGACCTTTACAGTTCCACTGCAGCCGCGTCAAAAACGATTATAGCCACGCTGGTGAAACGGGGTTACCAGCTTGTGACCGTCAGTGAACTTGCAGAATGCCGCGGCGGGATGAAGAACGGTTCCGTCTACAGCAGTTTCCGTAAATAAACTTATGTCACACTTCCCACCTTCCCGACGCGCCGCACGGCAGGATCAGGCCGCTCTCCGTGACGGGAAGGCCGATCTCCTGCGATTCCACATGCCCGCCTTTTGATTTGAGTTCTGTCGCGAGCAGATAAGTCAGCACTGCCGGGGCAAGCCCTGTCGTATAAGAATTTACCAGAAAGAACAGCGGCTGATCCGAAAGCAGCTTTGCGCATTCGCGGATAAACGGATGAATGGAATCTTCTATCTTCCAGATCTCCCCCTTTGGCCCGCGGCCGTAAGAAGGCGGGTCCATGATAATCCCATCATAATGGTTGCCGCGCCGGATCTCGCGCTCCACAAACTTCATACAGTCGTCGACAAGCCAGCGGACCGGCGCATCAGAAAGTCCGGATGCCGCAGCGTTCTCTTTCGCCCAGCCGACCATTCCCTTCGACGCGTCCACATGCGTCACCCGCGCTCCCGCGGCTGCCGCGGCAAGCGTCGCGCCGCCGGTATAGGCAAAAAGGTTCAATACTTTGACCGGTCGGTCTGCTTCCCGTATCTTCGCGGAAAACCAGTCCCAGTTCACCGCCTGCTCCGGGAAAAGACCGGTATGCTTAAAGCTGAACGGCTTCAGCCGGAATGTCAGATCGCGGTATCCGATGGTCCACTGTTCAGGCAGATCAAAAAATTCCCAGTCGCCGCCGCCCCTGCTGCTGCGGTGATAGTGTCCGTTCGGCCGCTTCCAGCCGCGGTGACGGCGCGGGGTATCCCAGATGACCTGCGGATCCGGGCGCACGAGGAGATAGTCTCCCCAGCGCTCCAGTTTTTCCCCTTTTGATGTATCAATTACTTCGTAGTCCTTCCACTGATCCGCAATCCACATATAGGCCCGTTCTTCTTCCTCATTCCATCTCTTTATTGTACCGTTCCGACAGTTTCCTTTTCTATTTCCGTTCTGCATACCGTGTCAAAATGCTTCCGCCTGTCCTCTCCTGCAGTGATCAGACCGCTGCTCCAGCCAACAGTTCCGAAGACGAATCCCCTATTTGGTTTTCACCCAGGGCAGATCCTCGTAAGCGACCGCGTACGGGCTGTGATAATTGGCATAAAGCTGCTTCTTATCCGTAAATTCCTCTGTTGAACCGAACTCATTCGACCAGGTCATATACCAACACCACGGAATTTCTTCCTTTATAATCGCATCCACATCCGGCTGTGTGCCGACCTCCGCCAATGCGCAGAGCCTGCAGGCCGGCGTAATGGAGATCAGTTCCCGGTATCCCTCCGCCTGCGCGTCATGGACATGCGCCGGCGAATAAATATCTCTCGAGATAATATCCACCATATCATCTCCCGGATACCCTTCCGGAAGCGGCGAATTCCACACCCAGATCAGATGATTCAGGCCCTTTTGCTCTGTAAAATAGCGATACATGAACTGATAGAGCCGTTTCGCCAGATCCGGTCCCTGCATCCCCCACCAGAACCAGGTGCCTTCGGATTCATGGAACGGTCTCCAGAGTACCGGAATCTTCTCATCCATGAACCGTTTCAGATGAACGGCCATCAGATCCAGATCCCGCACCATTGCACGGTGTTCCTCTGTACCGGGCGTCAGCGCCTTTTCCCCGTCAAAATCCGTTTTTTCCGCATAAAAACTTTTGTCCCTGCCTCCGACCGGGGAATACCAGTGCCAGGTGATTGTCACAATGCCTCCGTGCCGCCCCCATTCCAGAGCGTTTTCAAGCGTCCCCAGATTCTCATAAAGCTCTTTTAAACACGCCTCGTCACAGGTATCCCACTGAATATTGCCGGAATACGCCAGCATCTCAAAGCCGCAGATGGCCGGCTGCTTTCCCGTCACTTCCTTTATATATTGAAGTTCTTTCGGTGCTCTCGTCTGCGTATGCTGTCCGAGAAGCACTTTCTTTCCGGCGACTTCATCCAGATACTCCATCAATTTCACGGCCTCCGGCGTCGCGTTTTTATTGCAGGGTGTCTTTACTCGATCCATATACTCTTTCCTCCCTTTTTATGGAGCCGCCGAAAGTTGAGAGTTCAGTCCCATTCATCACTTTCCAAGATACGCGGCGCGGACTTTCTCATCCGCGAGCAGTTCGGCTCCGCTGCCGGTCATGGTGATGCGGCCGGTCTCCAGCACGTAGCCGACGTCCGCGGTGCGCAGCGCCATATTCGCGTTCTGCTCGATCAGCAGGATCGTCACGCCTTCCTCATGGATCTGGCGGATGATATTGAAGATCTCCTGCACGATCAGAGGCGCAAGGCCAAGGGACGGCTCATCCATCATCAGCAGCTTCGGGCGGCTCATCAGCGCGCGCGCCACGGCCAGCATCTGCTGCTCGCCGCCGGAGAGCGTACCACCGGCCTGCCAACTGCGCTCTTTCAGACGCGGGAACAGACTGTAGACCCATTCCAGGTCGTCATTCAGACTGTCCTTTCGCATATAGGCGCCGACCTTCAGGTTTTCCAGTACCGTAAGACTCGGGAAAATCCGGCGGCCCTCCGGCACCAGCGTAATGCCTTTGGATACGATGTCGTTCGTTTCCTGCCCGGTGATATCCTCACCGTTGAAGGTAATCGTGCCGGACGCAGGTTTTTCCAGCGATACGATGGAACGCAGCGTTGTGGATTTGCCCGCGCCGTTCGCTCCGATCAGCGTGACGATGCTGTTCTCGGGTACCTCAAAGCTGATTCCCTTCACGGCCTCGATTCCGCCGTAATTCACTTTCAGATTCTCTACTTTAAGCATCCTCACTCACCCCCAGATATGCCTCGATAACGCGCGGATCGTTCTGTACCTCTTCCGGCGTTCCTTCGGTGATCAGTTTTCCGAAATCCAGCACATACACGCGGTCGGAAATCTGCATGACAAGATCCATATGGTGTTCGATCATGAAGATCGTCATATCATACTGATCGCGAATCTGGCTGATAAAGTCCGCCAGTTCCTGCGTTTCCTGCGGGTTCATGCCCGCCGCGGGCTCGTCGAGCAGCAACAGCTTCGGCTCAGTCGCCAGGGCACGCGCGATCTCCAGACGGCGCTGAATGCCGTACGGAAGCGAGCCGGCGATCTCATCCTTCAAATGTGCCAGATTCTGCATTTCCAGAAGCTCCATTGTTTCTTTTCTCATCCGCTGTTCTTCCGCATGATTCAGGCGGAAGGTCGCGGTAAACAGATTCTGCTTCGCACGCATATGCTTCGCGATCAGTACGTTCTCAAATACGGTCATGGAGCTGAACAGACGGATATTCTGGAAGGTACGCGCAATCCCGGCCTGAGTAATCTTATCCGGGGTCTGCACCAGCCGTTTTGAATATTTTCCGGCGTTCTCTCCTTTGTAGGTCTTTTTCATTTTGCCGTGCGGGTAGCTTTCCACGATCTCTTTCCCGCAGAATTCCACACGGCCGTTGGTCGGCTCATATACGCCGGTAATGCAGTTGAAAGCGGTCGTCTTCCCGGCGCCGTTCGGCCCGATGAGGGCGACGATCTCATGCTCGTTCACCTCTAAAGAGAGGTTGTCAACCGCTACAACGCCGCCAAACTGCATGGTAATGTCTTCCGCCCGAAGGATGTTGGTACTCATTTCGCAGCCTCCTTCCCGGCGTTCTTTTTCGCCTTTCTCTTCTGCCACCAGTCGTACACGCGGGCAGGCGAGAATTCCTTATCGCCCATGATGCCCTTGCGATAAAACAGCACGACCACCATCACGATCACTGCAAAAACAACCTTGCGGAACCCGCTTCGAAGAAGCGGCACCTTGAATCTTCCGATATACATCTCCGAATCCAGGAAGCGCAGCCACCACTCGGAACACGCGATATAGAGGAACGAAGCCAGACAGCTTCCGGTCACAGAACCAAGACCTCCGATGACCACGATCAGAAGGATTTCATAGGTCATGGCCGACTTAAACGTCGACGCCTGAATGGAGGTCTGGTACATCGCCAGCAGGCCGCCGCCCACTCCCGCAAAGAACGAGGAGATGCAGAACGACATCCTCTTGTGCTTCGCCAGATTGATGCCCATCGCCTCCGCCGCGATCTCATCGTCCCGGATGGCGCGGAAAGCCCGCCCATAGGAGGAATTGATGATCAGCACAATGATCGCAATGCAGACACCGCAGACGATCAGCGGAAACATTACGGATTTAAAGGTCGGGAACTTGCGCAGCAGGTTCGAGCCGTTCGTGATCACGCCGAGCTTATCCCACTGGAAGATCGCGCGGATGATCTCGGCAAAGCCGAGGGTCGCGATTGCCAGATAATCGCTCTTTAAGCGCAGCACGGGCAGTCCGATCAGCCACGCAAAAAGCGCTGCCACCGCGCCAGCCGCGATCAGGCCCACAAAGACCGGTACCGCGAATTGGATCAGGCCGCCGTCAAAATACTGATAAACGGAAGCGCGGTCCGCCACCGGGATAGTCAGAACGCCGTATGTATACGCGCCGATCAGCATAAAGCCCGCCTGTCCTAAGGAGAACAGACCGGTAAAGCCGTTCAGCAGGTTCATGGAAACCGCCACCAGTGCATAGATGCAGCTCTTTTTCAGCACGGTCAGTGCGATGTGCGTCGACGGAAGGATCTGCTCCAGAATCACGACAAACACACACAGCGCCGCAAGAAGCACAGCGGAAATAATTGCATTTGTTTTCTTACTCATTTTGTCGCCCTCCTCTCAGACCTTATCTGTGGCTTTTTCGCCAAACAGACCGGTCGGTTTTACAAGAAGGACAACGATCAGCAGGGCAAACGTAAACGCATCCGAGAACGTCGTCCAGCCAAGTCCTTTGATAATGTTTTCGCAGATACCGATGATAAACGCTCCGATCACCGCACCCGGAATCGAACCGATGCCGCCGAACACGGCAGCCACGAACGCTTTCAGACCCGGCATCGCGCCGGAGGTCGGCACCACGGACGGATAATTCGTGAAATACAGGAGCGCGCCGATCGCCGCCAGAAACGACCCGATCATGAAGGTCGTGCTGATAACGGAGTTGATCTTGATGCCCATCAGGCGGCTCGTCTCAAAATCATCCGACACCGCGCGCATCGCCATACCGATCTTGGTGTGGTTGATCAGCTGCATCAGCACAAATACCAGCACAATGGTCAAAACCGGCGTCACAAGCGTCACGACCTTGGTCGTCGCGCTTCCGATCTTCACTGTGTTGGAAATCACCGGAATCGACGGCACCACCTGTGCCAGGCCGCCGGTAATATACAGTGCCAGATTCTGCAGCAGATAGGAAACGCCGATCGCCGAGATCATGACTGACATACGCGGCGCGTTCCGCAGCGGCTTATACGCCACGCGCTCCACCGCAAAGCCCAGGATCACCGTCGCCACGATCGTCAATGGGATCGATATGTACAGCGGCAGAGACGCCGACGCGTACACAAACACCAGCGCGGCCACCATAAAGATATCGCCGTGGGCAAAGTTGATCAGCCTTAAGATGCCGTACACCATCGTATAACCGATGGCGATCAGGGCATACTGTCCGCCGACCGAGATACCGGCCAGCAGGTAAGGCAGGTTTTTGCTGATAAAATCCATGGAAAATTCCCCTTTACATATAAGGAGGCTGCAGCTCGTGCAGCCCCCTGCGATGTTAATAAGCTCAAACGTTATATATAGTGGACGATCTTGTAAATACTATTTCTGCCTCCAATCAGGACTGCGCAGTCCGTATGTGCGTCCTCGCCGGATGGCATCCTCGTCCTGCGGACGGGATAAACCATGCGAAGCATGTGTGCATCCGCCGGAGGCAGCGATAAATCCGCAAGGATTTATTGTACGCCCTGCTCCGCTACGAAATCCCATGCAACGGTCTCGGTGTTCGCAACCTTTACATAAGCGGTATCGCGGTTCGCGTCGCCGTTCTCAGACTCGAAGGAGATCTCACCGGTCACGCCCGTGTAGGTGGTATCCCAGAGCGCTTCGTTCACAGCCGCAGCGTCTGTGGAGCCTGCGTTCTTGATTGCCTCAAGAGCTGTGTAGTAAGCGTCATAACCCATGGCCGTAACAGCCGCTACCGTGTCGTCGCCGCCGTTGTTCGCCAGTCTGGTGCTGTCCGCGTTGATCCACTCTTTGATGTTGGCATCAAACTCTTCGTTCGCGCCTTCCTGATAGAATGTCGTTACATAAACGCCAAGATCCGTACCCTCTGCCGCGTTCAGGATGACGTTGGAATCCCAGGTGTCGCCGGCCAGAAGCGGAACCTCTACGCCCTGTGAATCAGCCGTCGCAATAATCAGCTGCGCTGCCTCGGTGGAAGTCGGAGCAAAGATAACATCTACGCCCTCATTGATCGCAGTCGTAATATAAGAAGTAAAGTCTGCGGTGCCCTCCGGGAATGTATCGGAGATCACTTCGCCGCCGAGCGCCTCAAACGCTTCCTGGAAGTAATATCCAAGACCTACGGAGTAGTCGTCGCCGAGCTTTGTCAGCACATATGCCTTTGTCGCGCTGAAGTTCTCAGACGCAAAGTTCGCCAGAACCGTGCCCTGGAACGGATCCAGGAAGCAGATACGGAAGTAATGCGTGTTGCCCTCTGTCACCTGCGGGTTTGTGCAGGTAACACCGATCACCGGGATACCCGCGTCAGCAAAGATATCAGAAGCCGCGATCGATACGCCGGAGCCATAGGAGCCAAGCACTACGGATACGCCGTTGCTGACCAGCTCGGAAGCCGCCGTCGGAGCTTTCTCTGTCGAGGACTCGTTGTCCACGATCACAAGCTCTACGTCATATTCTACACCGTCAATCTCCACGGTCGGGGTCTCTTCATTTGCGTACTGGATACCAAGAGTCTCCTGCTTGCCGCCTGCACCGTTGTCTCCGGATGCCGGCTCGAACACACCGATCTTCACGGTCTCCGCGGATGCCGTCGCCACACAGGACAGACACATCGTCGCACAGATCAGAGCTGCTGCTAATTTTTTCATAGTTCGTTTCCTCCTCTTTTTTATTATGATCATTGATCTGCCTTGTCGGCAAAGACCAAATCTGTTCCCTATTTTATACCTTTTATGTCCGTATGGCAAGGACTTTTGTCTTTTTTTGAGGAATATTTGAGAAGCTATAATTGTGTTTCTGAAATATTAATATATCATTTATGCTTTTCATTTATTTTATGTTGACTTTATTCTATATTTATGTTATGTATTTAGTACCCATTGTTTTGATTTACAGAAATTCTCAGCCATTCCATGCGTTTTCTGGCAGATACCAAAGATCAATCCGGAATACATAGCATCACCTAAAACGTTTTAAAAACCGAAAGGAGGATTTTACTGTTTGACCGATTGCCGTATCAACTGGCATTCCGCAATCGTATCGGCCCTGAAAATCGAACTGGCTGATTATCAGGACATCCTGAGCTATCAGTCTGAAATTGTATTAAATACAGGCCAAAGGCGGGGTGATCTGCTCATCACCAAAGCAGAAAACAGCCGCAGCATCGCTTCTCCCATCGGCCGGATTTTTCAAAAATACAATCTCATCGAATACAAAGGCCCCGGCGATTCACTTGGTATCCAGAACTATTATAAATCACTATCATACATTTACAGTTTTCCAACACATTTTCAATCAGATAAAATTCTTGAAGACACTTCCCTGACATTGATTTCACATTCTTTTCCGCAAAAGCTATGGAATCATTTAAAAAGAAAAAATTTGCATCCTGCACATAAAAGTTCCCAAAATCCTCTTGAAAAAATGCTTCCGGGGCTGTATCATATCAATACAGAAATGATACCCGTGCAGCTTATTATCACTTCACAACTGACAGGAGAAGAATATCTATGGCTGCAGTCTCTTACAAACGCTCTGCCCACAGTTTCTCTTCAACGAGTGGCTGCCGCTTACAGGCGGCACGAAAACGAACCGGATTATCAGACATATATGAATACCCTTATTCGGGCCAATAAATTATCGAGAGGAGATGATGATATGTTATGTGAAGCATTAGAAGAACTTTTTGCTGATAAGATGCGTAAGCAGGAAGAAAACGGGATGAACAAGGTGAACCAGTTAAATAAAAATCTTCTGAACAATAATCGATTTGATGATTTAAAAAAATCGATAGCAGATGAATCTTACCAACGGAAATTACTAAAAGAATACGGTATCTAAGCGCAAACGCTTTGCATAGATACTTTCACAAAGTGGGCGTTCTTCCAAAAGGAAGAACGCCCGCCTTTCATTTCCGTTCTATATCGGCAGCTTTCCTTAATCCGCCATAATAATCGCATTCAGGTAAAACGGCACCACCGTATCCTGTGCTTCCACCAGCCGCACTTCCACCCGGTGAATTCCTTTAGGCATATGCTCGGTAACTGTCAGAAGCTCCAGCTTATCTCCCCAGGTCTCATCAAAGTTTGCGTCCAGAATCTTCCGGGTCGCAGGATCTCCATCCACGATGATCTCCGCGACCGGCGCAAAACGAGAAGTACCATCCGCCGCAGATGGTCTTACCGAGCGCCGAAATTGTACGGCCACACCGGTTCCCTCCAGTTCGAATGTCATATGCGCTCCCTGTAAAGAAGATTCCCAGCCATTTTTAAAATTATCCGTAATATCACTCTGCGGACGCAGATCCGCCGTGAAGCCTTCCACTTCTTCCAGTGTATAGTTCCTGTTGCTGTAACGAACGCTGCGCTCATACGTGTTCGCTGTCAGAGGAACTGGCTCCATAGCGCCGTTCAAACAAGCAGCGTTTTCTCCATGAATGATACTTTCGGCGACTGAATTCTGACACAAGGGTACTTCTACGTTCATCGGGCTTCCCTCTTCTACCTTTTCAAGCGCCTCCATCCGCACTGTTTCCAGATAATACGTAATCACCGAAGCTACCAGCTCATGTCCGGCATCGTTCGGGTGCAGATCGTCCGGCGTGATCTCGCGGTTCGGAATGCGCCCTGCGAGCAGTTCCGGATAGATCGAGCTCTGCATGCTGACACTCGGCAAGCTGTAATGTCGCCCTACCTTTGCGTGCTGCAGCTGCGCGCTCGCACCGTTGTCATAGCAGACATTGTGAATCAATATCACGGCAGGGGCACACTCGCTGAAAAGAACTCGTCTGACCAGTCCCTCATAGGTCTCAAGAAAATGCTCCGTACTCTCATCATTGACCGAAAACTCAATGAATACGACATCCGGCTTATACTGTAACAGATGCGTCTCCACTCTTGCCGCACCATATTGCGAATCTGTCGCTCCGATACCGGCATTCACATAAGTGAAATCCGCCTTCGGAAACGCTTCTTTCCACCAGGAGTACACGAGATACGCATAACAGGTCTGCGGCGTACTCGAAAGGGAACCATGTGTAATGGAGCCCCCGATAAAACCGATCGTCATCTGCTCTCCTGCGGCCGCGCGCCGCATCACCGCCTTAAGGCGCTCCTCATTTCCGCGGTTTACGATTCCTGCTTCTCTGTTGATGTCGTACATAATTCTTCTCCCTGTCAGCTTTTTGTCAGTCATTTTTGTAACAGTTCAGAACAGCATCGAAAAGAAAAGACAAGCGCTGAGCGCCGACCAAGACGAAGCGTAGACCTGTGGCCTGCTGTTCTTAATAATTACTATTTTTCAAACATATTACCACGGAATCCCCAGCGAATCAATATACCCCGCCAGTTCCTCCGCCATCTCTTCCGCTTCCGGTATCCGGATGTGTCCCGGCGTCCCGGCTCCGTTCCTCTTATATAAGAAATGATGTACCTTCGGATCGTTCAGCGCCGTGCACACTGCGTCAATCGCGCAATCCCAGCTTTTGTCATGTTCCAGAATCGTTGTCGCGAGGATCACTTCCGCATCAGGATACAGTCCTCTTATGCGGCGCACAAACGCGCCATAGCACTCTCTCCAGTGAGCAGCCTGTGCGCCTTCATAATTCTCCCGCATAAAATCACAGGGATGGCTGTCGTTCTGCCCGACCGCAATAACTACAGCCTGCGGCGTCCAGAGAGAAAAATCCCAGGGTTTTATCACCCCCAGCGCCGGGCTGTAACGAAGTTTGTCGTATACGCTTTCCATCCCGACAGGTTCCGCGTCATTGTAATATCCGATCCCGTCAATGAGCGCCACACCGCCCTGCGCGATATCGTGTATCTCGGCATTCAGTTTCCGCGCTGTGATCCATGAATAAGAATACCAGCTGTTTGACAGTTCGCCATTGTGCCACTCGGGATCCGGTTTCCCCACATAGTCTACCGCCTCGGATACCTCTCCGGCGGAGACGCTGTCGCCATAGACCTCGATCCTCCGTTCCGGCTTTGGCGGACACGGCAGCAGTTCCTTTAATCCTGTGATCTCCAGACCGTGCAGGGTAAACGTATGGCAGGAATCCATTCGTTTGAACAACAGCAGGCTGTGCTCACCCGGAGCAAGATCTTCTGCGACCGTACAGGTCTGCCGTTCCGTATTTTCAATCCGGAACTTTCCCTGCTCCCCGTCGAGAATATAGCCAAGGTAATTGTCGCAATACGCATTTTTATTCGTCACGGTCACAAACACGGCAGCGCCCGCAGCGGAATCAGCTTCCGCACGGTCAGCGCCGCTCACACACGAATCGGCTCCCGCACGGTCAGCGCCGCCCTGCACGGTAAAACGCAGGGCGACACTGCTGCACGGAAAGACAAACACCGGAGCTTTCGGCTCCTCAAAATCAATCCTGCCGCTGTACTGCAGCAGCTCATGATCCGGTGAAATATACATGATGGTTATCCTTCTCTTTCATACGTTTTCGATTGCTCCGGCTTCAGATTTTTCCGGCACCAGCTTCATCAGCCCTTGACCGATCCGGCGGTCAGGCCGCTGTAGATCTGATCCTGGCAGAAGATAAACAGGATCAGGGCCGGCAGAAGCGAAATGATCACGCCCGCGCAGATCAGGTTGTACTGGCTTCCCAGCGGTCCCACGAACGTGTAGAGTGAGGTCGCCATCGTTCCCAGCTTCGTCTTATCCTGCAGATAGAGGTTCGCCGAATAGTATTCGTTGTAGGTGCCCACGCCCTTTAAGATGCAGGCCGTCACGATCGCGGGCTTTAAAAGCGGCAGGTGGATCTTATAGAAAATCGTGAAAAACGAGGCTCCGTCCACAATTGCCGACTCATCCAGCGAGATATCAATGTTCTCGAAAAACTGTATGTAGATGTAGATTGAAATAACGTCCGTGCCGCACATCATGATAATGTAGCCATACAGTTTGTTGATAAAATGCAGATTGTACATGATCTCATAAAGAGATACCTGCATCGCCACACCGGGAAGCAGAGACGCAAACAGGAACAGGTTCCGGATCAGATTGTTGAACGGGAACTTGAAGCGGTTCAGCACATATGCCAGCTGCGTGCCGATAAAAACGGACGCGACCAGCACGCAGGCCACGATGAGTACGGAATTGAGAAACGCACGCCCCATATTCGCTTTCTGAAACGCCTGGATAAAATTGTCAAAATTCAGCCAGCTCTCCGGCGGTGTCATAACATTTGTCTGCGCATATTCCGTATCGGTCTTAAACGCGGTGATCACACAGGAGACAACCGGCAGAAGCGCAACAAATGAGAAAAACACCAGTGAAAAATATTTCAGGAAGGTCAAAACAGCTCCTTCCGCTTTTTTTGCAGCAGTCATTTTCCGTCGCCTCCTTTACCTGTTCTGCTCCGGCAGCGCAGATGTGCTGCTTTCGCTTTCCATTGCCTTCGCTCTGTGCTTTGCAGCACGCGCCGCCTGTTTTTCGCGTTTTTTGGCAGCGTTCGGATCTTCATCCTCACCGCTTCGGAACACATACTTAAAGAACAGATTCTGCAGCAGAGTCGCAAACAGGATGATCACCAGCAGAACTACCGCCATCGCGCTCGCCAGGCCAACCTTCTGCTGTGTATGCGCGATCTCATGCATCACCACGAAGTAGGTCGCCGTGCCGTTCGCACCGCTTGTGATAACATAAGACGGCTCAAACGCACTTAAGGAGCCTGTGATGGAAAGAATCACGTTCAGTGTGACGATCGTGCTGATGCTTGGAAGGATCACATAACGGAACTGCTGGAATTTATTCGCGCCATCCAGCTCCGCTGCCTCGTAGAGCGTATTGTCCACGGACATGATCGCGCCGATGAACAGCACCATGTTCTGTCCAAAGTAACGCCACACGGAGGTTGCCACCAGGGAGATGTTATTGATCCTCTGGTCACGCAGCCAGTATGGGAGGTTCTCCAGGTCAAATCCGCACCACTGAAGCACGGTATCAAACACGTAGCCTCTGGTGTAGAAGAATTTGAAAATAAAACCGATTGCGATACCATTGATCAGATAAGGGAAGAACATACATCCTTTAAAAAACTTTCCGCCCTTTACCTTAAAACTCAGTATCGTTGCCAGATAGAGCGCAAGTACCAGCTGCACGATGGATCCGCCCATATAATAAAGGCTGAGTTTCAGCGCGCCGAAGCAGTCGTCTCTCTGGAACACGCGGATATAGTTCTTAATTCCGACCCAGGTCCGCTCACCTATATATTTCATATTGTAAAAACTGAAATTCACCATCTCGCCAAACGGCAGGTAGGTAAATATAAAAAGGAGCAAAAGCGGAATCGTCATAAATGAGATCATCACCAGCACCTGCTGACCGTCTCTGCTTCGCAGCCACTCCTTGAATGTCCGTTTCTTCTTTTTCTTTACGGCAACTGTTCCAGCCACAGAAATCCTCCTTTCCGAATCATCAGCCCATCCGTAACTGTTCAGTACCTTCACAGTTACGAGGCTTATCCCGCACTCTGTGCGGGATGCCGCCCCGGCGAGGGGAAAAGCCCATTTAAAATCGCTTCGCGATGGGGCTTTTCCCCATAAGCTGCAGGTTTTCATACGTACCTCGCAGCAAGTGCGAGGTACTGTCCTGAATAGTTACCTTCCTGCTAAATACTGCCGGATACGGCATCCACTGCCAAAGTGCGCTGCCCGGCCCTGCGTATCAGTAAAGGAGCCAGAGAAGAAACTCCCCTCTGGCTCACTTTTCTCATCGAAACTGTCCGAAGCCGGAGCAAACCAGGCGGTTATGAACTGCACCTCCTGTATGCAGCAGCCATCATCCGAACAAGTCTCTTTTCCTCTTAGTATGTGGTCGTCTCGATTCCGAGATAATCCTGCGCGTCATTCCATGCCGCGGTCCAGTCTGCCATGATCTCGTCGAAGGTCTCAGCGCCCGTGAACGCAGACTCTACGATTCTCTGAATCTTGGAGTTGCCGCCAGCGTTGAAGGACAGCTCAGACTCAGCGTTGATATCGTCAAGGAGCGTCTCCTCGCCTTCCAGTGCAGCAACATCTGTCAGCAGTACGCAGCCGTCAAATGCAGAGAATACCTCCGGCATCTCTCCGGTCTTATCAACCGGGTAGCCGCCTTCCAGCTCGCACCATCCGGACTCCTCGGTCATCCATTTCACGAAGATCAGAGAAGCAGTGATGTTTGTATCAGAACTGTTCACGTTGATCGCGTAGTTGTAATCTCCGCCTGCGCTCGCATACTGGGTACCGTCTACCGTGATCGGGAACGGCATATAGCCGATGTCGTCGCCGTTGTCGCCGGCTTCTACCATCTGGATATAAGCCCAGGAGCCAAGTACCATGCAGCCGATCTCGCCGTTGTTGATCATGCTCTTGCAGCCTTCCCAGTCAGTCGTGGTGTAGTCGTCCTCGATGAGGCCGTTTGCAACCGCGTCATAGAGAATCTTGTAAACATTGTAAGCGCCTGTGCCGTCGCCCGGGTCTGAGAACGGATCCGAGTCATGAGCGAACTTCTGATTCATATAAGTGTCGTCGCCGTCTGATACGATGCCAACATAAGCATCCCATGCGCCCATCGTCCAGCCTGCTGCGTAGTTCGTGTAAAGCGGAATCGCGTCAGTGTTGTCCGCGATCAGCTGCAGAGCCGCGATAAACTCATCCGGAGTCGTCGGAATCTCGGTGATGCCGGCTGCCTCGAAGACTGCCTTGTTGTAAACGATACCCTGTGCGTTGCCCATGTACGGGATACCATAACTCTGGCCGTCATAAGAATATGCGTCCGCGAAATTGATCAGTTCGCTCATCTCTTCCGTCGTGCCGTAAGAATAGAAATAAGTCGGCAGTTCGTCCGCGTCGATCGCCGGGATGAACATGATGTCGCCCCAGTCGCCCGTGGACAGACGAAGAAGGGAATCCTCCGCGTAATCCGTAACGCCCTCGGTGGTAACGGTGATGTTCGGATATACTTCATTGAACGCTGCGATCAGCTCTGCCATCGTACCGTCTTCCTCACGGTCGGTCTTGTGATGGATGAACTTGATGGAAGCCTCCAGATCCGTATAGTCCTCGCCAAGTACGATGTCTGCATATGCCGGAATGCTGCTCTCTTCTTCCGCAGATGCAACCATGGACAGAGAAGCTGCCATGGATACCGCCATAACAACGGCAAGTGCTTTCTTTAATTTCATAGTGTTGTCCTCCTTATTATTATGAAATCTGTTTCGATAACATAGCCTCATTATAGGAATTTCTTCTATTTTGTACATCATTCATTTTTGCCTTTTTATCATGCATTATTATTCTTTACGTCATTTTATATGTATTTTACAAATTTCAATCCGGATTTTTGTTCATGTTTGCCTGTATTTTTTTATGTCTGAGGTTAAATTAATCTAATTCAGTTAATTTAGTTACTTAAAATTACTCTTTCTTGTTTTCCTGCGAAAAAGGATATATAATATGACTTATCGGAAGAAGCGGGTGCTGAGCGCCAGTGGCGCTCGTTTAGCACCGACCGAAGCGGTAGCGAAGAGCTTGCGTACGCTGAACCGATAAGTCAACGACAGAATCAAAAAGCTGCGAGTTGCCGCTATCGCGAAGCGATTTTAAATAGCGGCAACGACCTGACAGGTGCACGGAGTGCGCGTGTCGTTACCCGAGCAGCGGCAGATGTGCGTCAGCACAGCTGGATTCTGGAGTATTATGGAGATTCTGAAAAGGATAAAAGGAAAACAGCACGAATGGATACCGTAAATCAGATCATGACCCCGCCGGAAGACGCTCCGGAAATGCTTTTTCACTATGAATCCGTCCTGTCATACTTTAAGAAAGAAGACTGGCTCCTGAATGACCACATGCCGGGAATGTATTACGGGGGAAGGTTCCGGCTGAGTGCTAAAACGCAGCTCCGTTCCGATTCGCTTCCCTGCTTTCTGCTTCTCTATGTTTTTGCCGGGAGCGGTACGCTGCTTTGGCAGGGCAGTTCTCTGTTTCTGACGGAAAGGTCGGTCCTGTTTCTTAACTGTGAAGGCGGGGATCCACTTCAGCTGCGGATCGCGCCGCCTGAGATGGACTGCGCCATGTTTTTTTTGCGGCCGGACGAGGCTGCGGCATATTATGACCTTCTGAATCCAAAAATGCCCCCTTTGCTTACCCAGCCGCCTTCCTCTGATATAGAGTACGCCATCCGCCAGCTTCTGGGGCTCATCCCAATCCGCTCTGCACTGGCATCTGTCACCGCGTCGAAATGGATCGTCAGTATACTTTCTGAGCTCTGCAGCCTGATCCTGACGGACAATCAGGCCGCAGAGTTTGTCCCGGACTACATCAGGGAAATGAAAGAAACCTTTGACCAGTCTTATCAGGCTCCTTTTCATCTGGAGGAGTTTGAAATCCGGTTTTCCATCCGCAAGGAACGGCTTTGCCGGGAATTTTCCCACTATTACGGAATGCCGCCGCTTCGCTACCTGAATGCACGCCGCATAGAAGCCGCCAAAGATCTGCTGCTCTCCACCAATATGCGTGTTTACGAGGTCGGCAACGCGGTGGGGATTGAAAACACAAACCACTTTATCAATCTGTTCAAAAAAAACACCGGGGTTACCCCCATGCTCTTTAAAAAGAATGCTCCGGCAACGGTATGCGGACTGCACTCTCCCCATAAACCAGATGCCCGTCCGCAGTAAAGACTCCGGGCTGATAGCCGGCATCTTCAATTTTATGTATCAGCTTTTCGAGCGCCTTTGCCACCATCGCTTTGCTGTTTGGCTCATAGGTCGTGATCGCCGTCCGGCAAAGCCAGGGATACAGAAAATTGTCAAAGCCGACGACGGAAATATCCTGCGGGACATGCAGGCCGCGCTCCTCCAGAATGCGAATCATGGTGGCCGCTGTCAGATCGCAGTTGCATACCAGCGCGGTCGGCATCTCCTTCGGAAAGCGCTGCATCTGCGCCTCATCCATGTTGCCTGTCTTCGGATCCCGGTCTCCGATCAGCCAGTCCGGCTCCATCTCCACACCATGTTCAAGCAGCGCATGCCGATATCCAAAATAGCGGTCAGTGATGCTCTGTGTGGCAAGCAGAGTCCCGACAAACGCAATGCGGCGGTGCCCCAGATCAAACAGATGATTGGTCAGCGCATACATGCCGTGATACCCATTCGAGATCACTGCGTCGCAGTCCGGCGTACCATCATAAAAATCCAGATAGACCACCGGTACCTCGCATTCTTTTTTCAGGCGTTCCAGATACTCTTTCTTAAGCTGCCCGATGATGATAATGCCGTTTACGCGCCTCTCCACGGAAAGTTTCGGCAAAACCAGCTGCTCCTCCGCCTCCGCGGAAACCAGCTCCAGCAGCGTAAAACTGCCCTCCGCGACTGCCTTCGTCGTCACATCCTGATACATCTGCCAGTAAAAGGAGTCATATTTTCCGAGGAAGTGTTCCGCGATCAGAATCCCGAATATATAGCTGTGCATCTGATTTTTCTTTTTCACGGCGGACGGGGTCTGATAGCCCATCTCTTCCGCAATCGTCTTAATCTTCGCGCGCATTTCGCGGCTGACGCCTTTTTTATCAGAAAGCGCCTTAGATACAGTGACCGTACTGACGCCGGCCCGCACGGCAATATCAGAAAGTTTTACTGTTTTCGGCATGTTTCCACCCCCCCATCTTACGTGAACGGCAGCGGTACCGTCCCGTGTCTCATTCCCCGAAAAGCAGGATTTCCCTGAACATTGTAAGAGCAAGATCCTCATTCCTGACAGAAAGCGGAATCCCGATGATCACATCAATCCCATCCGGATACCAGCTCATCTCCTTAAGCCACCCTTCCTCCCCGGAAAGACGGATCCCGGCCAGAATCGTTTTGCCGGCATTGGAGTCCGGATCCTCCTCCGTCTCATACAGGTCGTCGCTTTCCTGCACCGTCACATAAACCAAAGAATCTTCATCCAGAGCGGCAATCTCTTCCCCGCTCAGGCAGTCTTCCAGGTTTTCCATGTAATCCAATGCTGCCATAGAGAGGAAAAAATCATTGTCTGCCAGAAACAGATCAACCTCCTGGGCCGTAAAAAGGGTGACGATCGCCTCCACGCTGCTTGTATTGAAAGAATCTTCCGAGTTCGCGTCCACACTGACCGAGCGGTTCGCGCTGACCACGTATTGAGAGGAATTGACCCCGTTCTGCTCCAGAAAGTCTGAAAAATACGCCTCCTCGTATTCCTCATTTCCCTCTTCGGACGCGTTCACCGCGAGGATATTGAGAGCAGTTTCCGGAGTCGTCACATAATTATAGATAAAATAAAGCCCCACCGCGGCAATCACCACAGCCGCCAGCAGTTTTTTTCCGTAATACTCTCTGAAAAACTCTCTTTTTTCTTTCCCGTGCAGCGCGGCCATCTGCTCACGGCCGCTCTTAACTTCCCGCTGCTGATAAATGCTGGCATCCTTATCCAGCGCGCCTTTGAATTTTTCCGCGTTTTCCGTGTGATTGTGTAATTCTTCCATGAACCGTCCGTTCCCCTTTCTGATGGAATTTCCCACAGTAACTGTTCAGCACTTTCACAGTTATCTCCCACACACAATTCCCGCACAAATGATTTCCTTCGTTTTCACAGCCCCGGCCTCGTGACTCCTGTCCCGTCAAACGCCGGGATAAAACTCTCGTCCACGGTACCGCCCTCCTGATAAAATCCCTGTGTGACGCCAATCTGCGCCGCATAATCCAGAAGCCGCTCATATTCCCGCTTCGTCACCGGCCGTGCCAGAAAGTCCAGATCGTCGGCCGGATGCCGGACATTTTCCGCACAGGCGGCGCTGCGTGTCAGCGCGGAAATGTCGCCGGGAGGCGTATACTGGTTCATCAGACTGATATAGATCTGATCCCCATACGTCTCATGAAGGTAGGATACCACATGTTTTGCCTCCCGTACATGCCCCGGAAGCAAAAGATGGCGCACAATCACCCCGGCTGTCATTCGATTTTCACTTTCTTCCGTTTCTTCCGCGGTCCTCCCTTCATCTCCGCCGGATTTTTCCGTTTCCTCCGCGGCGCGTATTTCATCCCCGTCAAACCGCGGCTGCGGCTGCTGGCGTACCATCTCGCGGATGGCCGCTTTCGCCGCCTCCGGGTAATCTTCCGCACCGGAACAGGCTTTCGCCAGCGCCGGATCCAGATATTTCAGATCCGGCAGATAGATGTCCACCAGGCCCTCCAGCATGCGCAGCGTTTCCACCGTCTCATATCCGCTGCTGTTCCAGACGACCGGCAGAGACAGTCCCTTCTCCTTAGCCAGCCGCAGCGCGGTACAGACCTGCGGTGCGTAATGCCCTGCCGTCACAAGGTTGATGTTGAGCGCCCCCTGCTCCTCCAGTTCCAGAAAAATTTCCGCGAGGCGTTCCACGGATATCACCTCTCCCGCCCTTCCGCGGGAAATCGCGCGGTTCTGGCAATAAACACAGCCTAATGGGCAGCCGGAAAAAAACACCGCGCCAGAGCCGCCCAAACGCGGAGCGTTTTTTTCATAGGCGGCTCGACTTGCCGCCGAACGCACGTGAGGGGGCGTTTCCCCAGAGCCGCCCAAACGCGAAGCGTTTTTTTCACGGGCGGCTCGACTTGCCGCCGAACCGCCTTTTTCCCCCGATATGCACGGTTCCTCCCAATAATGCAGCGCCGCGCGCGCCACCCGGATGGTATCATCCGCATGGCACCGCCCCTTTTGTCCGCTCTCACGGTCCGCACCACATCTGCGCGGGCAAAGTGTGCAGCCGTCCATATCTTCCCGCCTTCTTTCCGCCTGCCGTCCGCTTTCTGTACCTGGGCCGGCCATTCGCCTGTCTGATTCCCGGGTAATTCTATTGTTCCGTCATAAAGTCCTTTTGGGGGAGCCGCCCCGGCACAGTTTCATCAGCCGTTTTCCGGAGCCGCCAGCACAAACACCGTTGCAATGATCAGCACGAATCCCAGCAGATCTATCGCCACGAAAGTCTCTTTCATCCAGATCACGGAAAACACGGTCGCCGCCACCGGCTCCACACAGGCGTACAGTCCCGCCTGCACCGGCCCGATCAGGCTTACGCTGTGCAGGTAGAGGGAAAAGCTGGTCATCGTGCCAAGGCAAATGATCACAAGCAGCACGCCGATCAGTTCCGCATCGATCTGCGGCATGTGTCTCCACGGACGCATCAGCGCCGTCAGCACAATGCCGCCGATCAGCATTCCCCAGGCCAGCACCAGCGGAGAAGGAAACTGTTCAAGCAGCCGTCTCGGCTTTACCGTATAAATCACCAAACCCACAGCGGACAAAAGTCCCATGGCAAGCGCCCGCCCGGAGAGCGCCAGAGAGCCGGGCTTTCCGTGCGTCGCGATCAGAAAAATACCGCAAAGCGCGAAAATCACCGCAATCACTTCCTTCTTCTGCGGCCGTTTCCGCTCAGAAATACACACATATACGACCGTCATCGCCGGTCCCAGATACTGGATCACCGTCGCGGTGCCGGCGTTCGACCACTCGATTGTCTGAAAATATGAATACTGACAGAGCATCATACCCGCGATCGCATAAACAAGAATATCCTTTGCATTGCGCTTTTCTTTCCAGACTGAGAGCGCTTTATTATGGTCGCGGATCAGAAAATACAGCAAAAGGAGCAGTCCCGCGCTGGTGAGCCGAATCGGCACCAGCCAGGTCGCCGTCACACCCCTGTTCTGAAACAGGTACTGTCCGCACACGCCGGAGATTCCCCAGAGCATGCCTCCGCAAAGAGCACACAGGATGCCCGGTGTCCGGATCCTCTTTGTGCTCTTTTCTGCGCTTATCTCTGTGTGATTCGCTGTGCTTTTCTTCGTGTCCATGCCGGGATTATCCCCTTCCGTCGTATTGATCTTCTGCTGTTCTTCTGTCGTTCTAATGCCGGTTCAGACACTCTCCCTATCAGCGTCTGTTTTTTTCTGCGGCAGCTGCACCAGAATGATCGCCAGAAACATCAGGGCGCAGCCAAGCAGTTCTTTTCTGCTGAGACGCTGGTGCAGAATCAGCCAGCCGGACAGCACGGAGACCACCGACTCCAGACTAAGAATCAGGGAGGCGATTGTCGGATCCGTTCCTTTTTGTCCGATGATCTGCAGCGTGTACGCCACGCCGCACGACAGAATCCCGGCGTAACCGATGGGAAGCCAGGCCTGCCGGACCGCAGCGATGGACGGTGTCTCGAAAATCAGCATCGCTATCCCCGACAGGATCCCGCAGACAAAAAACTGAATGCATGACATGCGCACGCCGTCTGCCTTCGGAGAAAAATAATCAATAATCAGAATATGTATGGAAAAGGCAGCCGCACACAGCAGAATCAAAATATCGCCGGTTCCGATTGAAAAATCTTCTGTAATACACAAAAGATAAAGGCCCGCCACCGCGATCAGGACGCTGATCCAGGTTCTGATCCCTGATTTTTTCCCAAGAAAGATTTCAATGACGGGCACCAGAACAATATACAGCGCCGTGATAAAGCCCGCCTTGCCAACCGTTGTGTACTGAATCCCGATCTGCTGCAGATTGGACGCCACAAAAAGAGCGATGCCGCAGCAGACTCCTCCGGCCGCATCCGCCCGGATGTCCGTTCCTTCGCGGTTTTGTTCCTGCTTTGCTTTGTGCCGATCCATCAGCGCGATGCAGGGGATCAGCACCAGCCCGCCCAAAATACAGCGTGTAAAGCTGAATGTAAACGGCTCCACATAATCCATCCCGACGCTCTGCGCCACAAACGCCACGCCCCAGATCACCGCTGTCAGTAATAACGTCAGAGAACTGCGCATTGATGTCTTTTTCATGTTGTCTCCTCTTTTCCCTTATGCCTCCCCGCATTTTCCCTCCGGAAAACGATCTTCGCAGCCGGCATATGCATATCTTTCCTTTCGCGCCCCTGCGCATCACATCTCCCGGCTCATCGCCAGCAGGTATTCCTTTGTATTCCGCTCCGGATACTGCAGCACTTCCATCAAAAGTGCCTGCAGAAGTTCTCCGATCCGTGGGCCGGGCTTTCTTCCTTCCGCGATCAGGTCGCTGCCTGACACCGCCAGTTCGCCAAGGGACAGGCAGTCCTCATGTGCTTTCACATCCTGCCAGATATGTTCCACTTCCTTCAGATAGTCCAGTTTCTGTCCGATCACATCCGGATGCTGCGCCAGAATGTCCGCGCGTTTCACCAGCAGAAAGCGGTCGAACAGTTCCCGCCCGCCGATCTCATACGCGCACAGGCGTACATCGTACGCACTGAGTTTCGGGTAGCGCGAGTGGAACCCCACCAGCGTGCAGACCTGTCTCGTCGTCTCATTGTCAAATTTCAGGCGGCGCAGGATCTTTCCCGCAAGGATCTCGCTGTGCGCCGCGTGCCCGTGAAAATGATCGATCCCGGCCTCATCCGTCTCAAACACTTCCGGCTTGCCCATATCATGAAACAGCATGGTCAGCCGCAGTACCTTGTCCGCCGGAATGTTCTGCATCGCGACAAGCGTATGCTCTCCGGTCGAATACGCGTGATGCGGATTGTTCTGCCGCTGCATCATAATCCGGTCAAATTCCGGCAGGATCACTGCCGTGATCCCACATTCATACGCCAGCCGCAGCCAGTGCGGTCTGGGAGAAACAACCAGCTTGACCAGTTCCGCCTGGATCCGCTCCGCGCTCACCATGCGCAGATTGTCGGCCAGTTCATGAATCGAGCCTTTCACGCCGTCCGCCAGTTCAAAACCAAGCTGCGCCGCAAAACGTACGGCCCGCAGCATCCGCAGCGCATCCTCCCCGAAGCGCTCCTCCGGCCGGCCCACACAGCGGATCATCCGCTCCTTCAGATCTTTCATGCCGCCGAACTCGTCCACCAGGCCGCTTTCCGGCGAATAGGCCATCGCATTGATCGTAAAATCCCGGCGTTTCAGATCTTCGATAAGGCTGGCCGTAAATGTGACCTGCTTCGGATGGCGCCCATCCTCATAGTCGCCGTCAATGCGGTAGGTCGTGACCTCAAATCCCTCGTGATCATCCAGTACCGTCACCGTACCGTGCTGAATACCCGTATCTGCCGTATGCGCAAACAGCCGTTTCACCTGTGCCGGCGACGCCGACGTCGTAATATCCCAGTCTTCCGGTCTTCTTCCAAGCAGGGAGTCCCGTACACAGCCGCCTACCACATATGCCTCATATCCGTTTTCCTGTAAAATGCGAAGAATCCGCCCCGCTTTCGGGGGAATCTCAATAATCGCCATGCCGTCACCCATCCTGTCATCCGTGTCGTCCTGCGCAAAGCGTTTTATCCGACGCGGCAGCTGTTTTTGTTGAAACGCAAATCCGTCTCTATCTTATCACAACCCCTTTTTTCTGAAAAGCAAAAAGTGAAAAAACTGTGTTCCTGCCGGAAATGTTGTTTACTTTGCCGGATTTCAATGGTATAGTTACAGAAAATGTTGTATTATATGTCCGCACTCGCGCAGCGAGTATGGAACAGAGAAAAGGAGTCTATAAGATATGAAACGAAAATTCCTGCCGGTTCTGACCGGACTGGCTGCCGCGCTGATGCTTACCGCATGCGGAAACAACAACTCCACTGACACCGAGACGGAAGCTCCCGCCGCAGCGGAAGCAGAATCCGAAACCGAGACGGAAGAAGGGCTTGAAGCGATCACCCCATCGGATTATCTGGTTGAAAATGCCGCGGATTATATTACTCTGGGCGATCTGGAAGGGCTGGAGGTGATCCAGTATACCAATGAGATCACCGATGAGACCGTTCAGGAGGAGATCGATTACGAGCTTGAAATGTACAGTGAAGAGACGGATGTCGACCGGGCTGCCGAGTCCGGCGATGTGATCTATCTGACGCTGGTTTCCACCATCGAGGGTTCCGACGAATCCTATTCGGAAGACACTTATTTTTACCTCGGAGACGCAGAGTACGGAGAAGAATTTGATGAAGCTCTGATCGGAGCGTCCGCCGCGGATGAGCTGAGTTTCAGCATTACATTCAGCGAGGATGCAGCGGATGAGCTGCTGATCGATGAGACCTGGGCCGGACAGACTGTCAATTTTGAAGCCACGATCGACAGTGTCTGTGAACTTTCCGTTCCCGAATACAACGATGAGTTTGTAGCGGAGTACACCGACTATTCTACCACAGAGGAATACGAAGAAGCGTTAAAAGCCCAGCTTGAGGAAGAATACGAGGAATACAGCTACGCGGATGTTCTGGAATCGCTGATCACAGCGGCTCTGGATGAGTGTGAAATATCCGAAATTCCTGAGGATCTGTATAACTCCTGTTATGAGGAAACCATCGAGAGCTATTCGCTTTTTGTCGACGCTGACGATGAGGAGGAGCTGCTCGAAGAACTTGATATGACACAGGAAGACCTGGACACGGAAGTAGAGGATCTGGCCGCGCGCCGTCTTCTGATCAGCTGCATATGCGAGGACAATGATATCGAGGTCACGGAGGACGATTATGTTTCCTACGTGGAAGAGAACGCGGAATATTACGGTTATGATTCCGCCGCGGATTTCGAGGCCGATATGATCCGCTCCTATCTGGTGTGGAGCCTGTATGAATCCAGAGCCACTGAGATTCTCTACAACACCGCCAGCATCACGACCGAATCCTACGATGAAATCATACTGACTGACGAGGAAGCAGAATATCTGGACGAAGATCAGGAGGAAGATCAGGAATAAAATTTTCCGCCTTTTTGCTTGACAGTGCCTTATATTGTGCTATAATGGGCTGTGCTAAAGGATTGACAGGATAAGATTTCACTAACTCTTATAGATTATGAAATGAAACCCCTTGTAGTCTATAACAGTTAGTGAAATTTTTTTCCGGTTACATGTTCAAAGCAATATTTTTAGGAGGTACCATCATGAATAAGGGTACAGTAAAATGGTTCAACGCAGAAAAAGGTTATGGCTTTATTACCGGTGAGAACGGTTCTGATGTATTCGTACACTTTTCTGCAATCCAGGGCGAAGGCTTTAAGACCCTCGAAGAAGGCCAGGCAGTTTCTTATGATTTGACAGAAGGCGCTCGCGGAATGCAGGCTGCTAACGTGGTAAAGCTTTAAGAATATGTTTGCCAGACGAAAATGCGCTGTCCGATTGGACAGCGCATTTTTTGCGCGCGGCCGCGTTTTGCGCACAGCCGCGCCAGAAAATCAATGGTTTGGGGGGTGCCGCTCAGGAGCGGAATGATATGGCTGACGCCTTATGCGGCTTAAAGCATCGCTGACAGCTTCGCGCCCAGTGCGGCAAGAGCCTGCTCCGCTTCGTTGTCCGGCGCGTCCGCGCAGATCACGCCTTCCCCGCCTGCGACCGTCGCGCCGGCCTTCTGCATGCGTTCCACCCAGCTGCGCATCCACTCTCCGTCTCCCCATCCGTAAGAGCCGAAGAGCCCAATGGTTTTTCCCTCCACATTCTTTTCCAGTTCCGCAACAAACGGCTCGACAATCGTCTCTTCCAGTTCCTCATCTCCCATGGCCGGGCAGCCGAGCGCAAATACCTTTTCCTCAGCCAGATCTGCCGGGCTGATGTCTTCCATGGAAATCGCTTTCGCATCCCCGGCGCCTTTTACGATGGCATCCGCCATGGACTCCGTGTTGCCTGAGCCGCTCCAGAACACTACTTTTAATTCTGCCATTTTTTCTATCCTCCAGATGAAATAAATATTTTGTAACTGAACAGTTACAATTTTATATAGTCCAGAGAGTTCAGATGAACTGTCTGGCTAAATCCGGTTCCCATTGAAACTCCGCGGATCGAAAGCATTTCCAGATATCGGAAATACGCCATCCCTGCCCGCACAGTCTCAGGGCCATCCGCCTTGCAGATTCATACAAAATGAAAATCTGATCTGCGTATGCTACGTCATCATACACTTTCCAGTAGCCGGAGCGTTTGAAATTTTTTCCGCCATTTTCAATGAATCCCCTCACATCATTCAGCGGATAGCCAAAGAGAACGCCCATCTCATGCGGAAAATCAGCACGTTTTCGCTTATAATTCCGAAACCGCTTCGCCAGTCTTTCAAGCACCTGATCCATATCATCCGTCTTATATCCGCACTCCTGCAGATAACACCTCTTATCCGGTTCCTCCAAAAGCCTTTGCATCGCTTCCGGATCAAACAAAAGCCAATACTCTTTTTCCGCCGAAGCATGCAAAAGATACGTGCATAGTTCTGTCCCTCTCAATACATGTCTCAGTCCATTCTGATTTCCTTTTTCCACGATCAGAAGATTCGATGGCTTGACTCCGGCGATCACCGGCGCACACTGCTGTCCGAGTACATATCCGATTGCTTCTGTTCCCATCTTTTTCTGCCTCCATCTGCAAAAATGAGATTCAATTGCTTTATCGTCTGCAAATTTCAGAACTTTTATCCATTTTTGCCCGGCACGCTTTGGCAGTTACCGTTTTTCTGCATGGATTTGTTCGCTGAGAAGTTCTTCCAGTGCCGACGCGCTGCTGGAATGACAGCGCACCACCGGGATCCTGTTCCGTTTTGCTTCCTGAAGTGTGCTCTTTACCATTTTATGGGAAACCGTGTTTACAAAAAGAATAAACATATCCGGATTGCCAAGTTTTTTGCGGATCGCGCCGTTTTCTTTTGCGAAAACCTTTGCCTTGCAGCCATAATTCCTGCAGATCCCCTCATACTGACAAACCATGCCCTCATTACCGCCTATAATTACAACACTCATCGAAACCTCCCGGTTAGAATAAACTAACCCCTTTCTCTGAAAAACGGCGCCCGCAAAGAGCGCCGGGTATAAACCTGTTTGCCGTTCTGATTATGTAATACCGCTCTTAAGTTAGTTCTTGCTAACTACTATAACAACACTCGCTATTTTTGTCAAGAGGATTTTCCAAAATCCGTCAGATTTTCATAATATGAAGCAGCCGCGCCTGAAAATCGCCCATCACCCGCGGCATCAGGATACCGGCGTACATCAGCGCCGCGCCCTGGTAACGCTTCGGCCCCGCATTGTTCCCGCAGCCTGCCGCAGCCGCGTTCTCTGATGATTCTGCGGCGGCAGCGTCCTCTGTCTCACTGGTTTCTGCGAGGGTTACCCCGGTCACGCTGTAAAAGGCGTCCGGGTCAAGCCCCTGCAGGCGGATGCGGCGGCTCTTATAATTGATCTGTGAGAGTACCTGTACGTAGGTGCACAGCGCCTCCGTCCGATCCTCTGAGACCACCATAAAGCAGTCATACAAATGGTTCTCCCGCCAGGAAGCAATGCGGTAATATTCTCCGTTCCGGATCAGATGGCTGTATTTTTTGTAAGCCGCCGTCTGCCCCGGTATCTGATTTTTCTCCTCATCGGACAGTCTGGTAATATCCAGTTCATAGCCGAACGTCCCGGAGAGCGCCACGGCTCCTCTTGTCTCAAACGGCGTCACACGGCCCGTGCCGTGGTTTGGGCAGATCGATACATGCGCGCCAATGCAGGAAAGCGGATAGAGCAGCTGCGTGCCTTCCTGGATGGACAAACGCTCGATGGCGTCCGTGTCGTCCGAGCACCAGATCTGCGGGCTGTAATAAAGCATGCCCGGGTCAAATCTCCCGCCGCCGGAGCAGCAGTTCTCCAGCAGCAGCTGCGGGAAGTCCTTCGTCAGCCGTTCCTGCAGACCATAGACCGCCAGCATG
The DNA here is from genome assembly GCA_020860715.1 of Clostridiales bacterium. GTDB lineage: Bacteria > Bacillota > Clostridia > Lachnospirales > Lachnospiraceae > Choladousia. The sequence goes on along the minus strand of JAJBTU010000038.1, from coordinate 31,724 downwards.
TAGCGGTGCAGGATCTCGCCCTGCCGGTCGGAAGGCAGAGTCAGACTGCCGACGTCAGAGAGCAGACGGTTCATGTCCCACTTTACATATTCAATATTCGCGGAGGAAAGGACATCACGGATCATCCCATAGACATATTCCGCGACCTCGGGCCGGCTCAAATCCAGCACATACTGTGCCCGGGCCTGCCCCGGCTCCCGTCCGTTCATCCGCAGCACCCAGTCCGGATGCGCCCGGTAAAGGTCGGAATCTTCCGAAACCATCTCCGGTTCCAGCCAGATGCCCAGCTTCATCCCCAGCTTATTGACCTCCTGCGCCAGATACGCAAATCCGCCCGGCAGCTTACTCTCATTCACCTGCCAGTCGCCCAGGCTGCTGTCGTCGTTGCTCCGGTGTCCAAACCAGCCGTCGTCCACGACCAGCATCTCGATCCCGCGCTCCGCCGCCTCACGTGCGATGGCCAGCAGCTTTTCCGTGTCAAAGTCAAAGTAAGTGGCCTCCCAGTTGTTGATCAGCACCGGACGCCGTCTGTCTTTCCAGTATCCGCGGATCAGGTGACGGCGGTACAGGCTGTGAAAGGTCCTCGTCATTTTGCCGAGGCCCTCATCCGAGTAAACCATTACCACTTCCGGCGCCCAAAAAGTCTCCCCCGGCTCCAGCTTCCAGCAAAAACGGTCGGGATGAATCCCCATCACCATGCGAATCTGATCAAACTGATCCCGCATGGCTTTCGCAAGAAAATTCCCCGAATAGACAAAGTTCATCGCATAGACATCGCCGGTCGTCTGCGTGCAGTTCTCCGTGACAAGCGCCATAAACGGATGATCCTGATGGCTGGATATGCCGCGGATCGATTCGGTCACAATGCTGCCGTATCCGAGCTTCTGCCTCTGGATCTGCCGCTCCCTGGACCAGGAACCCGGCAGGGTAAGCACCTCCAGATGCTCCTGTTCCACGTGCAGGCAGGCCGACAGCACCTTCGTCAGATAGATGCTCCTGTCTCCCGCATTCTCCACGCGGACGCTTCTTGTGATCACGTCCACATCCTCAAATGCCGTATAGGAAAGAATCACCCGAAGGCCGGTCACCTCATCCTCCAGCACCATCTCCAGAGTGCTGCAGGACTGATTCTCATCCCACGTCGCCGGAAGCCCCTCGAGAGGCTTTTTCCCGGCGTAAATCTGATGGGAACCGTATCTCAGTTCCAGCCCTTCCTGTCCGTCCATCGTGCGGATGCCGATACAGCTTTCTCTGGCATCCCCGATCCCGCCGGTGGGATACTCCATCGGATAAAAGTCAAAATATCCCGCTTTTTCACGCCGCAGTACCGACGGCGGCTGGGGGCGCTCATCCTCCCGCAGCAGATAGCCAAGGTCCGTATCCTCGATCTTTCTTCCATAATAAATCTGCCCCGGATAACTCTCATCCGTCAGTCCGAACACGTAACTGGTATTGGGCGTATCCAGTTTAAAAATGTGATGCGCTTCGTCGTAGTGAATCATAAAGGTTCTTCTCCATTTTCATATCTGAATTATCTTTTATTATCCCAGCCTGCGGATCACTTCCATGCACATACGGCCGTTGTGGTACGGGCACTTCCACGGCTGCACGATCGGCAGCTCCATCGGTGTGTGATCAGCGTTGACATTTTCAAACCATTCCGAACCCTCACGCGGATCTACAAAGTAAGAGCAGATGTAGCCCCAGATGTCTTTTGCCGCGTCAAGATACTTCTCATCGCCGTTCTTCTGCCACGCGTTGAGGAAACCCACGATCGCCTCCGCCTGAATCCACCAGACGCGCTTCGTGTCGTCCACACCGTTCTCCGCCTCGTTCAGCACCGAGTGGTCACGATACGCGCGCTCATAAATATTCTCCGCGATTTCAGCCGTGATCGGCGCGACCGACTCTGTATAAAGCGGGTTGTCCAGCACTTCCAGACCGCGGTCCAGCAGCCACGAGGTCTCAATATCGTGTCCGTAAGAATACAGGTCGATCAGCGTATTCCAGGTGCGGTCAAAGAACACTTCCTGTCTGCCCCTCTCCGGGTTATATACCTTCTGTGAAAACAGGTCGAGCATGAATTCCAGCCGCTCCGCCGTATAACTCTGATGGCTCACGCGGTAAAGCTCCGTATATGCTTCAAACACATGCAGCAGCGTGTTCATCGTCTTTTCCGCCATCACGCCGTTCTCCGACAGCTTCTCATTCGACACCGGGCGGAAATAACGGTCAAATGCCTCCAGATACCCGTATTCATCCGTGCATTTTTCCTCGATCACATCCTGCAGGCCAAACGCGATATCCAATGCCTCCTGATTCTTCGAGGCATCATAATAAGAAGACAGCGCGTAGATCGCAAACGCCTGATTGTAGGTATGCTTTGTATCGTCATTCGGCTTCCCGTCGTAAGTTACCGACCAGTACACGCCGCCCTGTTCCTTATCCAGGCAGTAATCCCGCAGAAAACGGTACGCGTGATCCGCGTTTTCCAGCAGCGCCTCCTCCTTCAAAAGCAGATACGCATTTGAGAAGAACCATAAAATCCGGCTGTTCAGAATACAGCCTTTCTCATAAGTCGGATCGCGCTGCAGGTCATACCCCATATAACCGCAAAACCCGCCGTTCTCCTCATCCTTCAGTCCCGACCAGAACGGAATCAGTTTTTCTGTCAGATGCTGCTTTACTTCCTTAGCAAAATCCTTCGTCTCCATGTTCATTCCCCCATTTCTTCTGCTTTTCCTGGTATATTTCACTATTCAGAACAGCTGGCCGCAGAACGCCTTCTTCGAAGACTGTATTTTCATTCCGATGCTGTTTGAATTGTTTCACAAAGTCCATGTCCGATTATACACGTTCCCTCTTCTGTTCACAAGTAAAAACTGCCAAAGTATAAAAAAGAATGTGTCCGAATGTTTCCTGTAAACCAAAAACGGGTCCGCGCAACGAATGCGCGAACCCATTGTAATACATATGATTTACTCTGTCCGCAGCGCGACCACCGGATCCTTCTTTGCCGCACTCCGCGACGGAATGATACCCGCGATCAGAGTCAGCAGGACACTGATCAGAACCAGTATCACACCCGCTTCAGTCGGCAGATAGGCGTTCAGAGCCGTAATGCCGGTCGCCGTGTGAATAAGGGAATTGATCGGGAAGCACAGCAGCACGGTCACGGCCACGCCCAGTATGCCGGAGCAGAAACCGATGATCACAGTCTCCGCGTTAAACATGCTGGATACGTCTCTCTTCGATGCGCCGATCGCACGCAGGATACCAATCTCTTTCGTGCGCTCCTGCACGGAGATCAGCGTGATCACCGCGATCATAATCGACGATACGATCAGGGATATCGCCACAAAGCCGATCAGCACATAGGTGATGGCGTTGATGATGGTCGTGATCGACGACATCATAATGCCGACATAATCCGTGTACTGGATCTGTTCCAGATTGTCCCTGCCCTCATTGTATTCGGCAATCGCATCCTCGACCACATCCTTATTTTCAAACGAGGATGCATACAGGTTAATAGAGGACGGATCGTCCAGATCCAGATATCCCAGCTTCAGCAGATTGTCCTCGTAAGTGCTGTCGGAGAATTCCATTACGTCCTCATAGAACTCTGCGCACTCTTCCGCCGTGTAAGAGTCCAAAGCTGCGTCCAGGGCCGCCGCGAGTTCCTCTGAAGTCATGGTCCCAAGCTGTTCCTCCACCTGTGCCGCGTATTGCTCAGTGATCTGCGCGGTCAGCGCCTGCGAGAACATCGCTTCTATATCCTCGTCACTCATACTGTTCACATATTCCGCCGCGGTCTCCTCATCCAGACTCATTTCTGATTCCAGAGACTGGATAAGCGATTCCCGCATCGTTTCAATCGTATAGCCCGCCATTGCTTCCTCAAGCGACGCCTCCAGCTGTTCCTCCGATGGCGTGCTCATGATCTCCATATAGACTTCTGCCTTTTCCTCATCGGAAATTTCCGTCACCCACGCAAGGAATTCCGCCTGCTTTTCCTCGTCTGTCAGGCTGTCAGCCCCTTCCGCAAACGGCAGACCGGTCAGCACATCCATGGTCGTATTCTCCAGCTGTGCCTGTGCCACGTCTGATTCCCGTGACGCTTCGATCACATACTCCGTCAGCGCACTCGTATAGGCGATGCCATTGTCCAGCATGGCGGATGTCGCATCCGCATTCGCCCGGATGACGCCGACCACTTTCAGGGAAAGCGCATTGTCATAGAGATACTGCAGGCCGCTTTCCGTCTCGCGAAGATCAATATATGTGCCGGTCGCGCTGTCATAGGAATACGCGTCGCAGTCCAGTATCACACGGTATTCCCGGTCACAGATTTCCTCGTAGGTCCAGGAGGTATCGTCAATCTGCACCTCGGTCCCGTCATTGGCCGCATCCGCGATCTCCATAATCGTATCCTCGGAGATCAGCCCCAGCGCGTACAGGGTCATGTCGTCGATCTCATTATTTTCATCCAGCACCAGTACGACCTCGTTATAATCATTCGGCCAGGAGCCGTAGACCAGATCATACTGCCGTTTCAGCAGATCATTGACGTAAGAGCCGTCGTTGCCGGAAAGCATCTCCTGCCAGATAGAACTGTACATCGTGCTCATCGACGAATACGAATACATCGAGGAGCTTTCCGTGTCTCCCATCAGGGAGGACATCGTCTCAGAATCCAGATTCATGTAGCTGGCCATGATTTCCATCAGCAGATTGGTCACATCTGACTCTTCAATCTCGCCGTCCACATTCTCTGTATAAACGGACAGATCCAGATTGTAGGTGTACTGGACGCCGCTTAACGCGTCATAAAGCTCAGAATCCTCGTCCGCCATCTTCTTTTCCAGATATTCCTTAAAAGAGGCCAGATCGTTCTCGCTCTCCTCCATGTTGTTGACCGCGTTCAGCATCTCCTGCAGAGCCGCCTTCTGATACACCGCGTCAGTATCATGCTCCACCTCACTGTTCTGAACGTTCATAAACGTTTCCAGCACAGAACTGATATCGATGCTCTCCGCCTCCAGCGTCAGCGGATAGGAGGAAAGCGTATCCTCCTCGACCTCATCAATATAGGTCGTCAATCCCTGAGAAATAGAGAGAATCAACGCGATGCCGATGATGCCGATGCTCCCGGCAAACGCGGTCAGGAGCGTCCGCCCGCTCTTGGTCGTCAGGTTCTTCAGCGACAGGCCGAACGAGGTAAACAGCGACATCGACGGCTTTTTCGACTTGCCGCTCCGGATCCGCGCCTGACGGTCGCTCTGCTTCTCTTTTTCTATTTCTTCTTCCGTGAGCGGCATGGAATCGGAGATAATTTCCCCGTCCAGCATCCGGATCGTCCGGGAAGAATAGCGCTCCGCCAGATCCGGATTGTGCGTCACCATGATGATCAGGCGGTCATGGGAAATCTTCTTGAGGATCTCCATCACCTGCACGCTCGTCTCCGTGTCCAGCGCGCCGGTCGGTTCATCCGCGAGGATAATATCCGGATTGTTCACCAGCGCACGCGCAATGGCCACACGCTGCATCTGCCCGCCGGACATCTCATTCGGCAGCTTGTGCAGCTGATTGCCCAGCCCCACTTCCTCCAGCGCCGCTTTCGCCCGCTCACGCCGCTCCGCCTTGGACACTCCGGCCAGGGTCAGCGCCAGCTCCACATTGCGCAGCACCGTCTGGTGCGGGATCAGGTTGTATGTCTGAAATACAAAACCGATCGAGTGGTTCCGATACGTATCCCAGTCCCGATCCTTATACTTTTTCGTAGAAACACCGTTGATGATCAGGTCGCCCTCTGTGTACTGGTCCAGCCCGCCGATGATATTCAGCATCGTCGTCTTGCCGCAGCCGGACGGTCCCAGGATCGCGACAAACTCGCTGCTGCGGAACTGCAGATCAATCCCCTTCAGCGCGTGAACCGTGTTCTCCCCCGCGAGATAATCCTTCTTTATTGCTTTAAGTTCCAGCATCTTTTCGCCTTCTTTCTCATGCTCATTACCTGATTTCATTTCTGCGCGGCCATGCATTTTCGCCGCACATTACCGCCTTGCATTATGGCAAAAGGAGAGGCGTTTGTCAACCAGGCCTATAAAAACTTCATTCATTTTATGAAAATTTAATCAACTTCCTCCAGCAGCTCATACAGGAAACGCTGTCTTTTTCTCACCGTTTTTCTCCAATTGCATCTTGACTTTTTCTGAAAACCCTGTATCATAGAACGTGCGCAATATCTGGTGCGATTTATCCATATATCACACCATATGATGTGTTATATTTCCCAACGTATGAGTTTACGACCGACTGTGCAGCTGAGCCGGGCAAAGTTTTTTACGCCCTTTCGATTGATTTTGCGCTTTTCACAGGCTAAAAGATGGCCATGACCGCAGTCTGCATTGCTCGATACCAACGAATGGAGAGAGAAAAATGAGCGAGACCGTAAAGGCAAACGTCATCAAGCGCAGCGGCGAGGAAGTGACCTTTGACAAATCAAAGATCGAGAACGCGGTGCGCAAGGCAAATAACAGTGTGGAAAAAATTCACCGGCTGAGCGACTATCAGATCACGGCAGTGGCCGATACGATCGCAAAGCAGGCGGTAGAGTCCTCCCATGCGCTGAATGTGGAGGACATTCAGGATCTGGTCGAGACGGGCATCATGGAGATGCGCGGCTATGAGGTGGCGCAGAAATATGTGCGTTACCGTTATAAGCGTGAGCTCTCCCGCAAGACGAACACCACCGACGACAGCATCCTCTCGCTGCTGGACCAGATCAATGAGAACGCAAAACAGGAAAATTCCAATAAGAACCCGACCATCAATTCAACGCAGCGTGACTACATGGCGGGTGAGGTCAGCAAGGATCTGACGATGCGTGTGCTGCTGCCGGAGGATATCGTGCAGGCGCACGAGGAAGGGATCATCCATTTCCACGACGCGGACTATTACGCGCAGCGGGAGCACAACTGCGACCTGATCAATCTGGAGGACATGCTGCAGAACGGCACGGTGATCAGCGAGACGATGATTGAGAAGCCGCACAGCTTCTTCACCGCGTGCAACGTGACGACACAGATCGTCGCACAGGTGGCAAGCAACCAGTACGGCGGCCAGTCGTTTTCTCTGGCGCACCTGGCTCCGTTCGTGGATATCAGCCGTCAGAAGCTGCGCAGCAAGGTGATCGAGGAGCGGGAAGCCTGCGGAGAGTCTCTGGATGAGGAGATCATCTCCATGGTAACGGAGCGCCGGCTGAAAGATGAGATCACCAGCGGCATCCAGACCATCCAGTATCAGCTCATCACGCTGATGACCTGCAACGGGCAGGCTCCGTTTGTAACGATGTTTATGTATCTCGATGAAGTTCCCGAGGGGCGGACACGAGACGACCTCGCGATGATCATCGAAGAAGTGATGCGCCAGCGGATGCAGGGCGTGAAAAATGAAAGCGGCGCGTGGATCACGCCCGCCTTCCCGAAGCTGATTTATGTACTTGACGAAGACAACATCACGGAAGATTCCAAATACTGGTATCTGACCGAACTCGCCGCCGAATGCACGGCGAAGCGCATGGTGCCGGACTATATCTCCGCAAAGATGATGAAAAAGCTGAAGCGCGGCAACGTCTACACCTGCATGGGCTGCCGCTCCTTCCTCACCGTAGAGGACAGTCAGCGAAATCCGGACGGGAGCTACAAATTCTACGGGCGTTTCAATCAGGGCGTCGTCACCATCAACCTGGTGGATGTGGCCTGCTCCTCGGACGGCGATATGGACAGATTCTGGGAAATCCTCGATGAGCGTCTGGAACTCTGCCACCGTGCTCTGCGCTGCCGCCACGAGCGCCTTCTCGGCACCGTCTCCGATGTGGCGCCGATCCTGTGGCAGTACGGCGCGCTCGCACGCCTGAAAAAGGGTGAGACCATTGACAAGCTGCTTTATAATGGCTATTCGACGATTTCTCTGGGCTACGCCGGACTTTACGAAATGTGTGTGCGTATGCTCGGCAAATCCCACACCGACCCGGAAGCGCGCCCGTTCGCGATGGCCGTCATGCAGCGTCTGAACGACAAATGCGCCGAATGGAAGGCGGCGGAAAACATCAGCTACTCCGTCTACGGCACGCCGATGGAGTCCACGACCTACCGCTTCGCAAAACTGTTAAAGAAGCGCTTCGGCATCATCCCGGGCGTGACCGATAAAAACTACATCACCAACAGCTACCACGTCCACGTGACGGAAGAAATTGACGCCTTCAGCAAACTGAGTTTCGAAGCTCCGTTCCAGGAGCTCTCTCCGGGCGGCGCGATCAGCTACGTGGAAGTGCCGAACATGCAGAACAACATCCCCGCGGTGCTCTCCGTCATGAAGTTCATCTACGACAACATCATGTACGCGGAACTGAACACCAAGAGCGACTACTGCAGCTGCTGCGGCTACAACGGCGAGATCCGGATCGTTGAGGACGAGGCCGGCAAGCTGGTCTGGGAATGCCCGAACTGCGGCAACCGCGACCAGGACAAGATGAGCGTCGCGCGCCGTACCTGCGGCTACATCGGCACCCAGTTCTGGAATCAGGGCCGCACGCAGGAGATCAAGGACCGCGTGCTGCATCTGTAACTTTGATGTAACTATTTTTGAAGGTACTGAACAGTTACTCTCAGACAAAACAAGCCGAAAAACGGACAGGGGAAGTTTTCTCCCCTGTCCGTTTTTCCAATGCTTTTCTTTTATAAATGGCAAACCACAAATGCGCCGATGATGATCACCACGAGAAACAGTATCACGCCAAAGGCGATCCGCCCGATGATCTGCTGTTTTTTCGTGGTTTTTTCATTTTGTGACCGTTTCCGCTCATGTTCCATGGCATTCACTTCCATGGCCATATTTTGCATCATATTATCTCTGCGGCCCGCGCCGGAACCCATACCCAATCCCATACATTTTCTCCTTTCTGCTCAATGACTGCATCATCACGTTTTTCCTCTTATATTCATAAACAATACAGAAAAAGCATCCCTCTGTCAACAGGAAAAAGATTCTTGACAGTACCAGAAGGAATTATTATGATAGCCCTATATGCACGGCAGTTTTGACCGTATACGATTGTTGGGGGCATCACTATGAACTATGGGAATATCAAAAAATATGACATCGCTGACGGCCCGGGCGTCCGGGTTTCGCTTTTTGTGTCGGGATGCCGTCACCACTGCAAAGGCTGCTTCAATGCCGAGACCTGGGATTTTGGGTTTGGGCAGCCGTTTACCGATGAGACCGTCGAAGAGATTCTCGAAGCCCTGAAGCCCGATCATATCCAGGGCTTTACCGCGCTGGGCGGCGAGCCGTTTGAGCCGGAGAATCAGCCGGTGGTCACAGTTCTCATGAAAAAAATCCGGGAGCACTATCCTGATAAGGATATCTGGTGCTACACCGGATATTTGTATGATGTCGACCTGATCCCCGGCGGCCGCGTGTTCACGGATGTGACACAGGAAATGCTCTCTTATATCGATGTGCTCGTCGACGGCGAATTCATCGAAGCAGAAAAGGACATCTCGCTGCAGTTTTGCGGCAGCCGGAATCAGAGGATACTTCATCTGCATCAGCAATAACGCCGCTTTGCGGCTTTTACCGATGCCTGGCGTTTTTATTTCACTGCACTCTCCTTCACCGTCTGCAGCGCTTTCGCGACCGGCGGGAGCGAGATGATAATGACTGTGATCACGCCCTCCAGCAGAATGTAGGAGTAATTATAGATGATCGGGTACAGCGCTGTGAGCGCCTGCGGGAAATTCTCCGGCATGTATTCCATCCAGTACAGATAGCCGCCCAGAGAGTGGAACGCGCCGCGCACGAGGATGCCGAGTATGTAGCCCTTCACGAGTCCGTTTTTGGATTTCCAGAATACCCCGGCCAGACCGAGTCCCGCAAAGGCAAGCACATAATCGCAGCATACCTGGAAAAAGTTCAGCACATACGGTTCCTGCAGGAACTGAAGAATTCCGTAAGCCAGGCCGGTCAGAATGCCGACCTTCACGCCGTACCAGTTGCCGATCAGGCAGATAAACAGCATGCTGAAAAGGGTCACGGAGCCGCCGTAGGGCAGGTGGAACAGCTTGATATACGAGGTAACGAACGCGAGCGCCATCGCCATCGCGCAGTATACCAGCTGTTTGGTGGACATTTTTTTGCCGGAATCGGCTTTGCTGTGAAGAAATGACGCCACCAGGACCAGTGCGATCACGGCAATGGCACAAAGGACGTATCCGAGGGTGGTCAGGCCACCGTCTGCAGTTACAATAGACATAAAAAATCCTCCTTTTCCTATCCCGCATCGTTTTCTAATGCAGGATGCAGGCCACGTCTCGCGTGCTAACGCGATTCAAAATGACGTGGCTCTCCACTGAGTGCGCAAGGAGGAATCACATCGTGCGTAAAAATCTCTGCGCTTCCTTACGCCGGTATTATCCGGGTCAAGTATTAAGGGTCAGAGTCCGTAAAGACTCAGTCTCAGCGATGTGCTCCCCTAGCGGATGTTATTATTGCATCGGCATAACAGCCGATGAACTTGATTTACTATACCGCATATCACGGGTAATGTCAAATACAACTTTTCACCCGGCCAGCATTCCGCCCAGCGTCCCTCCGAGTGCACACAGTGCCAGAGAAAGAAGGGTCCCCGGCAGTTCCGGCTGCAGCGCTTCCTCTCCCATCCCGGAAATTGCCAGCAACAGCAGAAAATACAGCACGCCTGTCAGCAGTCCCCAAAGGAATTTGCGTCGGTTCGCCTTTTTCCCGCCAACCCAGCCTCCCGCAAAGCAGGAAAGCACGTAGATCACCAGAATCCCAATTTCAGTCTGGCCCGCGGTCAGCTGCAGTTTTAATAATAAAAAAGCAAAAACAAGCAGCAGGATAACGGTTGCCAGAAAAGACACGGTCAATGCTCCGACAACGCTCCCGATCATCTTTCCCCTTCCGCGCATAGTTTCCAATTTTGATTTCCCCCATCTTTTCCTGATCTGATTTTGCTCTTTATGCTCTGTCCGCCGGATTCGGTTCCTTCAGTATCCGATACCAGTAGCCGAAGTTCCGGCCGGAACCGTTCGAGCCTGACTGTTTGAAGTGATCGTAGCCGAATGTCTGTGCCATATACTCTTCCTGTCGGCTGCGCATCCCCGGCACACCAAGTATGTAGCTGCCGTCTTTCGTCCTGCCGAGCAGAAGGTGACGGTAAAGATAGTAGCCGTGCTGCAGGAAATTGTTTCTGCCAATTTTCCAGTTTTCCTGCTGAAACGGGAGTATATCACACAGCCTGATCTGTACGCAGTCCGTAAATTCCTCATCCTGAAAGGGACGGAATCCCTGACGGCTCCTTAACAGGATTTCAGCGGGATTTTGATTCTCCCGCGGTCGTGCGGAGGGCTTCTTCCTGTTCATTGCTGCCGACATTTCCGGCGGCCGCAGTACCGGCATTTCCGGCGCTGCCGGTTCTGGTATCATGGGACTTTCCGGCTGCGGCAGTTCTGTAATCTGCGGTACTGGTACTTCAGCCGCTCCCGGCGCCGGTATCTCCGGGCGTGACGGCTGCGGCGGCTGCTCCGGACGCGGTGGCTGCTGTGGTTCCTCCGGACGCAATGGCTGCGGCAGTTCCTCCGGCTGCACAGGCTCTTCCGGGCGTGACGGCTGCGGCGGCTGCTCCGGACGCGGTGGCTGCTCCGGTTTTTCCGGCTGCGGCGGTTCCGTCACAAAATGAGCGGGATTCATGGGTTCATCGTCCCACACGGTAAAAAAGTTTCTGCCATCGCTGCCGGCAATTCGCATACCGTTCAGTTGTCCAAAATAAACCTTTCCCAGCCCAACCGGCGTATCCGCACGCCAGGCCCATTCTTCCGGCGCGCTCGCGTTGGAAGCCATGGTGCCCAAAAGGAATCCCTGCAAATCCTCGTTTTCCCGGACAAAACCATATACCTGCAGCGGCGGCTCCGGCGCCTCCGATATGGTGAGCCGAAACAGGATCCGCCACATCCCGTCGCGCAGTTCTACCTTGGCAAATCCCGCGTTCTGCTGCTTTTTCCCATCCGCGTATTCATAAAAATAAGCCACAAATCTCCTGTATTCGGACATAAAACTCCCCCGCATCGATTTCTGTTATTTTGCGCAGTCCGGCATCCCTGCCCTCCTTCGCACACGGCATATCTGCCTGCAACCGTTTCGAGAATACTGTATTGTTGCCCTCTTTTCCAAAAATATATGCGGGGGTTGTATCATTTATGTTTTTGTTTTATGTTTTTGTTTTATGTTTTTGTTTTATGTTTTTGTTTTCTGTTTTTGTTTTCTGTTTTTGTTTTCTGCCTTTGTTCCTTATTTATTTTTCTTCCGTGTTGATACCCTGTTCTTTGCCGTCCGCTTCAGCTGATCTGCCATGTTACATGACTGCCCGTCTCGTCTTTCGTAACAAGAAGCTGGTCGTCAATCTCCTGCTTCAGTTCGGTCACATGAGAAATAATGCCGATCAGCCGGTCACTGCCGGCCATCTCTTTGAGGACGCGAACTGCCTGGCTGCGCGAGCGGTCATCAAGGGAGCCGAACCCTTCATCAATAAACATCATATCCAGATGAATCGCCGCCGTGCGCTGCCGGATCTGGTCAGCCATTCCGAGCGCCAGCGAGAGAGCCGCCATAAATGACTCGCCGCCGGAAAGGGTACGTATCTCACGTTCTTTTCCGGTCACAGCGGAGTAAACCATCAGATCCAGCCCGCGGTTCTTTCCTTTTCCCGCTTTTTCGGCATCGACCATGCGAAGTTCAAACTGACCGCCGGACATTTCAAGGAACCGGCGATTCGCTGCATGGAGAATCTGTTCCATATAATAACGCTGCACAAAGGTTTCAAGATCCATACGGCTGTCCCTGACATTGCCGGATACCAGCCGGTAAAGTGCATCCAGGCGTGTATGCTCCTCGATCACCTGTCTTCGCTCTTCCAGCCCGGAACGCAGGGTATCCCTCATCCGTTGGTTTGCGCGCAATTCTTCCCCAATCCCGGCATACTCCTCATCCGCCGCGGTTCGCTGTTTCTCCGCCTCTGCCGTTTCCGCAGAAAGGCCGGCAAGATCCGGCGCAGGCCGGCCGGCTATCGTTTCGCGGGCGGATTCGATTCGGCTTTTGGCCGAAACCATTCCGTTTGTATGCTGCTCCAGTTCTTTGCGAAGCCGGGTCTCATCTTCCGGCGTATGCCCGGCGGTAAGCCGCTGCCATTCGGCCTCGGTCAGCTTTCTCTGGCGCATACAGTTCTCATATGCCTGTTTTCTTTTTTCACAAAGCTGTTTTTGAGCCGGAAGTTCCTGCTCGTATTTACGGATCAGAACTGTCGTATGGTCTCTTTGCTCCTTCATAAGCGAAGCGGCTTCCGCGGCTCTGCTTACGGCGTTTTCTCTTTCCCGGCTGAAATTCTGTGCGGCAGCCAGCGCCTCCCCTGCTTTTTCCGCCGTTGAAAAACTGCCGGTCTCATTCAGCGCCTTCCGCCGCTGCCTGCTGCCCTCCAGTCCTGCATAAGCCGCCGTCTTTTCCTGTCTGGCCTCTTCCGCTTTCCGGCTTAATTCCTGTTTTTGCCCATCGGCTCCGCGCAGATTTTCCCGGATATCCTGAAGCCGAAGAAACTGTTGATCCAGTTCTTCTTTTTCCGCATTCAATGCCATGGTCTGCCCGGCGATCTGCGCGTCGGCGTTCCGGATGATTTCGTCAATGGATTCATCGGTTCTGTTCTGTGCGCCGGATGTTTTCCCATTCAGTTCTTTCTGCAGCTTTGCAGCTTCCGTCTCCAGCGTCTCCTGTTTCGCCGCAAGAACTTCTGCCGCGGCGTGTGCTTTTGCAGCGAGATTTTTTTGCTCCTGAGAAAGCGTATCTGCCCGTTTTTCCAGGGAATCCAGCATCTCCAGAGAAAGTGTTTCTGCCGGGGCCGAATCCGCGGTGCGGGACGGCAGGGACGCAGGAGCACAGACAATCACCGCCGGGCGGGGATGCTCCAGCGATCCGCACACAGGGCAGGGCTCACCGTCCCTTAAACTGCGCGCAAGGACTCCGGCCTGTTCATCCAGATATGCCGCGCGCAGCTGTTCATACTCCGCTCTCGCGCACCGGTAATCTGCGTCCGCCTGGCTGTATTCCCGCTGCGCCTGTTCACAGATCTGTTTCTGGCGAAGTTCTTCCTTCCGGAGTTTCTTTACCGTATCCAGCCGGTCAGCCAAACGGCTCAGCGCATCCTGACGTCCCTGAAAGGCCGCCAGCTTCTCCGGCGTATCGGCAAGCGCACTTTCCTGCTCCTTCCAAAGCTGCTCTGTCTGATGAAATGTTTCAAGCGCAAGAACCGCTTCTGCTGTATTTTGCTCTGCTTTTTTCAGTCTTTTTTCATCTTTGAGGATCTGGTCGTCCGCATCCGCCTGTTTCTGCAGGATTTCCAGAGATTTTTCAACACGCTCCCGGGTGCGGGCGGCGCTTTCCTGCGCCTCCCTGAAAAGCTGCTGCTGCGTCTGGAGCTCTGCCGCGGCCTCTTCTGCCTGCTTCTCCTGACCGGGAAAAGCGTCTCTTAGCTGTTCCAGCGCTTTTGCAGACGCGGCCGCTGCATCATCTGCATCGCGAAAGAGACGATAATCACCGCGGATTTCAAAAGCCGCCCGCAGATTCGCAATAAGCGCTTTCTTTTCTTCCATTTCCGCTGCCTGTTTTTCATATTCAGCAAGCTGCTTTTCGGCTTCTTCCAATCGGCTGTAGGCCTGTGCGATGTTCTGCGCATTTGTATATGCCCCCTGTTTCTCTTTCTCTCTGGCTGCCGCCTGCTTCTGCTTCTCTTTCGCCTCTTTGTGCCTCGCATCCAGATACGCGCAAAGTTGGTCCAGCGCCTCCAGAAACAAGTCAAGTGAAGTCATATTTCCGTCCGCCACCTGCTTTTGCAGCCGCAAAATATCCGGCGCTTTTTCATATCCGTCCGGAATCCTTAAATGAGCCGCCTCCGTCTGGCAGGCCGTTCGAATGACGGCAATCTCCTTCTCCTTATCTCTTCTGCGGTTTCCCAGTTCTTCCTCGATCTTCTGATAGAGATCCGTGTGAAACAGCTTGCGGAAGATGACTTTCTTATCGTCCGATTTTGCCCGGAGAAGCTGCATGAACTCTCCCTGTGCGATCATGGCGACCTGCATAAACTGTGCCTTCGTCAGTCCGACGATCTCCTCCAGCTTTTTGTCCGTCTCCTTTGACGGATATTCCGTGCCGTCCGGCATGGTCAGGGAAACACTGCCGGGCACCTCCCGGGCAGCGGAACCTTTTCCCGCGCCGCGCGTCAACAGGCGCAGGTGACGCGGTACACGGCGCACCGTATACAAAGAAGCCCCTTCCGGCGCTGTCATCGATGGTTTCGCGGAAGTCTCCGCCCGGCTGCCGCTCAATCCGGTCCTGCTTCCATTCTGCTCGGAAAAGCAAAGTTCCACGAACGGTTCCCTGTCATACGCAGTAAACTGACTCTGCAGCACAATCCCCTCTTTTTTATTGGAAGAGGAGCCTGTCTCTCCGTACAGTGCGAAAACAATCGCGTCAAAAATCGTCGTCTTCCCGGCCCCGGTGTCCCCCGTGATCAAAAACAGATTCTGGCCAAGCCCGTCAAACCGGATCGTGGTCTGTTCCCCATAGGAGCCAAAAGCCCGCATCGTCAGTGTGACCGGTTTCATAAAGCGCCCCCTTCCGACAGGCTCCGCAAAGGCGAAGAAGCCTGTTCTGCCGCGTTGTCTCCGGTGGATTCTTCCGTCACAGTCCGAATCACATCCCGCAGGATATCCTTCTTTGCATCGTCCAGGTCTTTCAGAAAAGCGCAGCAAAGCTGGTAGGGATCCGGAGCCGATTCCGGCGTCCATTCATCGCCGTAATCCGAGCCATAGTCCGCCGTGCGTACGGTCTCTCTGCGAATTTCCAGCAGATTGGGGAATGCAAGCCGCAGCCGTTCCTGCATATCGATCACTTCCAGATCCGCCCTGTCTGTCAAAACCGCCGTCACATAATCCTGGCAGGGCTGCTGTAAAACCTCCTCCAGAGTTCCCCGGATCACGCGGACCTCACGGAGCGGTTGCAGCGGAATTGTCGAAATCCGGGCTGCCGTGTTTTTTTCGCCCAGTTCCACCACAACAATTCCTTTTTCCTGACCGGCCTCGCTGGCAGAACACGCAAGCGGAGTACCGCAATAGCGTATCCTCTCACAGCCCACCTTCATCGGCTTATGAAGATGGCCGAGCGCCGCATAATCAAAGCAGCCGATTACGTCCGCCGATATTGCGTCAATATTGCCGACTGTCCGTATTTCCGAATCCATACGGTCCATTGTATCAATGAGTTTCTCCCGTACAAAGCCATCCGGCTTTGACATGTCCGTTCCGTCCATGCTCCCGTTCCCCGGCTGCGGACGTTTTGCCTCGGAAGCCGGAAGGTAAAACTGATGGCTGACCAGAACATTTCTTACACGTTTATCAATCTTTTCCCGTGCTATCAGCTTTCTCAGGGATTCTTCATAGGAAAAATGATTCCCATTTTCATCCACACCGACCACCCCTTTGACCATCGATGGTTTTACAAACGGCAGCAGATAAAAATGCACCTCCCCATACTCGTCTGTGCAGATTACCTGCTCGATGTACTCTTCCTCTGTGCGCGGCGGCTGACCGACCATATACAGCTTCTGTCTGGAGAGCACGCTCCGGAAGCAGTTCACACGCGAGGCACTGTCATGGTTTCCGCTGATCATCATAATCACCGCCTCCGGAACCGCCTCCCGCAGTTCTCTGATGAAACGATCAAACACCTCCACCGCCTCCGCGGACGGCACCGCCCTGTCATAAATGTCTCCGGCGATCACCACCGCATCCGGGCATTCCCGTTTCGCGGTTTCCGTTATCTGGTGCAGAATATACTCCTGATCCTCCCGAAGGTCCCGGTTCATCAGCCTGAGACCGATGTGTAAGTCTGATAAGTGAAAAAATTTCATGCCGCCCTCCGCGTCCCCCAAACAACCTGTTTCATTCCCTCTCCAGCTGCACGATCACCTCCGGCAGATCCCTCACCTCTGCGCAAATGGCCGCAGCCTGAGCCTCTTCCAGTTCTTTGCGGGTACCGTATCCATACAGTACGCCCACGCAGGAAATCCCGTTTTCTTTCGCGCCGGCCACATCATGAGAGCGGTCGCCCACCATAAGAATATGATCAGCCGTTTCCTTTGCAGGCATCGCCTGCGCAGCTTCCTGCTCCCTTGCAGATTCCAAATTCAGCTGCGCGATCGCATATGCGATCACATCGCCCTTCCGGCTCCGGCTGTCATCCATCGTTGCCCCGGCAATCAGATCAAAATACTCTGCCAGGCCAAACCAGGTAAGGATCTGCTTTGCGGATTCTTCCGGTTTGGAAGTCGCCACAGCCAGCTTTCGCCCCTGCGTGCGCAATTCCTGCAGCATTTCCGGTATCCCCCCGTAAGGAGAATTCTCCTTCCAGCCGCGCTCGTGATAATACTCCCTGAAATCATCCACCATATGATCCGCCTGCTGTTTTGACATTCCGTATTCTGCCTGAAAAGTATCATAAAGCGGCGGGCCGACAAAGGTCATCAGCTTATCCCTGTCTGTCTCCTCAATTCCGTTCTTTTTTAATGCATAAAGGATCGCGTTCACAATCCCCGGAGCCGATTCCGTCAGCGTCCCGTCCAGATCAAATAAAATGATATCATAGCGTCTCATAAATCTCTTCTCTCCTCTTTGGCTCTTTCCTCATCCTGCCCCTCGTCGTTCTCTGGTGCGGCGTCATACTCAATGGCCCGGCCCTCCGTGTTCATTCCCGCGGATCGATTTCTCTGCACGACTGCCGGTTGATCCGTGCCGCAAGCACGCCCGCCCCAAAGCCATTGTCGATGTTGACGACGCTGACACCACTCGCACAGGAATTCAGCATTGATAAAAGCGCAGCGGCTCCGCCAAAATTCGCGCCGTAGCCTACGCTCGTAGGCACGCCGATCACCGGGCAGGCGACAAGCCCGCCGATCACACTCACCAGGGCGCCTTCCATACCCGCAACCGCGATGATCACATTTGCGTCTTCCAGAACAGGCAGGCGGTGCAGCAGACGGTGCAGTCCCGCCACGCCGACGTCATAGACGCGCTCCACCCGACAGCCGTTTAGTTCCGCCGTGACTGCGGCTTCTTCCGCGACCGGCAGGTCGCTTGTCCCGGCCGCCACCACGACAGCTTTTCCGATTTTCTCCACATCGGCCGGATTGGCGACAGCGATGCGGGATACCGGATCATATACGAATCGGCAGACCGCATCCATGGCATGCGGCAGTTCCTCAGCCGCCGTCGTATCCGGTTCCGACGGCCCGTCTGAGCCGGGCGTTCCCCCGGAAGGGAAGGATTGCGGCTTCACGCCCAGCATTCCGGCCACTTCCTCCGCTTTTTGGGCGGACAGCCGCGTTGTCATAATGTTCTTCACGTCCCGCCCCGCCATCGCCCGGATGATACCGGCAATCTGTTCCGCACTCTTCCCTTCTCCGTAAATTACCTCCGGCATTCCCTGCCGGACGGATCGGTGCAGGTCAATATCCGCATAATTGCCAACCGGCATATCCGGCCTGAGGCAGTTCTCCATATCTTTCATTGCCTGTTCCGGCGTACAGCTGCCCTCATATACCTGCTGTAACAAACGATAAATTTCCTTTTGTTCCATCTGTAGCTGTCCCCTTTTCCACTGTCTGCACAATCACAACCGTATCTCCTGCCGTTTCCCTTAGAGAATCATATCATAAATCGCGGCTTTGCGGTAGTAGCAGAAAAAATAAACAGGGCGGCTGCGGCAAAATCATCTTTCGTTTGTTTCTGATGTATGGTATAGTTAAGATGATCGGAAGGACGCTAAGCAGAGCGCAGACAGGCGTCCCGCGGCAGATGAATTTTTTTCTATAAGGGGGATTTTAATATGGAAATGACATTAGGCATGTACGAAAGTTTCGGCAATGACTATCTGATCTACGACACAGAAAAAAACAGCTATGAGCTGAAGCCGGAAGATATCCGGTGCATCTGCAACCGCCAGTTCGGTGCGGGAGCGGACGGCATCCTGGTCGGTCCGGTACAGATCTTCGGCAGGATGGGTGTGAAAATCTATAATCCGGACGGAAGCGAAGCTGCCATCGCAGGCACAGGCCTGTGCATCTTCGCAAAATATCTGAAAGACGCCGGATACGTAATGAAAAAAGAATTTACCATCCAGACACAGAGCCGCCCGGTGACGGTGCGCTACCACAACGAGGAAGCGCGCGAACTGACGATTTCGATGGGGAAACTTTACTGCGGGCAGACAAAACCTGAGAGCGGCGAGCGGACTGAGGTCGTCCCGATCAGCCGGAACGGCAAAACTTATCAGGGCACCTGCGTGTGGATGGGCAACTTGCACTGCATTATCCCGATGGATGAGATTTCCAGAGAAACCGTCTGTGAGATTGGCAGCGCCCTTGAAAAATCCGAACGGTTTCCGGACGGAATCAACACACAGATCATCCGCATCGCGGACAAGAATAACATTTACACGGAAGTCTATGAGCGCGGAGCCGGATATACGCTGGCATCGGGCAGCAGCTGCTGTGCGGCGGCCGGCGTCGCTTACCAGCTCGGTCTCACCGACCCGTGCGTCTATGTGCACATGCCCGGCGGCCGTCTTGCCGTACGCATCGATGAAGACATGACCGCACATATGACCGGCAGCGCCGACTGCATCGGGCGCATTACACTTTCCGATGAATTCCTGCGCAAATATCAGATCATGGCGGACTAATCAAAAAGTCCAGGGGCACAGAGAACAGCTTCTCCTTTTTTCAGGGAAAGCGGAAGCGCAAACGGTCCAAACGTCAGCCGTTTCAGATAGATAACCTCTCTGCCCACCGCATGAAACATTCGCTTTACCTGATGATAGCGGCCTTCCTGAATTGTCAGGAGGGCCGCCTGTCCCGGACAAAGATTGCCGCGGTATTCCTCCGGTAAATGCGCAAGCTGCAAAGCATCCGCGCCGCAGATCTCAATCCTGGCAGGAAGTGTAGGCGTATCGTCTCCGATCTCCACGCCCTTTGCAAATAAAGCTGCGTACGCTTCCTTCGCCGGACGGTCAAGCACAGCGAGATATGTTTTATCCACATGGCTGCGCGGAGAAAGCATGCGATGTGCCATCCCGCCGTCATTCGTGATCAGAAGCAGCCCCTCCGTGTCTTTGTCCAGCCGGCCGACCGGAAACAGATCCCTGCCCTGCGGCACAAGTTCCATCACCGTGGGAAACCGGTTGTCTTTTACAGCGCAGACATAGCCGGCCGGTTTGTGCAGCAGGTAGGTCACAGTACCGCGCATGGTCACAGTGCGTCCATCTACGGCAACCTCGTCCGTGTCCGGATTCACTTTAGTCTCCGGCTTTCCGGCATCTGCGCCATTGATGGTGACCACTTTTCTTTTCATCATCGTTTTCACTTCGCTTCGCGTCCCAAGCCCTGCATCTGCCAGGAATTTGTCCAATCGTATCTGCATAAAAAGCAGCGCGCCTCCTCTTTTATCATTCTTTCTCTGTCAGCAATGTCACGCACTCGACTATCTTTCATGCTCACAAACTGTTTTTCACTCCCATCCGATGCATCAGAACTGTTTTCATCCGGTGAATTGCCCTCCGAATCACTGTTATTACAGCTTCCTGCAGTGTTTCCTGCACTGCCGTTTGCGTCATCTTCCGAATCATGGTTTACGCCGCCAGCCAGACTTTCCGCTGTCGCTGATTCGTCATCAGACCGAACAGGGAATTTAAAATATACCGCTTTTAAGTAACTCCCATTCTCCTGCCGCTCCGGATAGGTCTCTACTCGATCAATCAGGCTGTTGAGAAGTTCTTTCTTTTCTCCATCTGTCATCTTCTGATACAGTATATCAAAGTGTGAGAGAATTTGATAGACCTGTTTTGCCGTAATTCCCTCGGCATTCACCGCATGGATTTTTTCATCTATCACCGCGATTTCAGCTTCCAGGTCATTGATCCTGTCATAAAAAACATCCAGCCTCTCCTGCATGTCCTGATACTTGCGCTCATAATGCCGGTCATCGACATTCAGGGCATCCAGCTGATGCATCAGCTTATTTTTTGAGCCTTCTACCTGAATCAACTGTTTTTTGACCTGATCCCGTTCTGCTTCCTGGGCGGTAACGTCAATCTTTTCATCCATCTTTTTCAAGACAAAATCTCGAAACTGTTCGTGATTGACCATATCCAGAATCAACTCTTCTACATCCCGGTCTATCTCTTCTTCCCTGAACGTATGATTAAAATCACAGACACGGTCTTCGTCAATTTTCTTTAGATGCCTGCAACGGTAATAGAATAAATCTCTGACTTCCCCGGTTTTCTTCTTATGCTTTCTGGTAAGAGAACCTATCATAGGTTCTCCGCAAACTGGGCATCTGACAAGTCCCGACAGAAGATGCGCCCGTTCCAGATTATAAATTTTTGTAGAAGCTACTCCAGTTTCTTTCCTTTTCATCCTTACTTCCTGCCACAGCTTCTCGTCTATAATCGCTTCATGTCTGCCGTCCACGAGCATATAGTTTTCCGTTTTCACTCTTCTGAATTGATCCCTTGTCCCTTTGATCTTTTCCTGTGCAAGTCTTCCGTAAGAGATTTTACCAAGATAAACCGGATTATCAAGAACATTTTTGATTGTAGCTCTTGTAAACTGGGGAAGTTCATGGCTCCTCGATGTGCTTTTCGTGTAACCGCGCTGGTTCAGGTATTTCGCGATAGACACAAATCCCATATTGGTATGCGCGAATTTATCGTAGATAATTTTTACAATTTCTGCATCATCCGGTTCAATCACAAGCGTTCCCGCTTCCCTGTCCAGACGATATCCGAGCGGAGCCTTCCCGCCATTCCACTTTCCTTCCCTCGCCTTCTGTTTCCTTCCCTCCATCGTCTGGACGAGAATGTTTTCCCTCTCGATCTCCGCAACCGCTGAAAGAACAGTGATTGTCAGCTTGCCGGAATCCTTTGATGAATCAATGCCATCTTCCACGCAAATCAGGTTGACTCCATAATCCTGAATATACTGCAAAGAGTTCAGGACATCCGCAGCATTCCGACCAAACCGTGACAGCTTAAAAACCAGTATGTAATCAATATCATCCCGGTTATCTGCCACATCCTGAAGCATTTGTGTAAATTCCGGGCGTCCGCTTATACTCTTGCCAGACTTGCCGGCATCACAATACTCATGTACTATTTCCATCCCCTGAAATTCTGCATATCTCGTGATGCGGTCCTTTTGTGCGTCAAGGCTGTACCCATCTACCTGCATTGCGGTAGACACTCTGCTATAGGTGTAACATCTTTCCTTTTTGTTCTCCACGGTCTTCTCCTCTCTCACGATTCCTCTCCTAAAAGTTCCGTATTCCGGTCGAGCATTTTATAATATTTTAGTGCATCAACAATCATTTCCTCTTTTGCTCTCGAACACTTCGGTGGGGTCCTCGCATCCGGACTTTTGGCGTGATTATAGCATTTTCTCATTTCAATGCCGTATTTACGCTTTATCTGTGAAATGTAGAGGGTTGCTACTTTTACTCCATATTTCTCATAGATATAAGATTTGATCTGAGGGTATGACGCTTTTGATTCCGCAGCGGTTTTCTCAAGCCGGGAGCAATCCAGTGTAAAATAAAATTGTTCGTCCGGAAACTTTTTTTCATGTGCCATCTCTCCTTTATAAAAAACAGGGATCTTGAAAGTGATACTTTTCAGTATTCTGCCATCTGTAGATTCGGGATATACTTCAACCCGTTCAATAAAAAGATGAAACATCTCCCGTTTTTCCTGGCAAGACATTTGTTCATACAGACCTGTTATATTATCCAACATCTCGACTGTCTTCTCTATAACCTGCTTCCCTGACTTTAACGAACTCAGCTTTTTAGCGGCATCCTCAATCCGCGTCTCACATTGATCTATGCAGTCATAAACTTCATCCAGTTTCTGCTCGATGGTACTATACTGTTTATCATAATCTGCTGCCAAAACATCCAAAGTATCCATCTCCTCTGTCAGCTTTTGTTTTTTTCGTTCTTCCTTCCGTAGCTTTTTCCGTAAGTTTCTCAAATCTTCTTCCAAAGATTCCGGGGAATTTTGATTTCCCATATTCTCTGCTATGCGTTCGCGAAACTCCGGAAGCAGAGTAAGATTGCTAAAAATCTCAAAAACAGCCGCATCTACCTTCTTCTGGCTGTATGTCCTGCGTAAGGTGCAGCTTCTTCCATCCGATTTTCTATAGTTTTTACATGCATACGAATAAAAATTGTCATAATATCCGCCATAATTTTTATTGGCTGTCTTATCTTTTTTTGAATACATCCCAACACCGCATAACGGACACTTGATAAGGCCAGCCAGAAGACTGACTCGCTCAGGATTATCTGTCTTTTCTGACCTGACAGACAAACGCTTCCTTTTTTCGTGGGCTTCTTCCCACATGGACTCACTTACAATTGGCTCATGGATTCCTTTTACACTTAACACATCTGGCTGGTCTTCATCATTTTGCTTATTATTCGCCCTGCGTCCATATACAATTTTCCCGCCATAAATCGGATTATCTAAGATTCTCAAGACAAAATCGCGGTTGAATTTAGATACCTTGCCCCCACGTTTTCTTTCATATCCGTTATCATTCAAAAATCGGACAACTGACGTTGCCTGCATATCATCCCGCAGATACAGTTCGAAAATCTTCTTCACTATTTCCGCCTCATCCGCTTCAACGACAAGCTGCCTGTCCACCGTGCGGTATCCATATGGCACAGGGCCGCCCAGCCACCCACCTGATAAGGCTTTCTGCCTTTTCCCAGCCATAAATTGGGCATTGATGTTCTCCCGCTCTATCTCGGCTACTGCAGAAAGTATTGTCATCGTCAGCCTTCCGCCCTGTGTAGAACTGTCAATCGCATCTTCCACACAGACAAGATCTACTTCATAATCTGTCAGCGTCTGCATGGATTTCAATACGTCTGCGGCATTCCGGCCAAACCGTGACAGCTTATAGACCAGTACAAAAGAAATATGATCTTTCTGATCTATGATATCATTCATCATCTGACAGAATGCCGGCCGACCTTTTATAGAATGACCGGATTTACCTGCATCACAGTATTCTCCGACGATTTGCAGTTCTCTGTAATCAGCATACTGTATCAAGCGTTCCTGTTGTGCTTCCAGACTAAATCCGTCTATTTGAGCCTCTGTTGATACCCGTTTATATGTATAGCATTTTTTCATCATAACCTCACGCTCCACATAATAATATATTACAGTTCACAGAAACTCTAGCATTATAAAATCGGAATTACAACTTTGTCGCTGGATGCCAGAAACTTCTATCATACAAATCCACCAGGAGTGTCCTTTTCTGCTTTTTCATTTGAAGCGTCCATCTCTGTCAGAACTTCATTTCCATATTTCTTTAGCATTCGAGCTATAAAAACAGCACAATTTTCCATGTTCTTTCTGAGCTTCCATTCTTCCATATCCTGTTTCGATTTTTCATTTGGAAAAGAGTTCTGATTTTGTGACTCTATTTCAATATAATTGCCTTTTTCCAGTTCGTCTCCTGATTCGACAATACGACCATTCGTTTTTGTAGCAGTCAATATTTTCCACCTCCCTGATGCCAAATTCGCTTATTCTGGCTGCGGCAGGTATCCACTTTGGCCGCAAGGACGCCTGCCGCTTTTACAAATATAGAAGGAGATTCTTTCGATTCTATTTGTCCTCGACGCCCCGAATCGTTCTCCTGCTGCGCAGGAAGGGAATAATAACCTGCCAGGATGCATTTTCCCGGCCATAACCCAAAAGCATTGCTGCAATCAGGCTCCGGCAGTTCGTAGGGATGCCGGCTGCAGGTGTTCCACGGCCTGCAGAAGTCTCTCACTCCATACGGATTATCGCATCATCATCCTGCCGACTGATTTTGGGACAGTGCTGTTTCGCGGACTCATTCCTGTTATCAGAAATCATGTAGTCAATGGCGGCATCTTCCCAGTGCTCCCCGCATGGTATGTCATGTCAGTTATTACTGAACTATTTAGCTGTCAATGTACATCTATTGCATATAACCAGTTGACCGAAATCAGACGATCAGCGGCTTAGCAACCACAAATAACATCAAATCTTAAATTCCAGAGTCTTCATGATCAGCTTCATCTCAAGCCTGCGCCGCAGTGATTCATCGACACAATAATGAACCCGGCCAGACCTGTCGTACATTTTTGTAGTAGATAATTTGATTATGTACGCTTCATAGTGTTCCAAAACCTTACTAAGGGCAGTGATATCGCCTGATGAAGCCGCCTTGATCGTATGAAGCGGCAATAAATCTTTTTTCTCTTCTCTGTATTTTGTCTTAGTCTTCATCCTTTTGTTCCTCCATAATCTTTCGTAAAATCTCCAGTGACCGAACACGATGCTTGTAGATTGTGTTTCGCACAAGATGCATTTCTTTCGCAATCTCTGCGTCACTCATATCCATGAAATAGGAAAGAAGTATTACATTCCGTTTCTTTTCTGTGAGTTGCAGCAAAGCTTCCGCGATCAACGTATCTTTCACTTCGATGTCATATCCAAGGACAGTAAAATGACTGTTTTCTGCATCATAATCATCAAAATGAGTCATTTGGTTCAGTTCCGTTTCAGACAGTTCTGAAAAGCCGACTTCATTTTCATTCAGATATTTCATACGTCTGTGATGATCTATGGCTTCGCCTTTGAGAGCCATCTGGCACAACCGGTCAAATTGGTGACAGATTGTCCTTTCATCAGGGCAGGAAGGTTTCTTCATACGGGATTCACCTCCCTTCCCGTTACGACATAAGAAAAATATTCGGTTTTTTCCCTTCCATTATTTCTCCCGTTTGGAAAGGGCCAAATGTTTACCTCTTTTGAAAACTTTATAGAAGTTTTATAATTTGCATAGTTTTCGATTGCCAGATTAAGGCATGTAAGATGGCGGTAATGCACATAAAAACCTCCATTTCAATCCAAAATTTCAAGTTTCACTTGTGTTGGATCAAAAATGGAGGCGGTGAGCGGCATCCCAATATGTTTTGACTCTTATAATTGAATGTGAACTGAAATACACATCGAAAGACGCAGTGATCTACTGCACCATCATGAAATCCACATTATGTAATATTATGTTGCATATCACGCTCATCTGTCTTTCTCCCCGCGCAGATTATGATTTACTCAGCGTGAACTGCGATGCAGGTTACATATGTACTGTAAAGCATTCTAGAAAGAGGGTATGTATTGTAGAACTCTTACGAGGTGAACTAAAATGTATAAATATGAATTATCTCGTATTCAAGGGGATAGCGTAAGAACTGCGAAGGTTACGATCTGCCTGATCTTACTGACCTGAAAGCAAATCTTTTAAGAATGTAAAGCCTTATCCAGACGGGAAGTGACTGCATGAAAAACCTGAACCTGGACTACGAGGAAGGGATTGCGAATGGGATAATTTCTAAAAAACGGCTACCACTCTGCGGCTCCATATGGTAGAATGGAATACACCTTACATATGGAGAACCAACTATATGATAGCCCAGAAACAAATCAGACTGTGGATACCGGAAGCATTATCCATCTTTAAAAAATTTATGCCGGCAACTCCCCTGCCGCCAATCTATATCGGCGCTCCGAGTAATATATTGACTCTCCGCGCTGAACTTGTGGAAAAAACGAAATCGCACCAGGTTAACACCCCAGAGACATATGATTCCGTCATGGAGATGATCCACGGAGATGCCGGAGACGCCATCCTGATACAACAGAAACTCGTTTATGCAGGAGAGGGTGCGGACGGACACTTCTGCCACTGCCTCTGGCATCATGCAGCTTATGAAAAGCAAGCTTTTGCTGCTTTGTTCTGGGGAAAAACAGGCTCACGTCTATCGCGCAACCCCAAATCTCACGAACACCGGGGACAGATAGTCCTCTTTATCTATCTCCCCCGCCACCGCTTTCCGATAGGCCATTTCCACTGTGGCTCTGTCCACAGTCTTATCATTTAACTTCATCTTACTACCGTGTACTTCATATGTATATTTCTGTCCTTTGGCTGTGTAAAACGGATATCGCTGAAACGCTTCGATACAGTTCCACAGGTTATCCAGACTGCTTTCCTCAGCGAGCCGTTCACACGCCGATTTCCGCTCCCGGTACTTCCTGAGTCTCTCCGCATTGGCAGATAGCTCCTGCGCTTTATATGGAGCCTTCTTATAAGGCAGGTAGGAATTGACAGAAGCCCTGGACAGGTTCAGCATTTCCATGATTTCATTTTCTTTCTTCCCGGCCGCTCTGAGTTCTTTTACTTTGTCTGCAATATCAGACTGATACACGCCCGCCGTAATGAGCAGCTTACGGACTTTGATCGGGTTCATGTCCAGATCAATCGCAATCTGGCGGAGAGTTTTCTTCTCTTTATAGCCGGACGCAGCTGCATCTGCCAGATTTTTCAGTATCCTTTCCGCATCGTAGTGCGGATATTTCTTTGGATTCATAAGCACATCTCCCTCAACTCATGTTATTCTATACAAAACTGCAAAAGAAAAACCGCATAAGCGCCAGCCCTGACAGGCGCTTATGCGGGATTCACTTCCTCAAAAATCGGTTTCATGCCGTTGCCTGCACTTGCAGCGGCAGCGTCAGTCATCATCCCAGTCGTCTTCAAAATCCTCATATTCTTCAAATTCTTCTAACTCATCTTCATCATCCCAACCATCATCGTCATCCCAGTTTTCTTCCTCATAATCATAATCATGAAAGCAGTCCTCTACCTCGAAGCCATCTTCCTGCATCCATTTCCAGATCTGTTCCCTTCTTTCCGGATGTTTGTCCAGATAGTTCTTCACCTGTGGGCCACAGGGATACTCTTTGCAATTTTCATCGCCGTGCAGTATCCATCCTGAGCCGATTCCAAGTCCTTCAAAAATCTCCTCGTCAAAATAGTCGCCTAACCAGGCTTCGCCGTTCCGCAGCTTTTCCCTGTTTTCGCTGTGAATTCCCATTTTATATTTCATGTAATCATGCAGGCGTTCGTCCCCCATCATGGCTGCCAGACGGTTGTACTGCTCAATATGTTCCTGCTTTTCTTTTTCCGTATAGAATTTCGGCATCTGTTTTCCATCCTCATCCAATAGTATTTCCCGCCCCAGCCTTATTTTCTGCATCCGGCCAAATAATGAAATTTCCACTGAAACACGGTTACCCGGCAGCATACCAGCCACGATTCCCTTTTTTCCTTCTAACGGTCCACAAAATATCGTGACTTTTTCTCCGATTGCTGGCCGCTGTTCCGGCGGAAGTGAGCGGAAATCAAGAGCCTGATTTCTATTTTTCCTTTGTGCCATTGCAGTTTCCTTCCATCTTTCGTTCATGAGTATTGTCTACGACAGAATTATCTACGACAGCCTCTCCGTAATCTCCAGGCCGGCCACCAGCACACTCGTACTGTCTTTTGCAAAATTTCTGGTCCAGTTCTCGGAAACCTTCAGCCATGCAAGTCTCTTATGCCGGTCAATACGCACGATCCGATTATCGTGGCCAAGCAGCGGCCCTTCCGTGACATGTGCCTGGCCATCTTTGATCACCCCTCTCGACATGGGGATATAGTGCTGTTCGTCACTCAAGTCAGCCAAAAGCGCCGAGAGTTCATCCGGTACCGACACCACCGGTAAGCCTTCCTCTTTCATTTTCTCCGCAGTATCCTTTTCACAATCAAGAAAATAGAAATTCGGGAAAATTGTTGCCTGTACAGAATGCCAGGCTCCCATATAATGCCGGTTGCGCTCTATCGTGTACTGAAACGTATCGCACGCTGATAATGTGCTGTTCCTGTTTTCGTTGTCTGTCTCCTGTGGATGATACAATGCGTACAGCATTCAAAGTCCCTCCTCTCGATTTTCTACTGATTTTGCGGCCTGCGCCCGATCTTCGCTCACCCATTTTCTGAAGGTGGCCCTGCTGATGTTCAACTGTGCAGCGGCACTGGTAACGGTCAGTTTTCCCTGTTCATACTCTTCCCTGACTTTTCTGAATTCTCCAGGATTCTTTTTGGATGGGGAGCCGAACTTCACGCCTCTTGCGCGCGCGGCCCTGATCCCCTCACTCTGCTTCTGTCGTTTGAAATCTTTTCTGGTTTGCGCGACGTAGCTCATAACGTCGTAGACAAGTTCAGAAAGGAACTGCTCATTAAGCGCCCCGGCCGTCTCCGGAAGCGGCATGTCCAGAACCACGATCGACGCTTCATGTTCTTTCGTGATCCTCTGCCATTCAGTAAGCATCTCATCATAGGTATAGCCGAGCCTGTCAAGGCTTTTCAGGACAACGGTATCTCCCGGCCGGAGCTTCTCCAGAAGCAGATGGTATGCCGGAATTTCTGCATCATTCAGCCCATCTTTAAAGACGCAGGAGTCCTCAACACCATATTCCTGTATCGCCGTAGTCTGCGTTTCCGCACTCTGATTTTCCGATTCCCTTACGTATCCGTAGATCGTATTGTTCATATAATTATTCTGTCTCCATCTGAAATCATTCCCTTATCAGGAACTTCGCTGCCATCCATGTCCCGCATCCATAAAATAAGCGCAACAAAATAAGAGCTTTCGTTAGCTCTTATTTGTCCTCCACTATTTCTTTCCTGATTTATTCCGCGTACGTACTGGTTTATTCCGCGTGTGTATCTTCGTAGATCTGCTTCACGTTATTCTCATAATTCGTGCTGTGGATGTAACCGAAAGGCAGGCCACGCTCCCTTAACGCGCTGACATAACCGACATATGTCCTGTGTGCAAGGTAATCTGTGAAAAAATATGTACGGTCGGCCCCGTCAAAAACCTTCAGGTCCGCAATCGCCGAAACATCCGTGCTTATGAACTTCCAGTTCCCAAACTTCCCCTTAAGTCTGTTTGACCAGCTGTCTATGCCGCCGATGATCACAATCTTCTTCTCAGCTATAGCCCTTTCCATATCGGCGATGGATGCCGGCGGAACGGTCTCTTCCTCTGTCAGCTTATAGACATGTTCCCGAAGCGCATGGAGTTCCCGTCGGTCATCCGCCTGCTGCTGCTTCAGGATCCCGATAGTGTCGGACAGCTCACGGATTTTCCTGTTGTCCTCACGAAGATGGTCGTTGTCTTTCTCCACATTATGGAGCTTCGTCCGAAGCCCTTCAATCTCCGCAAGCATCTGCCGCTCATTTACTTTTACAGTTTCGTCCGGTTCAGGCTTATCCGGCTTCACTGTGGCTTTTGCGGCTTCTTTTTTCTTTTCCATCAGGCCGCTTTCAGATGCTCCAACAGCGGCATTCAGCTTCTCCAGATTGAAGCGTGGCTTGTCCGGCTCCCCAAGGGCACACTCCGACGACAGCCCCAGGAAATTGTCCACGGTATTATTTACCGTATCAACTTCGTCCATCAGTTTGTCAGCCATTTCAAAAAAGGCTCTTCGTCAAATTGCGGCAAAGTCCGTCTCAGAGCGGCGTGGCCGAATTGAAAAAAAGTCCGTCTCAGAGCGGGGAATGAGTTTTCATTCCCGCTTTGCCTTCTTCTGTATTCTCCATATTTAAGTACCCGCGTCTGACACATCCCTCAGCATTCATATCCAGCATCGCTTTTGGAACTGCTTAGTGCAGTTCACATACCAGCATTCCCTCTTAGCTGCATAATTCATATGGCAGACAAAAACTCGTCAAGGGCGTCAGCCGCGTATGCGGTGCATCAGCACCCTTGATAAGTTTTTGCCGGTCATATACACTGATACAAGAGGAATGCCCCCTCACAGTTTCCGCCTCTGTCTATGTTCCTGTACCATTTTTATGCATCTCTCTGTCGGCCTCCATCTTTTTCCGAATCTCCTTTCTGAGTTCAGGATGCTTTTTTATATAGCTTGTCATTACATCACTTAGCGGAAACTCCTTTGCGTCCTCATCCCCGTATAAAAGCCAGTCAGCACCCACATCCAATGCTTCTTCTATCTTTTTCGCATAGCGGATTGTCAGCTGGCGTTTTCCAGCCAGCACATCACCCAGCATTGATGTTGCTGTATGGGTCTTCTCTGCAAACTCTCTCTGTGTAAGTCCACTTTCTTCATATGCCAGCCTCATACGTCTTCTTTGAAGTTCCCCACGGTCCTCAAGCTGTTGCACTTCTGTTCTTTCTCCGGCAAGCCATTCCTCACTGATCCCGTATTCACTGCATATTTTTCGGATTACTTCATCACTGACCGAAACTGTACCGTCTTCAATCCTTTGAATCTGTTGGTATGAACAGCCTATTTTTGCACCAAATACAGTTCTTCCCAATCCGAGTTTTTCACGAAGTTCTCTGACTTTACAATTACCTGAAGCAGATTTTACATGCATTTGATTGCAGCCCTTTCTCTCTATGATCTACTATTACATTTGCTCCGATTATTAATACATTCTCGGTTTGTAACTGTTATCCATCTTTTTTTCAAAGGAGGTTTTTGCAATGGCTCAGAAAAGCACAAACTGCATCCTTGGTATCCCCCTGTACTTCCAGAAAAATTATTACTCAAACAGCCATTTTTCGCCATTTTCACCC
>JAJBTU010000021.1 GCA_020860715.1 Clostridiales bacterium | reverse complement strand
ACGGAAGAAGCAACTGAGGAAGCAACCGAGGAAGAGACCGAGGAAGCAACCGAGGAAGCTGCCGATGATGCTGACGCAGAGGGCGAGGCAATGTCCTACGACGAGTACATCGAGGCGGATATGGATACGCTTGTAGTGGTAGAGACCTACGTACAGGCGAAGCAGTCCTGGTGGGAAGAGCAGGCTACCGTATATACACAGGATGAGGATGGCGCTTATTTCCTGTACAATATGACCTGCTCCGAGGAAGATTATGAACTGCTTGAGCAGGGCACAAAGATTCTTGTAACCGGTTATAAGTCTGAGTGGTCCGGCGAAGTAGAAATCATTGATGCGACATTCGAGATTGTTGATGATGGCGATACTTATGTGGCAGAGCCGCTTGATGTGACTGAACTTCTCGGCACGGACGAGCTGGAAGAGCATCAGAATGAATTTGTATCCTTTACCGGTATGACCGTTGAGGCATCCGAGGACGCGGACGGAAATGAAGCAGCGTTCCTGTACAGCTGGGATGGTTCCGGTGAGGACGGAGACGATCTGTATTTCAACGTTTCTTATAATGGTGAGACCTATACGTTTACCGTAGAGTCCTATCTGTGTGACAACACCACGGACGTATATCAGGCTGTGACAGAACTTGAAGTCGGCGACGTGATTAACATGGAAGGCTTCCTGTACTGGTATGAGGGTGTGAACCCGCACATTACCTCTGTATCAGAGTATGTGGAAGAAGCTGAGACTGAGGAAGCAGCTGAAACAGAATCTGAGACGGAAGAAGAATAAACCTGAAACCGGAAAGCAGCTGCCTCGATATAAGAAATAAGACGGCAGCCGCAGAACTGCGGAAGCATTACGGCGGATGAATCAGAATCCCCCGGCATGAAATATTGCCGGGGGATTTTCTGAAATGATGTTAACGTCAGGAGGATCGGCGAACAATGCTTACAGGGAAAACGATTATACTGGGAGTGACCGGAAGCATTGCTGCGTATAAGGCGGCGAATCTGGCGAGCCTGTTGAAGAAGCAGCATGCGGACGTGCATGTGATTCTGACGAAAAACGGGGCTCAGTTTATTACTCCGGTTACTTTTGAAACACTGACCGGCAATAAGTGTCTGACCGATACGTTTGACCGGAATTTTCAGTTCAGCGTAGAACACGTGGAACTGGCAAAGAGAGCAGATCTGGCAATCATTGCCCCGGCGAGCGCCAATACGATAGCCAGGCTGGCACACGGGCTGGCGGACGATATGCTTACGACCACGGTTTTGGCCTGCACCTGCCCGAAGCTGATTGCTCCGGCGATGAACACGCGGATGTATGAGAATCCGGTGACGCAGGACAACCTGCAGACGCTGCAAAAATACGGGTGGATCCTGATTGAGCCGGAAAGCGGCCGCCTGGCCTGCGGCGATGAGGGCAGGGGAAAGTTTCCGGACGAACACAGGATAGTGGAATATGTACGAAATGAAATTGCGCGGGAAAAAGACATGAAGGGGATGCGCGTTCTTGTGAGTGCCGGGCCGACGATCGAGGCCCTTGACCCGGTGCGTTTTCTTTCCAATTACTCAACCGGGAAAATGGGATATGCGCTTGCAAAAGTCTGCCGGGAGCGGGGCGCGGATGTGACGCTGGTATCCGGGAAAACGCAGCTGCCGGTACCGGTCGGTGTGGAGATGGTGCCTGTTCTTTCGGCTCAGGAGATGTATGACGCACTAATGCAGCGTGCCGGTCAGCAGGATGTGATTATTATGGCGGCTGCGGTCGCGGATTACCGCCCGGCATCCGTCTCTGCTCAGAAAATCAAAAAGAGCGACGATGACCTGAATCTCCCGCTGGAGAGAACGCAGGACATCCTTGCGGCGCTCGGCTCCGATAAGCCTGCCGGGCAGATCCTCTGCGGTTTTGCAATGGAGACGGAAGATATGGTCGCGCACGCGCGCGGAAAACTCGAACACAAGCATCTGGATCTGATCGCGGCGAACAATGTCAGGACAGAAGGAGCCGGGTTCGGTACGGATACCAATGTGATTACCCTGCTGTGGGAGAACGGAGGTACGGAGCTGGGACTGATGAGCAAAGAAGAGGCGGCTGCGCGGATCACGGACGTGATTTTAAAGATTCGGGAGAAAAAACGGGCGGAATAAACGGACATCCGGGAGAGACAACGCCAGGAAAAGGAGCATTCGGCGGGGCGGTTTGCAGGAGGGATCCGGAAGCGAAACGGAGGACTGTGAAATATGAAATGCTATGAGACGGTATGGGAGATATTTAACCAGTGCCCGAACAATCAGATGCGCGATGTTTTCATAGATGAGATCGAGATTGACGACATAGAAGTGTTTTTGAAAAATAAATTCAGAGGGAAAGAAGTTTCATGGGAGAAAACCGTGCAGCAGGACGGTACAGTTGTGTACGATATTACAGCGTCCGGTATCCGGCAGCGGTATTCGTTTTCGGAGCTCTCTGCTATGGAGACGACTGGTCGGAATGCATGACTGCCGAGAATCGTGCTGGCGCAGTATTTCGTGCATGTGAACGCAAATTCGCGGGACGCAGGTTCGATACCTGCGTCGGCTATCGCTGCGGTATTCC
The DNA here is from genome assembly GCA_020860715.1 of Clostridiales bacterium. Lineage (GTDB taxonomy): Bacteria > Bacillota > Clostridia > Lachnospirales > Lachnospiraceae > Choladousia. The sequence goes on along the minus strand of JAJBTU010000021.1, from coordinate 8,755 downwards.
GTGTATGTGAACGCAGACTCGTTCCGGAGAAATGAGACAACAGCTGATGAACGGAAGGAACAGAACATGGACAAAATTTTTCAGGCGCTGTATGACCAGGGCGTAACCCCCGCGCTTCTGGACGCGATTACAGGGTTCCGCGAACGATATCCGGCGGACAGGAAACAGCGGGAGCGCATCACGCCTCCGCAGCTTGCTTATTATGGACGGGAGACTTTTGAGATGGCGGCGTCAGCGCTTCTTCAGGGGGAAAATATTCTGCTGACGGGGTCAAAGGCGACCGGCAAAAATTTACTGGCAGAGAATCTGGCGTGGGTGTTCGGACGGCCGTCCTGGAACATTTCTTTCCATGTCAATATGGACAGCAGCGCACTGATCGGCACAGATACGTTTCGCAATAACGAGGTGCAGCTGCGCACCGGCCCGGTGTATGACTGTGCGGTGAGCGGCGGATTCGGTATCTTTGATGAGATCAATATGGCGAAAAACGACGCGGTTTCTGTTCTTCACGCGACGCTGGACTACCGCCGTATTCTGGACGTGCCGGGCTATGAGAAGATCCGACTGCATGACGCGACCCGCTTTATCGGGACAATGAATTATGGCTACGCGGGGACCAGAGAACTGAATGAAGCGCTGGTGTCGCGCTTCCTGGTGATTGAGATGCCGCCGGTGACGGAGGAATCGCTGCACTATATTCTGACGAACACCTTTCCGGATTTTACCCAGGAAGGGCTGCGGCAGATCTGCGGTCTGTTCCTCGACCTGCAGACCAAGGCGGATAACAGCGAAATCTCGACGAAGCCGCTCGATTTGCGCGGTCTGATCGGCGCGCTGAAGACCGTGCGGGCAGGACTTATCCCAAGGCTCGCGGTGCGCATGGGTATCGTCAATAAGAGCTTTGACCTGTTTGAGCGGGAACTGGTGGAGGACATTGTGATGACGAGGATTCCGGAAAGCTGGACGCCAGGGGATGTATTCCATGTATGATGAAATGGATTTTCAGGCAGAGGCCGTCAGCCGGCTCCGCAATCTGATGTGGACCGTCAGCGGCGACTACGCGCTGGATACGAAGCCGGATGTGGAATCCTATGAGCGGTCAAAATACATTTCCCTGTATGATGCGGTAAAACAGGGGGCGTTTGCGCGCTTTTATGATAAAAACGCATTTGCCCTGTATCTGGTCAAAAAGGTGTACTGCGGCGCGGATGAGGGGCCGCTGACGGAACTGGCGCAGCTTTGTGTGGATGCGGCCTCCTGGCCGCTCGTCGCGGCAGAGCGTCCGGGAGTTCCCGAGCTTCGGAAAAGGGCCTTTTCGGATCTGCTGGAGTATTCGTTCAACAAGATGAGTTCTACACTGCCGGGAAGGATCAAGATCGCGCTTCTAAAGCAGTACCTTTACGGGGATGAGGGCGGAGGAAAGCAGGTGAGGGAGAGCGTACAGGCAATTCTTGCGTTGGAAAAGGGTACTGCCACCATGGACGTCATCCGCACCGTTGATGCCCTCTACAACGCCCTGATCGACCGCAGCTTTGAGCGGAAACACGGAGATCTGAAGCAGGTGCTTTCCGTGACGCTGGAGGACCTGAAAGAGTTTGACTGGAGCGATTTTCTAAGGGAAGAAATATCTGAGGATGTGCTGGATCAGTATTTTCATCAGATGAATCAGGCGGTCTCGACACTGAACGAGGAGCCGGATGAAAAGCCGGAGCAGCCGAAAAAGGCAAAGCGCCGGGTGGTCGTGATCAATGAGGAAGCCGCCCGGAAAATGTATTCCTATATGGAATTGAATTTTGGCAGGTCTTATTTGAGCGAGCAGGAGCAGAAGCAGAAAAAACTGCGTCTCTGCCGGGGCGCACACATCGACTGCAGCCTGTATTATACGGATGGGATTTTGGAAAATCCGGTGCTCTCAAATGCGCAGTATGTCAACGCAAGACGGTATGCCGAAAAGAACCGTGTGCATTTTCGCAACAACCATCACCTGATCTTGCGGAATGTCGAGCAGCTTGCCGACGAGCTGCGGCGCACGCTGAACCGCAGGAGCGAGCCGGAACGGCAGGCGGCCTGCGCCGGGACGATCGTCCCGGCGCGTCTGTGGCAGGTCGGCCGCAAGGAGACGCCGGAACGGCTGTTTGAGAAAAATCTGCGGAGAAACAATGCGGATTTTGCGGTAGACATTCTGATCGACATAAGCGGGTCGCAGCGCGACCGGCAGAGCGAAGTGGCGCTGCAGGCTTATATCCTGGCGGAAGCCCTTGCCATCAATCAGATTCCTCTGCAGATCACCGGATTTTGCACTTTTTGGGATTACACGGTCCTGCAGAGATTCCGCAGGTACGACGAGCCGCGCGAGGCGAACCGCAAACTTCAGAATCTGGTGTCCTCATCGAACAACCGGGACGGCCTGGCAATCCGTGCGGCAGGGGATTCCCTTCTCCAGCGGCAGGAGGAAGGCAAAATCCTGATCGTGTTAAGCGACGGCAGACCGAACGACATCATTGTCAACCGCCCGAACAGCCGCAATCCCCGCACATACAGCGGTGACTATGCGGTGCAGGATACGGCTTATGAAGTGAGGAAGCTGCGCTCCGCGGGCGTCTGTGTGCTGGGCGTTTTTACCGGGACGGAGAAGGATCTGATGGCGGAAAAACGAATCTTCGGAAAGGACTTTACCTATATCCGCAGCACATCCGGATTCGCACGGGTGGTAGCGCGGTATTTACGGCGGCTCCTCGAGGAGGATGGCGCGAATTTCTGATCACGTCGCCTTGCAATTTGTAAATTTGCATGATAGAATCAAAAGTTTAATGCTCAATATTCGCCTCTGACCGTTAAATATACGAAAGCATTCCATGACAGATTTTTGATTTTGGATGATAAGATTGTCTGTCATATAGGTGCTTCATTGAAAGATGCCGGGACAAAGTGTTTTGCTGTGAATTTGCTTCAGAATGAGAGTGTGGTGCAGGATATTTTACAGCGCCTGGAATTAGAAAGAATATCCTTTACAAATAAAAAGAACAGGCATAAAATAAGCAATTGATTGCGGAAAACGGCCACAGTGGGCGAAATGGCAAAAAGAATCAGGAGGAACGAAACATGGCGGATAGTAGTACATGCAGCAGCGCGTCAAGCTGCGACAGAGAGAGCTGTGAGGGCTGCCCGAGCGCGAACGGCGGACAGCCGCAGAGCATGCTGGAGGAAATGAATGCGTATTCGGATATAAAGCATGTGATCGGAATCGTCAGCGGCAAGGGCGGCGTAGGGAAATCTATGGTGACCGCGTCTCTGGCGAATCTCCTTGCTTCAAAGGGGTATCGTGTTGGTATCATGGATGCGGATATTACAGGACCGTCGATTCCGCGGATGTATGGTCTGACCGGTCTTGCGGAAGCAAGTGAAGAAGGGATTTTTCCGAGACTGACAGAGAATGATATCAAGGTCATGTCGATCAACCTGCTGCTGCCGAATCCGGAGGATCCGGTGATCTGGAGAGGACCGATCCTGGCCGGCCTGGTGAAGCAGTTTTGGCACGATGTGATCTGGGGCGAGTTGGACTACCTGCTTGTAGACATGCCTCCGGGAACCGGTGATGTGCCGCTGACGGTATTCCAGTCGCTGCCGGTGGACGGTATTTTCGTTGTAACATCTCCGCAGGATCTGGTGAAGATGATCGTGAAGAAGGCATACAGGATGGCGGATACGATGCACATTCCGGTGCTCGGCCTGATCGAGAATTACAGCTATCTGGTTTGTCCGGACTGCGGGAAAGAGATTCCGGTGTTTGGAAAGAGCAGGATTCAGGAGGTCGCTGATGAGATGGGAATCCTCGTCGCCGGCAAGATGCCGATCGATCCGAAGCTGACAGAGCTTTCAGACGCGGGCGAGTTCGCGAAGGCGGAGAATCCGTATCTGGAGGCGGCTTATGCGGCACTGCAGATTTTAAGTGTAAAAGACTGATTGACAGGATTTTCTATGAGTGTTATAGTAGGAGAACAACAGGGACACAGGATTGCCGGGAACATACCTTATAATATAAGGGCGGTCCAGTGCTCAAAAGGATAGAGGTTGCGTGATTCATCAGTAGACTGCCGGACGTGTTCAGACGCGGGTGAGGGCTGTGGAAAGGGGAGCACGCCGAAGAAAGGCGGAGTCTGAAGCTGTCTTTCTGGGCATACGGTGAAGAACCGTATGACTGTCATCGCAAGGCGATGGAGAGCTATCCCGGGAATGATTCGTATTCTTTGGGACTGCTCGCCAATCCCTTATGTTTGTCTTGAAAAGGAGGATGCGATATGGCGATTTTTAAGGGAGCGGGAGTAGCAATTGTGACGCCGATGCATGAGGACGGCACGGTGAATTATGAGAAGATGGGCGAGCTGGTGGAAATGCAGATCGCGGGCGGCACGGACGCGATCATTGTCTGTGGCACGACAGGCGAATCCTCCACACTTTCTCATGAGGAGCATCTGGATGTGATCCGTTATGTGGTTGAGAGGACGGCAAAGCGGATTCCGGTTATCGCAGGCACTGGTTCAAATTCGACCGAGACTGCCATTTATCTCTCCAAAGAGGCAGAGAGGATGGGTGTTGATGGACTGCTTCTGGTGAGTCCGTATTATAATAAGGCGACGCAGAATGGACTGAAAAAGCATTATTCGAAGATCGCGGCGTCGGTATCGCTGCCGATTATTCTTTACAATGTTCCGAGCCGCACCGGCTGCAACATCCTGCCGGAGACGGTCGTCTGGCTGGCTAAGAACGTGGAAAATATTGTTGCCGTCAAAGAGGCGTCCGCAAATATTGAGCAGATTGCGAAGCTGATGAGCCTGGCGGACGGACAGGTGGATCTGTACTCCGGAAATGACGCGGAGATCGTCCCGATCATGGCGCTCGGCGGCATCGGCGTGATTTCGGTGCTTTCCAATATCGCGCCGCGTCAGACACACGAGATCGCGCAGGCGTTCCTTGACGGCGACGTAAAGAAGAGCTGTGAGCTGCAGCTGAAGGCGATTGATCTGGTCGAGGCGCTTTTCTGCGAAGTGAATCCGATTCCGGTTAAGAAAGCGCTGAATCTGATGGGCATGGAAGTCGGCCCGCTTCGCGCGCCGCTGTTTGAGATGGAAGAAGCGAACGCGGCACGGCTGGAGAAGGCGATGAAGGAGTATGGACTGTTGGTCTGAAGTGAATATGCTGCAGGCAGAAGGCTGTTTGTTTGATTGTGCGTTTTGATATGGTGCGTTTTGAGAGGAACAGGAATATGATAAAAGTAATTATGAGCGGCTGCTGCGGACACATGGGGCAGGTCGTGACAGAGATTGTCGCGGAGCAGGAAGGTATGGAGATCGTGGCAGGCTTTGATGTAGTGGATTCGGGGAAAACCTCCTATCCGGTGTTTGCCTCCCCCGCGGACTGCGATGTGGCGGCGGATGTGGTGATCGATTTTTCCTCTGTAAAGGCTCTGGACGGTCTGCTGGCTTACTGTGTGGAAAAGCAGGTCCCGGCGGTGCTCTGCACGACAGGCTATAGTGAGGAACAGCTGGAGCAGATCACGGCCGCCTCCAAAAAGATGGCGATCTTAAAGTCAGCGAATATGTCGCTGGGAATCAATCTGATCCAGTCTCTGCTGAAGGATGCAGTGAAGGTGCTGGCTCCTGCCGGCTTTGATGTGGAGATTGTGGAAAAGCATCATAACCGCAAGCTGGACGCACCGAGCGGGACTGCGATCGCGCTCGCTGACAGCATCAATGAGGCGATGCACGGCGTCTACGAATACACGTATGACCGCAGTCAGGAGAAAAAGCGCCGTGAGAGAACGGAGATCGGCATCAGCGCAGTGCGCGGCGGCACGATCGTTGGTGAGCATGAGGTGATTTTCGCGGGGCTTGATGAGGTGATCGAGATTAAGCACACGGCTTATTCCAGAAGTATTTTTGCGAAGGGAGCTGTGCAGGCAGCGGCATTTCTCGCCGGGAAACCGGCCGGGTATTACGGGATGGATGATGTGATCGCCGGCGGCCAGCCTAATTAATTAATACTATAGCGGGAAAGAGGATCTATTACAATGACGAAAGTGGTGAAGTTTGGCGGGAGTTCACTGGCGAGTGCGGAGCAGTTTCGCAAGGTCGGGGCAATCATTCATGCGGAGAAAGAGCGTCGGTATGTCGTGCCGTCCGCACCCGGCAAGCGGTATTCGGGCGATACGAAGGTCACGGATATGCTTTATGACTGCTATCATGCTGCCGGGAGGCAGGATATCAGCGAAAAACTCGCGGCGATTGCGGCGCGGTATCAGGAGATTATCGACGGCCTTGGTCTGGAACTGGACCTGAGCGGGGATTTTGACGAGATAAAGAGTCGGTTTGAGGCGCAGGCGGGCAGTGATTACGCGGCTTCCCGCGGTGAATATCTGAACGGCAGGGTGATGTCCGCCTATCTGGGGTTCCCGTTTGTGGATGCGGCGGAAGTCGTCTGTTTTGATGAGGACGGTGTCTTTGAGCCGGAGAGGACCAATGACGTCATGAAAGCGCGGCTGGAAGGCATGGAGACAGCTGTGATTCCGGGTTTTTACGGCGCCATGCCGGACGGGAGCATCAAGACATTTTCCCGCGGCGGCTCCGACATCACCGGGTCGATCGTGGCGCGCGCCGTGCACGCGGATCTCTATGAGAACTGGACGGACGTTTCCGGGTTCCTGCTCTGTGATCCGCATCTGGTGGAGAATCCGGCTACCATCGAGACGATCACTTACCGGGAACTGCGGGAACTCTCCTATATGGGGGCGACCGTACTGCATGCGGACGCGATTTTCCCGCTGCGCAGGGAAGGCATTCCGGTCAACATCAGAAATACAAACCGACCGCAGGATCCGGGCACGCTGATCGTGGAAAATACCTGCCGCCAGCCAACGTATACAATCACAGGCATCGCAGGCAAAAAAGGTTTCTGTGCGATCACGATCGAAAAAGACCAGATGAATTCCGAGATTGGTTTTGGCCGCAAGGTACTGCAGGTTTTTGAAGAGAATGGCATCTCGTTTGAGCATGTGCCGTCCGGGATTGATACCTTTTCCGTTATCGTGCATCAGAGTGAATTTATGCAGAAAGAGCAAAGTGTAATCTCCGGCATTCATCGGGCGGTGAACCCGGACACACTGGATCTGGAATCAGACCTCGCGCTGATCGCGGTAGTGGGACGCGGCATGCGGGCGATGCGCGGTACAGCAGGGCGGATTTTTTCCGCGCTCGCGCACGCGAATATCAATGTCAAGATGATTGATCAGGGCTCCAGCGAACTGAATATCATTATCGGTGTGAAGGACGATGATTTCGAACGCGCGATCCGGGCGATTTACGATATCTTTGTGCTGACACACATGTAGTATCATTACGTTCTCATGTAAAGATAAAAGGGAGAGACGGAAATGAGTGACTTCTTATATCCGTCATTTGCATATGAGAAAAAGGGAGACGGCGCAGTGATCCTGCGCTGTTTTTCACGTGACGGAACCGTGCAGATTCCGGAACGGATGGATGGCCTTCCTGTCCGGGAACTGGGTGCGTATGCATTTTCCGCGCACATGGATGCAGGCGCGCTTAATGGAGCAGGGTATGCCTGCGATATTGCGGATACGGGAGAAAACGGTCAGAGAAACATGGATCACATATCCGTTCCGGATGCTCTTTGCGGAGACAGACTTGAAGAAGTCATTCTGCCGCAGACGATCAGGAAGGTCGGCCGTTATTGTTTTTATAACTGCGGTCATCTGCGGCGGCTGGAATTTCCGGGCAGCCTGAACGACTGGGAAAGCGGAGTGTTTACCGGATGCCACCGGGTAAAAGAACTCTGTGTACACGCAGATCCAGAGGATGAGACCGGTTTGAAGCAGGTGCTTGACGAATTACCGGAGAAGCTGCGAGTGGAATTCCGCTGTGATGATCAACAGGCGGTACTGACCTTCCCGGAGTTCTATGAGGAAGGCGTGGAGAATACTCCGGCGAGAATTCTGGAAACGCATGTACATGGGACCGGTATCCGTTACCGCAACTGTTTTCATGGAAAACGGTTTGACTTTGCACTCTACGATTCTCTGTTTCCTTATGCGCAGGCACAGGAAAATTCGCAGCTTCTGACAGAACTGGTGCTGGGGCGTCTGCGTTTTCCCTGCCATCTGGGAGAACAGGAAAGAACGCGTTATGAAATTTATGTGCGGGAAAATGCGAAGACGTTTGGAATGCTTTTCCTGGATCAGAAAGACCCGGAAGGACTGAAATGGTTTCTGGAACGCTTTGCCGCCGGCAGCACTGTCTGCCCGGCATCTTTCGCAGAGACATCCGTGCGGTCATTCATGCAGTCTGAGAAATCCGGATCTCTTCTGGATTTTCTTTCTGAGTATGCAGCAAGGCACGGCGATGCGCTTTCGCAGAGCCGCCTGATGGAATTCCGCCGCAAAAACGGGGGAAGAACGTCAGGCAGAAGAAAACTGGAGTTATGAGAAAAGGTACCCATATGTCTTTTCGCTTCGATATGATTCTGAACAGCTGTAAAAGAAAGAAATACTTGACAATTTCTCCTGTATAACTTAGTATTTCCATACAGGACGTAGATTTAAAAACTACATGAAGAAAAAACGAACGATATGATGTGAACGGATGATTTGAAGCAAACTGGAGGAAAGAGTTATGAGCCGGAATTATATTTTCCTGTACTTCCAGAAAAATTATTACTCAAACAGCCATTTTTCGCCATTTTC
>JAJBTU010000019.1 GCA_020860715.1 Clostridiales bacterium | reverse complement strand
CACTGCTTGTCGTTCCACTCGGCAGACCCGTAATTGTCTTCGTGCCGCCAAACTGTACACTAACGGTTAAATCCTTCGCGTTTGTCACATCGACAGTCTGACCACCCTTAAGGCTATGCCAATTCGTAAAGTTCAATGTAGACAAAGCAGATTCGATATAGGAATAGGAGTTACCCGGTATCACAAAGTATGTTTCCGTGGAATCAAGTACATATCCATCCGGCGCATCTACTTCTTTATAGTAATACAAAACATCACTCTGCAGTTTTTCATCCGATGAAAATGGATCATATGAAAATGTCAGTGTACCTTTATCATCGGTTGTCTGAGTATCCACTAACGTACTGACAAAATCTCCATTTCCATCCGTTTTAAAGGTATACACCCCACCAATCATGGAAAACGAAACTCTGTACAGTTCAAACTCTGCGCCTTCAAGAGCCTCCAGGCTCTCGCTGATCTTTTTAATCGTAATACAGCTTGCAGAACCGCCTGCTGATGCAGAGGATTCTACAATTTGTACATCAGATTTATTCGCCGTTGAAGTTATAGCAGTACCGCTAAGAGATACCGTATTTGACACACTGGTATATTCTCCGGTTGACTTTGTCGCATCATTCGGCGTTGCTTCAAATGTAATGATTACATAAACATTGTCCGGAATCGTGAACGACAGCAATCTGGTCGTACTATTGTAAGAAACCGAATATTCTGAAGAGCTCAAAGTGGCACTTGTACTTCCGTTCACTACAGAAATACTGTCGGTCGCCAAAGTCAGCAGCTCATCAAGATAGTCTTCCAATGTAATTGTTGTTCCATCCGGGTTCAAATCTACGCCTTCCGTATTTACTTTAATTGTATACGTCAGATTCGTAGTATTCCCACCAATTGCATTATCCCACTGACTTACCGATTTGGACAGGAAAGAACTGTTGCTTACGCTTCCTTTCGCTGTGTCCGAGCCCTTAACAGTATCGCCCTGTTTCAATGTGACCGTATTACTGTACGATACCGACTCATTATTTAAAAGTTTTGATATCACAGCCGTGTCTGTGATAATTGTATTGTATTTTATCGTATACGTGTTTGTACCGATATTTGTCAAAGTATACGTTAGCGTCAGACCATCCGAACTTATATCCGGGTCGCTTTTATTATCTTGCCAATCAGAATGATTATACATGTGAGAAGTCCCAGTTACATACTCCAAGCCAGACGGCAGCGTATCTACCACTGTGTAGGTGCCATCGCTATAATTATCACCATTAGGATTAACCGTGATCTCCCATGTTGCTATATACGCATTCTTAGAACTGTCCCATTTAAATGTTGTATCGTCTTTTTGAATATAAACCGTCTTAATAAGTTCGCAGGTATCAGAATCTTTATCTTCGTAGGTCTCTCCCTCATACGTATATTTGACTTTTGCCCCATTATAGTAAGTGTTTGAACCTGACGATGCAGAATCCTTATCATAAACTGTCTTATAAGTAATAACTACATTTTTTGACAACGCTATATTAAACGTAACGGTAAGTGTCGCGTCATAATCATTATTCGTCACATTTACAGAGTAATCGTTTTCATTAAGTGTTGTGCCATCTGCATATTTAACTGTTACAGAAGTCGCATCAAATGTTCCCTGCCCCCAGGCAAGGTAATCCGTAAAGGTTACATTACTAATGCCACTTCCCAGTGTGCTGACATTAATAACCGCTTCCCATTCAGCAGTAAAAGCATCACTGTTAGCGCTTGTGTTCGCTTTATCTAAGATACCATTAATACGAACAGTTCCGGTATCTGACGTTTTGTTTCCGCTATCATCTTTAGTGGTAGCGGTGTTCGTAACACTTAAAGATGTGTTATTACCATCAACCACTGTCTGATAAGTAATCGTATATTTTCCGTAATCATCCGTATTTGGAAATGTCACAGTAAAGCCATCTGATGTCGAATTAATCACAATACCTGAATTAGTTGTACAGTCATTTCCATTTGAATCATAAATTTTTATTGTAGTATCATCTACCGTCTGACCAGAACCAATCGTATCGGTAATTACTTTTCCATTCAGATTTCCTCTATAGGTTCCTCCGTTTACCGTAATCGTCCAGTCAATTCTTGTTTCATCCGTACTGTTTTTAGCACCGGATTTTGAAATCCAGCTCTTAGTCATATCTACCGTTACAGATGTTTCACCCTTATAAGAATTATTATTAAATGTCCAAATCCAACTCGCCGTATTTTTATTTGCACTATTTTCAGCAGTCTCATCTGTTACGGTTACACTATAAGTCAGATAATACGTCCCCATAGACAGAGAGCCTATCGTAACCGTTGCTGTCTGTCCGTTAATTGTAGTGCTTATGTTTGTACTCGTGCCGCTTGAATCAACAAGTGCGAAAGACCCGCTCACAAAGGAGAAGTCGCTTCCCAGGACATCCGTAAGTACGAGATCTGTCACATCCGCATCAAGTACCAGCTTAATTGTAAAGGTAATCGTTCCATCATCATTCTGCACATATGTTTTTGAACCATCAACTGTGCCGTCTTCAAAATAAAGCGTCGTTGGTGTGGTCGTACCCGGAAAAGTAAATGTTGTGGATGTCTGGTTACTTATTTTTTCCGTGTTTGCCGATGCTGTTATTGTAAAAGTACCCGTAATATTACTATTGCTTTGTACAAAGCTGTCATACAAAAAGAATGTGAGGACATTATTAACAACCGAATACTCTCCAATAATTGTATTATCCACTTTCGACGTAACATAACCAAATGGAACATTTACACTCACATACTCCGGAAGTGTATATGAAATAGTGGTTTCATTTGCAATTGAGTCTTTGTATGTATTTAAGATGGAGTAATCAATTATAATGTTGAAAGACTCATCACGCCCTATCGGATTGGATGCTGTAATCTCATCCCCACTTGAATCCTTTATTGTAACAGACAAACTGTTCGCTTCAATAATGTCCAGAAGATCCACGGAACCTGGCACCATCGGCTCCGATGCCATCAGCAGCCCTGTATAAGAAAAACTGTCCTGCGTAAATCCCATCGCCGTCACATCGCCGTTCTCGTTGACATTGACATAGTCGGTCACGACTTCGGCTTCGCCGCTGTCCTTGACATGAACGACTTCCGTGTTGACGATCTCTCCGGTCAGTCCCAGATCAACTGCCGAGCGGAAAACCATGCTCACGCTCACGGTGCCGGCTTCCGGCTCGACTTCCTCACCGTCGCACACGAAATAAACATCGTACAGTACATACGCTGTTTCTACATTCTCATCATTCAGCCCAAGGCTGCTGCCCAGCTGGCTCTCGATTTTGCTGACCGCATCATTATATGCAGCGCTGCCCGGTGTGATGTAATCCGCTTTCAGCTCCGCGTCCTGCGGGAGGTTCGCTGCCTCGGATGCTGTCGCTGTGATTGCGACGCGGCTGTCGGAATAGGTAAAGAAAGTCTTCGGGGCCTCGGTCTCAGTTTCTGTCTCTGCCTCAGATTCTGTTTCCACTTCTTCGGATGCTGCTGCCGTATCCTCTGTCGCTTCTTCGGCTTCCGTTGTAGCTTCCGCTTCGGTCAGTTCTTCGGTCGCTTCTTCCGTATCCGCCTCGCTCTCGGACACAGCTTCTGTCTCCGCTTCGGATCCGTCTTCAGTTGTCGTATCGTCTGGAGTGGTTTCTTCTATAGAAGTATCCGGCGTCGTTTCTCCATCAGCTGCAGACGGATCTGCAATCTCGTCTGTATTAGAGGAAGTCTCTGCTTCCGCCGCTGTGCCGGATGTTGTGTCTGCTTCCGCTGCAGATGCAGACGGTGCCGGGGTCTCGGCCGTCGTTTCTGTCGTCTGTGCGGACGTATCTGCAGATGCGGCTTCGGTCGTCTTTGATGACGTCTCTGCTGCCGCAGTTGTATCATTAGATGTGTCGTTTGAATTGTCTTCTGCCGTCACTTCTGTGACGCTCTCCGTCACGGCCGTCTCTGCGGCCAGTGCCGTACTGTCTTCAGCCAGTGATGTGATACCGGCCTGCTGGAGCACCATAGCCATAGCCAATACTATAGCAAGGAACCGCCCCCCCGCGAAGTTTTTCCGCTTCTACGCATAGTTTTGTTCCCCTTTCTTGTTCTCTGAGTGCAGCTTTGACCGCACCCCTCTGCCGGCGCTTTTATAAAGGACGCCGACCTTTGTTCTCTATGTGATCTCGCTTCTTTTACTGAATCACTGCCCGCTTCCATATCATCATTTTCCATTCTGATCTTCTGATCTGATCGGAATCGCACCGGCTGCGGGCAAAGAAACCTCAAGCGATTATATTGTTTTCAATATAGCCCGTTCACGGAGATTTTGCAATAGAAAATTCACGATTTTTTCAAATTTTTTTGGAGGTTTTTTACAACGAAACGTTTTCGTTGGTGCGAAAATTCGTTAAGTTGCTGTGGATAGCTCTATTTTTATCCACAGCCTCTGTCTCGCATCGGATTTGAAAGTGTTTTAAATTAAATGTGGATTTTTGAATGTAAATGTGATATTATGGTCATGCTGTCGACTCTTTCCAGCAGGGAGGAGGTGATACCCTATGGTAGATTTTGTCATCGGATTTCTTGTTTCGGTCGTAGCAAATGTATTTAGTACTTTCATTTGCAAATGGCCGGATCGAAACAAATAGGCAGCAACAGCCTAAACGGAACAGCTCACCGCAACGAGCAAGACCCCATCAGAGAAGTGGTGATTCTCTGGTGGGGTCGCTTTTTTTACCCTAAGGTGTCATCGGATTCCTTAGCTGCGTCTATAATATGCCCCGTTTCTGAAAAAGTCAACCATTATTTTCTACATTTTTCATTTCTGACCATAAGTATGCAAAAGAAAGATTTGCTAATACATTAACATATATGTTAAAAAAAATCAACCAATGTCTCGTTTTATAGTGCTCTCCATCGCCTTGCAGAACAGCACCGCCACACCGGTACTTACTGCGGTCGCCGCGAGCCCCGGCCCGACGACTGCGGTCGGGTTCACACTTCCGTACTGAGTCCGTTAAGCGATGATGTTGATGGGGATGATCTGCAGCGATGAGATATTGAGGATCAGAAAGGTACACATCTCATCACTGGCGGTGCCGCGGGGCATGGCGCTGCCCGGCGATGCGTTTCTCCGCTCTTCCTCCAGTTCTTTGAGCGCTTCCATCGCTTTCAGTCCATAGACGGTCGATGCGCTGCCCAGCCCCAGCACGTTGGCCACACTGTTGGTCGCGATGCTTTCCAGCGCGGGATGATCTTTCGGGATTCGGGGAAACAAAAATCTCATGACCGGCCGGATCCTGCGGGCAATTGCCTGTATCAGCCCGGCGTCATTCGCGATCTCCATCAGTCCGCTCCAGAGCGCCATCACGCCGAACATGGTCACGCAAAGGCTCACGCCCTCTTTCGCGGAGGACAATACAGCCTCCGATACCGCATCGACCCGGCCGGTCAGGATGCCGTATGTGATTCCTGCAAGAAGCATTCCGCCCCAGATCACATTCATTTCAATTCTACTCTCCACTTATTATTTTGCGTATGGTTTCTTCTTATACAATGTATGAAAAAGGCCACAACGCTATGCAAAAAAGTAAAATCAGGATTGCGTTCTATCTAAAATCATTGTAAAATTGTAGCAATCAAGATCAGAAAGCTGCAAAACAGCCTTCTCAAAACTGTTTTATACGACTGTACATAATCAGGCAAATCACATTCAGGGAGATCGCATCATGGACTGTGTTATCATAGGGATCGCCGGGGGGACCGGCTCAGGAAAATCGACGTTCACAAACCGTCTGAAGGAACAGTTCGCGGACGACATCGCGGTCATTTACCACGACAATTATTATAAAAGACAGGATAATGTGCCTTTTGAAGTGCGAAAGATGGTGAACTATGACCATCCGGACGCGCTGGAGACAGATCTGATGGTGAAACACCTGGAAATGCTCCGAAACGGACAGGCGATCGACTGTCCGGTCTATGACTACAGCCAGCACAACCGCTCAAATGAAACCATCCACATCGAGCCCCGCCGGATCATTCTGGCGGAAGGCATTCTGCTGCCGGCGGACCCGCGTCTTCGCGACATGTTTGATATCAAGATCTATGTCGAGGCGGACGCGGACGAGCGCATCCTGCGCCGGATCGTGCGCGATGTGAAAGAACGCGGGCGTGACATTGACAATATCGTGCAGCAGTACCTGACCACAGTCAAGCCAATGCATTATATGTTTGTTGAGCCGACCAAGGCGACCGCCGATCTCGTCATCAACAGCGGCATGAATGATGTCGCGTTTGATATTGTAAAGACAAAGATCGAACTGCTGCTGGAGGCTGGATCGAAATAAGTAGACAGCAACAGCCTGAACGGAACAGCTCACCGTGACGAGCGAGCCCCCATCAGAGAACCACGAATTCCCTGATGGGGGCGCTTTTTTGTGCCATATGGATATCACCAGATCCCTTAGCTGCGTCTATAATATGCCCTGCTTCTGAAATAGTTAACTATATTTTTTCGACATTTTCTGTTTCCAGCAATTTTTCATATTTATTTAGCTTGATATCTAATTGCATTTTGCGAAATAGAAAAGCGTTTTTAATCAGTGAAGTTGTCTGGTCTCAACATTTTCTGCCGATGATGCTTCCGGCAAAGAGCCGTGTAGCTGTCATTCGCGCCGAGCACGACCTGGTCGCCCTCGGTGATCATCTCGCCCTGCTCATTGAAGCGGGCATTGCAGGTCGCGGCCTTGCCGCACCAGCAGACGGTCTTGATCTCCTCGATCACGTCCGCCCAGGCGAGCAGCCACATGCTGCCGGGAAAAAGGTTCCGCTGAAAATCGGTGCGCAGACCGTAGCAGATCACCGGCACGGTCAGATCGTCCACGATATGCACGAACCATTCCACCTGCTCTTTGGTACAGAACTGCGCCTCGTCCACAACCACGCAGTCATACTGCTGAATCTCGTCCGCAGTCATCTGCATCAGATCCTCCACAAAGCTGCAGCTCTGCTCCAGACCGATGCGTGACGAAATGACCGCATCTCCGTCGCGGTTATCCAGCTTCGGCTTCACCAGCAGCGCACTCTTTCCTCTCTCATAATAATTATACTGGACCATCAGCGCGTTCGCCGTCTTGGAACTGCCCATCGCGCCATAGCGGAAATACAGCTTTGCCATCCCTTTTTCTCCCTTTTCTGTTTTATATCATTACCCGGCAGTTATCTTTTTGATGCGGATTTTTCTTTTCCGTTCCGGACATTTCAAAATCTGTCTCATTCTACCATAGCCTTTCCTCATTTGCCACCTTTTTTTGGCAAAACGCCTCCCTGCCTTCCGGAAGCCCCGCGTAAAACAGGCATTTTTCACTCTTGATTTCCATCATCCGCCCCTTTATAATACGCTTGAAATTAAGAGTTGTTCCATTGCTGCAATCAGTAAGTATATTGCCTCAGGCATACACAGGCAGACGGCAGGCAGATTTTTGCGGTGTATGCTGAAGCGATACGGTCTGTAATTATGGCACAGGCATTGCATATAAGGAGATTTTTTATGTCATTAGAAGATTATAAAAAAGCATACAAAGCAGGGAAAAAGGATTATCAGGCACGGATGATGCGCGGCGAGCGGCCGACGCTTCAGGTGCTGGATTAGATCCTTCCGGCGGAAGCTCTGCCGATGACCTCGCTGGGACTGGTGCAGATCCCAATCGATCAGATCGTCGGCACAAGATACGGCGGGCGGGGCAACGCCTTCTCCGGCAACTATATGCCGATCCTGGACGAGGGTTCCGAATTTGCCATGAAGTGGGCGGCTTTGAGCACCGCGCATATGGAGGAAGGCATTCGCGATCCGATCAAAGCCTGGGAATATAAGAACCGGTTCTATGTCGAGGAGGGCAATAAGCGCGTCAGCGTGATGAAATATTATGAGGCGATCTCCATCCCCGGCACGGTGACCCGCATTCTCCCGAAGCGCACCAGCGATAAAGAATCCGTCATTTATTATGAGTTTGTAGATTTTTACAGTCTGTCCAAAATCAACTATATTGAATTTTCGAAAGAAGGCAGCTTTGCGAAGCTGCAGGCAGCGGTGGGAAAAGCACCGGATGAACTCTGGGCCGACGATGACCGGCTGGATTTCAATTCCATCTACACAAGATTTACCGCTGCGTACAAGGCAAAGGGAGGCAGTAAACTTCCGATTACCCCCGGCGACGCATTTCTTTCGTTCCTGACTCTTTACGGCTATGACCGCGTCAACGGCATCACGACAGATGAGATGAAGACGCTGATCACAAAGGCATGGGAAGAGTTTGAGCTTCTGACCGAGGATGATACCATCGAGCTGAAGATGGATCCGGTGCAGGAGAAAAAGCCGCTTCTGACCCGCCTGATTCCGGCCGGCTTAAAGGGCGGACCTTCCAGCCTGAAGATTGCCTTTATTTACGATAAGACGCCCGGCTCTTCCGCGTGGACCTACTCTCACGAGCTGGGACGGCTGCATCTGGAACAGGCCTTCCCGGAAGAAGTAAGTACGATCCCGTACAGCGGCATCACCGCGCAGACGATCGAGTCCTGTCTGGAGGAAGCGATCGGTTCCGGCTGCAACCTGATTTTCACGACTTCCCCGGTGTTCGCGGAAGCCAGTGTGAAAGCGGCGATCGAGCATCCGAATGTTCGTATCCTGAACTGTTCGCTGAACACCTCGCACCGCTACATCCGCACCTATTACGCGCGGATGCACGAAGCCAAATTCCTGATGGGTGCCATCGCGGGCGCGATGGCGGAGAACAACCGCCTCGCCTACATTGCGGACTATCCGCTGTTCGGCACGATTTCAAACATCAATGCCTTTGCGCTCGGCGCGAAGATGATCAATCCGCGCGCGCAGGTTTATCTGGAATGGTCGACCAAAAAGGATGTTGACCTCGACGAACAGATCCGCCGTCTGAACCCGGCCTGCATCTCCGGCAAGGACATGGTGATCCCGGAGGAAGCCTCGCGCTTTTTCGGCATCTATCATATGGTGGACGGCCATCCGCGGAACCTCGCGATGCCGCTTTGCCACTGGGGTCGTTTCTATGAAAAACTGATCCGCACCATCATGGACGGCACCTGGAAGTATGACGACGACACAGCCAGGGCAATCAACTACTGGTGGGGCATGTCCTCCGGCGTGGTGGACGTTATCTGTTCGCAGAATCTGCCGATCGGCACCAAGCGGCTGGTCGATCTGCTGAAACATACGATCAAGGCAGGGGAGTTTAACCCGTTCTCCGGCACGCTGTACTCGCAGACCGGCATCGTAAAATCGCAGGCGGAATGGGGCGACAGCCTGACGCCGGAGCAGATTGTGAAGATGGACTGGCTCGCAGAGAACGTGATCGGTTCCATCCCCGAAGATTATGAACTTACCGAGCAGGCGAAGCCTGTCGTCGCACAGCAGGGAATTAAAAAACAGGTGTAAATTTGCCGGAAAAGTTTACAGAGACATTCTGTGTGACGCTGCTGTGTCAGGCAGCGTCCATTGATAAAAATGTTACAGGAAGGACACTCAAGACGCCATGCGGATACTGGCCATCGCAGATGAAGAATCCTCTTATCTGTGGGATCATTTTGAAAAAAGCAAACTGGACGGAATTGACCTGATCATCTCCTGCGGCGATCTGCATCCGCACTACCTGTCTTTTCTCGCCACCTTTACGTCCGCTCCTGTGATCTATGTGCACGGGAACCATGATGAGAAATATGAAAAAATTCCGCCGGAAGGCTGCACCTGCATTGACGATGATCTCGTTGTCATTGACGGTATCCGCATCCTTGGACTGGGCGGTTCCATGCGCTACCGCCAGGGCAGTTACCAGTACACGGAACAGCAGATGCGGCGGCGGATCGGGCGGCTTCGCTGGAAGCTGTTTATCAACCACGGTTTTGATATTCTGGTGACGCACGCACCCGCTTACCAGCTGAACGACGGGCGCGATCTGCCCCATCAGGGTTTTAAGAGTTTTCTCTATCTGATAGAAAAATACAGCCCGCGCTTTTTCCTGCACGGGCATGTTCATATGTCATATGGCCGCCAGTACCGGCGCTACGACAAGTATCAGAATACACATGTCATCAACGCGTATGAGCGGTTTGTCTTTGATTATGAGGCGGACACGGAGGAAGAACTGGTGCCGTCCTATTTTGGGATTCAGGCGTAATCTTTTTTGAGATCAGATACCGCGGCCTCCCCTTCACTTCTTCATAAATCTTTCCGATATAATACCCGATGATCCCAAGGCTGATCATGACAAGACTTCCAATAATCAGGATCAGCAAAATCACGGTCGTAAACCCTTCCACCGCATGGCCGGTAAAATAGCGGACCAGCGTCTGTATACCAAGTAGTATCGCCACGACAAATACCGCGATCCCGGCGATCGTCACAAACTGGAGCGCCGCCGTCGAAAAGATGACGATATTCTTGATGGCGTACTGCACCAGAGACCAGGTCGACCATTTAGATTCCCCCTCGGTGCGTTCCTGCACGTCAAATTCCACCGATGTCGTCCGAAATCCGATCCAGGAGGTCAGCGCCCGGAAAAATACATTCCGCTCCGGCAGGGAAAGCAGGGCATCCACCGCCCGGCGATCCAGCAGCTTAAAGTCGGACGCGCGCGACATATCGATTTTCACCGCTTTGGAAATCATCTTATAAAAAATCCCTGCACTTAATCTGTGCAATGCGCTTTCCTTTCCGCGGGTACGCTTTACTCCCTCGATGACCTCATATCCCTGCTCCCAGAGCCGATACATTTCCACGAGCGTTTCGGGCGGATGCTGCAGATCGCAGTCCATCACGGCGCAGCAATCCCCTTTTGCCTCTGCGAGCCCCGCGAGCATCGCGGATTCCTTGCCGAAATTCCGCGAAAACAGGATCCCCGTGACATGAGCGTTCTGCGCGGCTGCTTTCTCAATCTCCTCCCATGTGTGATCCTTCGATCCGTCATTGACAAAAATCAACTCATAGTCGATCTGTTCTGCCGTTAGAATCTGGTCAATCCTGGCGGACGCTTTTTGTATCATTTTCTCCTCATTGTAAGCGGGAAGTATTACGGAAAGCATCTTACCCCTTCTTTCTTTTCATCGACTCCATCAGCCGCTCAAACATCTCCGGCAGGCCCACTTCGGCTTTCCAGCCAAGCGCCCGCAGCTTTTCGGAGCAGATCAGCATCCTTGATACCGGCGCGTAGCCGTATTGGTTCGCATCCTCCGGAATATCAAACACCAGCCGCGAACCGCTCTGCGGATACTTCTGTATCAGCATTTGAGCCATCCCGCGGATCGTACAGTACGTCTCCTCGTTTGAAATATTATAAGCCTGCCCGCTTCCCCCGCGCAGCAGCACCGTCAGCAGCCCCAGCACCGCGTCCGTCGTGTAGCAATAGCAGTGTGCCTTGCTCCCGTCCGTGTGCAGGACGATCTCCTCTCCGTTCAGAATGCTGCGGGCAAACTGCGCAAACACCCGGTTTTCCGTCTCCGGGATCCCCGCCCCAAACGTCTGCGCCAGCCGTGCCGTCTTTACCGGCACCCCATATTCCTGCGCATAAGCCGCACATAAGCCCTCCGCCATGCGTTTGCTTTCCGGATAACTGCTGCGCGCCTGAAGCGGATCGATACAGCCATAGTTCTCTTCCCGCATGACGGCAGCGGTCTGAGCCGCCGCACTCCCGTCTGCCGTATTCCCGTCTGCCGTATTCCCGTCTGCCGCGCTCCCGTCTCTCCGGAGTTTTTGCGGAAGCCCCACATAACTCTGGAAATCCGGCGTCCCGTAAACCTCCATCGAAGACAGATACACCATGCTCTCCACATTCTTTTCGCGGGCCAGATTAAGCATGTGCTCCGTCCCTTTCAGCGTAGTCAAAATTGTCTCAACCGGCCTCTCCACGAAATCTTTCGATGCCGTCACGCTCGCGCAGTGAAAAATAAAATCCACAGGCCCATCTATCGCAATAGACGATCGGATATCCCCCACAGCCAGTTCCAGTCCGTTCTCCAGAAAGGGTCCTAAAATGTCCTGTCCCTTTTCCAGATTTCTCACCAGAGCAGTCACCCGGATATCCAATGATCGCTTCACACCCGCGCAGATCAGAGAACGTGCAAGCAACGATCCGATCAGCCCCGCAGCGCCGGTCACCAGCACGCGCTTCCCGCGAAGCCGCTCCCAGTCCACCATCTCCGAGTCCGCGATCCGCTCCAGATCCGCCTGAAGAACACTGTCGCTGCTCCATATTTTATTTGATGCAGATGTCATTTTATCTTGTATGATGTTTATAGAGGTACAAACACCATGTTTCCTTTCTTTTATGTTGG